>CAWEHK010000001.1:0-51398 GCA_963808625.1 uncultured delta proteobacterium
CCATACTGGTGGGATCGATATCAATCTGGATCTTCGTGGCGTCGGGGCAAAGCCCGCCACTTTTCCGGTGACGCGATCGTCGAAACGGGCCCCGACGGCGATCAACAAGTCCGAGTTGGAGACCGCCATATTGGCGCGATAGGTTCCGTGCATCCCCAGCATTCCCAGCCATAAGGGATGCAGCCTGCTTTTGCCGCCGGCACCGGGGACGACGGATGGTAACGTGCCCAGACCCATCAGCGTATTGGTGACCGGGATCTGGAGCAACTCGGCAATCCGGCGGAGTTCTTCCGGGGCGCGCGAGTGGATGATGTCGCCGCCCGCATAGATCACCGGCCGCCGGGGCCTGCTTGATCGATTCGTAGGCCTTTTTGATCTGCCCCATGTGGGCATCGAGGGTCGGACGATAGCCCGGGAGGTCCGCCTTTCTCGGGTATCGAAACTCGGTATAGGTCTGGAGCATATCCTTGGGCAAATCGACCACGATGGGGCCGGGGCGACCCGTCCGAGCCAGATAAAAAGCCTCCTTGATGGTCCTTGCCAGATCGTTGACATCCCTCACGAGGTAGCTGTGTTTTGTGCACGGCCGGGTGATGCCGATGATGTCAACCTCCTGAAAGGCGTCGTCGCCGATCATGGCGGTCGGGAGCCGCCCCGTAAAAACGATAATGGGGACCGAATCCATGTTGGCCGTGGCCACCCCGGTCACGGTGTTGGTCGCCCGGACCCCGAGGTCACCAGGCACACGCCCACGCGACCGGGGCCCGCGCGTAGCCGTCCGCCATGTGGGCTGCTCCCTGCTCGCGGCGCACCAAAATGTGCCGAATGCCATAGTTGCGCATTTCATGATACACATCCAGGACCGACCCTCCGGGGAACCCGAAAATGGTCTCGACACCCTCCCTCTTGAGGCTTTCAAAAAAGATCTGTGCTCCCTTTAATCTCATCGATGATCCCTCAATGCTCGACCTGCCCTCAGGTCAATGTTTGTTGCGTCTGTATACAAACTTATTTCAGAAACGTTTTACATAACTTAAAATAGCACTTGGCTTCCATAAAAAAATTAGTTTTGCCTGGGAGCGTTCAGCCGAGAGCGCCGAGCGAATTAATTGAAAGTCCTTCGCGTGAGCAGATTTTCTTTTTTTACCACGAAGGACACGAAGAGCACGAAGAAGATCAAAGAGATTATGGGAAATGGTTTTCTTCGTGTTTCTTCGTGCTCTTCGTGGTTAGAAAAGATTGATTAAAGCGATGATACTTCGACAGGGCCGCCGCGTCAGCACCGGCTAAGCGAGGCAATCCATGCAAGAAATTTTTAAATCTATTGGCGAGGTACTCAAAACATGCCTTGAGGCCGACCCGAAGATCAGGGCAAAGGTCATTGCCGTTTACCTCGTTGGCTCCTACGCCACCCCCAACTGGCGGTCAAGCAGGTCCATCTCGGAACGAAAGCACCGCTTATGAGAAGTGTAGCCAGGGGGCGCAGCCAGTCAACGCTTAAGCAAAAGAAAAGTCCGTAGAAGACTGCCCAGGCTGACTGAAGCGGGCACGCATAGAGCCGCGTGCCGCTGACGGTAATTTTCAGCGTCCTGTAAACCATGCCCAGGTGATATAATACGGCTTAACCTTATCCATGGAGGATACCATGAGAGTAAGTGAGAGAGTATACGAAGAGGTAAAGAAGCTACCGGAACCAGTCCAAGCAGAGGTGCTGGATTTCGTTCAATACCTGGCCTCAAAAATGGAACGAGAAAGCACGCCAGACAATGAACTTACTTCGGCCAGACTGTCTCTTTCGCTGGCCATGCGTGGCATGGAAGATGAGGATACCCCGAGCTATTCCGCCAATGACTTGAGGGAACCTTTCTAATGAGAAAATCCGGTCAGATCGTCCTCTTCAAGCTTCCACAAACAGATCAGTTGGATGCAAAACTGCGGCCGGCCTTGCTCATAGGAAGACTCCCTGGTCAGTTCGGCGATTGGCTCATTTGTATGATCTCATCGCAACTCAGGCACTACGTTGAAGGATTTGATGAAATCATTCATCAAGATGCCACCGACTTCTCTGCCTCCGGACTGAAGGCCACAAGCGTGGTCAGGGTTGGCCGCCTGGCGGTCGTAGACGAAAGCATTCTGGTCGGCTCAATCGGAAAGATCGCTCCTGAAAGGCTAAGGAGAATCAAATCCGGTCTGGCCAACTGGCTTATGAGCACCTAGCCAAAAAGGATTGACGACTCCAGGCTGTATCGGGGTCGTTTCAATCCATGGTCTGGGTTGGCCAGGCCAGGGACAAGGGAGATTCCGATGAAAGTCCTGAAACGGACGAACCGGTTTTACGATACCTCTCGCTTTGGACAGCCCCAGATTCGTGTGTACCACAAGAATGGCGTTGGCAAGAGAATGCCGCGCTATCTGCTCAAATGCGGCTGTTGTGATGAGAGGGTGGAGATCCACTACGCGGACGACGGCCTGGAAATTGGTGGCGTCAACGGCACGATCGAGGACTGGCGTGAGATCCTGCTCCCGTTGCTTTTGATCGAGCAGCACGGGAGCGGTTCGTGGATCAGCGGAAGGCAAAGGCCGACACAACCGCCCCGCAAGACTCATCAGGCGACTCTCGTGCCTCGCAAGTCTGAGCTCAGCGCTGAGCGATGCCGAACTTTCATCGATATTGCCTTTCACAGATAAAGAGGAGTTCACAGTGGCCGATCTAGCCCGACTTTACCGCGTTCGGGATGACATTACGGCTAACCAATCATTATCACAAAGAAAATTAAACACCATACGTATGACCTAACAAATGTAGGCGAAATACTTATCAGAGCTCGCCATATTATCCTTTATTTAAAGCTTTATAAAAAAGTAATTGACACGATGTGGTGCATAATGTATGACCTAATTGATGGCAAGCTTAACTAAAAAAATTATCCGCGGGCAGACTTATTACTACGCCCGCGAATGTCAACGCGTCGACGGCAAGCCCAAGATCGTTTGGCAGAAGTATCTTGGTCGCCTCGACGATATCCTCGCGGCTGCGGCTATACGCAACCACGCGATCTCGCTTCCCCAACCCGAACGGGAGGGACTGTTGGTCGAGCTCGGGGCCACTGCTGCCTTGTACGATCTCTCAGCACGCATGAACCTGAGCGTCCTCATTGATCGACAGGTTCCCAAACGCGGCAACGGTCCTTCGGTCGGCACCTATCTCCTGGTGGCTATCCTTAACCGTTGTGTGGACCCGCGAAGCAAAGCCCAGATAGCTGAATGGTTCGATAAGACCATACTCCACCGTCTGATCGACATCCGAAGCAGTCAACTGACGAGTCAACGCTACTGGGACAACATGGACCGGCTTTCGGCCGAGGCCATTTTGGCGATTGAGGCTGAGTTGACGGTCCGAGTAGTGGAACAGTTCCAACTCGACGTGCGCCGGCTCCTGTTCGATGCCACCAACTTCTTCACGTTTATCGACACCTTCAACAACAAATCGACCCTGGCGCAGCGGGGTAAGAGCAAGGAAGGACGGAGCTCCCTTCGCATCGTGGGGCTTGCGCTCTTGGTGACCGCCGACTTTCATGTGCCGTTGTTCCATCACACGTATCCCGGAAACCAGCCCGATGCCCCTACTTTCGCCGGTCTCACAGAGGCGGTGGTTGCCCGCTGCAATCGCTTCGTAGAAGGCGTTGAGGACGTCACTCTCATCTTCGACAAAGGCAACAACTCTCAGGACAATCTCCGTGCCGTCGACGTCTCAAGTTACCATTTCGTAGGCTCCCTGGTTCCCACCCAACACCCGGATCTTCTCCAGATTTCAAGAGACGAGCTCCGATCACTGGCCGAAGAAGGGCTGCCTACCGTCTACGCGTACCGCACGACGAAGACCGTATTCGGCCGGAAGCGCACCATCGTGGTCACGTACAACGATAACCTCTTTGTCGCCCAAGCCAAAACACTTCAGAGGGAGATCGCCAAACGATGCCAACGGCTTCGGGATTTGCGCATGCACCTGGAGAGTTGGAGGGCCGGGCAACTGCGTGGAGGCAAAAAACCCACCGTTGCCGCCACCGAGAAGAAGGTCAAAGCTTGGCTTAAAGCCAGGCACATGAAAGATCTCTTTAGCGTCGAGATTAGAGAGCGAGACGGCCTGCCGGACGTCATTTGCCAGTTCAATAACGATGCCTGGGAGAACCTTCAAACCACCTTGCTTGGGAAAACCATCCTGTTCACCGATAATGACCAATGGTCGGATGGCGAAATCGTCCGCGCCTATCGCTCGCAGTATCATGTCGAAGAAGCCTTCCGCGAGATGAAGAATCCACACCACATCGCACTACGCCCGCAGTATCATTGGACCGATCAGAAGGTCCACGTTCATGTGTTCACCTGTGTGGTAGCACTGATGTTGTTGAGCCTTTTGCGCCGGGAGCTACACCACAAGGGGATTGACCTGTCGACCCGACGAATCATCGAATCACTCAGCGAGATTCGGGAAATGACAATGTTTTTCCCATCTGAAAATGGGAAGGATAAACCAACGATGAAGACCTCTCTCAGCACGATGACTAAGGAACAAAAGCAAATCTACCAAACTCTCGATCTTGATCGCTATACCAGTTAGGTCATACAAAACATGGGCACTTTCTCCTTTATTAACAACTACTTACAGAATTAGCACGGTAAAGTCGGGCTAGTGGAAAGTTGGCGTTGTTGCCGCCGGGGTGCGTAAATCGAGTGGCCGGCTCGGGGTATGATCGGGTGACTATCTGAGGAAAGAGGATCCTTTTTGCCCGTCGCCGCCGCTGACATCCAGTGCCTCCAGCAACCCACCCAAATGCTTCAGGGGATAGACCGTGATGCGCTCGTGAACGGGATAATCGTTGGCGCCGGGGTAAATGAGCCAAAGGTGGTCGAGCTTCAGCGCCTCCAGGGTGCGGTGCAACGATTTGGTGACCTTGGGAGCTTCACTGAATGTGAAATCGATTCCGAGGCGTCGGCCGCGGTGAAGGAAGAAAAGGTCGAGCTTGGCGACGCTGTGGGTGGCCCAAGAGTATGCTTCGGCTGGTTTCAGGACACGCAGGGTTTGCTCCAGGGCAAAACCCTCCCAGGAAGCGCCAAGACGAGGATGCCCCAGGAGGCTGTGACGATCAGGAAGGCTCAGGAGCGCGTGCAGCAGTCCCGAGTCCCGCAGGTAGATCTTGGGCGCTTTGACCTGGCGTTTGCTGATGTTTTCATGCCACGGCTGGAGTTGGCGGACCATGAACGTGCCGGTGAGAATATCCAGGTAGGAACGTACGGTTTTGTCGGTAAGGCCCATTGACCGAGCCAATCCCGAGGCATTCCAGGTCTGTCCGTGGAAGTGGGCAAGCATGGTCCAGAAGCGGCGCATGGCTGCCGCTGGAATCGAAATGCCCAATTGCGGGAGGTCACGCTCCAGGAAGGTGCGCACGAAGCCCTCTCGCCATGCCATGCTGTCGTCATCTGAGGCCGCGAGAAAAGCGCGCGGAAACCCACCCCTCAGCCACAGTTCCTCAAGGGATTCGGTCCCCGTCTCCTGGAGATCGAAACCAGAAAGTTCAACAAATTCCACTCGTCCGGCAAGGGTCTCAGAGACGCGCTTAACAATTTGAGGGGAGGCGCTGCCCAGCACGATGAAGCGAACCTGGCTCGTCGGCCGGTCAACAGCACTCGCAGAGCTTTGAAGAGCTCGGGCATCTCCTGGATCTCATCAAGGATGGCAAGGCCTTGAAGCCTTCCCAGCATCAGTTCAGGATTTTCCAGGCGCTGTCGGTCGGGCTGCGATTCCAGATCGAAATAGGTGGTCCTGTGCTCCTGGGCAAACTGCCGCGCAAGCGTGGTCTTCCCACACTGCCGAGGTCCCAGCAAAGCAGTGACAGGGGAGCGTCGCACCGCCGTTGCCAATTGTTTTAGATAGAACGGTCGATCAATCATGGGATGATTTTACCTTGAAAATTCGGAGAGTAATCCGAAGTTTCAAGGTGAGATTACCAGGGCAATATGTACTTATGTGTCCTGCTGATTAAGGTATTGCGGGATTTGTCATTTTTCCATATCCTTGAAGCTGGCGTTTGCCATGGAAGACGACGAACCATCTTACCAATTCGACATGAGCTGCGCTGAGAGAATCTTGAAGAGTTGGGTTCAGGAGTTTTTGAAAGCCCTGGAGGGCCAGAATTGGTTTCACAAAAGACGGTCCTGTTGACCTCTTACGGCTTTTCCACTCTGCGCCGAGAGCTGACACCTGACATGCTTCTATGGCTGGTACATTCGGAATGAAAACACGGTTGCCCAAGAATGATAGCAAAGCTAAGCATTCATCTGCAGAAAAGACTCAGAAAGGTTACGTCAGTTCTGAACGGATCAGGACCTGGCCCACAAAGGAGCGCCCCCGCGAACGACTCCTCGCTGAAGGCCCCGAACGGCTGACTGATGCCGAGTTGCTCGCCATCATCCTTCGCGTCGGATTGGGGACGTTCAAGGAGGGCGTACCAGGAAAAAATGCCTACGATGCGGCCCTCTCCATTCTACGGGATTTCCGAGGGCTTCGCGGGCTGGACCGCGCCCGCATTCATGACCTGCTCAAGGTTCCTGGCCTTGGGCCGGCAAAGGTCGCGCAGATCAAGGCTGCGTTTGAGCTCGGAAAACGCTTGGTCGCTGGGAAACTCACAGCCCCCGCTTTTGAATCCTCGAAGGCTGTCGCCAACCACTTCCGTCCGCGCTTCACGGGAAAGCGTCGAGGAGATCGTCATCGCCCTGTTCTTGAACGGGCAGAACCAGCGCCTTGGCGAGAAGGACATCACCGAGGGCACACCGACCCAAGCCACCGTGTATGTCCGTCGCATTCTGGAAGAAGCCCTCCACCATTCGGCAGCGGCGATCGTCCTGGTTCACAACCACCCATCGGGTACTCCTGAACCCTCAGCGGGTGACGACGAGACGACACGCGACCTCTTGCGCGCATGCAGACTGGTGGGCATGGTCCTGCTTGATCACGTGATTGTTGGCGACCCTGACCATTATAGTTATGCCGATTCCGGTCGGTTAGAGGAACTCGAGTCCGAATAGAAGGAGGCCGTATGGCCAAAAAGAAACCAACACCGCAACCCTATGCCAAGCCGGACCAAATCCAGATCCGGGGCAACGAGATATTCAGTCCGCTCCGTCAGAAATGGTTAAAAGCTACCCCGGAAGAACGTGTCCGCCAGGAGTTCATTCGACACCTTCAGAGACCATTACGGCTACACATTCGAACAGATGGATCAGGAACGGAAGACTCAGCATGGCCGGGGAAGCCCCCGCACTGACATTGTTGTATACGCGCACCTGGAAGTAAGACCCCCATTATTGTTGTGGAATGCAAGGCCGAGTCCGTAAACATCCAGCTTCGGGATTACTACCAGGGCGAGAGTTATGCCCGTGCCACCGGTTGCGAGTTCTTCGTCACCCATAACCAACGCCAAACCGCCATTTTCAAGCTCGTTCCCGGAGACCCTGGCGAAGCTGTCCAGATCAACGAGATGCCCCACGCCGAAGACTGGGGGGATGCCAAACGCATCGAGGCGATCAAGAACAGTACCCGTGCGTTCAGCCGCAAGGAGTTTCAGGACCTGTTGTTCAAGTGCCACAGCATTCTGCGCGACGTCCACAAGATGGAACCCGGTCGCGCCTTTGACGCGATCTCCAAGATTCTGTTCATCAAGATGTACATCGAGCGCACCGGCACATGGGGCACTTTCACGACCGATTATCTCGACAAACGCAACGCCGTGCGCCTCCCGACTGACAAGCCCGTCCATGAACAGCTCTTCGACCAGACCAAGCGACATTACGAGACCTCCGAGATCTTCTCCGGGCGTGACGAATTGGAGGTTTCCGAGGAGACATTCCGCCGCATCGTGAAGGAATTCGAGCGCTTCAACCTCTCGGCAACCGGCGATGATATCAAAGGCCTCGCCTTCGAACGCTTCCTCGGCGACACCTTCCGTGGCGAACTCGGCCAGTTCTTCACCCCGCGCCCCGTCGTGGATTTCATGGTGAGCTGCTGGACCCGCAGGAAGGCGAACTGGTCTGCGATCCGGCGGCCGGTTCAGGCGGATTTCTGATCCGCGCGTTCGAACACGTCCGCAACAAGATCAGCGACGACGTTCAGGCCAAGAAGGACGCCTTTCGGGCGGCAACGGAGGCCAAGCACCTGAAAGAGGACGAAGAACGCGCCGATCGACGAGGCCTTCGTCCGCTTCAACCGCGAACTCGACCCGGAGCAGACCGACCCGCCGTCGCGAGTGCGGAGACTGGCCTAGGACTGCATCTTCGGCACCGACGCCGAACCGCGAGCCGCCCGCACCGCCAAGATGAACATGATCATGCACGGCGACGGCCACGGCGGCATTCACTATCATGACGGCCTTGTGGACATTAACGGCATCTTCCCCGGCCGGTTCGACATCGTCCTCACCAATCCGCCCTTCGGCCCGAACGTCGGCGAGGACCAGAAGTTCGGTGGCAGCGAAGAAACCCGCGTCCCCAATGATCGCCGCCTATCTGAACGCTGTCGGAGCACTACGGCGAGGCCTGGGAGGAAAGCCACAACCGGACCCTGAAACTCGCCGACGGCGAAGACCACCATCCTCGACGGTTTCGAGATCGGCAAAGGACAAGCCCAACCGCCCCACGGAAATCGTCTTCGTCGAGCGCTGCCTCCAGCTGCTGAGTCCCGGCGGGCGCATGGGCATCGTTCTGCCGGACGGCAATCTCAACAATCCTTCGCTTACCTGGCTGCGCCGCTGGGCCGAGGGCAAGGCGCGAATCCTCGCCGTCGTCAGCCTGCCGGAAGAGACCTTCCGCTCGGCCGATGCCACCGTAAGGCCTCGCTGGTCTTCCTCCGAAGGTTCACGGAAGCCGATGCGGCACTGGGAGGAGGCCTGGCCAAGGCGCACGCGAAACACGACGGGCTTTCAACGCGGAGCGCGCTCCGGCTCTGCGCCGAATACGGCCCCCGCATCGCGTCGGCAGACTCAGCCGAACTTGCCGCAATCCTCCCGAAACTCGAGGCCATCGGGGTGCGCCGCCAACTGCCGGAGCTGGAAACAGGCGGAGCCGCCGCCGTATCCTCGGGGAGTGGGCGTGACAACGGTCGGCAAACCCCGATGGACTGGCGAGGCGTCCGACAAGAAGCGCGTTCGGGAACTAAGAAAACGGTTCGAAGAAGCGTGGACCGAGGAAGCCGGCAAGAAAGCCGACGCGTTATGCGCGAACTCCGGGCCGCTGCGCAAGGTCGACGCCGCCCAAAACGCGGCCCTTTGGCAGCAAGTGCGCGAAACCTTCGACTACCCCGTTTTCACCGCCGCCCCGGATACCGTTGGCATCACCTCGACCGGCGCCGAGGCCCCAACCAACTCCCCGACGTGCTCGCCGCCTACCGCAAGTTCGCCGCCTGGTTTCAGGCTGGAGCCAAGCCGACCAGACGCCGGAGTTGGGCGCATGATCTGCCAGATAAGATGATGGAAGGAGTTGGACGGCAACTGGATTCGCGTCAGTCTCATTGCCCACTGTCAATCTGTTCCGCTGCCCATTTGTGATTTCTTTCACGCCGCGTTGAACCGGTTGATAAGTCAAGACGCTTGGCTGAGGTGGAGCCCATAACCATTCATTTTGACGGTTCGTTCAGCAAACGACTACTCAAAGAGGGACGGGAGTACTCGTGCCGATGTTGTGGGTTATCCCGGCGATCTCGTCTTCTCGAAAATTGACTCCCGAATGGGCCACGGTCTCCTCCAAAGGATTCCCTAACGTTGCTGTGACCACGAATACCCGGTCCATGAACCGGACAGAAACAAGGTACTACCGGTACTTCCGCTTGCTACTGCGGACTCCCTTTTCAAAATGTCTTTCCCGAAAACAATCAGGGCACGAGGACGCAGGAAGCGAAACTCCCCGACTTCGAGGAATCGAAGTCCCGCTTTCCGAACTACAAGACCAACGCCGGTTGGTCACCGCCTACCAGAAGGCTCTGGACAAAGCTGCCGAACTCGAAGCGCAAGCTCAGCAGATCGAACGCGACGCACAGCGGGAGTTTGAAGCCGCTCTTGGTTTGACGCCCCCGCCGGATCTCCCCAAACGCCCGTTTCAGATCGCCCGCTTCCGGGACATCGAACGCTGGAGTCATGCAGGGATTCTACAGGCCGCATTGCTCGGTGATACCCCGCCGGAATCCAGATTCGAGAGCGTGCAACTTGGCGACATCGCAACCGTATCCTACGGGCTTCAAAAATGTCCGACTAACCGACCCGACAAACACGCACGACCCTATCTTCGTGTTGCCAACGTCCAGCGCGGTCATCTCGACCTGCGTGAGATCAAGATGATCGACGTGCCCGATACGGACAATGCCCAAATACCGATTGGAGGACGGCGATATCTTGCTTTGTGAGGGCAACAGCGCTGACCTCGTTGGCCGGGGGGCCATCTGGAGAAATGAAATTGCCGACTGCGTTCACCAGAACCACGTGCTCCGTGTCCGCATTGACCAGCGGCGTGCAATCCCCGAATTCATCCTCGCGTACATCAACTCGCCGTCCGGCCAAGCGTATTTCCGCTCGAAGGCGAAGCGCACAACCAACCTTGCGTCTATCAACAGCAAGGAAGTCAACCTGGCAGGTACCTCTGCCTGAGGACATAGCGACACAAGTTGCGATAGTGCGGCTTGTGAAGAAAGGACGCGAAGCAGCCGCCTCGAAACGGAAACAGGCCGCCGAACTCCTTACCGCCGCGTGGAACGACTTCATAAAAGCCGTATTCGCGTAGGGGGAGCAAAACCCATGATGACAGGCAAGGTGTCTATCTCAGCCATGGCTAAAGCATCCGGGTCGCTCGTCGGTCGTGCCCGCGAGGTATGGCACGCTTTTTTTCAAAGCGGATTAAGTCAGGCATAATGCAAGAAAAAAAAAAAAAAAAAAAAAAAAAAAAAAAAAAAAAAAAAAAAAAAAAAAAAAAAAAAAAAAAAAAAAAAAAAAAACGACACACGCCTGCAGCACCTGCCACTGCGCCTTCCGCCAGTTGGAAATCACAGGAGGCAAGCTCCCCCGGCGAGCGCAGGAGTTGGTGCTGGACTGGGCTAATTACACCAGAAGGACTTGATGGATAATTGGGAATTGTGCCGTCAGCACCAGCAACCGAAAAAAATCGAACCGTTGAAGTAGGCAGGAGGCAGCAATGCATTGGGACGTAATGTCCGCAGAGGTGATCGATCATCTCGAATTCATCGTAACCTTTGCCGATGGGGTCAGGGGGAGGGTGAAGATGCTCCCGTCACACCTGTTCGGTGTTTTCGAGCGACTGAAAGACCCGTCCGTATTCAGCCAGTTGCGGGTTACAGACGGCTTCGTCTCGTGGCAGGGGGAGATTGACCTCGCTCCGGATGCCATGTATGAGGCCATCCGTCGTGATGGTGAGTGGGTGCTGAGCTGAATGACCAAGCCCAAGAGAACCCCGGAGATCGACTTTCGGGAGCAAACCACTGGGCAGCTTCACGCTGCGCACGCCTGTTGGCCACCCCTGGCCTCCAGTGCCTCCGACAACTCACCTAAATGCTTCAGGGGATAGACCGTGACGCGTTCGTGAACGGGATAATCGTTGGCGCCGGGGTAGATGATCCAAAGATGGTCGAGTTGCAGCGCATCCAGGGTGCTGTACAACGATTTGGTCACCTTGGGAGCTTCACTGAATTTGAAATCGATTCCGAGGCGTCGGCCGCGGTGGAGGAAGAAAAGGTCGAGTTCGGCGACGCTGTGAGTGGCCCAAAAGTATGCGTCGGCTGGCTTCAAGACACGCAGAGTTTGCTCCAGGGCGAAACCCTCCCAGGAAGCGCCAAGACGAGGATGCCCCAGGAGGCTGTGGCGATCGGGAAGGCTCAGGAGGGTGTGCAGCAGTCCCGAGTCCCGGAGATAAATCTTGGGTGCTTTGACCTGGCGTTTGCTGATGTTTTCATGCCACGGCTGGAGTTGGCGGACCATGAACGTGCCGGTGAGAATATCCAGGTAGGAACGTACGGTTTTGTCGGTAAGGCCCATTGATCGAGCCAATTCCGAGGCATTCCAGGTCTGTCCGTGGAAGTGGGCAAGCATGGTCCAGAAGCGGCGCATGGCTGCCGCTGGAATCGAAATGCCCAATTGCGGGAGGTCACGCTCCAGGAAGGTGCGCACGAAGCCCTCCCGCCATGCCATGCTGTCGTCATCTGAGGCTGCGAGAAAAGCGCGCGGAAACCCGCCCCTCAGCCACAGTTCCTCAATGGATTCGGTCCCCGTCTCCTGGAGATCGAAACCAGAAAGTTCAACGAATTCCACTCGTCCGGCAAGGGTCTCCGAGACGCCCTTGACAATTTGAGGGGAGGCGCTGCCCAGCACGATAAAGCGAACCTGGCTCGTCGGCCGGTCAACCAGCACCCGCAGGGCTTTGAAGAGCTCTGGCATCTCCTGAATCTCATCAAGAACGGCAAGGCCTTCAAGCCTTCCCAACATCAGTTCCGGATTTTCCAGGCGCTGTCGGTCGGGCTGCGATTCCAGATCGAAATAGGTGGTCCTGCGCTCCTGGGCAAACTGCCGCGCAAGCGTGGTCTTTCCACACTGCCGAGGTCCCAGCAAAGCGGTGACAGGAGAGCGTCGAACCGCCGTTGCCAATTGTTTGAGATAGAACGGTCGATCAATCATGGGACCATTGTAGATTGAAAACTCGGAGAGTCAATCTGAATTTTCAAGATAAAATCATCCCGGCCTTCCCCTCCTCTCCATGGACTTGTCCACACCTGGAGTCAGAGCAAAAACAGTGTGGCCAGGAGACCCGCGAGGGTCATGGTGATGGTGTAGGGGAGTGCCAGCTTGACTATTTCGCCGTAGGAAAGGCGGATGAGCGGTGCCAGCGAGGAGGTGAGGAGGAAGAGGAACGCCGCCTGGCCGTTCGGGGTGCCGACGCTGGGGATGTTCGTTCCGGTGTTGATGGTTACCGCAAGCAAATCGAATTGCTCCCTCGAGAGGCGTCCGTCGGCAAAGGCCTTGGCCGTTTCCGTGACGTAGACCGTCGCCACAAAGACCTTGTCACTGATCAGGGAAAGAATACCATTGGCGAGATAGTAGGCCACCAGCTGGGCCCTTCCCTGGAGGGACAGGACAAAATTGATGACGGGCGCAAACAGTTGCTGATCGTGGATCACCGCGACCACCACCAAAAAGCCGACGAGCAGTGCGGTAAAGGGCAGGGCTTCCTCGAAGGCCCGGCCGGTGCGGTGTTCGTCGACGATGCCGTTCAGTGCGGTCAAGAGGACAATGATCATCAGGCCGATAAGGCCCACCTCGGCGAGGTGAAAGGCCAGGCTGACCATGAGGATCATGGCCTACCGTGCCCTGGCTGAGGAGTCGTGCTTTCGCGCGCCGGTTCTCCGGCGATCATCCTCCGCCGCCTGTGCTTCCAGGACGCGAAGCACCGATCCCGACAGTTCAAACCCGTAGCCGAAAAGCTTGAATCGCGACACCCCGAAATTTCAATCAAGCGAAAGGCTCGCTCAAACATAAGCCTGCTTACGGATAGGTCATCAGTGTCTTGACTGCTCATCGCCTGGCCGACACGCTTCATCTCTCGCCGGGGATTTTGCCGCAAGAAGCCAGGTGAAACCAATTGCCGCAGCAAGCAGGGAGGCAAACAGAATCCCGACCTTCGCTTGCTCCACAAGAACAGGGTCCTCAAAGGCCAGTTGGCTGATGAAAAGGGACATGGTGAAACCGATACCTGCCAGCCATGCCGCTCCCAGAAGATGCCACCAACCGACCCCGGCTGCCAACCTGACAATTCTTAACCTTACAGCAAGCCAGCTGAAGCAGGAGATTCCGATGAACTTTCCCAACACCAGTCCGAGCATAACGCCCATGGTGACAGGGTGGCTCAAAGTCTGCCCCAGTTCGATCTCATGGAAGTCGATCGCGGCATTGCTCAGAGCGAAGAGCGGGATGACCAGAAATGTGACCCATGGGCTTAGAGCATGTTCCATGTGCTGTTGGGGCGATTGGACTGCTCTTGCAGCGCTTTCCAGATTTTCCGCTATGGTTGCCATATCCGGACACCCTAAAGCGTGCTTACATACATCCGGACCTGCGACCTCAGAATGAAGTGCACTCTGCAATTGGATCAGACGCTGCTCAAAGTGTTGAAGTGTGAATGCCGGCCGTGCCGGAATAGTGAAAGCGAGCAACACCCCCGATACGGTGGCATGGATTCCGGATTTCAAGAGAGTGACCCAAAGCACGATTCCCAGTAGCACATAGGGAAGAGGATGGCGGATGCCGCCTTGATTGAGGATGATGAGCAGAACGAAAACGCCGGCCGCAGCGCCTAATGCCATCAGATTGAGATCATGAGTGTAAAAAATGGCGATAATCAGCACGGCACCAAGGTCATCAACGATGGCGAGAGCAGTAAGAAAGATGATCAGGTTGGCAGGGATGCGCCACGCGAGCAGAACCAGAATGCCTACGGAGAAAGCGATGTCCGTGGCTGTGGGAATCCCCCAACCCCGCGCTGTCGGCCCGTCTGGATTCAGAACGTAATAGATGAGGGCGGGCACGAGCATACCGCCTATGGCGGCTACCACAGGAAGCAACGCGTCCCGAAAAGAAGCCAGTTCCCCGACCAGGATTTCACGTTTGAGCTCCAGTCCAACCAGCAAGAAGAAAAGCGTCATCAGGCCTTCGTTGATCCAGGAATGCAGACTGAGCTTCAGCTGCCAGGCGCCAATACCGATATGCAGTGGTTGCTCCCAAAGATGCCGGACATACTCGCCCCACATTGAATTGGCCAGGACCAGAGCCACTACCGTGGTGCCCATCAAGATGATGCCGCCCGAGGTGGTACGCTGCAAAAAGCGTTCGAAGGGGCTCAAGATGTGCCCAAACAGATTCTCCAGAGGATAGTTGTTCCCTCGCGTTCGCTTCCTCGTTGCCATCCTTCCCAGACCTCCGACCCAAACAGAAAAGCCACTGCTCACGATTAAACCGTGATAGCGGCCCGACTATCATTGAAACCTCTGGAAACGAGAACGCTCTCCAGACCCATTGCTGTGTTCTTAGTCTAAGCAAATGAACGATGCTGTCAAGCGAAGAAGAGAATGCGCAGCTCTTTGTCAGGAAACGCTTGAGTTCAAAGAGATCAATGCCTTCGGGAAGAATGGCAACGCGTTACTCTGTGGGGAAATCAGGAGTTTCCCAGCCTACCTTACACGACGAGAAACCCGAAAATGGTGAACTTGTACCAGTCGGGAGAGTTGCCCAGGAAGTTTGTGGTGAAGGCCTCGATCATTGTTTTCGGCATCAACGGACTCCTGAGAGTATGCCTAAAAAGAACCTCGGGTCGTCACCCGCGCATGCTTCTGGCGGGGGACCATGGATCAAAAGACGCCTGGATTCACAGTAAAGCATGCGGGAATGACGATCTCGGATTGTTTCATGCGTCACGGCGGTTGGCGGGCATCACTCCAACGGCGCTTTTTCAACCTTTTGGGGCGACCTCTTACTTCAGGGCAGCCTTGAACTTTTCCGCGACTTCCCGAAGGTTCTTTGCCCAATCGTAGGCCATGGGGTCGGCGGGGATGATCCGGCCGCCGATTGCTTCCGCGATGACCCGGGCACTGGTGGATGAAAATTGAGGCTGCACGAAAATGACTTTGATGCCTCGCTCGCGGGCGTGTTCAATCAAGCGTTTGAGTTCAGCCGCCTTGGGTTCCTTGCCCTCAACCTCGACGGGAGTTTGCAGCAACCCATAGGCTTCGGCAAAATAGCCCCAGGCGGGATGAAAGACCATAAATTCCTTATTGCCTGCAACCTCGCCGAAGAGATTGACCAGGTCGACGTCGAGCGCAACGACCTCTTCCATGAATTTTCGGTAGTTCGTCTCATACCCTTCCTTATGCGCCGGATCGACCTTGAGGAAGGCATCGAGCATGGTGCGGGCCTGGATCATCACCAGCGGGGGAGAGAGCCAAATGTGCGGGTCGAGTACGCCGTGCTGATGTTCTTCAGCGGGCGGCGTCTGCTGCTGGAGAGGAGTCCCGGAGGGTTCCTCATGAACTTGCATGGGCAGCTTCGCAATGCCGGTTTCGGTGTGAACAATCTGCATGTTCGGATTGACCGCAGCAAATTTCTTCAGCCAGGCATCCTCGAAAGGAACTCCCGCCGCAAAGTAGAGTTTCGATTTGGCCAGGGATGCCATGTGCTGCGGTTTCGGATCATACACATGCGGTTCGGCCCCGGGTTCAACCATGACCGTGACCGCCACCAGTTGGCCGCCGATCTTTTCGACAAAATACTTCTGCGGCAGGATGCTCACGGTCACCGGCACCGGCTGCTCGGCATGGGCTGATGGCATGAACATAGCCGCGAGCAGGATCGGGATGATTCCTGTGGCTCGAAAAAAGTGCTTCATGGCTTGCCTCTCTCAGTTCATTTCCATATTTTAGGGAATCGTGTTTATGCCTGGCGGTACTCCCATGCAAACAGGCGAGATATAGCTTACAGAAAGGACACTATTCAAACAAGGCGCTTGTTAGGTCTTTTTGGACACCCTCTGAGATTCGGTTCGCGGGTTGTGAACGATTGCCGGACCGTGTTATCCTGGCTGGGGCTGAAACTGAGGCAGAATAGAGGGACTATGATCGGACCGCTCCTATTTTTGGCAGCAATTTTCTTTGTGAACTTCCTCGCCAGGATCATTTTGAGTCCGCTGATGCCGGTCATCGAGGGGGATCTGAAGCTGGATCATGGTCAGGCCGGCATCCTTTTTCTCCTCATTTCCGTGGGTTATTTCATTGCTCTCATGGCTTCGGGATATGTCTCTTCACGCCTGAAGCACAAGTATACCATTGTCGTGTCTTCCGCGGCGGTGGGCCTGGCACTCCTGGCGACAGCATACAGCCCCGGCCTGGGGGGTGTTCGCCTTGGCATCCTCGTCATGGGCATGGCGGCAGGGCTTTACTTCCCTTCCGGCATGGCGACGATTACGTCATTGTTTCGTTCCCAGCATTGGGGGAAAGCGATTGCCGTCCACGAGCTGGCGCCGAATCTGGCCTTTGCGTCCGCGCCTCTACTTTCGGAAATGCTTTTGGGATGGACCTCCTGGCGTGGC
This sequence comes from uncultured delta proteobacterium, assembly GCA_963808625.1. Taxonomy (GTDB): domain Bacteria; phylum Desulfobacterota; class Syntrophobacteria; order Syntrophobacterales; family Syntrophobacteraceae; genus JADGQM01. The sequence goes on from CAWEHK010000001.1 coordinate 17,179, forward strand.
GTGCTCGCCCTCGCAGGGATGGCCTCGCTGCTGCTTGGCGCCGCTTTCGCCCGCTTCGGTCGCGGGGGTGAATTCGCGGGCGAGGCTCCGGCCTTCGGGTTTCTCCACAAGCTCTGCCAGCAGCCGTTCTTCTGGATGATGCTGGTGCTTTTCGGTCTCGGCATAGGCTCCACAACTGGGGTGTACTCCATGCTTCCCCTCTTTTTGGTGTCGGAGCGCGGTATGGAGCCGGATCATGCCAACACCATCGTTGCTCTTTCGAGGCTTCCTACGCTCGGGATGGCGCTGGTGAGCGGCTGGGTGGCGGACCGCGTGGGCGCCAAGAGAACCATGGCCTGCTTCCTGGCGTCTACGGGAATCATGACCCTGCTGCTGGGCTTGGCGCCAGGGGAGTGGACGGTCTTTATTGTCTTCCTCCAGGCGATGCTCGCGGTCTGCTTCTTCCCGGCGGCACTGGCCGCCCTGTCTTCCATCGGGCTGGCGGGCAGTCGCAATCTGATCATCTCCTTCACCATTCCCTTCGCTTACCTGATGGGCGCAGGAGCGACGCCGGCGATAATCGGCATGTTTGGACAGGCAGGGTCTTTTGCGTGGGGTATCAGTCTGACCGGAGTGCTCATTACCATGGGTGCAATGCTCTCGGGTTTGCTCAAGCTGCCAGGTCAGTAGGGCAGCCTGAAGAGCGCGAAGCGCACGAAAGGAGGAGAACTGAAATGGCAAAAGAGTCAGGTTACAAGACCATCACCCCCCGGGAGCTCAGTCAATGGCTTGAGGAGCGGAGGGATGTTCTCGTCATCGATGTCCTGCCCAATGAGGTCTTCCATGAGAGGAAGATACCAGGTGCGAGGAACGCCTGTGTCTACGAGGTGACCTTTCCTGATCAGGTGGCGGCGCTCGGTGCCGAGCGGGAACGTGTCATCGTCGTCTATGGTTCCAGTCAGCTCTCGCTGGATGCTGCGACCGCCGCGACAAAGCTGGTGCGACTCGGCTACCGGTCGGTTTTTGCCCTCGCGGGGGGAGTGCTCGCATGGCGGGAGGAGGGGCTGCCGCTCGAAGGGGAAGAGCCGGCGGCGGTAAGCGATCCGGGAACGCGCCTGAGCCTGGTCGACAGGAGCTACAAAGTGGACCCGGACGCAAGCCTTCTTGCCTGGATTGGGCGCAACGCCAACAAGATGCATCATGGGACGGTGCGGCTTGCCGGCGGTGAGCTCAGCATCCGTCGAGGAAACCTGAGTGGCGTTGTGGAAGTCGATATGCGTTCGATCAAGAACATCGACCTCGAGGGCGACGAACTCCAGCCGGTCCTGATTGCGCATCTGGAATCAGACGACTTTTTCTTTGTAAAGCGGTTCCCGGCTGCAAAATTTACCATCAAAGGCGCTACGCCGGCCGCCGAGCCCTATCTCGGTTCCCCCAACTACGAGGTGGAAGGCGCCTTCGAGTTGTGTGGGGTCGAGCGAGACATCCGCTTTCCGGCGACCGTAAGCAACCTGGCGGAGGGGAGGATTGCTGCCGAGGCTCACTTTGATATCGATCGCACCCGGTGGAATGTCCTCTACGGATCGAGCCGCTTCTTCGAGTACCTGGGGATGCACCTGGTCTTCGATCCCATTACCATTCACCTCCAAATCGTGGCAAATTAGAAGGTTGTCCAAAAATAACTCATCAATCTTTCACCACGGAATACACGGAATACACGGAGCAAGCATAAGAGAGACGCCAAGCACCAGAAGCGATTTTTCAGTGTGTTCAGTGTGTTCCGTGGTTTGAAAACGGATCGAAAGGAGAGCTGGTTATATTTGGACATGGCCTAACGCATTAGTCCACAGGTTGACCGGACTCATCCGCAAGGCTCCGGACTGAAAGAACCCAGGTTTCTGCCGGTGTTGTGCCGGTTCAGATGCCCGTCACGGGAACGTAGAGGGACTTGGTCCCGACGATCCCGGCAAAGAAGCAGGCGGTAAAATGGCCGGCTTCCACCTCTCTGAGTTCGGGTTCGGTTTGGCTGCAAATTGGCTGAGCATAGAGGCAGCGGGTGTGAAAGCGGCATCCCGGGGGCGGATCGATGGGGCTCGGAACATCACCTTTCAGGATGATGCGTGTGCGTTTGGCGTCGGGATCGGGCAGGGGACATGCCGAAAGGAGTGCCTGCGTGTAAGGATGCAGCGGATTCGAGCAGAGCCTCCTGCTGTCGGCCAGCTCCACTATTTTTCCCAGGTACATCACCGCCAGCCGGTCGCTCACATGCCAGACGACACTGAGGTCGTGGGAGATGAAAAGGTAGGTGAGCCCGAATTGTTCCTGAAGGTCTTTGAGCAGATTAAGGACCTGGGCCTGAATGGAAACATCCAGGGCCGATACCGGTTCGTCGCAGACGATGAGCTTCGGCTGTAGGGCCAGGGCGCGGGCGATGCCGATCCGCTGGCGCTGGCCGCCGGAAAACTGGTGCGGGTAGCGGCGCATGTGTTCCTGCCTTAACCCCACGATGCGCAGCAGTTCGAGGACCCGCTGTTCCCTCTCGCTTCGCCCCATCCGGTGATGGACCAGAAGCGGCGCCCCGACAATGTGGGCGACCGTCTTTCTCGGATTGAGGGAGGAGAATGGGTCCTGAAAGATGATCTGCATTTTTGCGCGGAGGGCGCGCATCTGTTTCTTATTCGAGTCCAAGATGTTTTCTTCCTCGAAGAAAATCTCTCCCCCATCCGGTTCTTCGAGCCTGAGGATCGCTTTCCCGAGAGTGGTTTTCCCGCACCCTGACTCACCCACAAGGCCCAGCGTTTCGCCTTCCCTGATGGTGAGGGAAACACCGTCAACCGCCTTCACGGAAGCGATCTCGCCGAGCAGCACTCCGCCTCGTATGGGATAATATTTGACGAGGTTTTCCACCCGGAGGAGAATTTTAGCCTGCTCTGGATCACGCATATTTCAGACACCGTGCCGTGTGGTGTTCAGTGATCGAATACATTTCCGGCTCCACCTCGTGGCAGTCGGAAAAAACATCCGGACAACGGTCGTTGAAGGGGCACCCGGGAGGCAGGTTAAAGAGTGACGGGACCACCCCGGAAATGGCCGCCAGCCGCTGTGACGGGCTTCCCCTTCCGAGCACCGGGATGGATTGCATGAGGCCGACGGTGTAAGGGTGTTTCGGATTCCCGAAGAGCGTCCTGACATCGGCGTATTCCACGATCTTTCCCGCGTACATGACCGCCACGGATTGGGCCATTTCCGCAATCACGCCAAGATCGTGGGTGATGAAGAGGATGGCGGCGCCGGTCTCGCGCTTGAGTTTATTCATGAGGTCCAGGATCTGCGCCTGGATGGTTACATCGAGGGCCGTGGTCGGTTCATCCGCAATCATCAATTCCGGGTTGCAGGCCAGGGCCATGGCGATCATCACCCGCTGGCGCATCCCGCCGCTCATCTGATGCGGGTATTCCCGAATGCGCTGTTCGGGAACCGGAATTCCTACCACTCGAAAGGCCTCGATCACCCGTTCGCGGGCTTGCGCTCGCGAAAGCTTTTCATGGATTTTGATGACTTCACTCACCTGGTCCCCCACCGGATAGACGGGATTGAGCGACGTCATGGGTTCCTGGAAAATCATGGAAATCCGGTTCCCGCGGATGCTTCGCATGCGGGACTCGGGCAGCTCCAGCAAATTGATGTCTTTCAAAAAGATCTTACCACTGACGATCTTCCCCGGCGGCTCGGGAATGAGCCGGATGATGGAATGGGCCGTCACGCTCTTGCCGCAGCCGGATTCGCCTACCAGCCCAAGGGTTTCGCCGGCCTCGAGGGTCAGGCTGACATCGTCGACGGCCCTCGCCACGTGGCGCCGCACATAGAAATAAGTGCGCAGCCCGCTGATTTCGAGGAGATGCTCCGAAGGCGTCATAAAAACCGTCTCTCTCGCTTATTAACCGTCCAAAATCAAGTGCTGCGGATTCAGGTGGGATTGGACCTCACACCATAACCGCAACCGAATATTGAATATCGAATATCGAACCGCAGAATGTCGAAGGAGGGCAGGACACTTCATCATTCGGAATTCCTTGTTCGTTATTCAGCATTCGCTTTTCCGGGAGCCCGCTTTCCAAAACTTTTCCCGACATTAATTTTGGGACAGTTCCTTAGTCTCGCAACCTGGGATCCAGCACGTCACGCAGGCCGTCGCCGAACAGGTTGAATCCCAGGACCGCAAAGAGGATCGCCAAACCCGGTATGGTCATAACCCACCAGGCCCGGAAGATATGCGAACGACCCATGGCAATCATGGCCCCCCATTCCGGGGTTGGGGGCTGGGCGCCAAGGCCCAGAAAACTGAGCGCCGCGGCATCGAGAATCGCCGAGGCGAAACTGAGGGTGGTCTGCACGATCAGGGGCCCGAGGCAATTGGGAAAGATTTCGCCGAAAACGAGGCGAAAATCACCGCTGCCGATGGCGCGCGCGGCAGCCACGTAGTCCTTTTCGCTCTCTTCGAGGACCGAGGCGCGCACAATGCGGGCAAAGCGCGGAACGTAGATGATGCCGATGGCGATCATGGCATTCCTGAGACTCGGGCCAAGGTAGGCCACTGTCACGATGGCCAGGAGGATGCTGGGAAAAGCCAGGATGAGGTCCATGGCACGCATGATGAGGTTGTCACAGAGTCCTTTGTAGAAACCGGCAAGGCATCCCATGACGGAGCCGAGCACAAAAGCGATCCCGACACTCACCACCGCCACCGTCAGCGACACCCGGGCACCGTAGATGATGCGCGAGAGAATGTCCCGGCCGAGATCGTCGGTCCCGAAGAGGTGCTGCCACGTCCCGGCCTCATCCCAGACAGGCGGCTTCAACTGGTCATAAAGCGAGGCATCCACGGGATTGTGCGGGCTCAGGGCGGGGGCAAAAAGAGCGCATATCAGAAAGATTATGATGATGATCAGGCCGCCGACGGCGGTCCTGTTCCGCAGCAACTGATCGAGCTGCTCGAAGAACGGATGCCGGTCTTCGGGGTCCCTGCCGGGTTTGAGCTGCCTCATTGTTGCTGTCATAAACCACTACTCACTTCACGTGGACCGGTTCGCCATCCGCCATTGGCAAAAAGCGTCCACGAAGTCACACGAAGATCAACGAAGACACACGAATTGGTCAAACGGTTTTGCATTCCGACATCGAATATCCGAAATCCCCCATCAACCATCAACCATCAACTATCAACCATCAACCATCAACCACCAACCATCAACCACCTACTTGACGCTTATTCTCGGGTTAATGACCGCATAGAGAACATCCACCACGAGGTTGATCACCACAAAGATCGCAGCAATGAAAAGCGTACCGCCTTGAATCACCATGTAGTCCCGCTGGCTGACGGCGTCGTACATCCATTTGCCCACCCCGGGCCAGGCGAAAATGGTTTCGGTAAGGATGGCGCCGCCGAGCAGAATGCCGAACTGGAGGCCGATGGTGGTGACCACGGGAATGAGGGCGTTCCGCAAGGCGTGCTTGAAGATTACCATGCTCTGGGATAAGCCTTTGGCCTTGGCGGTTTTGATGTAATCCTGACGCAGCACGTCCAGCATGCTGGACCGGGTCATGCGCGCGACAATCGCCATGGGAATAGTGCTCAGGGTGACAGCGGGCAGAATGATGTGCCGGAGGGCATCCCGTAATGCCACCCAGTTGCGGGTCAGGATGGCATCCAGAAAATAGAAGTTGGTGATGGTATCGAGATCAACCCCGATCGTCAATCTCCCGGAGACGGGAAGCCAACCGAGGTGCAAGGAAAAGATCAGCATCAGCACCAGGCCGAGCCAGAAAATGGGCATGCTGACCCCGATCAGAGCGCCCAGCATGCTGACATAATCGAAAATGGAGTATTGTTTGGTCGCCGAAACAATGCCGAAAATCATACCGAACAAACAGCTGATCATCATCGCGGCGACGGAAAGTTCGATGGTGGCGGGAAAGCGCTGTTTGACCTCGGTCCAGACCTTCTGGCGGGTCCAGATGGTTTCCCCCAGGTCCCCCTGGAGCAGACGTTCGAGAAACATTCCGTACTGAACGTAAAGCGGTTTATCGAGGCCGAGGTGCTCACGCATGGCCCGCAGGCTCTCGACGGTCGACCGTTCGCCCAACAACAATTCTGCCGGGTCTCCGGGAGTGATGTGGAGCATCAGAAAAACAATGACCGACACCCCGAGCAGGGTCGGGATCAGGATCAAGATGCGTCTGATGATATACGCCAACATGGGCGACCCCTTTGTCAGGATATGGAGACGCGGAGAAGCGGAGACAAGGGAAGGGAGAGGGGAGATGGGGAGACACGGTGACGGGATGCGGAGACCTGGTGACATTCTAACCGGGAGATTAGTGAAAATGGAGCTTCCGCAGCAGGTTCCTGCTAAGTACAGCACCACAGAATTAAGTGACCATTGTCCCCGCGTGTCTTTGGCGGGAATCCAGTACGCCCCCCGCTCTCCATCACCGCGTCTCTTTTTTTGCCCTGAAGGGGCTCGATAGATTAGCCCAGGGTCAGCGATAGCGCCACCCTGGGGCGCCAAGCCAAGCACAACACGAATTTCTACCCTGAAGGGGTTACATAAAACATATGGACACAACGATTTATCTAACCCTTTCAGGGTAAGGGAAAAGGGGATTGGACTTCCCCTCCCAGGGTGGCGCGGTTGCTGACCCTGGGCTATTTTATGAAGCCCCTTCAGGGCATTCATCATCCGCCTGGCAACCAGTCGCAGGCATGACTCCATCTCGGTTAAACCTTAGCTTGACGCATATGCCGTGTCTCCCCCTCTCCCCCTCCCCGCGTCAGCTCGAGGCCGGTTACTCCAGCCACACATTCTTCAGGCGCATGGAACTCGTCGGATGGAGCTTGAAATCCATGACCTTCTTCTGGACCGGGGCGATGACCGTAGAATGGGCGACACAGATCACCGGCACCTCATCGTGGATCATCTGTTGGGCCTTTTGGTAGATCTCGGTACGCTTGCCCTGATCGATCGTCTCTCGTCCCGCCATCATCAGTTTGTGGTATTCCTCATTCTTCCACTGGGTCCTGACGGCCGGTGAGGCAAGGCCATCGAAGAGCACGGCGAGGAAGTTGTCCGGGTCGCCGTTGTCTCCGGTCCAACCCAACTGGAACAGGTCCATGTCCTCGGGTTGTTCCCGCTGCCGCTTGAGATAGGTCCCCCATTCGTAGCTGACGATGCGGGCATTGATTCCCACCTTGGCCAGGTCGGAAATCATCGCAATGCCCACCTTCAGGCCTTCGGGGTTATACGGCCTGGCAACCGGCATGGACCAAAGGGTGATCTCCGGCAGGCCCTTGCCTTCGGCAAATCCCGCTTCCTGCAGTTCCTTCTTGGCCAGTTCGGGGTCGAAGGGGAAATCCTGGATGCTGTCGTTGTAACTCCACATGGTGGGTGGAATCGGGTTCTTTGCCACCGTCCCCATGCCCTGGTAAATGTTGTCCACAATGGCCTTGCGGTTGATGGCGTGAACGATGGCCCGGCGCAGATGAACGTTTTGCCAGAGGGGTTTGGTAAGGTTGTAACCCAAGTAACCGATGTTCATGCCGGGCTGGGAAATGATCTTCAGATTCGGGTCCTGCTTGGCCAGCGGAATATCCGCCGCATTGGGAAACACGCAGATATGGATGCTCCCGGTCTTCAGTTCGAGGAAGCGCACCGAGTTCTCCGGGATGGAGCGAAAGACCACTTTGTCCAGGTAGGGGCCGGCCGCCTTGTTCCAGTAGTCCGGGTTCTTGTCGAGCACAATTTGGTCGTCCTTGATCCATTTGACAAATTTGAACGGACCCGTGCCGACGGGGTTGCGCACAAATTCTTTGGGGTTCTTCACAAACGCCGTGGGGCTGATGATGTCGGCAAAGTCCATGCCCAGGTTGGCCAGGAACGGGGCGTTGACCTTCTTGAGCTTGAACACCACGGTGTTGTCATCCACCGCTTCGATGCTCTCCACGATATCGTCCATTTCCATGGAAACCCAGTATTCGGGCGGCCTCTCCTGCGGGGGAACTTCCCAGCCCTTACCGACGAATTTCAGGTTCTTGGTCTTCATCATCCGCCCGAGGGAAAAGACCACCGCGTCAGCATTGAACGGCGTCCCGTCATGGAACTTGACGCCCTTGCGGAGATGAAAGGTGTAGGTCTTGCCATCCGGCGAGATGTCCCAGGATTCCGCCAGCCCCGGTTCGATGGCGGTGGATTCATCGGCGTACTCGACCAGGGCTTCGTAGATATTGTCGCAGACCATGAAGGAGTTGCCGTCGGTTTCGTAGGCCGGATCCAGACCTACGCTGTCGCTGCTGCGGCCGAAGACGAGCGTCCCTCCTTTCTTTGGCCCGGCCGCCAAAGCCAAACCGGTGCACAGCAACAGTACGAGAATATGAACGTCGCTTTCTTTACCATGGGTACTCCTCCTTGTGATGGGTTGATGCCTGCCATGTATCCAAACGCAACCTGTTCCCTTGCCTTTGAAGCCGCTCGACCCGGTGGTCGAACCAATATCAGACACCACTATCAGGGAATGATTCGAATGGAGCAACCATGTCAGAAAACGAGCGCTCAGTCAACCAGGTATCTGAATGATTCAAAGAAACACTCAAAAAGGAGATTCAGGGCACGGTTGTTGATTCGGCAAGGAGAAGAGGATATTTTGTAGACGATAGGGAAACACCACGGGGCAACGATACTCGTTTAGGCTGAAAACCTTCATTTCGGTGGGCTTAGGAATCAACCGCAGAGCACGCTGAGATCGCAGAGGAATCCAATCATTTCAGAGCAAATCTCTCTGCGCACTCTGCGTTCTCCGCGGTAAAGAGAGAACTTTTTCATCTTTAACGAGTATATCTTTACACAGCTATGCCTTCCTTTAGAGCCATCTGCCTGTCCGGGGAGAAGCATCGTGAAGTATCCTGAAATCAAGACCGCCCTTCCGGGCCCCGCGCGGCGGCGCTCATTGCCATTGACCGCGAATTTGTATCCCCTTCCTATACCCGGAGCTACCCGCTGGTCGCCGAATCAGCCGAAGGGCTCTGGATTCGTGATCCGGACGGCAACGTCTTTCTCGACTTCACCGCGGGCATCGCGGTCTGCGCTACGGGACACTGCCATCCGCTCGTGGTGCGGGCCATCAAGGAACAGGCCGAGCAGCTCCTGCACATGTCCGGTACTGATTTCTATTACCCTCCCCAGATCATGCTGGCGCAAAAGCTCGCCAGCGTGGCTCCCGGTCCTGGCGCCCGCAAGGTTTATTTCGGCAACTCCGGCGCCGAAGCGGTCGAGGCGGCCTTCAAACTGGCCCGCTGGCATACCCGGCGCGAGCTCAACCTGGCTTTCTTCGGCGCTTTCCATGGCCGTACCATGGGAGCGCTGTCTCTGACCGCCAGCAAGACCATTCAGAAGAAACATTACAGTCCCATGGTGCCGGGGATTACTCACGTTCCCTATCCTTACTGTTACCGATGCCCTTACCGGCTTTGCTATCCGACATGTGGGACCGCTTGTGTGGACTGGATCGAGGATACCCTTTTCCGCACTACCGTCCCCCCCGAGGAGGTTGCTGCGATCTTCGTCGAGCCGATCCAGGGGGAGGGCGGCTATATCGTGCCTCCACCGGAATTCCATCAAAGGCTCTACGGGGTCGCGCAGAAATACGGCATCCTCTATGTCGCCGACGAGGTGCAGTCCGGCATGGGACGCACGGGCAAAATGTTCGCCATGGAACACTTCGGTGTTGCTCCCGAGATCCTGGCCGTGGCCAAGGGTGTCGCTTCTGGTATGCCGCTGGGGGCCATGGTGGCCTGGGCGGACATCATGGACTGGGAGGCCGGGTCGCACGCCTCAACCTTTGGCGGCAACCCCGTTTCCTGCCAGGCCGCTCTAACCACTATGGAGCTGTTGGAAGGCGGTCTCATGGATAACGCCGCGCGCCGCGGCGAACAACTGATGGCCGGGCTCCGGGAAATGCAGCAGGCCATCGAATGCATTGGCGACGTCCGCGGCAAGGGGCTGATGGTAGGCGTTGAACTGGTGAAGGATCGCGTGACCAAAGAGCGCGCCGAAGACTGGCGCGACCAGGTAATCCAGAAGGCCTTTGGCAAGGGTCTGCTGCTCCTTGGCTGCGGCGCCAATTCCATCCGCTTCTGCCCGGCCCTGACCGTCAGCGCCGATGAAATCGACGTCTGTCTCTCGATTTTCGAGGAGGTTTTGCGAAAGGTCACATGATACTACAATGAGACTTCGCTGGTAGGGTGGGCAAAAGCGGAGCGTTGCCCACCGCTTTGAGGCGTGTGGGCGCTTCGGTGGGCAAGGTAAAGCCTTTGCCCACCCTACATGATGGTGCGGGCATCCCCCAATATCTCGTTGGAGTGCTGATAACGCGCGGGTCTTTTAAGCAAGGTTAAACTGTGTGGGGAAGACTCAGCCGCCGGAAGGAGGATCTCATGGAAGGGTTAATCGCCGAACTTGGCCTTGCCAATATGAATTCAGGGACTGTTGCCGGCCCGGTCACCCTGGAATGCCAGGGAGAGGTCCTGGAATCGGTTTCTCCGGTCGATGGGCGGGTGCTTGGCCAGGTGCGGCAGGCTTCCGCTGCTGACTATGAGATTGTAGCCACAAAAGCGGCCGCAGCTTTCCTCGAATGGCGTATGACGCCGGCGCCGCAGCGCGGGGAGGTCGTGCGGCAAATTGGCAATGCCATGCGTGCCCGCAAGAAGGAACTGGGAGCTCTGGTCAGCCTCGAAGTGGGCAAGATCAGATCTGAGGCGGAGGGGGAAGTGCAGGAGTTGATCGACATCTGCGATTTCGCCGTCGGACTCTCGCGCATGCTCTATGGCCTGACCATGCCCAGTGAACGCCCGAAGCACCGCATGTATGAGCAATGGCACCCGCTCGGCCCCATCGGCGTTATCACCGCCTTCAATTTCCCGGTCGCGGTCTGGGCGTGGAACGCGATGATCGCCATGGCAGCCGGCGATACGGTGGTCTGGAAACCCTCCAGCAAGGCGCCCCTGACGGCCCTTGCCATCACGAAGATCGTCGGCCCGGTGCTCGAAAAAAATGGGCTTCCCCAAGGGATTCTAAATGTTGTGATCGGTAATCGCCATGATGTGGGCGAGCAATTGATATCAGACCGTCGCTTGCCGCTCATCTCGGCAACGGGCAGCGTGGCCATGGGCCGCCATGTGGGCCAGGTGGTGGCCGCACGCCTTGGGCGATCACTCCTCGAGCTCGGCGGCAACAACGGGGTCATCGTGACGCCCAGCGCCGATCTCGGGCTGGTAGTGCGGGCCATTCTTTTCGGGGCCGTCGGTACCGCAGGGCAGCGCTGCACGACCATCCGGCGCGTGATTGCTCACAAAGATATCTACGGTCCGCTGTGCGAAGGCCTCATAGAAGCATATCGCCAGGTGGTGATCGGCAATCCGTTGGAAGACGGCGTGCTCATGGGGCCGCTCATCGATCGGCATGCGGTTGAGAAGATGCAGAAAGCGCTGAGGGTCCTCAAGGAGCAGGGCGGCAGTGTGCTCTACGGCGGAGACGTTCTCAGCGGCGGGACCTTCGATGCCGGGACCTATGTCACTCCCTGCATTGCGGAGGCGCGCCACGACACTGCCCTTGTTCAGGAAGAAACCTTCGCTCCGATTCTGTATATGATCTCCTATGACAACATCGAAGAGGCCCTTCGCTATCACAATGGCGTGCCTCAGGGGCTCTCAGCTCGGCGATTTTCACCAATGATTTGCGCGAGAGCGAAATGTTCCTCAGCCACATGGGGAGTGATTGCGGGATTGCCAATGTGAATGTCGGGACCTCGGGGGCTGAGATCGGCGGCGCCTTCGGGGGAGAAAAGGACACCGGCGGCGGCCGCGAATCCGGCTCCGATGCCTGGAAGGCCTACATGCGCCGCCAGACCACGACGATCAACTGGTCTCGCGAACTGCCCCTGGCTCAGGGGATTCGGTTTGGTCTCGAGCCGCCACGATGATCACCATGGTGTCAATTTGACATATACCGGTTAAGGATGAAATGTTTCATTTTTCACCGCGGAGAACGCAGAGTGCGCAGAGAGATTTTACACTGAAATATTTTGGTTTCTCTGCGATCTCTGCGTGCTCTGCGGTTAGTTTCTATGTCTACCAAATTGAAAGTTCTCAGCCTAAACAAGTAGAGGTTGGTAGCGAAGGATTTTTGAACCATCGGATTCTCACGGGGCAGGCCAAACACTAATGGGACTTCTTTTCATCGACGGCAATCAGGCCGTAGCAATGGGGGCGCTCTATGCGGGGTGCCGGTTTTTTGCGGCGTACCCGATCACTCCGGCAACGACGCTGTTTGCGGCCATGCTCGAACGGCTTCCGGCAGCCGGGGGCATCGTCCTGCAGGGCGAGGATGAAATCGCCGCCATGGGTTACTGCCTGGGAGCGTCCATGGCGGGCATGAAAGCCATGACCGCGACTTCGGGACCGGGGATAAGCCTTTACAGTGAGAACATCTCTTTTGCCATTGCCGGCGAGATTCCCATCGTGGTCGTCGATGTCATGCGCCAGGGGCCTTCCACGGGCGCGGCCACCCTCGCTGCCGACGGGGACGTGCAGTTCCTGCGCTGGGGTTGCAGCGGGGGGCTGCCGGTCATCGTGCTCGCTCCGGTTGACGTGCGCGATTGCTTCACCTTGACCGTCCATGCCTTCAACCTGGCGGAACGGTTCCGCTGCCCCGTCTTTCTCGCCTCGAATAAAGAAATCGGCATGACGCGGGAGACCATCGATATGGCGAGCGTCGAAAAGCCTGCCGTGCTCGACCGGACCCTGCATGCTTCCGGACCGTTTCTTCCTTTTGCGGTAAAGGACGGAGAAGACGTTCCGGCCTTCCTTCCCATCGGGGGACCCGTGCCGGTGAGGCAGACTTCGTCCACTCATGGCGCCAACGGTTACATCACCACCGATCCCTCCGCGATTCAGGCGGGAGTGGAACGACTGCAGAGAAAGATCGAATCCCAGGTGGCGTCGTTCACTTTTTTTGATTTTAAAGCACGAGCCGGTGCCCGGACGTTGATCGTGACCTACGGCATCACGGCGCGAGCGGCAAAAGCAGCAGCGGCGGCGATCTTCGAGGAGTCGGGCCAACCGGTTTCAGTGCTGGCGTTGAAGACCCTCTGGCCGGTGCCCGAGCAACTGCTCCTCGAGGCGGCGGCAGGAATGGAGCGGGTCGTCGTGGTCGAAATGAACCTGGGACAATATGTCCATGAGGTCCGTCGAGTGTTTGCGGGAGGCGGGCGGATTTCCATGGTGAAGTGGAATTCTATGGCAAAATGGATGGCCGGTTGATCTCGCCTGGGGAAATCACAAGCGAGGTGCTGCGTGGCTAGTCTGCTCAATCCGAGTCGTCCCCCCGCTTTCTGCCCCGGATGTTCCCATGAGCAGAGCCTGCACGCCCTGGATCGGGCGTTGCTCGACTTGGGCCTGCACGCTCACGAAATTGCCATGGTGAGCGATATCGGCTGTTCCGGGCTATTCGACACGTTTTTCAAGACGCACGCCCTCCATGGCCTTCACGGTCGTGCCCTCACCTATGCCGCCGGCATCAAGCTCGCCCGCCCGGAGCTCGCGGTGGTGGTGACCATGGGCGACGGCGGCGTCGGCATCGGAGGCGCTCATTTCCTGGCGGCCTGCCGCCGCAATCTGAACCTGACGCTCCTGGTCCTCAATAATTTCAACTTCGGGATGACCGGCGGCCAGTTCTCCTGCACCACGCCCTCCCAGGCTTCGGTGGCTTCCGGTTTTCTCAATACGCTCGAATCACCCATGGACATTTGCCGCGTCGCTGCCGCTGCCGGGGCCCCCTTCGTAGCGCGCTGCCTCGGTTTATGAGAAGGATTTGAGTCGGCTGCTGGCGCGGCGATAGCCTTCGACGGGTTTTCCGTGGTGGATCTCTGGGGAATCTGCACCGGCCACTACCGTCGCCGAAACCCGCTGACGCCCGGGGACATCCGGAAGAGCCTTGAAGAGTCTGCCCGCCTTCACCGGTCCCGTGGCTGCGAATGTGCGCCCCGAATATGGAGTCTTGTTATAGGGAAGCTAGCCGGGTTCCGAGGGTGTCGGGACCGACTGGAAGGGGATTGCGGCACACTTTGCACCGCCGGTCCGAGGGCGCCGCGAAATCGTCCTCCTCGGCGCCGCCGGGGATCGGATCATTTCCGCCGGATCGCTGCTGGCTCATGCGGCGATTCTCGGCGGAATGCAGGCGACCCAAAAGAACGATTACGACATCACCGTGATGCGCGGCCCCTCCGTCAGCGAGCTCATCCTGTCTCCCGAGCCGATCCTTTTTACCGGGGTCGAACGGCCCGACGTCATCGTCGCGCTTGCACCGGAAGGGGTTATGCGAAAGCGGGAGCTCTTCGCCAAAATGTCCTCCAAGGGCCGGGTGATCCTGGCGAAAGGAGTTGGAAATCCCCGATACTGCGCGCCCATGCCGCAGAAATCGACTTCAAGGGGCATGGCATCAAGACGAACCGAACGGGCGCTTGCCGCCCTGTCGCTGCTTGCCCGCGAGCCGAAGATCCCATCACCATCGAGATGCTCGAAATGGCGCTACGAGGCTCCCTCAGCGGTAAAACCCTGGAGGGCAGCCTTGGCCTCCTGCAACGAGCGGCAACCATTGCCACCTCTTAGCTGATCGCCAGTGGTGGTTATGCTCCTGGCTATGCGGCCGTCGCCAAGGTGAACAGGATATTCTTTTCGTCTGTCTTCAGCTTGGGTGTTCACATTTCGGCCAGGAATATGGATGATTGGGCATGCAGTTTGATCAACTCATGCCACCCATTCTTCTCGAAGACCGATGGATTAGATTTATGCTTATCGCCCGCCCGCCTGATCGGCAACATCATTTTCGAGCTAGTATTGTATCGTCTGCGACTGTTTTCATTGGTGCTGACATCGCTGATTTGTTTACATAGACCTTGGAGAAAAAGGCATCCACAAAAGCCATTGGCAGCGGCATTGACTTGGAGTTGAGAACCACATATTGGGTCTCGAGCCGCTTGTGGTTGCTTATGCCAGGCGGAGATGTATCCGATACTGTGTAAGGCAAGGCGACCTCTGCGTCATCATCGCGTTGCGCAAGAAATCTATGATTGGCTTTATCCCACTCAATGCGGACTGTCGTATTCTCGCCAACTTTTATGGTCCCGAGATGTTGGTTTGCAAGCACGGTGCCTGTGATACAGTCCTTATCACCACAGAGAAATGCAAAAGCCTCCACACGAAGAGTGTCAAGGGGATCAGAAGAGCCTAATGCCCTTCTAATACCAACCTCAGCCCACACATCATTTACTCCACTATCGGGCGTCGGTGTTCCAGTGTTAAAGAAATATCCGCAAAGCCGGGCTACTACCCTGCTGTTATTAGAGCGCACTGGATCAGTGGTCGGGCCTGATTAGCGTGTAGCTTTTCACTTGGATGGTGGCTTTCATGGCTGTGACAGTATCGCCATCAGTGAATCGCAAACGATGGTTTACAAGAGAACTCCCGAGATCCGTCGTATTGCTTCCATAACCACGGACGAATAAATGCAACCGCCCCGTTTCAATTTTGCGATGGTTTTCGCGCATGGACAAAGGATAATTTTGGGATTCGTTGCCAACCCATTTCACCGGATTGATAAGTGTCGCACGAAAATCGTCGTAAAGCTTCAGTGGTCCACCGGCGTGTGCGGACATGCCCAGGAAAACAACCAAGATAAAAACACAACAACCAAGTATAAACCTCATGGATTCTCCCTTTTCAAGGTTGGTTTTTCAAATTCGATACCCTTTTTGATGGCAAAACCAAAATCTGTCTCATTTCCCTGAGATTCTCTCCTCTGTTTAGGGGGCTGTGAGAGTGTCAATGCCGTGCCGAATACACAAATTCGCGTGGGTGGGGCACAACTGCTACAACTGGATTCAGAAGTCAATAAAAGAATGAAAGCAGGTATGCAGTGTAAGCTCAACCATCTAATGGTCCATTTGCTACGATCATTTTCGGCAAACAAAGAGACCTTGCTCCATGAGAGAGGATTTTTCCGTAATATCTCGGCAACTGGTACAACAGAAAGCCCCTGGCCACCAAAGCTTGGCAATGTAGTCGAGACGAGCCTCTTCACCGCTAAACCATTCGTCAGACTCCTGGAACGTTCCAGGATGGTTAATGCCGGAAATCGGGTGTCTTTGCTCTTCATCGACCACGTGCTAGACTATATGATTGGCTGAGTGAAGTGCATGCCCACTATGGCATATTTTAAAGACAAGGGGATGTGCCGGGGACGGAGGGCCAGGAATGAAGTTCCTTGAAGGACTTTCAGAGGACATCAAGAAGAATCTTTTGGAGCAGCTCCGCGTCCTCTGGACGCATGCTTCGACCGCCATCGAGGGGAACACCCTGACCTTGGGCGAAACCGCGTTTGTTCTGAGCGAAGGGCTGACCATCAGGGGGAAGCCGCTCAAGGATCATCGGGAGGTTGAAGGCCATGCCCGTGCCGTCGAATTGGTTTATGCCCTTCTCAAAAAAGACGAAATCGTCGCATCCGACCTTTTCGATCTTCACCGTCTGGTGATCGACGAGCAAATTCTGGATGTGTACAAGCCTGTTGGCGGGTGGAAAAAGGAGAACAATGCCGTAAACATCGCGATTGGTGACAAACAGACGATAGTGGAATTCTCGAATCACTGGGAAATCCCTCAGCTCATGGAACGCTGGCTTCATCTCCTGAACGCTGAAATCCGCTCCGTAAAAGAACCCCAAGAGGTGCTTCAGTCCTATGCCCGCCTCCATCTCTCCCTGGTCAGCATCCATCCCTTCTGGGACGGGAATGGCCGGATCGCCCGGCTGGTTTCCAACCTTCCCTGCCTTCGGGCCGGCTACCCACCGATCATCATCGCCAAAGAGCGGCGCTACGATTATCTCACCCTGATTGGTCAATACCAGTTGGCCCACGGCGTTCCTTCCCTCAACACGGAGATGATCCACGAAGATGCCTTGCTTGAGGGATTTTGCTTGCTCTGCGAGGAATGTTGGAAGGGAAGCCGCTCCCTTGTCGAGCAGGCTCACGTGCTCCAGCGAAACAGGGATAACAGAACCTCCAAAGCAACTACCTCTCCCCCCTAACCAAGATCCTCACCGGGTCCCAGCGAAGAATGAGAGCAGGAGATTGACAGCTGAAGTGACTTCTCAATAAGTAGGGATGCACGAACTCTTCTGAAAGCGCTGGATTCCCGCCAGAAGCGCGCGGGAATGACGATCTGAGACTACCACGGTCCCTTTGGGGCTTTATGCGATGAGATTAGTTGCCGAAAGAATGAACATCCCTCTGTTATTATTCTGACTTCTGACTCCTGACTCCTGTCTTCTGACTCCCAGTCTCCTCACCATGTTCGACTCAGCTGCGCCTTGGCGGCAAACGCATCATGCCCCGTGATGTCGCGCCCGATGATGAGGGTGTGGATATCGTGGGTGCCTTCATAGGTATAGACGGATTCAAGGTTCAGCAGGTGGCGGATGGCGTGGTAGTCGAGGGTGATGCCGTTGGCGCCCAGGATGTCGCGGGCGGTGCGGGCGATCTTCAAGGCTTCGGCGACGTTGTTCATCTTGGCCATCGAAACCTGGGTGTGCCGGGCGCGCCCCGCATCTTTCAGGCGCCCGAGCTGGATGCAGAGGAGCTGCGCCTTGGTGATTTCGGTCAGCATCTTCACCAGCTTGGCCTGCACCAGTTGAAAACTGGCGATGGGCGCCTCGAACTGGATGCGGCTCTTGGCGTATTGGAGCGCGGTTTCGTAGCAGGCCATGGCGGCGCCGACCGCTCCCCAGGCGATGCCGTAGCGCGCTTCGTTGAGGCACATGAGGCCGGATTTGATGCCGTCCGTGCCCGGCAGGAGGTTTTCGGCGGGGATGCGCACGTCATCGAGCGCCAGTCCCGAAGTGACCGATGCGCGCAGGGAATACTTCCAGGGAATGGGAAAAGCCTGAAAGCCGGGCATGCCCTTTTCCACCAGGAAGCCGCGAATGCCTTCCTCGGTCTGGGCCCAAATCACGGCCACGTCAGCCAATTCGCCGTTGGTGATCCACATCTTGCTGCCGTTAAGGACGTAGTCGCCGCCCTTCCGGCGGCGCGGGTGCGCATGTGCTCGGGGTCGGAACCGGCGTCGGGTTCGGTCATGCCGAAGCATCCTACCTTCCCACCGCGCGCCAGGGCCGGCAGCCAGCGCTCCTTCTGGGCTTCGCTGCCAAAGGTGTAGATGGGGTACATGACGAGGGAATTCTGCACCGAAACAAAAGAGCGCAAAGCCGCTGTCCCCGCGCTCCAGTTCCTGGCACACCAGGCCGTAGACGACGTTGCTCATTGCCGGGCAGTCGTAGCCCTCGATTTTGATGCCCAAGAAGCCCGAGTTCAGCCAATTGCGGAATGAGCGCGACATCGAAGGTTGCTTCATCGAAATACGATCCGATTTTCGGCAGGTACTCGTTTTCCACCCACCGCCGGACGGTGTCCCGTACGTTCCGCTCTTCGACGCTCAAAAGATCCTCGGTATGATAATAATCAACTCCCTGGAATGGTTTCATCGCATTTTCCTCGTGAATTATCCTCGTATCAACAGCAGAGATGTTCTTAGCGCACGTCCAGAATCGAGAGCCATTTCTGGCGCAAACGATCAAGATACTTCTCATCGTACAATGCAAAAATGGCGGCGTTTATCTTCCCCATGAGGTTCGGTTCGCGGGCGGCAAGCTGAAGGCTCATGGGGACAGCGTAAAACTCCTGAGAAAAAGGCGCCCCGAAAATCATCACCGGATGTCCCATGGCTCTCAATTTGCCCGTTTGATACGCAAGACTGGGATAATCGAAAACGAAAACATCCACCTCCTGATCAAGAATCTTGCGATACCCTTCCTCTATGGCCGAGACCTGGACCAGATCTATGACGCCAACATCGGAAACCGAAATCATGCCGGTCGATCCTTCCACCACCGCCACCCTCTTGTCCACGAGATCACGATAATCGGAAATCGCGGATCCGGTTAATTCTTTCGGCAACGATTGCGGAAATCAACTGGGCACTGATCACGGAGGTGATTAGTATTCCGGAGAGCCAGATCGGGACCGCCAGCGCCCTGGCCGTCCATCGATGCGGCACTACATCACCGAAGCCGATGGTCGTCTTGATAGCAAAAGCGACCAATGGCTTCGAAAACACCGGGAAAGTAGCGGCTGTTGATCAGCGTTTGTTGCTTGCGTCCGGCGACACAAAATATACCCATACACCAATAAGGAGCAGCAGCGATACCAGAATTGCATGGATCACCACGTGAGAGCGCAGCAATTCGAACAGAGCCTTGGTGAGTAAGTCATATCCCTGGCATTGACCATAATGGTCTGGCCGGAGAAAAAATAGGAAATGAAAACACATCAATGGACCTACAATGAGGATCGTCGTAATCATAATGAAATCCACTCATAATATCCAGTCTATTTTGAATGGGTCTCCTCAAGGCTGTGCACTCCTGTTATTGATATGAGAAGCCGGCCCTCCGCGCGATTTCCTGCCATAATTCGACCTCTGCGTCGATATAGCTTCCGTCCTCGGTTTTCGCGATAAATAGCAAACCCGTGCAAAAATCCCAAAGATAACTTAGTGCTAAATAGCTTCCGCCCGCATATATATGGGTTGGCAGACAACTGCACCATGATGATTGTGTTCCAAGCAAGAAGGAAAAACGGTACAAACTTAATTACAGCGGAATAGTGCCCAAAGTGAAATCCTTTCAATCTTTCAATACCCTGAAGCCGAAGACCAAGTTACTCCGTATATTTTGTAGACTCTAACGCTAACTCGTTCTCATCCAGAAAGTGTCACCTTGCTCGAGGGCAGGGACTTAGCCCCGGTCACGACTGGAAGCGCCTCCAACAAAATGGGGTTTCCGGATTGACACTAACTCGCAGCTTTCTAACATTTTCCTCAAGCCTTGTAGCATCTTCGAAACGTTAGAGGGTCTTAGAAAAGGCTGAAAAAGCGCCTTTCCACTGATTGCGGCGAAGTGCCACCGCCATGACGAAGGGAACAACTCGAGATTGTCATTCCCGCAGGCTTTAGGCGGGCATCCAGGTGCCTTGATCCCATTAACCCCCGCCACAAGCATGCGGGGGTGACGAGCAGAGGACCTTCTTAGACACGCTCTTACACGGAAAGGTACCGCGACTGCACCTCGGTGTTCGAGAGGAGGTCCTCCCTGGTGCCTTCATAACGGATCACGCCCTTGTCGATCACGTAGCCCCGGTCGGCGATGGCCAGGGCGAACCGGGCATTCTGTTCGGCGAGAAGGACCGGCATGTCGGACTTGAGGTCGCGGATGATGCCGGCAAGCTCTTCCACGATCACCGGCGCCAGGCCTTCGCAGGGCTCATCGAGCAGGACCATCAGCGGATTGCCGGCAAGGGCCCGGGCGATGGCCAGCATCTGCTGTTCGCCACCGGAGAGGTTGCCGCCCTTGCGCGTCTTCAGCGCGGCAAGGAAGGGAAAGGTCCGGTAGATCCGGTCGATGGTCCACGGGGTTTGTCCCGGATGAGGCGGCAGGACGGCCACCTCGAGGTTCTCGTGCACCGTCAGCCCCGGGAAGATCCGCCGGTCTTCGGGCACGAAAGCCAGTCCCCGGCGGACATTATCGTAAGCCGGTTTGCCGGCAAGGTCATCTTCCCTGGAACCGCACCTGCCCTGCTCTGTGGCGGGTTCACGCCAATAATCCCCCGCATGGTGGTGGATTTGCCCGCCCCGTTGCGGCCGAGAAGGCAGACGATCTCCCCCGGCCGCACCTCGAGCGACACGCCCTGCAACACATGACTGTCGCCATAGTAAACGTGGATGTCAGAAACCTGCAGCATCGAGGCTTCCTCCCAGGTAGGCGCGTTTCACCTCGGGGTTGGCCCGGATTTCTTCCGGGGTCCCCGCGGCCAGCAAGCTCCCCTGATTCAACACAAAAATCCTTTCCGCTACCGAAAAGACCACCTTCATGTCGTGTTCGGTAATGAAGAAGGTCGTGTCCGAATCCTCCGCCAGTTCCTTGATGAGGCCGATCATGCGGTCGGTTTCTTCCGGGTTCATCCCCGCCGTGGGTTCATCGAGGAGCACGAGCCGGGGCCGGCGGGCCAGCACGAGGGCAATCTCGATCAGCCGTTTATCGCCGTAAGGGAGCGTGGAAACCGTTTTGTGCGAGCTCCCGGCGAGACCTACCCGCTCCAAAATATGCTCGGCCTCGTCAGCCAGGTCCCGGCGCTTCGCCATGGACTCGAGGCAGGAAAAACTCCGGCGGTGATGGACGACGAGCGGGACCAGCACGTTTTCCAACACCGTCAGCGCCGGGAAGATATTGGTGATCTGAAACGACCGGAGCAGCCCCATGCCCACCAGCCGGTGGCTGGGCCACCCGCTGATGTCCCGGCCCTCGAACAGGACTTTGCCCGAAGTCGGACGGTAGCGGCCGGAAACGACGTTGTAGAAGGTGGTCTTGCCGGCGCCGTTGGGTCCGATCAGGGCGCACAGCCGGCCGGTCTCGATGGTCGAGCGAGACGCCGCTCAGCGCCTGGAATTTCCCGAAGCTGCGGGCGAGGTCTTTAACCTCGAGGATGGCCGGTCCGCTCATCGTTCAGCCCTTTCCCGAGTCCGGATCCGGGTCCAAAATTCCAGCACGCTGCCCAGCACCCCCTTGGGGAAGAGCAGCACCAGGACCACCAGGATCGCCCCCAGAAAGATCATCCAGTTGGTGGTGTAGGCCGTGATGATATGTTCGAGCACAAAAAAGATGCCGGCGCCCACGGCCGGCCCGAGAAAGACGCCCGAGCCGCCGAGGACGGTCATCAGCACCGCTTTCCCGGAGAAGGCCCAGTGCAGCATCTCGGGCGATGCAATGCGGTTGAAAAAGGCAAAAAGCGCTCCCGCCAGCCCGGCCAGGGCGCCGGCGATAACAAAGGCGAACAGACGCACCGAACGGACGTTGGCGCCGACGAACGAGACCCGCATGCTGTTTTCCCGCATCCCCCGCAAGAGCAATCCGAATGGCGAACGCACCACCCGAAACAGCACCAGCGCCCCGAGCGCCACGACGAAGAGGGCAAGAAAGTAGAAATGTTTCGGGTTGAACACGGAAATGCTCCACCCGAATAGTCCGAGCTCCGGGAGGGTGAAATTGCCGAGCCCGTCGCTGCCCCCGGTCACCGATCGCCAGTTGTGCGCTACGGTGAAAAGCATCATCCCGAACCCGAGGGTAAGGATCGCAAAATAGATCTCATCGCGCCGCACGCACAACCAGCCGATAACCAGCGCCAGGACCGCTGCGCCCAGGAGCCCCGCCGCGAGGGCGGCCCACAGGGATGCGGGGCCGTGGATGAGAGTGAGCACCGCGAAGTAGGCGCCGGCCCCGAAAAAACCAGCCTGGCCGAAAGAGAGCAGCCCCGTGTAGCCGAAGAGCAGGTTGAAGCTCATGGCAAAGAGGCTCATGGTGAGGACCTCGGTCAGGATGATGATCCCGTAGATCGACAGCAGAAAGGGTGCCGCCAGGAGCGCAACACCCAGCACCAGGGCCGTGATGACGGGGCCGCGCCCGAGGGTCGCATCTCAGATGTCCTCTCCGAAAAGCCCTCGGGGCCGAGTCAGCAGGACGAATGCCAGGAGCATGTAAGGAAGGGCCATCTGCAGGTCAGGCAGCAGGGTTGTACCGAAAGCGTTCAGAAGGCCGAGGATGAGGGCTCCGACAAAGGCGCCGGGAAAGCTCCCCATGCCGCCGATGACGACGACGATGAAGCTTTCGATGATGATCCGCTCCCCCATCGCGGGCCCGACGCTTTGGTGCGGCGCCGCCAACGCCCCGCCGAGGGCGGCCAGCCAGGCGCCGAAGGCGAAGACCGCAGTGAACATCACCGGTACCCGCACGCCGACGATTTCGGCCATTTCGCGGTCCATGGCCGCCGCCCGCAGGACCTTGCCCCAGCGGGTGAACGCAAAAAAGGCCCAGAGCGCCGCCCCCACCAGCGGTCCGAGGACGACCAGGAAGATGCGGTAGACGGGGTAGGTCTGGGAGAAGAAGGGGACCACTCCCGCGAGGACCTCTGGCGGATTGACCACGTGATACGCCGCCCCCCAGACGAGCCGTACCCCGTCGTCCAGGAAGAGCATGAGCCCAAAGGTAAGCAGGAGCTGAAAGCTCACATCCCGGCTATAAATGGGCCTTAACAGGAAGCGCTCGATGAGCGCCGCCAGCACCGCTACCAGCGGCGGGCCGAGGAGCAGCCCCAGCCAGAAGGAGCCAAGCCAGCGCACGAACTGCATGCACAGGTAAGCTCCCAGCATGAAGAGGGAGCCGTGCGCAAAGTTCAGCACGCCCATCACGCCAAACACCGTGGTGAGACCCACCGCAATCAGGAACAGCAGCATGCCCCAGGACAAACCGTTCAGGACGTTGGCCAGGATCCCTTCCAAGATAAAGCCTCGAAGGTTTAGGAGTTTCATTCTCACGCGGAGTCGCAGAGGACGCAGAGCCTAACCTAAGAGGTCTTTCTCCGCGATCTCCGCGTCTCCGCGTGAATCAAATTTCATCCACGAAGGCACACGAAGGGTTACGAAGACACACGAAGAAATCGCTTCTTCTCCCTCGTGCTCTGCATGGTGAAATATGGGCCATTGTGTATTGAGTAGCGACTCAGCAACCGTTCAAGATCAAGTGTTACGGATTCAGATGGGGTTAGACCACACGCCGTAACCGTAGTCGAAATCGAATATCGAACCGCAAAATGTCCAAGGAAAGCTGGATACTTCATCATTCGAAATTCCTTGTTCGATATTCAGTATTCGTTTTTCCGGTGCCCCCTTCCCACAACTGTCTCCGACATCAATATTTGGACAATTCCTTACTTCATCTTGCAGCCGGTTTCCTCCACCGATGGGGTGATGTCCTTGCCGGCGAAATGCCTCATGGGCTTGAGAATGCGAATGGGCATTCGCGGGGTCGGCGGCGGTCTGACCCCACGTGCCGTCGCTGATGGCCTGGTGGTCTTCCGCCCGGATCACGGTTGGGCCGATGGGCAGATCGATGGCAAGCCCCTCGAGCGCGTCGATGATCTTTTCCTTATCGACGGAACCGGCCTTTTTGGCGGCAGCCGCATAAGCTTTCACTGCGGCGTAGGCGCCGTGAGCATTGTAGGACGGGAAGACGTCAAAGCGCTGCTTGTAGGCCTCGACGAAAGCCTTGTTGAGGGGGCTGTCGTTGGCCTGGAACCAGTATCGGGTGCCCACCCAGATGCCTTCGGGCATTTTATCCTTGAGGGCGGTGAGGACTTCGGTGGCAGCCCCGAGGGTCATGAGCACGTCGCGCTTGCCGTCAAAGAATCCCACATCGGAAGCCTGGCGCACGAAGTCGATGAGATTGCCGCCCCAGAGCGAGATCACGACCCCATCGGCCTTCGAGTTCATCACCTTGGTAATGAAGGCCGAGAAGTCCGTGGTCGCAGGCGGTGGAAAGGCGGCCTCCGCATCCGGCAGGAAGGTCACCCCGGGTTTTTTCGCCGCGAGGTATTTCTGAAAATATTCCCAGGACTGGTGCCCGAAGGAGTAGTCAGGGCCGACCGTGCTCCAGGTCTTGGCTTTCAGATCGGCAGCGATGGCTGCGGCCATGCCGACGTTCTGGTTGATGTTCAGGCCGATCCTGAAGACGTAGCGGTTGCAAAGGGTCCCGGTAACGTCGGGAACGGCGGCATGAGTGATGATCAGGGGCGTCTTCAGCTCTTTCATCACCGGTGCCACCGCCGAGGCGACCCCGCTCGAGTCGATGCCCATGACCACGTCCACCTCATTCTCATACACGAGTTTGCGGATGAGGCGAATCCCCACGTCCGCCTTCCCGGTGTCGTCCTCGAACACCGCTTCGACCTTCCGGCCATTGATGCCGCCCGCCTTATTGACCTCATCGATGGCCAGCTCCGCCCCCTGCTTGGCGAACTGCCCGTAAGTGGCGGCCGGGCCGGACATGATGTAGACGAACCCGATCTTGATCGGTTTCTCGGCCGCGTACCCGTGGCCCGCGATCAGCAGCACCAGAAGCGAAGCGAAAACAAGAGGCAACCACTTTCCCTTCATGACGAACTCCTTTCCTGTTACCCATTGAAGTTGATCATCCAGGCGCCGCCTGATTCCGCGACGAGGGGATATCATGGTCGGCGCCGATTTACGGGACTCGTGATCCGGTTGTTACCGATTGAGATAAGAAGGCAGCGATGATTCTAAGAGCTTGCTTTTCTTGGAGGTTTTTGACTACCACATCCACTGGAGGCCGTCAATGACATTTTGGCCTACCACCAGAACCATGGCGCGCATATGGTTTGAGGATTGGGAATTTCGTTCCTGAGCTCATACTTCCTTCTATTTGGAAGAGCGTTTTCTCTTCTATCACGATGCGAAGAAGGATGGCGGGCAGCAGCAGGAAGAGAAAGATGCAAACCGCCACCCAGTTGAAGAAATCGAGACATATTCCGGCATTGGCGATGAGCATTCCGGCATAGGCAGGATGCCTGGTAAACCGGTATGGCCCGGAAGCGACAATGCGGTGTTGCGCCACCGTCCGAACGCGATGGGAATAGAATTGCCCCAGAGCGTGAACCGCCCATAGCCGATAACAGATGCCAAAACAGAATAAGGTTATCCCAAACAAATGAGCGAGGTTTGGCTCTCGCCAAACGGATGGGAACCAGACGGCCGATGGAAACGTAAGCGCCTGTCCAAGCCCATATCTCTGGCAGCGAGCAAAATTCGATGAACCCTTGCCCTCACTGTGCACCCCTGTTCTTGGAACGGGATAAGAAAGAGGATATGTCACCGACCTGATAGGGCACTTCAGGACCGACGCGAGCGGGGAAGAATCGGAATTTCAGTTTAGCGAAATAGTTCTTGACAGCCGCCGGAACACAGTATCTAAAGTCAGGTGAAAAGCGATTTCCTACCACCTTCTTATCACCTCGTCTGGCCGCGCAGGTCTAACCCTTTGCGAGGCGCCACCCAGCCGGCCATCAGCCAGGCCTGCGCCAGTGGGTGTGTTGGGGAGTTGGACCATCACATCCTATGCTCGAACGCCGACGGCGGCAGTCGCGCACCGATGATCCCCTCGAGGTCTGAGAAGGGGATTGCCATTCGCTGGGGCTGCTTTCGTTGCACGCACCATCCAAAAGGAGGCGTCCTGTGAAGCGAGCTCTTGTCCTCACCTGTCTGCTCACGGTTACCTTGGCGTTGTCGTTCGCTGTGGTGACGGCGGTCGCCGGCGCCTCTCGGGAGGATAGCTGTTACTTCGTTGTGGCGGGGCCTGAGGCGACCGTTGACGGTTCGCTCCTCATGGGCTACACGAACGACTGGGCGGCTAACAACTGGATGTCTTTGAAAACCGTCGCCGCCGGCCGCACCACACACCGTTTCCTCAAGTTCCGTGCCAAGGCGGCGAGTGCCGAGGGCGGGATTAACGACGCCCAGCTGGGGATCTGCTTCGGCACGGCCACTGACATCGACGGAACCGTGCTCGCTGCCGATCCGTATGTAAAGGAAGGATTCGGGCCCGAGATGTGGGACCGTGTCCTTGCCCGGTGTGCTACCGCATCACAGGCCATCGACATGCTCGGTCTCGCCATGGCGGGCAAGGGCTGCTCCGAGGCGGGCGCCGGCGCTCTCGCCGTGGCGGACCCCCATGAGGCGTGGATCTTCGAGACGCTCGGCGGCCACCACTGGGCGGCGGCGCGTGTGCCCGACGACGAGATCTGGGCCCATGTCAACGGCGTCGGTATCCGCGAGATCGACCTCTCCGACCCTCGGCGGTTCCGCGGCTCCCCCGATCTCGAGGAGTTCGCTATCAGTCTCGGGCGTTACAACCCGGCCACAGAGTCTTTCGACGTCGCCTGGGCCTACAATGATCGCGCTGAGCTCGTTGCCTATTACAACGCCAACCGGCTCTGGGGTGCCCTTCATATGTTCGCTCCGTCGCTGCGCCTCGAGCCGACGACGCCGTGGGCGGACCTCCCCGGCCACTTCAAACCGGAGTGCAAGGTGACGCGCCAGAGGATCGAGGCGCTCCTGCGTTACCACTACGAGGGCACCACCCTCGACGAGAGCAACCACTACCGTGCCATGACGCCGCACGCAATGAACACGCGCCCGCTCTGCGCGCGCTACAGCGATTACAGCGTGGTGACCCAGTTGCGTGCCTGGCTGCCTAACGACGTCGGGGGCGTCGCCTGGGTGTCATTGTCGCGACCGTGTGCCAGCACCTTCGTTCCGTTCTACGTCGCGGCCAAAGAGCTGCCGGCGGCCTGGAGCGACACGACGGCGTTCGACGCCTTCCGCGCTGTGGCCATGCGTCTTGACCGTCGCGACACCGAGGGCCGTACGCGCGACTACGCACGCTACATCCCGCTGGTGCGAGGGGCTTACGGCGTGCTCGAGCGCCGACCTCCGTACGGCCCAGAAGTATATCGAGGCCGCCGCCCTGCGTCTCCGGAGGGGCGCGCGGGGTGCTTTCCTCGCCCGGTACTCAAACGCTGCGGCCGGCAGAGCGCTCGGTCTGGCACACTGGCTTCCGCGGCAGATGGAGTGGGACGTCCAAGGAAGCCGGAGCGGAGCGCCCAGGTCTGGCGTCGCCGTCGCGACGTCCGGTCGCGACGGACTTAGTACGCCCCCACATAAATGGGTGTCCGAATGCCACTCGTCATTCCCGCAGTTGACCGGCGGGAATCCAGGCTGTGCAAATTCCATGGATTCCCGCTAAGAGCATGCGGGAATGACGGCCGGGTTGTAATGGACACTTTATTCTGCTGTGCTGTACTTAGTGACCAATCTTAATTGCGCCGCCTGTCGGCGCCGCAGGTGAGGCCGCGAAATTCCGGCTGGCATCAAGGATCCGACAGATCTGATCATAATATGCTGACCCCTCGAGCGCTTGCCTGTTTGGGAAAGTTCTTGCCGGATATTCCGATACTCGACCAAAATCGCGTTATCGGAAATCGGGACCGGAGAACCGGAAGGGCCAATATAGGGCTTGGTATATAGGGGGCTACGCTTTCGGGATCGTGGGTGGGGAAACTGCCCCAAAGGCAGAGATGGTTGACGACACCGTCCTGCGCGTCAGCCGCCGGGAAAAAGCCTCAAGAACCCAAAGGGGCAAGAAAGCAATGGGGGAGTGGCACACTCACAAGTAGTCGCAGTCCACGCTGCCTCTATGCCTCGGTGAGCACTTTCGATTCGGAGCAGAGGATGACAGGTCCTGCACTCTTCCGTTTCCACACTCCCTCACGGTGAGCGGCGTCATAGATCATTTATTCATCAGGAAAGGTATTGGCCAGCCTCTCGATGGTCCGCAGTTCATCCGCAGTGAGTGGCTCCGCGGTGCTCTCGTCCGCTCGTTGAATTCATCCACCAAATCTCGGTAGTTGTTCAGCTGAGGCCCGTCTGGGAGTGCCGCACAGGTTGCCCCTGTCATGCTGCGCCCCAGATTTCCGGTATAAGGGCCTCGGCGCCGACCTCAACGCGCACGAAGAAAGGGAAATCCGGGCACGGGTGAGAATCCAGTGCCATCAAACAGGGAACCTTTCAAAAGCCTTGGCTGACAGGTCGGTTCTCAACAGACCGGGGAACACCTCGTTGTAGAGCTCGAGGCACCACTTTTGAATCATCGCACTCCGCTCTTCCGTGATGGATCCTGTTCCTTCAAGGTATTCAGCAAACCAGTACAGGGAATTCAGGGAAACGATGGCAGCGGTGCTGTCCAGGAAGATGAAAGACTTGCAGGTTCTGGCAATGGTCGTTTCGATCTTGTCTTTGGTGAAAATAAACGTCTCCTTGGGGCGCCTTCCTTCCGGAATGACATTGACGAGATACCTGTAGACCATTTTTCTGTAGAAGTCCGCCGCCAACCAATCCTTCCCCTTGCGTTCATGGAGGAATCCCATGAAGTTGAGGCTCACTTGATAGTATCGATCGATTACTTTGCTCCTGGTTTTGCAGTCGTCACTATTCCAGCCCTTTCGGCTGTTCAGAATGAGCTCGAAATGCTGCCTCAGGAAATCGGGCTGATAGAGCTCGTCTTTTAGGGGGATCCTTATGGTCCTTAGTCTGGAAGCCAGTTCCTCCAGGTCGGCATGAGTGAAATCAGGCTTCAGGAAAGGAGCCATGTATGCCATGACCAGGATGTCGATGAGCTCGTCTCCTCCAAAGATTTCCGGACATGTACATACATCGTAATAGACGTCTTGGACCAGGTCGGTTACCATCTCCTGGCAATTGTTCGCCATCATGAATTCGATGGTTTTGAAGAGGTTGTCCGGATCGTGTTCGGGATACTCTTTGAAGTAGCTCAGAAAGTTCGCTGCCTCGTCTTTGCGACCGATGGTGATTTTGTGACTGATGATGTCACGATCATAGTAGCCGAAGCTCTTAAGATAGGAATCGGCGAACTGGCTCCGCATTTTCAATAGAAGATCGATATACTCAGAGCTCCTGCCTTCCTTGACATAGTCGGCGCCTAGCTCGAACAACACCTCCATATGCAATTCAAGATTCGGAACGAGTTTGGGATGGTCACGCAGGAAGTCCTCAAGATGTTGCCTGATCTCCCCAATCTCGTGCATTTTCTTGTACTTTTCCCACCACTTATCGACGATCTCCTCTTCTGCATCGCTGATCCGGGGGCTCTCCTCCGGCACTCTTTTGCGCGGCCTGCTTTCCGCTTTCGAGTCCTCAGAGGTCTTATCCATTTCCTCTTCCTCGTCCATCTCGTCTAGTTCATCACCGTAGAGCTCATCTTCGGATTCCTCCTCATCGAGTGCGTCTTCGAAAAGATCCTCGTCTTCTTCAGGTTGTCTCTTTGCTTGAAGCTGTCTCCTCTCTTGATCCTCCAGGCGGGATCGTCTCGCTTCCTCATCTTTGGCGAGACAACACTTCTTATACTTCTTGCCGCTCCCACAAGGGCAGGGTGCATTTCTTCCTATTTTCGCCATATTCCGATCCTTTACTCGCAAGGTGACAGTTCCAGGCCCTCTTGAAAGAGCCTTGCCGCATTCGGTCCAAATCCGCTCATTTTCGATTACGACAGGAAGGCTCCTGCATCAAGAACAAATTGGCAGGCAGCCCCTGCATTGGCACTACCAAACACATCCGTTTTACCCTCGCTCAAACTCGTCAAATATGACCACAACCGGTGTCCGAATCCTACTCCTGAGCACAGCGCTACGCAAGGGTCTTGGTCGGCGTATTCGATGCACCTTTCCTCATAGCGGTCACTGCCGCAGAAATTACAGCGTTTCGTTTTCATTGAGGCGTTTCTCCTCGGGTCCATGGGTCGATGAATTTCGGAAGACCGGGTACTCGCGATTGCCCGAATCCCGGACTCGCAGGGATTAGGGGGATCGTCAATGCTGTGAAGTAAGCGAGGAACGGAGAGATCTCCGGGTGTAGATCAAAAGTGGGAGTAAGCATCGCACCTAAGGTTTCTCCTGAGCCACAGCGTTATTCCGGCGATGGTTCCAGCCGAATACCAGAGCTACTTCAAACTGGACGAGCACGTTCCGGGATTCCGGCATTAAAGCGTGCCCTGAAAGGACTCAAGATCTGCGCAGGTGCAGGCAATGCCACCTTGTTGGGTTCAGATTCGTCACAGCTCTATACCCTGAAAGGTTGGATAAATCGTCACCTCAAGAGTCCCAGTAATCACTCTTGGAGGGTATACAATGCTTTTACTCTGCCTCCCCAGGGTGGCGTACCACTGACGGTGGATAAATAATGGAAATTCCTATAAGATTGAATTAAGCCGAGGACACGGAGTGCGGGAGACGCGGTGACACGGTGACGCCAAGGTGAGAGCGACTAATTCTGTTGCAGGACGCGGGTGTACAGCCTCATCAGTGAGTCTCCCCTTCTCCGTGTCTCCCTGTCCCCGCGTCTCCGCGTCACTAATTCAACAACATTGAGGGGGATCGTTGGGCATGCAGCAGCCAATCGAGGTGCCAACCGCCGAAGGCGGAGGGCGCGACGTGACTACCAGGACGAAAGTTTTGTGATCTGTCACCGCGAAATGTGGCGATAACTTAACAGATCCTGTACCTTCAAGAGGGGATCGTTCGTCGTTGATATCCTATGGATATTTTGCCAGAAGGTGGATTCTGACCAGAGAGACCTCGCATGAAAAGCATGATTTGGAAACGTTGAAGATTTCAGTGCCTCATTTTTCAACAAGGAGGAGAGAT
This sequence comes from uncultured delta proteobacterium, assembly GCA_963808625.1. Classification (GTDB taxonomy): domain Bacteria; phylum Desulfobacterota; class Syntrophobacteria; order Syntrophobacterales; family Syntrophobacteraceae; genus JADGQM01. The sequence goes on from CAWEHK010000001.1 coordinate 48,495, forward strand.
ATCTCATCAAATCGACGGGTTGCTTCCCCACAGTACAATACAAGGCAGCTGTACGTGGAGCTTCCCTTTTTCCAGCCGAACATCAGGGTTAAGCGCAGGGCAACCACGCAGGAAGTAATTCCGTAACACCGATAAACTTGCCGCGTGGTTGCTCTTCCGCTTGAGCCGTTCATTGGGGGAACCAGCATTGAGCTAACCGAGGCTTCTTCAATTATCGTCGGGTTCAGGTACCGTGTCGTCTACAGCAAAGTCTTGCGTCTCGCATTCTGAGATAATGCGCCGGATCTCTGCTGGTGTGATATCCGATTGTTCGGTCTTTGAATAGATGGTGATCAAAACGATAGAACCATTACTGGAACAAGAATAGATAATCCGATAGCCACCACTCTTGCCTTTGGCTGCATCTGAGTTCTTGGCTCGGGTCTTGAAAACCTCATATCGGATACCTGGAATTTGGTCTCCTGGCGTTCTTCCCTGGGTTAAATCCTCGATGACCGGCTGCACATCGGATTTTATGCGTCGATATTTCTTGGCCAGCTGTCGAAGATTGCGCTTGAACTCCGGAGTGTAAACGATCTCAGATGCTTGAGGATTATTGGGCATCAATGCCGTCCCATAAATCTTCCACGGGAGAGGTGATGCCGCTTTGAGCTTCACACCAACCCTGCCGGAAGCTGTCCGCAGCCGGCTTCAGTGTAACACTCTCCCGGAAAGCACGCATCATTTGCAGAAGAAATGGTAGATATTCTTCCGGCAATGCATCTATTTCCGCAAGTAGTCTATCTCGGCAAATCTTGGTTGCAGCGATCATATAAAGCCTCCTTTGATCCAACTATAGCACGGTAGAATGCATTATGGTACCTCTATTGGCGGTACCACATAGCGTGCAGTGTTAAGCCGCTGTCGAACCCTGGAAGAGTTGCCCAACGCCAAGAATCAGCGGTGACGGGTCAAGGAATGGAGGGCGTGGAAGACCCTCTGTCAGCACCATTCGGCGGGAGCGCAGGGGTACTTGCGGTCGAGGGCCGTCGGCGTCCCAACACGGCCCCACCCTTGGGCCAGGTCGCGCTCATGAATCGCCTTGACCTTCTTGAGGGGGTCCTGAAGGGGGGCTTGAGTGATACGGGTAGCCTCGTGACCCGGTCTTTCGCTCCCTTGCCGTCGCGCACCAGAATCTCGTTACGGGAGAAGTCAATGTCCTGCACGCGCAGGCGCATGCATTCCATCAGGCGCAGCCCCGCGCCATACATCAGAGACGCCATCAGCGATTTGTCCCCGGTCGAGCTCGCCGGCACGCCTTTCACCTCATCGAGGGTCATCACCACGGGCAGGCGGGCAGGTTTGCGGGCACGGTTGACTTCGCCCAAGTCGCCAACCTGGCGTCCGATAACATGCCGGTAAAGGAAGAGCAATGCCGAAAGGGCCCGGTTTTGCGTCGAGGCGCTAACCTTCTCCTTGACAGCCGGATGGGTGAGGAAGGCGTTGGTTTCCGGCTCGGCCATCTCCGCCGGGTGACGAACGTGGTGAAAGAAGATGAACCGTCTCACCCAGCGGCAATAGGCCTGTTCGGTGCGTCGACGGTAGTGGCGTGATCGGGGTGCCTCATGAAGTTGGTCCGTCAGCTTCGGCATGCGAGCGGGGACCGCTGGGGCGTTCTGCCCTGGTGGTCGGGAAGCGGCTTTTCCTGCAAGAGATGGACGCAATTGGAGTTTCTGTTCGCCTGTCGTCATCCTTCGCTCCCGCCGGTAAAAGGGAACTGGACCAAATCAACCTATGCTTTTGAAGCGGGCCAATTATACTTACGAAGGTTCAAAAGCTTATTTTCGCGCGGAGACGCAAAGGACGCAGAGTCTTGTGCCAACGGCATTTCTCCGCGATCTCCGCGTCTCTGCGTGAGGCAAAAATGCTAACTTCTCAAGCTAAAATAAGTATAGCCATATCTTGATTCGCAAGCATGAATTAGTGCCCGGAGGATACGATTAGATCTGAGTGGTGTCAATCAGGAGACAGGCTGAAAGTCGACTCTGGCAACCTCACCATTTGCTTGCCGCAAGGTGGCATCTAACCTGACGGACCTCGCATAAAAAGTATGATTTGGAAACGTTGAGGATTTCAGCGCCTCATTTTTTAACAAGGAAGAGAGATGTGCTGGCTTTTCAACGATGGATGCCCCTGCACAAGGGATACTCGACGATGGAAACCATCTGAGAGCTCTCCGACGGTGAATTCAGCATCCGTAGATCCAGTGTTTTCGAACCGGACAAGAGGCGCAAAAAGCTGGATTCCGGCCCAGAAGCACCGCCGGAATGACGAAACAGACGACCGTCCCTTCCTCTGGACAAACGGGGTATGCTCCCGAGCCGGGTGCCGTTTATGATTCAAGCGCGTCGGGCGCAAGCTTCCAAATTCTACCATCCTTTATGGCCAATCCCTTCTTTTCGAGTTCAGGCGCTAACCGGCGGATTCGGCTTTCGCTAAGTCCTTTCTTCTTCGCAAGGCTCTGTGGGGTTTCAGTGAAACGCATTCTCGCTATATAATAGTCGTAATACTTTGAGAGGTAGCGGTCTTCCAGGGCCTCTGAGAGGACGTCTAATTTCTTTCCGTTGACCAGTATTTCTCGGTAGCCTGAATGCAAAGCGTGAATGAGGATAGCGCGAAGTGTTTCTATCCCAGTTAGTTGCTCATCTCCGTCAAAACCTTCACCCGTCACATGTTGGTATGCGTTGGAACTATCTGTCCAGATTCTGTACTCCTTTAGCGCCATAGAGGACTCCCGGTGAATGATATAGTTGTCTCTGAATTTGTCTCTGTTGATCCAGCCGCACTGGCCCTTTTCTCCTCCAGCGGAAAGCGCTTCCCCAAAATAGTCGATTTCTTCTTGCGTCTCACAATTAACGACAAACC
>CAWEHK010000002.1:0-65872 GCA_963808625.1 uncultured delta proteobacterium
GCGGCCTTGTCTTCGGAAAAGATCTCTAGGGGAATTGCTGCCTGTCCAAAATTAAGCAGCAACAAGCCAGTATCCCGCAACCTGACCTGCACTACCTTCACAGAATGCGAACCGATGTCCAAACCGATTAGATTCTCTTTTTTCTTTAACACAGAAACATCACCTCCCTTGCGTAAAAAGACAGTAGTCAGCAGCCAGCAATCATCGAGATGGCCCGATCATTGCTGGCGCCCATTCTTCATAGTTCATTGCCGGTGCCACGGCACCCACCGAAGGAAGGTTTTGATTGACAACTGCTTGCATTTTTACTTTACCATCCCCGGTTGAAAATATCCGTAAAACCCTTTAGAGTAGGTGCGCCGGTGGCCACTCACCGAAATCCTTCGCAAACAGGAGTCGATGTTGCAGCTCACAAGCGAGAAAAGTGTGTCAAAAAGCAAGTCAAAAAGTGTCATTCGTGATTATGCCGAAGCCATCATTATCGCTCTTCTCTTAGCTTTAGTGATCCGAGCTTTTGTTATTCAGGCGTTCAAGATCCCATCCGGGTCCATGAAGCCGACGCTGCTTGTTGGGGACCATATCCTGGTCAACAAGTTTATCTACGGGATCAGACTCCCTTACTGGAATGAAGAACTTTTTCACATTAGTCAACCCAACCGCCAAGATATCGTCGTGTTCCGTTATCCGGTCGACCCCTCGAAAGATTTCATCAAGCGGGTGATTGGCCTGCCCGGAGATACCGTGAGAATCCAGGATAAGCAGGTGCTTGTCAATGACCATCCCCTTTCGGAACCCTATGCTGTCTACAGCGACAACAGGATTCTGCCGGCGAGTGCAAGTCCGAGAGACAACATGGGCCCATTGAAGTTCCGCCTCACAGCCTTTTCGTGATGGGGGACAACCGCGATGAGAGCTACGACAGCCGTTTCTGGAAATTCGTAGATATGGCTGATTTGCGGGGAAAGGCCTTCGTGATCTACTGGTCCTGGAATCGCGATGGCGAGCTCACTCTTTCCCCGACGCAGAGCTACGTCAGGTGGAACCGCATCGGCAGGTTGCTTCACTGATAGAGAAAGCAATAGCAGACTCCTTCTTTGTATTCTTCAAGCTGCTTTGTCCAGCTCGCTTCCACCCTGCTCATATCGTCTCCGTTCTCGAGCCTCTGTCTCAGGGTGCCATCCCCCAGGAGAATGTCTATGGGCGCTTTCTTCCATTCATACTCATACGGAGGAGGCAACCACGCGAAATCGTTCTTATGAGTATGATAAAGCGCCTGAAGCAATGCCAGCCCTAACCGGTAAGGCCGGAACTGCTGTCGATCGGTGACGTGAATCTGAAATCCATGACAGGTCTGCCCAGCCCACTTGTCAAAAACAGGTTCAAAGCAAATCGGGCGAAAGACTACACCCTCCAGACCAGCCTTTTCCAGACGTCCCAAGAGCTTTCGTTTGTCAATGAAAGGTGCACCAAAGATCTGAAAAGGCAGTGTCGTCCCACGCCCTTCACTGATGTTAGTACCTTCAAGAAGAACCATGCCGGGATAGAGCAGAGCTGTTTCCCAAGTTGGCATATTGGGAGAGGGGAAGACCCATGCACGGTTGGTGTCACACATGTAGTTTTCCCTCCTCCATCCTCTCATGGGAATGACGTCCAACTCGCAGTGTATGTTGCATTTTTCAACAATATAGCGCGCCAACTCCCCCATCGTCAGACCATGACGCATCGGCAGGGGATAGCGCCCCACAAAAGATCGGTAATCCTGACAGAGAATATTTCCCTCGACAGACTCTCCGCTGATTGGATTTGGTCTGTCCAGCACCACAACTTTGACGCCAATCCGAGCGGCCGCCTCCATGCACAGCCCCATAGTTATGCTGTACGTGTAGACCCTGGTCCCCACATCCTGGAAGATCGACCAAGAGGATGTCGATTTTCTCCAGCATTTCATAGGAGGGTTCCCGCACGGCGCCATACAGACTGAAGATGGGAATACGCAAAGAAGCATTCCAATTATCCGCTGATTCCTGCATGTTCGCCTGTTTTTCCGCATAGAAGCCGTGCTGCGGAGAGAAGAGGCAGGTGAGCTTTCCGCCATGCCGATAAATGAGGCTGCTGGTATGGGTGAATGACCGATCAACGGACGCCTGGTTGGCTAACAATCCCAGGCGTTGAGAAAAAAACCAATGTGGCGCCTCCTCAAAGAGCACCTCACATCCAAGCTGAATCCCTTCAGAACTCATTTCTTTTTTTTCACCATTAATCAAAATATGGCAGCCCACATTTTCATGCGCGGCAGTTAAGGCAATTCTCTATGCCTGATCGAGTTTTCAGTCTTTTGCGTTAGCGCAACTCGCGGCAACGGGGAGATGCACCATAAAATTAGCGCCACAGCCGGATTCACTGATCACTTCAATTTTCCCGCCATATTGGTGAACCAGTTCTTTGCAGTAGTAAAGCCCGATTCCCATTCCTGCGCTACCCATGATACTGGAGGTGGCGGATTTCGTGCTGACGAAGGGTTGGAAGATTTGGTCCTGCAGGTGCCATGGAATACCCGGTCCCGTGTCTTGAATGCTCACATGAATACGCCGAAGCATCATGCCAGGACTTAATGGTCAGACGTTTTTCCGACTTGCTCGATCATCGCTTCAGCCGCGTTGCGGAGGATATTCCCGAAAATCTGGTTCATTTCCAGGGGAATGCCCCGAAAAAGCGGCAGATTGTCTCCAAGTTCCCACCTTTTTTCAACCTCGTGCTTGAAATAAGGTTGGCATTCAAGGAAAAGAACCTCCTCGCGCAAGAGTTCATTAATCTGGATCCACTCCAGCCTTCGGCTCTGAGACGACCTCATCCTCTGCATGATTGCCGAGACGATTTCCCTCATCCGTTGCGCTTGCCTTTGGATAACGCTGACATTCTCGAGGTCCGGATGAAGGATTCGCAGAAACTCAGCCTGCCCCATGATACTCATAAGCGGATTGTTCAAGTCGTGCAATATCCCGGCAAGAAGCCTCCCCGTTTGAATCAAGGGCTCCACTTCCGAAAACCTTACAATCTGTTCCTGCAATTGGGTTTGAAAGGACATGATCTGTCCCCGAAGGCACGCCATTTCCTCCTGAACCAGCCGGGTTTCATGCAGGTTTTCCCGTGCCCGATCCAACGTGTCTTTCAGGTAATCCAGATCGATCGGTTTGGTGATAAAGTCAAAAACCTTCAGGTGAATGGCATCGATCGCCGAACCGAGGGTGCCGTAGCCGGTAAATACAATAATTGCCGTACTCTCATTCAGTTTTCGGATTTCGCTTATAACTTCAAGTCCCGACATCCCTGGCATCCGCAGGTCGGTCAACACCAAATCCGGCTTCACTGTGCGAAAAACAGTAAGACCCGCGCTACCGTCCTGGGCCTCGTGTACTTCGTATCCTTCGTCTTCCAGAAATTCTCTTAATCCATCGAGGACTGCCTGTTCATCATCAATGATCAATATTGGAGTACCCTGCATTGCGGAGGCCTTTCTAGCTTGCAGATGTTCGCAAATCGTTTCTGCGATTATGCTGTCCTCAAAGGCAAGTTGATGACGCGCCCCGGCTCCGCACCCGGAGCAGTGCGCCAGCAGATCCAAGCCTATCAATCAACTTGAGATCATCCAGGTCAATTGCTCGCCACGTCTAATGCAGCGCGGCACGCGTAATGTCTTCCACCTCATCGACGTCAAGAGGTTTCCGAAGGTACTTGTAGACTCCGTATTGTCGCGCCATCTCTTCATGGTGGTCTTGAGGCAATGCCGTAACGATCACCACCTTGGTGGGCATTTCCCGGTCATGCATCCACTTCAAAAGTTCCATGCCGCTCATGCCTGGCATCTTGATGTCCAGGAAGAGCAGGCGAGGGCTTTGCTGGACGCAGCAGCTGAAGGGCTTGCGTTGCCGCTGTTCACCATCGTAAGCGAATAATCATCTCCCAGCATAGCATCAAAGGAATCCAAGATCCCCTGATCATCATCCACCACAACAATGGATTCTCACCTTCCCTGTTCATCTTCTTTCCTCCATCTGCTTGGAAGCAGCACAATTTCAACGAGCCTGTTCATGGCTTATCTTCGATCTGTCATTGGGACATTGTCCCCTCCGGCAGACACTTGGCGGAGGTGGTCGGTAACGCGAGCAAAAGGCCCAGAGATCAACCCCGATAAGAATCAATAAACAAAAAGAATGCCAAAACCGGGATCAACGGGAGCAGGACGAGAAAAGGCAAGGATAGGCTGGCACACATCGGGGAAAGAAGATGCCCAAGGAATAGTGGCGGAATTGCTGCACAGTTTGAAGGGCAAAATATACGCAACCGTGGTCAGTGAAGAGCAGGTCGATACTTCTCCCTGCATGCAGGGAGATAGACAACGAAAGAACTCCCCTCACCGACCCGACTTTCGACCTCAATATGTCCGCCATGTTCGGTGATAACCTTATGAGTAATGGCCAAACCCAGTCCTGTTCCCCTGTCTTTTGTGGTGAAGAAAGGGTTAAAAATATTCTTCAGCAGTCTCTGGAGCAATGCCAACCCCGGTATCTGCAAAGGTGAGGGAAACCCAGCCATCTCTGTTGGGATGGCATGGGTTTGTCCGAGACCATCCTCCGTTTGTCGACGTGCCCTCGAGAGTCAATCTGACCACCATTGGGCATAGCCTGGATCGCATTCCTGAAAAGATTGTAGAAGGCTTTGACGAGCTGGTCCGAGTCAGCAAGAATCGGAGGCAGATCGGGGGACAGATTAGTCACGCAATTGATCTCGTTGATTTGCAGTTCACCTTCGAAAAATTCGACTGTCTGTACCAGAAGCGGCTGAAGTTCTAGGGCATGGAAAATGGTACTTAGGCGTTCTGGAAAGCTCCAGCAGATCCTCAATCAGGACGATTGATCCGATCAAGCTCGCGCGGGACCGTTCGCTGGAATTTCTCCAGAAAATCGGGTTTGCTCACTTTCCTGGGGAGCAACTGCACAAAGGTTTTGATCGCGGAAAGCGGGTTTCGAATTTCATGCGCCATTCCTGCAGCCAGGGTGCCCAGCGCTGCCAACCGTTCTGCCTGCCGAATGCGCACTTCGAGGCGCTTTAGCTCCGTAATATCGTGCAGGTTAGTGATCACCTCAAGAGGACGTCCCGCATCGTCTGCAAGCAGGCTCGAATTGGCCAAAATAATCTGCTCTTCACTCCCATGGCCGATTCGCAGTTCCTGTTGGGTTCGACCCTTTGGGTCCTGCAGCACTTCTTCAACATAGGAAAGCACCATCGGGGCCTGCTCGAAGATCATTGATGCATTGCAGTCCTTCGAGACTCCATCCGAGATGCCTAACATGCGGCACGCTGCCGGGTTGATAGCCGCAATGTTGCCACCCTTGTCCACAGAAAGCAGTCCGTCACTCATGGTGGTCAGCAGTCTTTGAGTGTAGGCCTGCAGGCGCTTGATCTCCGATAGCTGCGACTCGAGTTGTTGCCTTTGGGCAAGGATTTCTCGCATCATGGTGGAGAAATTGGAGGCCAGTATTTCGACTTCATCACCCGTTTCAACATCGATGTTTTGGGACAAATTGCCTTGCGCAGCCTCTACTGGTAGCATTGACCAATGTCCCCAGAGGGCGAGTAATGCGTCGAGCGCCCCAGATAGAGAGCACGATCCCGATGATCAGCGCGACACAGCCAATGCCGACAATAATCAATTGTGTCTGGCGAATTTGCTGGTACATGGGCGCCAGCGTCACGGCCACGCGGATCGTTCCCCAGCGGTGATCCGAACCCCGAATGAAGACCGGTGCAGCAATATCCATCACGGGCATGCTTTCAGCTCCCCAAGTTGTGGTTTGCGTGGCAGGCTCTTCCGCGGAGAGAGCTTTCAAGCTGACTTCATCCTCCAACAAGGTGCCTTGCAGATCCGCTCTTCCACTGTACCCCGCAACACGCCCTTCCTTATCATGGATGATCACATAGACAATATCCGGATCATCCCTCTGAGTTTGATTGGCCGCTTGTTCAAGGGCAATGTAGTTGTACGTAGCCAAGGAGGCCTTCGACGTAGCGGCAAGGCTTCTTGATATGGCCAGGCCTCTTCGCTCCAACTGTTCTCGGATTGTTACACTTTGGTGGGTGATAAGAATGGAGCCAAGCGTTCCTAAAAGGAAGAATCAATAAGCAGGAAATAATGAAGATAAAGCGGTAACGCAGGGAAATAAAACGACGCTTATTCAGGGGCCGTTTTCTTGAAGGTCGCTCTGACATAAATTGGTTTGAACCAGACATCAGTGTTCGGAAGGAAGTTCGTAACCACACGCGATGGAAGGAGACAGCCTCTTCCCCAAGTGCGGTTACCTCAATCCCGCGAACCGATGACTGGTAAACACGGTCGACACTCAAAAAAAAGAGCGGAATCATGGGACAGGACTCCGCAGCCATTTCTTCAATCCGCTGGCACAATTTGGCTCTTTCGGTAAGGTCCACTCTCTGGCTCGCCTCTTTCAGGGTAGCATCGATTTCCTCATTTCGATAACGCATGTAGTTGACCTGGGAGAAGGATGCAACGAAGAGGCTGCAGAAAACTATCCGGATCAGGCATGTCCGCAACCCACGCATACCGATAGATTTGCAGCGAATCAGATTTGAGGTATTGCTCAAATTGCGACCAGTCAGGGATGAACTTCGGCACCATCCGGATCCCCAACTGACTCCAGGATTCGCGCACCAGGTCGAGCTCAGCCAGCGCCAGTGGGGATTGGCTGTTTGAAACTACTTCAATGGTTGGCAGGGCATCCTCCTTTGCTCCGAAGACGCTTTTTCACTAGGCTTTTTGCCAGGTCAAGGTCATAGAACCACAGCTTACTCTGCGGCAGATAACCGGGCATGCCGGGTGGCAGAAGTGATTGAGCTGCGTCGAACTGACCTTTGTATACCTCCGAAATGATCTTCTGACGATCAATTGCCGCCGCAAGCGCCTTTCTCAACTCCAAATTCCTTAATAAAGGATGCTCGCAGTTGAATCCGTAGAACAGAGACTGAGAGACGGTCGGTGCACCCACCGTACGCTCTTTGTTTTCCAGCAGCTTTGTCACGGAATTGCCAGTAAGCAGGCATCTCCTCAAGCTTGCCGTTTTGAAAGTCAGACAGGACGTCTTCTATGTTGCTGCCTGCATAGATGAGAAACTGGATTTCTTCCAGATACGGCGCTCCATCATAATAATCGGCAAATCTTTCGAAGCTGGATATTCCTTTTTTGCTCCCACGAGGACAACTGAAAGGGCCAGTGCCAATCGGATTCTTGCCGAAGGCTTCTGCCTTAGAGGCTCACTTCCTCCCTGGGGACGATTTTGGCCTGGTACATCCCAAGAGCCGTCAGAAACGGAGTGTAAGGTTCGTCGAGCCTCACAAGCAAGGTATGGTCATCCTCGGCGCTTAAGCCGGCGACCCGATCACTCTTTTTTTCCATGAAATCCTGCGCACCCGTGATCTTGAGCAAATGGGGCAAAATGCTCGGAGGTGGATTCGCCCGAATCAGACGGCTCAGAGAAAATATTACATCTTGAGCGGTAACCGGACGACCGTTATGAAACCGAACATTCGGTCGAAGGAAAAATCGGTAAAGTTTTCCTTTCTCCTCCACTCGCCAGTTCTGGGCCAGAGCAGGTACGATCAAAAGGTCCGGATTTAATTGCACCAGCCCATCAAAGATTTGTAGTACTACTGTCATGCTATAGAAGATCTTCGACAAAGGCGGGATCAAGGGTAGGAGGTTCATTTCGCAGAGGGATGCGATAGACTCCCCCCGAACGAGGCTGCTCTTCAGAAATGCCGTCGTTCGTGGTTTCCATTAATGCTTCGCCATTCGCATGGAACGAACTTAAAAGCAAGAAGGAGACCAACACACAGGCATGCAAGCGAAAACAGCTCATCTTTCAGCGCCTCTTACTCTACGGATTAATAAGGTCAGGTGTGATCGGTTGTCATTCTACCCCCTTTTCCGCCTGTGTACAAAAAGAAAAAGCACGACTCTTTCGACTCGCGCTCTCTCCATCCCATAAGGGATTCAGCTTATGCGATTGCCAGACTACGGCCCCCCGCCACCAGCAGCCAACACCGGCAGGGCATAGGTGGCGACCAGAGCACCAATCACGAACAGTTGAAGAACTATCTTTTTCATCATCTTTCCCCTCTTTATTCTTAAGGGTGCGAATTAACTACGGTCCCCCGCCGCCGTGCAGCCAACACCGGCAGGGCATAGGTAGCGACCAGAGCACCGATCACGAACAGTTGAAGAACTATCTTTTTCATGATCTTTCCCCTTCCTCAGGCTTGATGATTATTATTTGTTGAGAATACCACCCCATTTTTGTCTTGTTTCGTTAAACTTACATGCAAACTGCATACCAATAAAGAGTATTATTCTTACTATTAATAAGTACTTAGAAATATTATATTATAATTGAATAGCGTCGGGTCACGGAAAGGCGCCGACTTGAGGGACTTGCACAGATTTGAGTAAAACAAAGTGAATGGAATACCGGCAGAGAACTAAAGAATATACGCCAGCAGCTTATGTGCCTAGCCATGTGGGCTATTATGCACACATTAATATGCAGCTGCTCAGGGAGACCACCACAAGAAGCAGCGTGAACCGGAGAATGGCGCGGCCGACCAGCAGATCTCCCTTGTTCACGAAGGCTATTCATCTGTCTGGGAACGCAGTTCCAGTATCTTCATCTTCTGAAGAAGGGTATTGCGATGGATTTTGAGGACCCGTGCCGTATCGGTTTGATTCCATCGGCACCGCTGCAAGGCTCGTAAAATATACTGCCGCTCGAACTCTTGTCTTGCGCTGGATAAGGCCCAGGTCGATCGCCGTTTCATCTCTTGTCCGTATGTTCCCCGGCTTCCTCTCGGATCAAGAGATCAAAAGGAAGGTCATTCTCATGAATCCACTGGTCAGGTGAACCTAACACGACCAATCGTTCAATAAGGTTCTCCAGTTCTCGGACATTCCCTGGCCATGGATAGGATTCCAGCACCTCCATAGCATCAGGGCCGATTCCTCTCACCCTCTTGTTCAAGACACGGTTAAATTTCGCTAGAAAAAAGTTAGCCAAGAGCGGCACATCTCCCTTGCGTTGACGCAGGGGCGGGAGTTGAATAGGAATGACATTAAGCCTGAAATAAAGGTCATTACGAAATTGCCTTTCCTTGATGAGCTGTTCCAGGGGAGTGCTGGTTGCGGCAATGATCCGGACGTCCACTTTGATTGTCTGATGACTGCCCACTCGCGAAAACTCTCGCTCCTGAAGCACCCGCAGCAGTTTCGCCTGAAATTCGAGTCTGAGGCTCGATACTTCATCCAGAAAAATGCTGCCCCCGTGAGCATACTCGAACTTGCCAATATTTCGAACATAGGCGCCGGTAAATGCGCCCTTCTCGTGCCCGAAGAGCTCGCTCTCTATCAATTCCGGCGGAATAGCCGCACAATTAATGGCCACGAAAGGCTTTTGATTGCGAGGGCTATGCGCGTGAAGTGCACGAGCAACCAATTCCTTCCCGGTCCCGCTCTCTCCGGAAATCAGCACATTACTGGAAGTATCCGCAACCTTTTCGATAATCCGAAACACCGCACCCATATTTTCAGCCTGACTCATGATCTGCATGTGGCCGATATCCAGCCCCGTGCCCCGATAAGCTGGCTTTATCTCCCCCTTCATAGACTCGCCTGGTGATGACCTTCTCGACAGCTTCCAAGATTTCGTCAGGCTCATAAGGCTTGGTAATGTAGTCATAAGCGCCCGACTTGAGCGACACCGTAGCTTCTCGAGCCCGGTCGGCGCCGGACACCATGATTACCTCAATAGCCTCATCGTAATCCTTAATCCATTTCAACACTTCAAGGCCGCTCACCTTGGGCATGTTCACATCCAGGAGCACCAGATCAAAGGGCTTTTCCTGGATTCTGGCCAGAGCACTCATCCCGTCTTCCACGGTCTCTACGTCGTAATGTTCCTCAAGGATAACTTCAAGGGACTCCCTTGCTCCTTCTTCATCATCCACTATAAGGATGTGTCTTGGTTCCTCACGCACTAATTTCCTCCATCTATCCTCTAATTCCCTGTAAATTGTTATGGTGTTAATAACACAAGGGAAATTATCCGGTCAAGGGGCGGTGTGGGACACTCACCTTTGCTTTTTGGAACGCTAAGCCAAAATCGCATCAGTTTCCTTTTTGATACACGCAATGCACGGTATAATAATGCTTGAACTCTTTTTTCGGTTCCGTATGCAGTGCAAGACTGGCAATAATCCTACTATTATGAACCAGTTGAGGGCCTATGTACAGTAACTCGTTGCCTCATGATGAAATCATCTCGGATTGTGGGAAGGGAAAATACTCTCACTGATCGAGAAGAACTCACCTGTTACGGTTACGATGCCAGCAAACTCAGGGCCTTGCCCGATGTGGTTGTTTTTCCAGGCAGTATGGAGGAGGTCGCAGCACTGATTAAACTGGCGAATCGTAAGCGGTTTCCGGTCTTTCCCCGAGGGGCAGGCAGTGGCATGGTGGGGGCGGCCGTGCCATGGAACGGTGGGATGGTCATGGTGCTCACCCGATTGAATCGGATCCTGGAAATCGATCCCGACAATATGGTGGCAGTTTCAGAACCAGGGGTAATAACTGGAGAATTTCAAAAGGCCGTTTTGCGTCATGGGCTTTTCTATCCACCCGATCCGGCCAGTCTTCAGTTCTGCACCCTTGGCGGCAATGTCGCCATGTGCGCCGGAGGTCCCAGAGCCGTCAAATACGGCGTCACCCGAGACTATGTACTGGGACTGGAGGCGGTTTTACCGACGGGTTCCGTCATCACCACCGGAACTCGGACCATGAAGGGTGTGGTTGGATACGATCTTACCCGCCTTCTCGTGGGGTCCGAGGGAACTTTGGGGATCTTCACGAAGATTATTCTTCGCCTGGTCCCCGCACCGGAAGGCGTGCGCACCCTGATGGCCGTTTTCCCGAATCTGGAAGGGGCGGCAAAAACGGTTTCGGCTATCATCAAGCAGCGCATCGTTCCTTCCACTCTCGAATTCATGGATCAGGCCACGATCAAGGTCGTAGAGAACTACCTGCAGATGGGGCTGCCAACCCAGTCTGAAGCGATCCTTCTGATCGAGGTAGATGGCCGTGAATGCCTCCTCGACGGTGATGTGGAAAGGATCGGAGAAATCTGTCGTCAATGCGGCGCTTCCGAGGTCGAAATCGCCCATACCGAAGCTGAGCGAGAGCGTCTGTGGCGGGCTCGAAGAGCGGTTTCACCGGCGCTCGGCCAGATCAAGCCAGGGAAAATCAATGAGGACGTGACCGTCCCCCGTACGGAAATCCCGGCACTCATTCGCGCGATCCAACAACTGGCAGAAAAATACGCCCTTACCATTGTTTGTTTTGGTCATGCTGGCGATGGCAACATCCATACCAACATCATGCTGGACCGAAACAACAGGGATGAGCTCAGGAGGTCTGAGATGGCCGTTGAAGAACTGTTTCGGATTGTGCTTGGACTCGGAGGCACCCTGTCAGGAGAACATGGGATTGGCATCACCAAGTCCCCCTTCTTGCAGTGGGAGATCGGAGCGGAAGGTTTCGAGGCAATGTGGCGAATCAAGACAGCACTTGATCCCCTAAATATTCTGAACCCCGGGAAAATGTTCGTCCCCAACCGAGCCTTTTTTAACTAATTTTCGCTACTGCTGCGAGGCGGCAATCTTTTCCAGAACTTCCAAATTCCTGCCCAACCGTTTCTGGTTGGTCTTTACATTAGTTTTGTTTGCCCGGGCTTTCCGGGCGCGAACTTTCTCGGTCTTTTGAGTTTTTGAAGCCATGTTGTTGCTCTCCTCTCACAAATCGGCTTTTTTCATGTGACGAAGCGCCTATATCATCTTCCGCTTTTCGTTGTCACGAAAAACTTCGGTGAAAGCATTGATTCATCCGGATTGACAGGCAACGGGTTCGCTCGATCCGATTCACCAGCCTCTGGAGTGCCGGGTAGCTGGCCGCCACAATGATTATGCAGCCAGAAATAGAGCTGCTTCCAGGCACGAGGAAGATATCGCAGGAAATGGCGTTTTGCCTTTAACCAGCCCGAGATAGCTGTAGGCCCCAAGAACCTGCAGATTTCGGCAGAGGCGAAGCACGCCATAGGATTTCAGGAAACACCCAAAGGAACCATCCTGATAGCGACGCGCTTGCGACCAGTACAGGGCAAGGGCTTTCCTTTCCATTTCCGGGGATATCCGGACATAAGGATCGATCAGGAGCGAGGCGAGGTCGTAAGCGGGAGGGCCGAAGCGCATTCCCTGAAAGTCTATAAGCCGCAACCGGCGCCCATGGATCATGATGTTACGGCTTTGAAAATCCCGATGAATGACATGCGACAAAGGTAGTGACGCCGGCAGCTTCGGCGATATTTTCAAAATCATGGCGGAGGTCGTCAGGACCAATTTCAAGCCCGAGACAACCGTTGAGGAAGCGTTCGCGAAAATATTCCAATTCCCGTTGGTAAACGAAAGCAGAATCGTACACGACGGTATCAAAACAGTAGCCTGTTTCAAAACCCTCCCGAGCTCGCCGCTGCATATCCACCAAAAACTGCACGACGCGATGATAGACGGGAAAGAGATCAATTCTGCGCCGGTTGACAAGGGTTTGCAGATGGAAGTCACCCAGATCTTCAAGCAAAAAGTACCCCTGGGCAAGGTCAGCCCAATAGATGCGGGGCACTGGCACGTTGCGGCGGCAAGAGATGATTGCCAATAAGGAAATACGAATCGTTTTCGTCGATTCCCTCGGTGCTTCTGCCGGGGAGAGATCAGAGCAATCAGGTGGAAGGTTCCGTCGCGAACTCGAAAAAACCTTCGTTCAGAACCATCACCCAAAAGCGCGCTCAACTGAACCCGATCCTTAGAAAACCCTGCTGCTCCCGAGCATTTCTCGAACCAGATTGGAGAATTCTCGATCGAGACAAGCGTTCAAAAAGTCCTCCCCTGGCGTTTCGACTGAAGGCCGCGCCGAGAAAAAGCCTCGAAAGCAGTTGTTCGGGGCCGGAAGGATCGCTCGCCTTCGGCTCGGAATAGGTCTTCCGGAGAGACCACACGGCTCGCCAAAACTTCACCTCACTGATCCGATGAGAATCTCGTTTTCATGGACACCCGCCACCACTACTCCATCGCCACAATGCAATTGCGCAGTTTGCTTTGCGGGTGAACTTCAACATCATCCCAGAGCACCGAGTCCTCGACTTCTGCTCCGTCCCCAACACGCGTTCCTCTGCCAACTGAAACATATCCTCGCAGGTGGGAAGCGGGGGAAACTTCGGCCTCAGGATCAATCCAGACCTTTTCTCCGGTTCGCAACGGGGGGATGAGATTCTCTTCCAGGTTGCGAAGTTCCCCATGCAGGAGTTGGTAGCTCTCAAGAGACCCTGTTTCCCGCCAGAAAAATTCCGGCATCCGCAGGGCGTGAGGCGGCTGCCCGGAGTGGATCATTTTCCTGTAAACCGTCAGGATGTCTTCCGGGTGGCCTGCGGGGAAACCTTCCAGAATCCCCGGATGGACAATCTGGATCCCGGTAAAGGCCAGGCATTGTCGATCCGAGCTTTCCCTTGTGAGTCCCCGCGCTTCTTCTCCGAAACCCAGAATGCGCCCCTCAGAGTCCACGGCAACATTATTGAATTCCGGGCAATCATGCAGGAGAAGACCGGCGGGAGATCCGGATTCGAAATACTGGTGCCGGAGGCCTGGAAGAGGAACATTACAGATGATGTCCCCGTTGACTACCAGGAAAGGCTGTTCCTCGAAAAAATCGAGAACATTTCTGATGCCTCCGCCCGTGCCCAAGAGTACGGGCTCGACTCGAACCTGCACGGGGATTGGCCAGCGCTTCCTTCGGACTGCTTCCGCCAGTGGCTCATGGAGATGATAGGCGTTGATCACAACCGCTTCAAACCCGGCGTGATGAAGGCGCCAAATCCAAAAGTCAAGGACGGTAGTCCCGGCGATGGGCACCAGGACTTTGGGGCGAACCAGGGTCAGCGGGCGCAGCCGGGTTCCCAGCCCCGCAGCAAGTATCATCGCCCTCATGATCGTGATTCAGGGCAAGCGATTGAAGACATCGTGGTTAATCAAACATTTTCTCGTTAATCAAATACCTTAATCACGACTGCGGCCCCCAGCGCTGACTGGTAGAGGATCTGGACCCAGTCTTTCAACTCTCTCATCCAGGCGATTCTCTCAATCTCTACCGGTACGACTATCGTATCTCCTGGCTCAATCAGACCGGGGGACCCGGATTCCCATTGACGATTGCCGCTATTCCAGAACAGGCCCCAGCCCGGTCTAATCGTCGAGCCATCCACCTTGACGATGTAAAGTTGACTCTTATCGGCTGCTCTACTGAATCCGCCGGCGCGATCAACGTAGTAGGAATAGTCCTTGGTGGGCTCGAACACGAAGTTGGCTTGGCTGTACACCGCACCGATGACCTGAACGGTTTGGGGATTCATCGGGATCTGCAGTACATCACCATCTTCCATCTCTACATCCAGGGCACTGTTTCTGGACTTCCTCGCCTCATCAACGTTGACCACCATTCTGCCGCTCACCTGGAACTGCTTCAAACTGGCCAAAAATGCCTGCTTTTGTTTCGTTTCGGTCATCTGAATCTCGGCATCCGCCGCACTCAGTGATCCGGCTATATCCGCGGAGGACATGGCCAGCAACTCTTTTTCCAGTCTCCCGACCATCTCATTGATTTGCTTTTGCTGAGTATCTTTGAGGGACAATCGCGTTAGCGTTGCTCCTCTGAGATAGGCTTTGTCGGTGAATCCTCCCGCCCGATCAAGGAGAGCGGAAAGCCTTTCTCCCTTTTTCAAAGCGTAGTCCCCCGGAAATTTGACTTCACCGGTGATGTTGACCTTGCGGTAAAGCTGCCAATCAGGAACGGCCCTGACAAAAAGGTAGTCGTCCTCCTGCAGGGTAATGTCGGCCTCTGAGTCTCCGGCAAGGGCCTCATCCGGGTTAACTGAAAGTTGCTGAGTCATGGGTCCGGTCGCCATCGGCGTGACCCTGGTCAGTTCCGCCTTCGAGGTGTACGCAAATTTTCTGAATCCCCCGGCGAGCTTCAACAGATCGGAGAGCTTCATGTTCGGTCTGAACTCAAATTCCCCGGGCTTGTTCACGGCACCCGTGATCCGGACCTTTTCTTTTTGAACCATCTCCCACTTATTGAAGACGGTCACGATATCATAGGGTTCGAGTAAAATATTGGTTGTAGCTGTCAGGTCTGAACAGGACCGCCTCCAAATCAAACGAGCGATACTCCTGATGGTAATCGGGAGGAACCAGTCTGGTCACCAGAGCATAGTTGAGAAAGGTATCCGGGAGCAGACTGCCAACCGCCGGGAGCAGATCTCTGGCGCGCATCCCGGGTTTCCATTCATATTCACCCGGCCTTCTGACGTTTCCCTGAAGCACGACTTTGTTGGTTACCTGAGGAACAATGGGGAATATTTTGACAATATCCCCATCCTGCAGCGGGAATATCATGATTTCCTTTGAAATATGCTCCAGGTTGACATCGACGATAATTTTGGCTCTGTCTTTGGAAGACTCGCTCCACCTGCACCCTCTGCAGATATGCGGCAGCAGTCACTCCTCCCGCCAATTTAAGGCCTTCGGACAGCATCGTTTTGCCCTTCAGCTCATAAATGGCTGGCCGCTCGACGTTTCCGGCGACTCCCACGATGGGGCCAATCGGCGGGATAAAGATGACATCCTCGGGCAAAAGTCTCATGATCTTTGGTCTTATCACCCCTGATGAGGAAATCGTACAGATCCAGATGTCCGACTGTCTCGCCATTCCTCTTCAGTTGGATCCCTCGCATACTGCCGGCCTTACTCGGCCCCCCGGCCACCATGAGGGCGTTGACGATCGTGGAGAGAGACGACACCGAATAGGCTCCGGGGGCCCGGGCATTGCCAACCACATACACGGTTATGGTCCGGAGTGACCCCAGGCTCACGTTCATTTGGAAGTCTTTGTAGTACTTTGATAGTTCCTTCAACAGGAGTTCCCTCAGCTCCTGGAAATTCAGACCGGTTACACCGATGGTTCCCACTTTCGGAATGGAGATATTTCCATCCCGATCCACAACCGCGCTCCACGAGCCCTCAATGCCTCCCCAGACCGCAATGCGGACCTCATCTCCCGGCCCTATCACATAATCCGGACCCACCGGGACATTGGCCGAAGGGTATGCCGAGAGCCTGGATGCGCGGCGCCGGTATTCCCTGAAAAACGGATCGCACCCTGAGGCACGGTCTGGCCACAGGAGATGCTCCGCCGCAGCCTTGCCTGAGATAAATTGTTCAAACGGAGCACCAGGCGTGGCCGCCGCTACCTGGCAAGGATGCAGCAGCTCCGCCCAAAAAAAGATCGTAACCGAACTGTTTGATATCAAATGAAATGGTTGCGGGAATCATTCCTGACACATATTGCTCAATGGGGGATAGCTCCTGGTCTGCTGGGGAGCGGGCTGGCATGGAGTAGAGCGCCCCGTCACGCGGAGTTCGGAACCCGCCGGAGGTTGCTGTCCCGGCGTGAGTTGGACCAGTTGAGGATGGGTATGCCACACCTGGAAGCCCGGGGATTGAACACCGGGCGGACCAGCAGAAACCGATGATGGCATGCCCGGCGCCGAGGGGCCTTGAACTGCCGGTCCCTGGGCTTGTGGGGCTGCCCCGTGGGGGGGGTCGCAGCCCCACCCTCGTGGACCACCACCAGGAGCCGGCAATGGCAATACCGGGACAACCTGTGAAAGGCTCAGGCTCGAGCAAAGAAGGCTGCCGATGAGCAACCCCAAAAAGACCAATTTGATCCTGAAAGTCATACTGGGAGCTCCTGCTTGATTGGAATTACTCAAGTAACCGGTTCAGAGGCGCCAGAGCCAGCAACCAACGATTCCTGCCGTTCGTGGCTTTGGAGCAAGAGCAAGGAACATACCCGCAAATAAGATCTCCTGCCCTGAATCTGCCATGATGATGACAAGGCGTATTTATCATTGACAATCGTTCCATTGTCAAGATGTTCAGTATTCCATCAACAATTATCGATTTCAGGAAGAACGCTCCTCTGCTGTTTGCCAAAGGGGGAATCTCATGAGAGAAGTCCGTCTGCAGAGTGGAAAATCATTAACTGTTTTTTAGAGTGAAGAGGGAAGGTCAGAGTACAACGGTCAGCCAAAAATGAGAACAGCTGCATACCGCCCTCACTTGACACTTCTAGCCAGCTTGACACTCGCTCAGGTACATGGTATTAGCCTCTCAAGATTTAAGCCGGCGTAGCTCAGTGGTAGAGCAGCTGATTCGTAATCAGCAGGTCGCGGGTTCGAATCCCATCGCCGGCTCCAATAATTCCAGCTAGTTGCAGTTTGCCAGTTTCCCCGTCACAGCCCGTTGTGACGTTTTGTGACAAATCCGATCCGTCAATCCACGCCGCACAACCCGTTAGATCATTCAGCAGGTCAATCGTCTCCCGCTTGTGCTCCTGGGAAAGGTGGGCATATCTTAAGGTCATGGTCATTGTCTTGTGACCGAGAATTTCTTGAACCTCCTTCAAGCTCGCGCCACGCATGACTAAATGGCTCGCAGCCGTGTGACGCAGGTCGTGAAAGTGGAAATCCCGAATCCCTGCGCGCTTCAGAGCAGCGTTGAAAGCCGTCTTGCAATCTTCAACTGGCTTCCCCTGGTAAGTGAACACCCAAGGTGATTTGAGGCCCTGTTCCTTCCGAATCTCCATGAAGAGCTCTGCCAGGCGACCGCATACCGGGATCTGCCGGGCCTCGTCGGTCTTGATATGTTGCTGTAGATAGATGAACCCGTTTCGGATCTGCTCCCATTTTAGGGGAAGAATTTCGCCCTTCCGCATCCCGGTGAGCAGGGCCGTTTCCACAATGCGCTGCAAATACGTTGGGCACTCCCCGAGGAGTTTTACGATTTCATCTTCAGTCAGGAACCGGAACCGCTTGTTATTCTCCTTCATGAGCAGGCTTTTCTTGCCGGTGAACGGCGACTTCTCGACAAGCTCCCACTCGACGGCCTTGGTGAAAACGTGGTGTAGTGCGGCTGTTTCCCGGTTCGTGCTGGCAACAGTCCGGATCGTCCCGTGCTGTGTCATGCTCCTGAGCAGTTGGTTGCGGTAGCTTTCAAGGTCCACATAGCGGATATTGGAAAGCAGCGTTTCTTTCCCGAAGTGTTCCTTCCAGCGCTCGATGCAAAACACCTTCCAGTTGTTGAAACTGCGCTGCTGCCCGTAGTTTTCCTTGTACTTCTCAATCAATTCGCCCAAGGTAACCCGCGAGTCCTTCTTAACGTCCAAGTATCGGTTTTCAGCGATCAGACTAACCCGTTTTGCAAGCTCGGCTTCCGCGTCCTTCTTCTTGTCGAACGATAGCCTAATGCGCTTGCCACTTGGGTCGGCGTAGTCGATCTGCCACGCATCGCCTCTCTTCCTGAGCTTCGCCATTATTTATTTACCTCCTGGTCAGCCCCGGGCCCCCACAACACGGGAGCCCTGGGGATGTTTCTGTCAACTATGCTCTCCCGATAGGGGATACTCTTCACCAAACACCCCCGCAGGCGTGCCCATTCCCCACAATTCAAGCGTTTTGTGCTGCCAAAGACCTTCTATCCAGGCCGTGTACTTGTCGCCGTATCCCTAGATGCTCAGCGCTTTACGCCATGAATCCCGCCACACCTGCCAAAACACCCGCGGCATGTTCGCGTAGCGTAGGGCCCCGATGATCCCAGTAACGCTGTCGATGAGAAGAAAGCTCACCATGTTCGACTTGTCCCACAGCTCGACCCGATTTCCCCACTCGATGGCTGGGTATTTTGTTGGGTCGTAAACAAGCTCATAAATCAGGGGCGAGCCCTTGAACCGGATCATTGCGAGCACCATGGCGCCGCTCTCGTCGGTGAGATACCGGGTCAGGATCTCGGCTTTTCTGACAAACTGCCGCTCCTCTTTTGACGGATCCCTCATGTACATCACAATGAACCAGTCACCCTCTGCCCCCTGCTCGAACCTCGCGCCGTCGACGGATGTTGTGGGCCAGAACGGCACCGGCGCCCGCTGTCCTACTGCAAGCGTGAACATGGCTTATGCCTCCTCGAGGTCGTCTGCAAAGTGCTCTTCAAGCTCGTCGGTAAAGTCTTTCTCTTCAAGCCATTGCCGCGCCACAGCCGCGCTGATCGGTTCCAGACCATCACCGCCACTGCTCCCATTGCCGACGGGACGCGCATACTTGCTCAGCGCTCCACCTTCCCCGGCAATAAACCAGCTCCCTTTCTTAGTGCGGTAAAGACCTTCCTCGCAGTAGTGAAAGTCGTTTGGGAAATAGTGATTGCTCCAGAATGCAATGCAATCCGCCGTCTCGGTGTCGTACTTCTTGCCGTCGATGATTCTTTTCATGGTGGCACCTCCAAAAAAAATAGCGGGTGCTCTCAAGGTCCACTTAAAGACCTCCCCGGCCCTTGCGGAATCCGGGACACCCGCTAATTTGATTGTCGGTCCAATAAAAATAGCCATTTCGGTGGCCTTCCGTTAAGTGATGTTTTGAGAGGGTTTCAGCATACAGGAATCACCATGATTGTCAACTAAAAAGCACCTGATTGTGCCTCAGAGGTCGAAACTTTTATTGCTGTGATGCCAAGGCCTTACGAACTGCCAGTGACGGCAAGTGACGGTTCGGTGCTCACGTCTGACCATTGGACGAATAGCGTTCCGGCTGGCGCGTCCGGTGGCGGCGGCTCCCCTGGTTCGAGCCACACTAATTGCGGCTTGCCCCGGCCGGAGAGCTCTTCAAGCTTGGCGATGCGATCACTCAGGCTCTTTGCCATGACTTGCTCCTTACGCTAAATGGCTCAGCATCACCTCATGTGTGCGGGGTCCGCCTTCGCCCTGAACTTCCCGGATGAATGCCTCTCGCTCGGCTGCTGACAGAACCTCACCGCTGAGTTTGATGAGGTCATCGACATAGGAGCTGCAATCCGGTGAGTAGCCGCCCGACCTTTGTTCAAGCTTACAAATGCGTTGCAAAAGGGTTGCCATGCCCCCTCCTGATGGACCCGGGGCCCCCAATCTGAAGGCCCCGAATCGGTTTAGCCGCGTTTCAGATGGACCTTTTTCAAATTCCTGGCTCTCTCAACCAGAAAGTCCGCTGAAATTTCCAGGTCACGGGCCACTAGCTGTGGGACGGCCCCACCGCCTGCATCTTTAACGATTTGCTGGTCCATCAATGCGTCAAAGGCTATCAAAAAATTAGTCCTGGCAGTCGCCAGCCCCGCTAAACTCGTTGTCCTATCTGTTGCATTGCTCACTTATTTCTCCTTTGAGGTTACAACCTGGGTATTTTCATGTTCTTCGCCAGGCCATCAGACGATATATCGTAGTCCTCCCATCGCCCCGCATCGAAGCTGGCAGGATACCCCGCGTTGAATTTGGCGGAGCGGTAGAAGTCGAAACCATTTCTTTGAGCCGAGAACTGGTTTTCCACAGCACGGCAATAGGCGGATCGTGCCTGCTCCCGAGCCGAGACTTTTTCCCCGCACTCATCGCCATGCCAGTCAAGCAATTTGTCTTTCGCCTGACCCACGGCGGCACGGAGCTCCTGCAGCTTCTCAGACTCACGTTTCGGCCATTCCCCCACAATTCGGATCTGCTGTTCCATGCGCCCGAGTTTGACCCTTGTGTCCATGATCGCCTTATCCAGTTTCGCTACAGCATCCTGGTTGTTGGCATAGACATGGTCATTCCACTCCGCCTGCAAGGTTTCCAGTTCCTTTAAGAAGACGGCCTTTTCCTTTTCAAGATCATTGATCCGGACCATGAAGCCGGTCTCGAAGGTTCTCAATTCGTGCTTGGCCGATTCCCACGCAGCCTGACGGGCGCCCCGTACCGCCTCCCATAGCTGGCGAGCTTCGGTAACCGCAGAGTCTCGCTGTTCGTCAATGGTTGAGAGCTTGGCAAGAACACCATCCAGGCTTTCAAAGAGTTTCTGTTCGCTCATGACTTCAGTCCTTTCTGCTGACGCCATACGAGCTCTTTGCGAAACCGGTGGTGCTCGTTCCAGCGGTGCTTTGTGACTGCCTCTTTGAAAGCGGATTCGGCATTTCTGACCATGACATCACCCATGCTCCCATTATAGTCCGCAATCTTGCCCTGCCTTCCGCCTCCGAGTTGCTTCTCGTAAAAATTCTCGAGCTTCGGGTGCTGGCTCGGGAACGAACCAATCGGTCCTTGGTGTTGGTTTCGTTGGATCGAGATCCTGGGTATTCCTCGTCTTCCATGATTATTCTCCTTCCTGCGAAAATGCGCCGGGAAACGCGCCTCGATGGCGTGCCGCAGATCAGCGCCAAAGCGGAGGAGCCGGTGAAAATTGCGTTTAAGTGGGCGTGATTGTACGCCGATCTCCTCCGCAAACGATCCTGTTGCCGCCTGCATCTTGTGATGATGTCTTTGCAGTTCTTCGTTGACCACTGATTTTTGTTCCATCGTTTTTTGCTCCTTCTTGGTTTGATAATAGGTTAACTTGATGCGTGCCACAACAATGGATCTTGGTGCCGCTCTCGTTGCCATATTGCATCGCTTTCCCGAATCGCATTGGCCTCATGCCGCTCACCCATCTTGGCGGCTCAGGAATGTAAATCACAGGCGGCGGGTCGAAAACCGAAAAGCTTCCATCCGCATTAAGCCGGTATCGTGGCGCCGGTGGGAATGGCGCCGGTGGCCCTGGCTCTGACTTGTCGACCACTGAGTCCGACAAGATGGCCTCTTCCGCCTCAACCAATGCAGCCCCCGGCGCCGGTTCATCCTGAGCAACCAGCGAAAGCCATGAGAGCGGCACAAGCGGTTCCGGTGCGACCTCTGGTGTATTCGGTGCTGCGTCTGGTTGAGTTATGGTCAAGACCGGCAAATTTGCCGGTCTATCTTTTCTGACACCCGGCGGGATCTCCACACCCATTTCCGGGATAAGGTCCAACATCGAAATAGGTTTTTCTGCCTGCTCCATGCGAGGGCGTCGCGGTCGCTTCTTTTGGAGCGGAACACGCCCGAAGGTTCTTAATCCATCAAGTCTCATGACCACCTCCGGCCGCCCGTTCAAGCGCCTCGATTCGACTTTCCAAATCTTGCAACTCGACAATCCGCACGCTGGTTTCCAAAATGCACTTGGCCGCGCTCACCTTCGCCGTTGCCGGCGCGTCTGGATCGTCAAGAACCTGCTCAAGTGCCGCTACCGCTTTCCCGCACACTCGCTGAACCTGCGCGAGGGCGATCTCAACTACCTGGCGCCGCGCATCACTGTAGGCAGCCCGGAAGTCTTCGTCGTTCCCCAGCCATCTCCAGAGTGTGGCATCGCTAACGCCAGTGATCTTTGCGGCTTCTTCAACGGTCTTGGAACCAAGTAAGGCCGCTATGGCCCTGTCTTCCGGTCTTCACTATTTCACCTCACTTTCTGAGACGCTATGCGTTGAAACGTTACTCCCGGCCGTTTTTCCGCCTGCTATGAGCTGGTGACGCTTTTCAAGTTCCCTGGCATACTTCAGGAGCAGGCTTTCAGTCACCCGCGCGCCATAGTTCCTATTCTCCGCAAAGAAGATGGGAAGCCCATATCGGATGCTGAACGTCAGTAAGCTTTGAATCATCGCCTTCGGGTGCGCCTGGGACTTGTAACGGCCATTTGCCAGGTCACTCAGGCTCGCCTCGATCACCAAGGCGAAGTAATCCAGGGACCTCCCCCGGTACAGCTCGCGCTCGAAGCGGTCCCGTTCGGTCGTCAGGCACTGAACCAAGTCGTCAACCGTCTTGCGCTCGACCGCCACCAGGCTTTCACCACCCACAAGCGAATAGTCGCCCACGTCCAGCTTGCCGGGCTCGGCGTCGGTCTCGAACTGGTAGGGGAGCTGCTCGCGGGTGTCGATCAGTATTTTCATTTCATCCAACCACCTGATTTACTGTCAGTTGCCATGCCTGAAAAACCTTGCCCTGTGTGCCTTCGTGCTTACCTTGTGACATGATGTGTCATTCAACCGCCTTTCAAGCGTTCGGCTGCTGTTGCCAATACCTACCAGCAATCTCTTGAAATGACTCTCGCTCGGCTGTTTCAATCGCAAGCACTCGTTCACGTTCTTCCTGTGGTAAGTGCTTTTCGATCACCCAACGGCACAGATCGCGCAAACGATCCGGGAGAATGGCGTCAACCTCCACACTCTCTCCATGGAAATTATGAGCCCTACTGTCTGTTTGCTTAGTCGGTCTGGTCGGCAGGTCCCACTCGTCAACCTGTTCTGAATTGACAGCCACACGCTCAAAATAAATCTCTGCTCGATTGGCAAACTCCCGGATACCCCGCTCGACCACTCTCGAAATGTCCACGCCGCTTGGGTCCAAGTCGCCAAAGTAATAGAGATATGTGGGATCTTGCCGGCCTCGAATCTGTTGCCCGGAACTATGCAAGAAAGACAAGCTCGGGTATCCCCGGGTCACATATAGAGGGACATCCCATTCATGCGTTACGTCAAAGAGCACTCCTGCCAGTGCCTCTTTTTCAAGCCATATTTCAACGTAAGCAGGCACTTCGGACCACAGTGACCGTCGGTAATGTCTTGCCCCCCACTCTAAAGCGTCATGCACAGAATTGTGAGTTCTTGCCTGTCTCACCCATCGCGTATTGTCTGCAATCCATCGGAAAGGCAACTGGCCTTCCCGCCGCATATCACCAAGGAGGCGCACCACTGTTGTTTTATACTCGGCCTCTGTCTTGTTTATGGCTCCCATAGTGACGAGGCGATAGAAGACCTGGCGGACGGTCATCGGTTCGTCTTGTTCCACCACGGAGTAAATGATTGACCGAAGCTCTGACATATCCGATTTCGTTCGGCGCTGTTTTATCGGTCTAGACTCATTAATTCTCATGTTGCGACCTTTTAGTTCACGACTCGCTCGAAGCCCGAACAGTCGCCGCCGTCGGTCGGTAGCTTGGCAAAGCGTCCGTCGTGGGGTGTCTCACACGTGCCGGGTCCGTTTCGAGGGTCAAGAGCATTCGGGTTAAAATTGGTGCATGACTCGCAGGTAAGGTTAGTTTGGCGAGTTTCGAGGGTGTTTTCACCCTGCTCTATAAAAGTGTCACTCTGCCAATTTTCACGCGTAGGCCGAAATGAGCCTTGAAACTCGCCAAACTCACCGGATTGCACTATCCACAAAACCGCGCTCTTGTAGGTTCCGCATCTACTAAAACGGCTTCCATCAACAATCCGGCTTTCGTGCCGCGCAATCCAGTTTCCCAAACGCCGGGGGGGAATCTTCCTTTTTCGCCTGCAACCTCATTCAAAATGTCAAAAAATGCTAAATCCGGCTTCTCCCTATCCGTTGCCCGCCGAATGGCGTCTGCTACCGTTCCGCCGCGCTCGCCAAAAACACGTTTCCACTCATTTTGCAGTGCTTTTAAGCGGTTTGTTTCGGGGTCAACTGCAAAACTTAAATCAATTGAAGTCGCCGGGTCCGCAACTTCAAGCCACCTGTTCTTTCCTACCCAAAGCACAGCGTTTCTTATGAAGTCACTCCAAACCTCAAAGCTCGCCAGTCTCCCGCCGTCATGCTTAAAGCCGCTCGCCAGCGCCGCCTTGAGAATAACAAGTCCCGCACGCACCATTGAAAGCCGATGTTCATGCACATACGCCAGCGGGTCGAGATCAAAGCGCCGGTCAAACGGTTTCTCACATGCCGGGTCTATGGTTACGCGAAGCAAGCGCCTATTCAAGTCGCCAATGATTGTTGGATTGTTCCCGGTGATGATCACCGCGGACACGGGTCGCCCGGCAATTTGGAGGTTAGAGCCAAGCAAGCGGCCTGCATAATACGGTGTGCTCAAGTATGCGCAAAGGCTTTCTGACTCAAGCGGTCGTGCCAGGTTGTCGAGGATTATGCAGCGGGAGAAGTAACGAAGTTCTGTCAGCAGACGTTTTTCAAGCTCCTCCTCGTCACGTCCTGCAGAAGACACGCCCACAATCACGCCGGCAAGTGCAGCCACGCAAAGCGCGAGAAGGGTCTTTCCCGAGCCGGCCACGGGTGCGGAAATGAGGTAACCGGGTGCGGTCGGTAAGAGCGGTCGCACAAGCGCCGTCAGCAGAAGTGCCAAGAAGCCGCCGCGGTCAACGGGTGAGACAAAGGGAAACCTTTCAAACGCTCGCCATAGAAACGCCAAAGCAGTCTTGACGGTTTGAGGGTCCGGGTGTTCCGGTATGGTCGGCCATGACTCGTTCTTCGGAAAATGTAGGTAAAGGCCGCAGTGAACGTCGAAACCGTCTTCTTGAATTAACCGGCCTTCCGGTGTCATGCTTGGTGCGGTCAGGACACCTTCAAGCGTCGGTAGACTCCATTGTCCAGTCATAGCGCATAAGGTCCGCGCCAGGGTCAACGGACAATCTATGATTTTCCATTCCTCAGAGCGCTTGTCCCATTTTTGAAATTGCAGCAGGCCGGTTAGGTACCATGCCAACCATTCGGGGCTTACGGGAAAGGCCTTGCCGTCGCATAGTCTCACGAGCTCGCCTTCTCGTGCATAGACGGTGCCGTCCAGGCTCATGAGTTCAAGGCATTTCGCGGTAAGTTCCTGCAATTCGCCGCCTTGAATCTGCACGACTTGCACAGCGCGGTGGAGGGTAAAGCGGGTTCCCCAATGGGCGTGGGAATAAAGATAAGGCCTGCCAGCGGTGCGTAGATTTACCCAGGCAATGCGATGATCGCCGCCGGAGTATTCCGGTTCAAGTGGGTCAGCGAACCGCGCACCATGGAACTTGTCCGGGTTGTTGAGAACCTGTCCGACCGTTACGGTTCCGTATTTTTCACTCAGGAGCGGAAAGTCGCTGTAAAGCCGCTTCTGTGTAACGGCTCTTTCCAGTAGGTCGCGCAGTTCGGCTTCTTTTCCTTTGGACTTGCTACCTGATTTACCCTTCAGTTCCGCTAATCGTTCGTTCACCCATCTTTTTTGTTGCTCGCGGGCTTCAGGTTCTTTCGCCTTCCGAGCCTCATCAAGCAATAGGTCAAGCTGCGACTGTTCTTCGGGTGACAGGCCCGCCAACTGCCGAGAGTCGATAAAAGGCGCCTCCGGGTTGAACAGCTTCGGAATACCTCGCCGCTGTTCCAGTCCCGGTCCGCAAACCGCTCCCGCAGCAAAGTCAAACCGCTCCGGTTGCCAGACACAACCGTCAAGCAACGTGCGCTTTAACAGCCTGCCGCTCGTCGACACGTCATAGCGACCATGCCCTAGCAACCACAAACGACAAAACAGAACAGCGCCCGCCCTCGGTATGTCCGAAGCGTCACGAATCGGTATGTAAAGTCGTTGCCCCGACAAACCACGCAGTTCTGCGCCGGTGTCCGTCCGGTGAATGCAACTTGAAGCAGTAGGCACCCAAATGTGCGGTGCATCCTCAAGGCCAGGCCAAGTGGTATATAGCGCCGTGCGTAATTGCTCCTGGCTTAACGGTTTCTTCCCTGGTTGTGGATCATAGTCCACCATGAAGGCGCCGGCTCCGGTCGGCCATGAGAAGTGCTCACGATCTCGCGCGACAACTGGAAGTTTGCCTTTTGCCTGTTTCGGGAGGTTTTCTTGAGTAACAACTCTCGCCCGTTCATGCTCAGGTACCCCAAAGGTAAGCGCCTGGTTGGGCTTCAACGCTGGCACCAATTCGCGGAATTGCGACAGTGAGAGGGTTAGCCTTTCAGCTATGCCGTCCACAAGCTGTCCGCCGTTTTGCTTACGCAAGGTGCCGTCGTCGGCCAACGTGAATTGCTTTGATACACACGCAGGCTTAGAAGCTGTCATGAGGGTGAAGGTTATTTCCTGCTTGACTTCGTTCGCGGGTTTCATTTTAATGAAAGTACCTTTTGTAAGTTGGTTTTCACCCTTGAGAGCCCGTGTTGCAAGCGCGGGCTCTCCCATTCTTGAGGTCATCCCGAAACCCATTTGCCCAACAAAGGACCTCGTGAGCGTCCTGGTGGCCGCCGTGCCGGTCCGGGTGAGCGAGTTTGACGAGGAGCGGGAAGATCCGTAGGAACTCGGTGCCGTGGCCCCGGTCCGTCAACATTGGTTGGTGCTCCACCTGACGAAGCCGGTCAGACAGCACTTGGTTTTGCCATTCGAGATATTCAATGCGATCCTGCATGTCCTCAACTTCGGCTTTCTTGGTGGCTTTCCAGCAGTCCACACACAAAGTCTTCCAACGCTCCGTTCCCCTTCGAGTGAACCACTCGCCGCATTCTTGGCAGTAGGCCATGCTAAATCCCCTCATCCAGTGGGTTACAAGCACCTGATTGAGACTCAGATTCAGCCTTGCAAGTCATTGAAAATTCATGCCATTTTTAAGATGCTGTGCCAGCATGTGTCATCGCCGGTGACTCCTTACGAACTCGATCACGTCCGAGCGCAGGAATCTGACAAGGGTCTTGTGACGTTTGCCCTCTGAGCCATTGCACGGCAACCGGATGCAGGACAGAACACCCGAGTCTGCCAGCTTGTAGGCAAAGGCCAGCGAGCAGCGCAGAGTCCGCGCCAACTCTTTCGGCGTCATAAGCTCAAGGTCAGGAGTGGCGTTTCCTATCATCTGAAAATCAGACTTCCTGGACCGGGAGTTGGTCTTTGGGAACCCCTAAAGCTCGCGCCCACTTGGCGCCCGCCTCTGGTGTGAGATACCGGCGCCCGCGCAGCACTCGAGATACGACCGATTCGTCGACGCCAATCTTTACGGCAAAATCCGCCTGGGTTCCGTACCGCTCGACGATCTTCGCTTTGAGCTTGTTGTCCATACAGTCACCTCGTTCTATAGAATATAGATTAAGAGGTTAAAAAAAATTACACGACCTGACTGACTACCTGCTCGACGATAGCGGTTAAATTAACAACCGTCAGCAGTCTCAGACTACCTATTTTTGAATAGACACTGTTCCACTCCACCCTATTGGCCGCATTAAAACCATGGATGGAGCCGTCTGCCTCCTGAAAAAAGAACATCATGTAGGGGTCATGTTTCATTGTTCCGCCCAGCAGAGTCGGAATCGGAGTAAGCAATTGGCTTATCGCAGCTTCAAGCATGAGAGAACCGGATGATGGGGCTTCAGGAAATACGATTGCTGAGGCTTGAAATCGCGAGATCCCAGCCTTCGCCAATTCATTGAAAAGAGCAATCTTGATAATGTCCTCGAGGCCGTATTCTGTTTTGCTACCATGCCCCCTGCCCTGCCTGGCAGGGACGATTAGTTTACGATCCACCCATTGCGTGAGCAACTTCTGAGAGATTCCCAACGCTTTCGTTACTACTGCACCTGTGTATGGTCCCATAATTTTGTCTCCGCATAAACTTCATACTATGGTACGTAGTTAAAAGTCAACAAGAATTTTGATGCAGTACCAAAAGAAAAGCAGGGCCATGGTCCGACCCTGCTCGTTGTCCTTTCAGATTGTTTTTCCGGGAGTTCTCAGGCAGTCAACAGTCTGTGACAAATTGTGACAACCACTATTGTTTCTGCTTTTTTCGTTTCCATAGTTTCTACCGACAAACCAAAAAAATATCAATAGGTTAAGTGTCTATGCGCTTTTACGGGAACCGGCCTCCTCCGTTTCGTAATCAGCAGGTCGCGGGTTCGAGTCCCATCGCCGGCTCCAGTTTTTCAAATACTTACGTGTGTCCGGAAGCGCTGATTTTCCGCTTATGAGTAATTTTATGAGTAAAGTATCATTAATTGTTTGTATTCCCAGATAGTTATAGTTTCCCAAGTTCTATTTATCTTTTGAGCCCCATGACATCTGCCGCTGTTCAGCGGAATAATGAATATTTTTAGGTGCTCCCGGAATCTTCCTCGACATACCAAATGTCAAAACCGCTCTCTTGGCGACTCTAACCAAAAGATGTTCATTGACAATTGCGATTTCCTGTGCTTAGCCTTCGACCTACCTGGCTCGAATCACGCAATCAGGATGAAAGCAAGAATAGTCTTCGGTTGGGCTGGCCATAAATCGGACTGACCTTTATTGCCGCCGTAGGACGGACATAGTCATGACCGAATGCACCATACCTTCTCCTGATACTGTGCTTGGCACGGGCGACCCTGGCGACGAAACAGCGCGTCGTTACCGCTACCAATGGACTTATGCCGCCATCGTTTGCTGCATACTTTTGGACGACACGGAGGATGCGGAAGAAGTGTTCTGTGAGCACCATGAAGATGTTGTCAGCGCTACAGTTCCTTCTGATCGACTCGGATATAGTCCGGCCGACAGCTGAGCTACCCGGATTTCTGGAAAGCCGGATGGCTGGCGAGCCTAATGCCCCGAGCTTGATTCCGTACTATTCAGGACCATAAGTAGGAAAAAGCGTTCGCTCCCTTTTTCCCGGTGTGATGATTCGATGGACGGATTGCAAAAAACAGTATATACGCTTGAATTGAATGCTATTATGAGCTTGTGAGGTGCATAATGTCCTATACCATTCGACAGATCCGAGAAAACTTGATCGGTTACCAGTTGGCTTCCGCAGCACGGTATGCTGGCATTTCTGTCGAGAGACTTAATGAAATCGAGAATGGCGTGGAGCCCAGCTTTTACGAGATCGAGGAGTTGGCGCGCATCTATGGTATCGATTCAGAGACATTGGATCAAGCTCAAATCGATCTCAAGATGGGCGATAGTGTCCGAGTTCTAGCGAGCCAGGAGGAATTTAGAGACCTAGACGATGCGATTCGCTTGAGAGTTGTGCAGGCTGCTAACGCCGCAAAAGATCTTGCAACGCTTAGAGCGATTACCGGTGCTCAAGCTTCTGGCTTTGCCACCAAATCCGAGTTTCCAACCGCTGCAAGGCCTTCCGAACCATGGGCTCAGGGAAAAGAGATCGCCAAAGTATTGCGGACAAAGCTCGCTATCGGGACCAGTGAAATCGCTTCAATGCGAGATTTCGTCATCAATTGTCTCCCGGAGATATCCCTTCTTTATGCGCGTTTAGGGCGAGAAGGCCCAGCAGGGATCACTTTTGCCGACGAACTGCGGGGCCAGTGTATCGTCATCAATTTGGACGGAAAGAATACAAATCCTTGTGTCAGACGATTTAGCATTGCCCATGAATTGTGCCATATTCTGTACGATTGGCAACGAACAGAGCCTTTGGCGGTTGTTTCTGGCTATCTAGGAGAATTGGGGCGTGAGCGAGAACAGAGAGCCAATTCTTTTGCTGTCCGGTTTCTGTGTCCCGAATCAAACCTTACGTCCTCTCAAGATCCGTTAAATCTCGCAAGGAACCTGACCGAACAGTTCGGCATTCATTATGGGGCTGCTCGTTTGTATATTTTCAATGTTTTGCAGCAAGAACTGCCAATTCAACCTCCTCCGAATCTCAGGGATTTCGGCGTTCATCCTCGCTGGACAGCTGCGGAAGAACCAATTGGCATTGAGGGGTTTCCTCTTCAGTCCGTACCTCCGGAACGACGCACTTCCACTGCAGAACTTGCCGGTAGTCTGTACTCTCGAGGACAAATCGGTAGAGACCGATTTGCAGGTTTGCTTGGGGTCACTCCTGCGGAGGAAGTCGAGGTTGTTCTTGATTATTTCGGGCTTGATCTGCCTGATGCCGCCTAATGTCAAAGTACCTGATTGATTCAGACGCTTGGCTCGCTCTTCGAAAGTTGTCCGTTCTCGATCTGATGATAACTGCCACGACATTTCCCAGACCATTACTCATGTGTGAATATGCTGCGCGCCACGAGCTTTCCTCGATTTCTGGCGAGTTGTCAAACCTCGAGCGCCAGACCCATCTGACTATTTGCAGTGTCCATGCAAAAGAGAAGAAGCTAAAGATCCGCAGTTTGATTAGAGAAGGAACTGACAAGGGTGAAGCAGAGGCGATTGTTTGGTCTTTGGCTCAAGATAACGATTGCCGCCCGTGTTTCGTCTCCGTCGATAGAGGGGCGAGAAGGATAGCAAGGGAAGAAGGTCTTGTCGCAGGCGATGTCTTTGATTTGATTGTCGACCTACTTGTCAGGAGTATACTTGATGCTGCGGAGGTCCAAATTAAGCTGCTTGTCTGGGAAGACCGGAGGCAACAACTTGGTCGTCCTTCTGACTTCACTAACTTCGAAGAGACGCTGAAGAAACGCCAGCGTAAACCGTGGTCAGGATGAGTGTCCGCCCAAGCTGTCATGCCTGCCCGGGTATATAGCATGAGTAAATTTATGCGTAAAACTCCATAAGACAGGGTAAAATTGGCACTCTGGATACAGAGAGTACAGAGAAGAAGCTATATTTTATGCGGTTTTGCGGGGTTTATCGTGCCTGCTCTCTTTTTCGTAATCAGCAGGTCGCGGGTTCGAATCCCATCGCCGGCTCCAATAAAATCAAGGAGATGCACTTTTTGCAGGTCGCATCTTTTTTGACGCTGGAGACATTCGCTCACCGGTCACCACAGAAACAGTTTGTGCTAAAACCAGGGCAAACACCCTCTTTCACCCCCCGAGAAGGAAGAGTTCCTGCGTCAAAACGAATTTGCCCCGAGCCGACCATGATTCCCGCCAACAGGGGGTCACATCACGTGGTTCTTATCGTCACTTCCCGGAGAATCGCCACTCAAAGGTCCTGTTTCTTGTTGTCTTTTCCACCGATTTGAGAGTATCCTTTTCCTGTTCCCGCCCGCCAAAGGGGTGTTCCCTGGTTTTGTGTCAATTCCCCCTTGCCTCGCGGGAATGACGCCATACGCTTTTGTCTTTCGTCGAAACCACCAGGTCACGGAGGGACGGCGCGAGATCAGATCAGCATTTAGCAGACAAGCAGTCTCCTTTTTATCAACAACCATCGTGAACGATTAATCTTCGGAGCAAAAAGCAAAAGAAGCGATTGCAGCCGTTGTTTCTTTTTCGGAAGGGGGCGATTCGGAATGAACCAGGGCTCTTTTTCAAAGCTTCGCGTTGCTATTGTGGTCCCGGCCAAGAAGTTTCTGAGCCTTGGAGGGTTGCTGTGGACGCAGCGGTATGGCCCTTTGCAGGTCGCGTCGGTGGTTCGGGACGCGGGCTACGTGGTGCGACTCTTCAATGAAGAACTGGGCCTTCGGGTCTCTGCCGAACAATTGGCGCAGGAATTTGATGTCGTTGGTTTCTCCTGTAAGAGCTCAGCCCTCACCCGAGCGGAAGAACTGGCCGAAGCGGTCAAAAGCGTGGCAAAAGAGCAAGGGCGCCGTGTGGTGACGGTGCTTGGAGGCGAACATGTCTCCATGGGCGGCGACAGCCGCCTTTCCCCGCAGTTTGACTACATGCTGTGCGGTGAATCGGAGGAAGCCTTTGTCGCTCTGCTGAAGGCGATAGAATCAGCGGAAAGCAAAGCAGGGAAAGTCTTCCATGCCTCTCTCGAAAACCATCACACCTGTGGATGTTTCAATAACATTCCCGATCTATCACTGGTCGTGGGCTACGATGGGACCGCCCAGGGATTCTTCTTCAGGCATCTTCCCCTGCTCTGGACCTTGAAGCAAAAGCAACTGCCCGTGCTCACCTTCCAAGGGACCAGAGGATGTCCTTACAACTGCGCGTTTTGCCCCACGCCGCGCTACCTGCAAGGCAATGGCTATCGCCGGCGAAGCATCGAAAGTGGCCTTGCCTATCTTCAGGAGCACATCGCGAGGTCGGGCCTTCGTCGGGTGATGTTCGAGGACCCAACCGCCGCTCTTCCCTTCGACAAGGAATGTCACCGATTTTTCGAGGCGCTTGCCCGGAGTCCTCTTTCGATGAAAGCCTCGGTGTTCGTGCGGGCGGACTTATGTGAGGACCGTCGACTGCTGGAGCTCATGAGGGCTGCCGGGGTGGCCAATCTCAGTATCGGGATTGAATCCCTCAGCGACCGGGCCCGGCATGATTTCAAGAAAAGAACGTCCTATGACACCATCAGGAAGTCGGTGGACGTCTTTCATGAATATGGGTTTACTCTTACAGCCCTCTTTATCGTCGGGTATGACACCGACGATATGGACAGTTTTCAAAGAATTCATGACTTCATCAACGAGTCCGGCATCGAAAAATGGAAGGCCTCGCCATTATCCCAGATGCCCGAAGCGCCCGATCAATTCTTGCCTGCGCACCGTTACTTTCTATGGGATGAATTCAGTCGTTTTGGTCGAGAGGTGGTCGATTACGCAAACGGAGAATACGCTATTTTTTTCCCGAAGCACATGAAGCCGTCTACCCTCCAGAAAAAGATCATGGAATTTGACCGCTCGGCCACCTCTTTCGGGGACTTGGTCAGGCTTTTCGGAAAACGCAGAAATCTCCGTTCAGCGTTTAGCCGACTGGGCAATAATCTCGCCCAAAGAATCGTGCAAAGCGAGATCGCGGCTTCGAAGTATTTCGAAATGGTGCAGGAAGTGGAGACACCCTTTTATCTCAACAGCAACGGGAAGGAAACATTGCGGGAAGAGCTCCTGCTGAGACGCTACCAGAAACGGAAAGAGCGCCGCAACCTGATCAATGACCAACAAGCCCCGAATCCTTTGTACAGATCCACACAATGAAGTGACCATGATTCTCACGCGTCGACCACCTCCTCCGCCACCGAGCGAGAAAACCCATGTTGCCGCTCATATGCTCTTCATCGATGCCAATGCCTCCTGAGCCTGGTTGAGGAAAACATCGGCGTCACACTCTTCAAAGGCCTCAATTGCGTTGGTGATGCACTCACGGGCTTTCTCCGTCCTGCCTCTGGCCTTATGCAGACGACCCAACTCAAGGTAAGCCTGTCCAAGAACACTTTTAGCCCCAATCTCTCCTGCTGTCTCGATGGCAATATTCAGGTTTTCCTCCGCCTTCTTGTGGGCAAAAGGATAAGTCCGCATCAGAAAGCCGATGTTCTTAGCGAGAAAAGAGAACCCCTTTTTCTCTCCGTCGCCCCGGGAGATCTTTGAGTACACCATCCCCATCAAACAGCTTCCGGCAGCGTAGCGATAAAGGCTCTTGCGTTCGAGCCATACCCGCATTGCATTTTCATAGAGACCTATTCCATGTTTCAGATCACCCTTAGCGATCAAAACTATTCCCTTGGCTGCCTGAGAGGCTGTCCCAAGATGTTCATAACCTGACTTTTCGCTATGCTCGATGACCTCCTCAAGAGTGCTTTGGGCTTCCTCCACCTGGCCGGCGGAGAGGCAGCACAATCCGAGCACGAATTTTGCCGCATAGGATGTCGCTGGACTGGGTGAAACCTGGATACTCTTTCTGCAAAAT
This sequence comes from uncultured delta proteobacterium, assembly GCA_963808625.1. Classification (GTDB taxonomy): domain Bacteria; phylum Desulfobacterota; class Syntrophobacteria; order Syntrophobacterales; family Syntrophobacteraceae; genus JADGQM01. The sequence continues at coordinate 34,373 of CAWEHK010000002.1, forward strand.
TCAATTGCTGCGAGGAAGTCACCCGCTATCGAACGGCTATGGGCCATTGAAATATAATGGTAGGCGATGGAATTAAGTATCAGCGTGTTTCCTGCCGTGGTCTAAAAGAAACTGGCCTATTTCAGCAGTCTTTTTAACATCGCCTTTGAAATAATAGGCATAACCGGAATTAATTAAAGCGATTGAAAACAGATAATGGTCTGATCCAAAACGATTCGCTGCCTCCCTTGCCCTTTCCCCGTAAATAGTCGCTTCGTCGAGAAGTCCCAAATCAGCTCCGATCGTCGCGAGCCATGCACAACTGTAACCCATCACCTTTAATATCGCCGATTTTCTCGCCTATTTGCAGGGCCTTCTGTAGATATTGATAACCCTCTTGTAGTCTTTCCCTCCGTTGAAGTGCGAAGCCAAGCCAGTTATAGAACATCACAAGCTGTTCCTTGTCGGCATCAGACTCCGCCAGAGCTTCATGTGCCTTAAAGAGATCAATGAGGCCCATATAATCAGCACGAAAATGGTACGTATAGCCCCATTTTATGATAAGGTCGATCAGGAGTTTCTCTTCCTTCCTTGTTCTATCGGGCTTGCCCGATAACAGGTCATAGGCTTCTTTGAAATAGGAGTCACATTCATCGAGGGCATATCTCTGGAGACTCTTTTCACCTGCTTTCGTAAGGTAGTCCACGGCCTTAAGGAGAGATTGCCCCTGCCTGTAATGATAGGCAAGGGTTTCGTAAAACTCGGGCAATCTGTCGTGGAATAACTGTTCCATCACAAGGCCGATGCGTTCGTGCAAAGCCTGACGCTCCTTTTTGAGCAGACCATTATAGACCACTTCCTGGGTCAGGGCATGTTTGAAGATATATTCGAGGTCGGGCTCAATGGTTCTCGCCCTGATGAAATCAAGCCTCTCCAGCCCAACGAGGGATTTATCAACAACGGCATTGAGGTCGGTGATCCTCGTTAGAATCTCGTAGAGGAAAGCCCTCCCGATAACGGATGCCTCCTGGAGAATCCGTTTTGCCTCCCACTCCAATCGGTCAAGCCTCGCCGTAATAAGCCCCTGAACCGTAGAGGGGATGACCGTTTCACTGATCCGCGTCGTCAGTTCCCAACTCCCACTTTCCCGAATGAGCGTTTCCGATTCGATCAGAGCGTTGACAGCCTCTTCGAGGTAAAAGGGATTCCCTTCGACCCTGGCCTGGATAAATCGCCTGAGATCGGAGGGGATGACCTCTGTCTTGAGGAGAGATTCCACCATGGTCTCAGCTTCCGAGGTAGAGAGGTCCTGGAGTTTGATCTCATTGTAGAATTTGCTCAGCCCCGTTAATTGATGAGAAATCAACAGACTGAAAGGAGGCCTGTAGGCGCAGATAAAAACGGCTGGAAGCTGAAAATCCTTCAGGATGAAACGCAGAAATTCTATGGATGAACTATCCGACCAATGCAGGTCTTCAAAGCAGATGACCGTCGGCCCTCGCCTCGTGAGCGCTGAAAGGATCGATTGAACCCCAGCATAGAGCCTTGATTTCCATAACTCGGGGCTGACTCCTTCGATCTCCTGGTAGTTCAATGAGTAGAGCGTGCCGATATAAGGGATCACGCCTTCCTCATTCCCAAGCAGATGCGTGATCCCGGATTCGACTTTACGCCTCACTGTCTCCGAGGAGTCGCCTTCCTCAATCTGCCAGGCTCTGCTGAAAAGATCGATAAGCGGATAGTAGGGAATGTTCTGGGCATAGGCATAACAGTGCCCCTCCCGCCACTGGATGTCCTGTGAACTCAGGGTACGTCTGAACTCCTCAATGAGGCGGCTCTTGCCTGTACCGGCATCACCAACAATGGAGAAAATAAACCCCTTGCCCTGCTTTAGGTTTGCGACGGCCTCCTGCAGCTGGGCCATCTCCGTTTTTCTTCCGATCAGTTCCGCCCTCATACCGGAGAGCCGGTGAGTCTTGGTGGGTTCCTCTCTGGGCGACAGGACTTTGTACGGCTTTATAGGTCTAGCTTTGCCTCTTACGGTGATGGGTTCCAGAGCTTCAAAGGTGAAGTATCCCTCTGCCAGGTGATAGGTGTCGCGATTGACCAGAATTTCACCGGGCTTTGCCAAATCTGTAAGTCTTGAAGCGACATTGATGGTGTCCCCTAATACTCCAGGAGATCCCTTTTCCAGATCGGCCTCACCCGTAAGGACAAGACCGGTGCAAATGCCAGTGTGCATGGCCAACGGCTTACCAACTGGCCTTGTATATCTTGGGCTAAGGGATGAGACTATTTCGTGGATATCTCGGGCCGCTTTAATTGCTCTGATGGGATCATCTTCGTGAGCAGCAGGAAAACCGAACAGGGCCATAGCAGCATCACCGAGAAACCTCTCGATGAAGCCTTCGTATTTGGCAACTACCCTGGATATTTCCCCGAAGATCTTTCCCATAAGCTCCTCAACTTCTTCGGGGTCTAATTTCTCCGTCATGGCTGTATAGCCGGACAAATCGGAGAAAAGCACGGTGATAAACTTGCGTTCGCTGTCAGATACGGGGATTGGCTTTGCTTCCGAGGTCCGGAATTCTTGAACGGTGGGTGTCCTTAATTGATGTCCACATTTACCGCAGAATTGATCCTCCGGAAGGTATTCACAATTACATTGAGGACAAGTCAATAACAGCTTTTCCCCACAACCTCGGCAGAAGCTATTTGTCTCTGGATTCTCCGTGTGGCATTTACAGCATTGCATCCTTTAATCTCCTTAAAAGAATGGTGGCAAGAGGTGATAAAGGATCGCATTTCAAGATATTCCTGAATACCAGATGCTCCGGCAACGGTCAAGAAAGTGTTGTTCCCAATTTCCGGAAAGACATGATAAGAATTTTCACAGCATCCCACTGCTGGCCAAACGATTGCGGTGCGGGATGATCATCTGGTCGCAATCGGAGTGCGCGGCACTGGAATACCCCACGTCCTCGGCGCTCATGATTTCCATGGCGCTGTTCTCGCGTTTCCTCGGTTGGGCCTTGAGAACCACGGGGACTTCCATCTCTTCGGCGAGGAGCTTGAAGGCAGGAGTCGCCTGCGCGATCTGCTCGTTTACCCGGTTCGAGCGGCAGGGGAGATGAAGGCTGTCAAAGACGACGGATTGAATGCCGTATCGCTGGATGGCTTCCCGGATAAGGCCCAGGACGTCTTCGATTTGGTGATGCTCGTAAAAATAGCCGAAGTGGAGCGGGGTATTCTCGAAGAGCACCCGAACATTCCGAATGTCCTGGAGCGTGGGGTGTTCCACCCGGTATTACGCCTGAATGACCATGCGGATCAGTCGTTCCGGGCGCATCTCCAGGCAAAAGAAAAGGACCGGTATCCAACACCGGACGGGGCGCCGGCTGGTATCGAGCATCCATGTGGTTTTTCCGGTTTTGCGGAGGGCCGTGACGATCATGAGATCTCCCGGCTTCCAGCCACGGATGATGTGGTTGACGTTCTCCCATGGGGTCTGGAGACTCCGTATCGCTGGCTCAGTGGAGTCTTCCACCACCATCAACATCAAGCACCGCACCGGTCGTGTAACCATTCGTAACAAGATAGAGAGCTGCTTCGGCGATTTCATCCGGCTTGCCGACCCGGCCTACAGGCAGATTCCCGCCCATCTGTTGGTAGAAGCCTTGCTTTTCTTCAGGGGACATCCAGTCATAGGCGGGGGTATCCACCAAACCGGGGGAAAGGATATTGACGCGGATTGGCGCGAGTTCCTTTGCCAGGGTGAATGCCATGCACATGATCGCGCCGTTGACGGCAGCCAGACCGGCCGTGCCTGGTATCGCCGAGCGCGCCGCGCCACCGATGGTGAAGAGGATGGAACCGTTCTTGCGCAAGTAGGGTGCCGCATATTTCGCACAAAAGAAATAGCCCCAGAACTTGTTTCTGAAGGCACTTTCGAGGGCAGCGGTCTGAATTTCCTGGAAGGTTCCCCAAGCGGGCAAACCTGCACCCATCAAGACGAGATGGTCGAAAGGACCAACCGATTCAAAGAAACTGCGCACGGATTCTTCGTCCGTGAAATCAAGAGATTTCGCCTCGGCCTTTCCTTCAATCTCGGCCAGCGCAGCTTTCAGCTTTTCTTCGGATCGTGACGCCATCACAACATCGGCGCCTTTCCGTGCCAAAAGCTTTGCGGTGGCAAGCCCCATACCCGAACTTCCTCCAATCACCACAGCCTTTTGTTGTGTCAACATATAAACCTCCTGAATTCGACCTTCCTAAAGACCGCCGACGTGGCGGAAGAGACTGGCAACGCATACCGGCCACCCCGACCATCTATATCACATGGTTGCTGTTTGGCAATGTACAGCTCCTGAATGGAAATCAATGAAGAGGTTATTCAGGATGGTCCACTGTTCAATCAGATTCCATTTAGCCTCTCGAAGTGATAAATTAAGTGCGGCCCTCCGTCTTTCCCATGAACTGGGTATCAAAGGCTGAACAGCCAGGGTTTCCCGCTTCGGTGCCTCTTGAAGGGGGCGGTCTAAAGGGCATTGTTATCTGGAACGTTCTCGTCAATGGCATGGCACTTTTGACCTCTCCGGGGCTGCCTTGACGAAAAGGAGGATTTATCGATGGCGATCCATGAACTGGCAGGAAAGCCGGCGCCCCGATCGATGCTCGTTAACATTCCGCGCTTGGTAACCGCTTACTACGTGAACCACCCCGAGCCGGGAGACAAGTCCCAGCAAGTGGCATTCGGCACCTCCGGACACCGGGGCTCTTCGTTGAAATCGAGCTTCAACGAAGATCACATTCTCGCCACAACTCAGGCAATCTGTGACTACAGGACGGCAAACAGCATCACCGGTCCGCTCTTTCTCGGGAAGGACACTCACGCCCTCTCCGAGCCCAGTTTGGTAACCGCCCTGGAAGTGCTCGCCGCCAACGGGGTCGAAGTCATGCTGCAGAAAGGCTTTGGCTATACCCCGACGCCGGTCATTTCCCACGCTATTCTCACCTATAATCGCGGGAAATCATCAGGTCTTGCCGACGGCATTGTGATCACGCCTTCCCATAATCCGCCCGAAGATGGCGGCTTCAAATACAATCCTCCCAATGGTGGTCCCGCCGACACCAACACGACCCGCTGGATAGAAACTCGCGCCAACGACCTGCTGGCCGCCAGAAACAACGGGGTGAAGAGGATCAGCTATGAGCGGGCCTTGGCTGCTTCCAGTACGCACCTTTACGATTATCTCGGACCCTATGTCAGGGACCTCGAAAATGTCATCGACCTCGAGATCATTGCTTCCGCGGGATCAAGATCGGCGTAGACCCCCTGGGAGGGGCCTCCGTAGCCTTTTGGGAACCGCTCGCGGAACATTACGGACTTGCGATTGACGTCGTCAACCCGGCAGTTGACCCCACCTTCGGTTTCATGACCGTGGATAAAGACGGCAAAATCAGGATGGATTGCTCATCTCCCTATGCCATGGCCGGCCTCATCCGCCTGAAGGATAAGTACGACATTGCCTTCGGAAACGATCCCGACTGCGACCGCCACGGTATCGTAGCCCCGAGCGCGGGACTGCTGAACCCCAATCACTATCTTTCCGTGGCCATCTGGTACCTGTTCCAGCACCGCTCTGGTTGGCGACCTGACGCCGTCATTGGCAAGACCTTGGTGAGCAGCAGCATGATCGACAGGGTGGCCGGGCATCTCGGACGGAGAGTCTCCGAGGTCCCCGTCGGGTTCAAATGGTTTGTGGACGGCCTGATCGACGGCTCTTACGGGTTCGGAGGCGAAGAAAGCGCGGGGGCGTCGTTCCTGCGAAAGGATGGCGTGCGTCTGGACCACGGACAAAGACGGCATGATTCTGGACCTGCTGGCAGCGGAAATCACGGCCCGCACCGGACGCGATCCCGGTGAGCACTATCAGACCCTGACCGGGATGTTCGGCAGTCCCCTGTACGAAAGGATCGATGCCGCAGCTACCCGCGACCAAAAGGCGGTCCTGGAAAAACTTTCCCCCGAACAGATTACCGCCTCGACCCTGGCGGGAGAGACGATTCTCGCGAAGCTGACGCATGCTCCGGGAAACAGGGCTCCCATCGGGGGTCTTAAAGTGATCACCGAGAACGGTTGGTTTGCCGCCCGCCCCTCAGGCACGGAAGATGTTTACAAAATCTACACGGAGAGCTTCAAAGACCGGGAACACCTCAAGCGAATTCAGGATGAAGCCCAGGAAATGGTGAGCGCGGTGTTTCGCATGGCCGGTGTGTGAATAGTGGTTGATGGTTGATGGTTGATGGTTGGTGGTTGGTGGTTGATGGTTGATGGTTGGTCGGTTGATGGTTGGTCGTTGATGAAGGGGGTTGCTTTTGGCTTTTGGAGGGGGCTGTAGGGTTTGATCAATTATCATCATGGAGCGTTCGTGAGGGGGGCTTGGGACTTCCGGTGATTCTGGACTCTGCTATTGGAGCGCGTCCAAAGGGATCCTCCAGTCGTCACCCCCGCATGCTTCTGGCGGGGGTCCAGGGATCGGAAGGCACCTGGATTCCCGCTTAAACCATGCGGGAATGACGATCTCGGACTGTTTACGCTGTCATGGCGGCTCGCGGCAATCACTACAGCGGCGTCTTTTCAGCCTTTTGGGACACCCTCTTAGAGGAAACAGCCATGACTGATGCGCTGTTTGCACAGATTTTGACCGAACTCTATTCCTTTCAAGCCCTTGACCTGCTGACGATTGCCACGCTGGCGGTGCTCGAAGGGATCCTGTCGGTCGATAACGCCCTCGTTCTCGCCATCCTCGTCCGCACCCTGCCGAAACATCAGCAGAAGAAGGCGCTGGCCTACGGCATCGTGGGAGCCTTCGCGTTCCGGCTGATTGCCCTGCTGCTCGCTGCGTACCTGATGCGCCTCGTGATCTTTAAGCTCATCGGCGGCGCCTACCTCCTCTACCTTGCGATGAAACACATGTTCTTCTTTCACAAGGAAGAGGCTCACCAGCCGAGGGCATCGGTTGCCAGCAATTTCTGGAAGACCGTCTTTTTTGTGGAGCTGACGGACATCGCCTTTTCCATCGACAGCATCACCACGGCTGTTGCCATGAGCAACAAACTGCTGATCGTCTGGATCGGAGGAATCCTGGGGATCATCTCGTTGCGCCTCGTCTCGGGCGTCTTCATCCGCTTGCTCGAGAAATTGCCCAAGCTGGAAGACCTCGCCTACCAACTCATCTTCTTCATCGGCACGAAGCTCACCCTCGAGGCCTTCCATGTCGAGATCGAGCCCGACGCGTTCTGGCTGATGATGGGAGTGATCATTGTCCTTGGGTCGGCCCTGGTCTACCGCGACCATTACCAGCGCAAAACTCAGAACAAATTTCACAACCTGCTGCTGAAACGCATACGCGAAGGCGATATCACCCTGGAGGAACTGCTTGCCCTGGATTACCTTCCGCGAGAAATCATCACCTACCTGATGAAAGAAGAATTGTCTGCAGGTCCAACTGCCTCCAAGTGATCAAGGAATTGATCCACCCAGGCCCCTGGAATAGCCCTTTCATGTCAATGAAGATGGTAAGTCCTGAGGCGGGTTGAAAACCCGCCCTCCGTTAACCCGGAATAGTCCTCATCATGTTAGTGGAGAATTCAAGGTTGTCATGAGGAAGCTCTCAAAATCATTGCTTCGTCTCGCCATTCTGCTGCTTTTGACCGTGCCTCTCTGCGCCTGCGCGACCGTCGACGGTGCGGCTCACCGTGCTTCATGTCAACGATCTTCATGGACATCTGCTGCCATCCCTTGACAAGAGCATCAGCGAGACCACGCCGATCGGCGGCGCCGCGACGCCTGGCCAGGATGATTGCCGAGGAAAGAGCGAAGGACCCCGATGGCGCCGTGCTGCTCTCGGCCGGCGATATGTTCCAGGGAAGTCCTGTCTCCAACCAATTTCGCGGGCAAAGCGTCATCGCGGTCATGAACTATTTGAAGTTTGATGCCATGGCCATCGGCAACCACGAATTCGACTGGGGCCTGGACGTTCTCCATCAACTTGCCGAGGCTGCCGCCTTCCCGTTTCTTTCGGCCAATATCCAGGACAAGCACGGCCGAGCCCTGCCCCTGACCAAACCTATGATCATTCTGACAAGGAAGAACCTGAAGCTTGCCATCATCGGCGTGACCACTCCCGATACCGCTTTTACCACCAAACCCGATCACGTTTCGGGGCTCACTTTTCGCGAACCAGCGAAGATCCTGCCGCAATTGATTAGAGAAGCACGACGCAGCGGAGCGGATCTCATCGTGCTCCTGTCGCATTTGGGGTTGGATGCGGACCAGCAAATCGCCGAGCAGATTTCGGGCATCGATGTGATCGTCGGCGGGCACAGTCACACTGCCGTAACCCATCCGCTTCGCGTCAACGAAACCATCATTGTCCAGGCCGGTGCCTACGGCGTTTACCTGGGAGTGCTCCAGCTCACCGTCGACCTCGCCTCCCACAGGATTGTCGATTATTCCAGCGACAACGAGCTCGAGACGGTGTTTGTCGGCCCCAACGATCCCTGTTGACGAGGATGTCGCGGGAATCGTTGACCGCTACCACGATCGGATCAAGACCGAATTTGCCCGCGTGATTGGCGAGACCTCCGTGGACCTGGTGAGAAACGCCATGGAGGAATCAAACGTGGGCGACCTCGTTGCTGATGCGATGAGGGAAGCCTCCGGCGCCGACATGGCCTTTCACAATGGCGGAGGGATCAGGGCCAACATCCCCCGAGGCAAGATCACTCTCGAGCAGATCTACACCCTGCTCCCCTTCGATAATACCCTGGTGGTCATGGATTTGACGGGCGAACAAGTCAGGCAGATCCTCGAGCAGAGCGCGCAGTTTCGAGCATAGTATTCTCCAGGTTTCAGGCATCACGGTGCATTATGATTTAGCAAGACCAGTCGGCTCCAGGGTCATAAAGGTGGATGTCGGAGGCAACGCCCTCGAACCATTGAAAACTTACCGGGTGGCCACCAATGATTTCCTCGCTGCGGGCGGCGATCATTACGCAACCTTCAAGGAGGGAAAAAATTTCGCTCTATGGGAATTCGCTGGTGGACGCATTCACCGCCTACCTGGCGAAACACTCCCCGTCCACCCTGAGCGCGAAAAGCGCATCGTTCTTCTCAACCGATGACCGAGCAGATTACTGTTTTTGTAGACGGCAAGCCAGTAAAGATCTATCGGGGTATGCAGGTGAAGCACGCCTTGATTGCCTCGTGATTACGGTCTTTACGAGGCCGCAGTTGCTGGTGAAGTGGTGGTGGTGGACCATCATGGATTCAGGCTCGGCCTCGAGGGGGCGCTGCTGGAGGGTTCCATGGTTTTCACGAGACCGAAAAATGAATGACGGGGAGAGGGGGTAAGGGAGGGGAAAGGGTGAAACGGGGAAAGGGAGAGAACGGGACACGGAGACGGGAGAGAGGGAGATGGGGGATTGGAACTTGGGCATAAGTAGCATTCAGCTTCTCATCTCCGTGTCTCCCGTCTCCGCGTCTCCGCGCTCCCTTCTCCCCATCTTGCTCAAGGCTCCAGACTGCCCAGGTACGCCCGGGCCTGGCTGTGGATGGTCGGACTGGCCTCTCGGAAACCTGCTGCACAATAGCACCCAGGGCCTGTTTCACCTTTTCCTGCAGGCCCGGTTTCAGGCTCCGGACGTGCTGAAAGGTGTTCAACAGGCGGCTGGCAGTAGTGGCGTTGATGTCGGCAAGCTCGATCACGGAATCCACAACCCACTGGATTCCCTGGTCAGTCCACACCATTTTGTTGTTGGCGGCCATCGGCAAAAAGAGGGCGCGGCACCAGGTAGGCTGCGTGATATCAAAAGTGGGACGTCCTTTTTCGATCTCTATCATGGAAAAGACATCCTCTCGCGTGCCACTGGAGATGATGCGAAGATAGTTGGCGTAGCCGCTGAGGTGTCCATGCCACGCCTCATATGTTGCCTCAAGCAGGTCCGCCTGGCGGGAGAGGAACTGCGGTTGAGCGCCAGCAGCGCGGCCACCCGATCAGTGGCGGTAGTGGCTTTACGGTAATGGTCGAGGAGCAACTGGTGGCTTTCCGCCGAATCGTCAATCGCAATCAAATCCAGCAGGACATTCTTGAGCAGGCGATCTTCAATGCCATATTTGGGGGAGCGACCAGCAGGCAGAGTATAGGTATCAATCTTTTCAAATTGCACAAGGAGACCGTCCCGATGCATCCGGTTTGCGGCCAGCATGAGTTTTTCCCGCGCGGCAACCAGTTCCTGGTACCAGGTGCAGTACTGGCGCTCCAGGGGCTGTTCGTCAATGCGCAGGAAGTATGCCTTCAATGCCCGTGGCAGGTGCTCATCTCCCAAGATCTCGCCAAAGACTGACAGCCATTCGGGATCAATCGCCGCATCCGGATCTTCCAGTAGCCTGATCCGCTGCCGGTCCGTCAGTTGCCGCATGGCCTCAACCCGGTTGTAGGCGTTGGGGTCGAGGAGGATCTGCTTTACAAGGGTTTCGGAAGTCACATTCTTGACCTGGAAGGTCCCGTAAAACGAGTAGTCGCGATTGATGGAGGCAAAGGCCGGGGGCTTCGGCAGATTTTCAAAAACCAGGTCCGCGGCGGCTTCCTTGAGCTGAAAAACCTGGGCGCTATCGGCCAGTTCCCCGCCTTCCTTATCCACCAAAGCCAGTTGTATGGGCACATGAAAGCAGGGTTGTCCCGGCGGGCAATGCTGTTCAAAGTGGATTCGGAAACCGCTCTGCAGCAGGTTCGTAGAAGGTTTCTGCGGTAACCTTCGGATAGCCGATATGATACAGCCATCCCAGCTTGAAGCGCTCCAGAGAAATTCCCGACGATTCCTCGAAGCATTGGAAGAATTGGTCGGTATTGGCGTTCCCGTGGTGATAGCGGGAAAAATAGCGGGTCTTTCCGGTATGAAAGGCTTCGTCGCCAAGGACGAGACGCAGCATGCGGATGACCTCTGCCGCTTTGACATAGGTCACGCTGTCAATCAGCTCGTCCGGATGGTTGAAACCCTCGCGCACAATGCGCCCCACATGCCCCGCATCTTCCATGGCCAGAGGCCCGAGCAGAGGATTGCGAATGCCGTCCACCTGGTTCAAGCGAATGAACGAAGGATTAAAGAGGGTGGCCATGAATTGACGCTCCACGTCCACGGTGTAAGCCTCGTTGAGCCACACATCAAAAGGGGTCTCCATGGTGGTCTCGCTGCCGCACTGATTGTGCTCGAATTCGTGGACGATCACGGCATGAGCATAAAGCAGCCCAAGCATCGAGGGTATGCTCCGTAATCAGCGCAGCATCGGTTAGAATGGTCGTATTCCCGACATTTTCCATACCCCCGAAATTGGACTTGGTCATGCAGATGGTGCGGTAGGTGTCACCCGTATACTCATACCCTTGTGTTCTGCGGACCCAGAGGATGGCCTCCTTGAGGATTTCCATGGGAATGCGGGCGCCATCAGCCGTTCCCGGCGGCACCAGGTACTCCAGGCGCACCGTGCGACCCGAATCATACGTGACCTCATCACTCAGAGGTGTCCCAAGTCCCGACACAAACCAGGAACAGGTAAGGCGCCATCGGGACGGGGTTCTCATAGGTAATGATCTGCCTTGAAGGATCTCCCGGTTTCGGGACCGGTCTTGCCGTCAGGGTTGGCATGGCGGCTGATGTTGCCATTGCTGATAAGATGGGTATAGGCGGCATCCGCTTCGATGGTCGTTGTCATCGTGCATTTGGCGCGACAATCATCGAAAATCGGCATGATGCGCTGAAATCCCCATTGCTGACACTGCGACATGTACTGCTGCGGCGCTCCCGGAGGAGTGGCATCCTTGTAAATGCCTTCGAGGATGTGGTCTGAGGGAAAGCAGTGCGTTACCGTCCTCACTCGGAAGCTCTCCCCGCCCTCACCATCCGGGGCAGCTTCACGATCAGCTTCTGCCGCTCGCGCTGGTAGTCGTAAGTCCAATGGCAGGGGGCCATCTTGCCGGCCGTCTCGGGACCTGAAAGCCACTCGACAACCCGGATTTCAAGATCGTCAGCATCCAGCTCAATGACATCGCAGTCGTTCTCTGGCCGTCATTTCGAGCAGGTTGCTTGCTTCCACCCGGTCCTCGAGGAAATTCAAGTGAATCGTCAGATGTCGCAGGACGACCGGCAGTTCCCCGAAATCTTCCCGCATATATTTAAAACGCCGACCACCGGCCATGTTTCGCTCCCCTTTCACCCTTACCCACGAGTCTCAAAACGTTCCTGCTTCCTTGTGTTCTTCGTGTTCTTCGTGTCCTTCGTGGTTCTTTCCGAATCTGCCGGGCTTTCGGCAAACAATCTGCGCTATGGCCCGTGTGGGATTTTCCTTTATACCCTCAAAATAATGGATAACCTCCCAGTTCTCAAACCATTCAAGAGTTCGCCTTCCTGCAGCAGGAAATGGGGGTTGTGGGGTTTGCCAAACCTGGCCTGGGCCGCAGTAAACGTCTCATAAAACAGCAGACCCGCCCTGACGAAGCGCCTTCTTGATCAAGGGGATCAAGGGCCGATGCAGGTAGCGAAATACCAGAATCGCACCGAAGCTGTCTTCCGGCAGAGGATTCCCTCCCGGGATTTCCAGGTCCACCTTCCAGGTGGTGATGCTAACCCCATATTCACCGGCAATTCTCCGCGCTTCCTCCAGGCGCTCTGCGGCCTGATCACAGCAGATCACTTCGATCCCTCTCTGCGCAACGAAGATACCATTCGGCATTCGCCGCAGGCCAGGTCCAGGACCGGCCCCGGCAGCTTCCTGCCTTCAAAAAGGTGGAGATTTTCCACAAGGAGTGAGGATGGAGAGGACTCAAACATTTGCACCTGAATTGAGAGAAAACATCGGAGGGGCTTGGGCGCGGCTGGTCAGGGCAGGCAGACGCTCACTCCAGCCAAAGGTTCCCAAGCTCGATCTCCACTTCCTGGAATGGTTCGGCCCGCACCTTATCGTTTTCGATAAAAGTTGCCAGCAACACCCACCGGCCCGATTCCAGCCTGAAAACATCAAGGGTTTTGGCAGCAGGGTCCACCAGCCAGAGATGCCCGACAGCGTGTTCTGCATAAATCGGCATCTTCCGTACTTTATCGACGCGCACCGTTGCCGGAGAGAGAATCTCACAAACCCAGTCCGGACCGACCGAAATCCAGTTGGTTTCCTCGGAAGCGGGGAACCGCTCTCTTCGCCAGCCAGCCAGGTCCGGAACCAGGATGTGAGCCCCGAGATAGATCTCAGGTTCGTCGATAATGATCCAGCCGCCCGGGCCACCCCCACGTCCCAGTTGATATGGCGGCAGGATCTCGCTTCCCAGCACCGATGCGGCAACGCCATGCCTTCGGGAAGGCCTGGGAGTAGCGATCAATTCACCGTCGATGATCTCTCCCACCACATTGTCGGGGAGACTGAAAAGATCGTCATAGGAAGCCTGCTTCTTTGCGCTCAGCGCCATTTCCACCCCTCCAAGGGCTCGGTTCAACAGTGCTTACCCAAAATTCATCCGCAAAACCTTCACCGGCATAATTTCTAATAATCGATCGCTTCGTCGATGCCCTTTCCCGGCCAGCACCATGGGCATAACATTCTCGTCGCGCGGGCATCAGGCAATTCACCAGGGCCGGTCCCGGCGCTGACAACGCCTGCGGCAGGAGCTTCATGACGTCTTCTTCGGTCTCGAGCGTGTAGCCGGGAATCCCATAAGCCTTTGCCAAGTGCATAAAGTCGGGATGAAACTTGAAGTTGTATCGCGATATACCGGCCTTCACAGTAGAACTCCTGCAACTGGCGCACCATCCCCAGAGACTGGTTGTTGAGGATCAGGATCTTCACCGGTAATTCCTGTTCCATCATCGTGCCCAGTTCCTGCATGGTCATCTGGATGCTGCCATCCCCGGTAACCAGGACCACCATCTGTCCGGGACGACCAATGCTGGCCCCGATGGCCGCCGGCAGCCCAAACCCCATGGCGCCGAGGCCGCCCGAGGAGATCAGGGTTCGCGGCTTTTTGAAGCGGTAGTATTGCGCGACCCACATCTGGTGCTGCCCCACATCGGTGGCGATGATGGCGTTCCCTTCAGTGAACCGGCTGAGCTGTTCGATGACGAACTGCGGTTTCAGCCCGCCTTTCCGGTTGTATGACAGGGGATATTGTTCCTTCATTTCCCGGATACGGGCCAACCAGGGAGAGCGGTCAATTTTTTCCAGTTGCTGAACGAGGGTCTTCAAGATCAGCTTCACGTCTCCCACAAGGGGCACGTGCGTGATGACATTCTTGCCGATTTCGGCGGGGTCGATGTCGATGTGGACGACGGTGGCTTCGGGAGCAAAGGACTTGAGGTGCATGGTCACCCGGTCGTCGAAGCGCGCTCCCAGGGCCAGCAGCATGTCGCATTCCGTCACGGCGAGGTTGGCGTACCGGGTGCCATGCAGGCCCAGCATCCCGAGAAACAGCGGATGGTCCCCCGGAAAACTGGCCAGCCCCATGAAGGTGTTGGTTACCGGCGCGGAAATCATTTCCGCCAGTTGCAGCAGTTCATCCGCCGCATGGGAACTGAGGATGCCACCGCCGGCATAGATCACGGGCCTTTGGGATTTCTTGATCAAGCCCGGCAATTTCGGTAATCCTCGTCGGGTGGCCGCGGTAGGTCGGTTTGTAGCCTTGGAGGCGCACGCTGGCGGGATACTTGAACTCGATCAGCGATTGGGCCACATCCTTCGGCAGGTCAATCAGCACCGGGCCGGGGCGACCCGTGGCGGCAATATGAAAGGCATTCTTCACGATGCCCGGGAAGCTTATTGGGGTCTTTCACGAGGTAGTTATGTTTGGTAATCGGCAGGGTGATTCCCGTGATATCCACTTCCTGAAAGGCATCAGTCCCGATCTGTGTGGTTGGCACCTGCCCTGTAAACAGCACCAGGGGAATAGAATCCATGTAGGCGTTTGCAATCCCGGTGACGAGATTGGTGGCACCGGGTCCGGAAGTGGCCATGCACACGCCAACTTTCCCGGTAACCCGAGCGTACCCGTCGGCAGCATGAGCGGCGCCCTGTTCGTGGCGCACCAGCACGTGTTTAATGCGGGAAGAATGGTACAAGGCATCATAGACAGGGAGGTTAGCCCCACCCGGATAGCCAAAGATTACTTCCACATTTTCCTTCTCGAGACATCGGACCAAAGCTTCAGCTGCGGTAATCTCCAATCTTACTCCTCCCATCCCCTTCATTCATCATTGCTGTTGCTTTTCCCAGCGCCACGGGTACCGGCAAATCTGCTGCCACGCAGCATGGCGACTTTTCCGGTACGCACGAGCTCCCTTATGCCATAGGGCCGCAGGGATTCCTCGAAGGCATTGATCTTCCCCTCGTTTCCCGTGCACTCGAGGGTCATGGTTTTGGGACCGAGGTCGACGACCCGCGCTCGGAATACTCCGGCCATCTGCATGATTTCCACTCTCTGGCTCGGCTCCGCATTGACCTTGATCATCACCAGGTCCCGGTCCACGTATTCTTCCTTGGTGATGTCGCTGATCTTGATCACATCGATAAGCTTGTGGAGCTGTTTGGTGACTTGTTCAATCAACCGATCATCGCCGTCGACTTCAATGGTCATGCGCGAAACATCGTGATTTTCCGTGCGCCCGACGGTCAGACTCTCAATATTGAATCCCCGCCGACTAAACAGTCCGGCCACCCTGACCAGGACCCCGGGCCGATTCTCCACCAACACAGCAAGCGTGTGTTTCATTCGTTCAAAGCCTCCCCCAACAGCATCTCTCGCCAGGACTTACTCGCTCATCCCCTCGCAAATCTCGCGGTGATTGTCGCGATGGTCAACCACGTAGATCATCTTCGCCTTCTTTTGCAGCTCCGCCTGCAGATTGGGCAGATCTCCCCCCGGCAGGTCATAGATGCGGATGTAAACGTTCCGAAAGCCCGCCGGCACGCCTTCATAGCTGCTCAGAATGCTGGCAATCTTGCCCTCGTGGTTGCGAATGATGTCGGTAAGTTCTTTGATCGATCCTGCACGGTCCTCTATCTGAAAGGCAAATTGAATGCCGTGCTTGCCAAGACCGCTCAAGGTTATCAGCACCTTGAACAAATCGTCACGGGTGATGACCCCGACCACTCTCCCGTCCGCGCTAACTACCGGCACCCCCGAAATCTTGTGTTCCATGAGGAGCTCAGCCGTTTCCTCCACCGTGTAATCCGGAGGCACGGTCAGAGGATTCTTGGCCATGATGTCTTTCACCTTGATCTTGGAAATCAGATAAAGCATCTCATGCACGTCCAGCATCGTCGCGTCTGAAGCCGATGCTCTTTTGAGATCGATATCGGAGACGATGCCGACGAGTTTGCCTCGCTGCAATACGGGCAGCATGCGAATTTTGTGCTCCTTCATCAGGCTCATCGCCCGCTGCATCGAATCCTTCGCTTCAATCGTAACGACGTTCTTGCTCATCCAGTTCTTAACCAGCATCTTCATCCTCCTCTCGGGCTGCTCTCGAGCCCTCCGACCTTTATTTCCAGCTCAAATTTTATATGATACTCTTTTACGAGAAAATCCATAAGAATTTTGGGCTCGATTCAGGGCCGGGTCTTCCAGGACTTGCCGGTGGAGGCTTCTGCAGCAACTGACCCACAAGGGGACCGGGCTTGAGGCTGAGGATTCGCATGACGTCGCGACCGTCGAGTGCCAGGTCCTGAATCCGCAGGGGCGGTTTCCGCTCCAGTTCCTGAGAGATCCTGACATGGAGGCTTTGGAGCGCCTTCAAACCAAGGAAATCATCGTTTCTTGCCTTGCGCTCGGCATAGGCAAGATCCATCACCTCCCCAAGAAGATCGTCCCCAACCTCGGCCAGAAATTGTCTCAGCTCCGCCTCCGTCCAGGCTTCAGCGCCGTCGGGAACCTGCTTTTCCACAAGGAAAGCAACTTCCTGCTCTTGTCTTCGTGAGGTACGCAGGCGCCTCATAATCTGGATCGCCAAGACAGCACTTTCGTGAAACCGGGCGTGGTCGGGCAGAGGTTCCCCCTGCGACGTCCACCCACCTGGTACACTGCCGCGTAAATGAGTGTCCGGATTCACATCGTCATACCGGCGAAAGCCGGTATCCAGACGGTGTTCTGGATTCCGGTTTTCAGCCGGAATGACGCATCAGGTCCATGGTAACTTTGTTCTGATGTGCTACATTTAGTTCACTAAGATTATGAAAGAGCGCAGCCAGACGAACCCTGAGCCGCGGTGGACTGCCTTGCACCGTATTGACGGTGTGCTCCAGCGCTCCCCAGGAGTGCGCTCGCTGGTCTATCTTGCCGGGCAATTCAACCAATTCGGGAAGGTCCTCTTGCATGCCCCCGCCAGCGCTTCGACTACCCCCTGGGAACCGCCGCAAATCACACCCCGACCCCGTGAGCTCCGGGAGAATCGCCCGGATGACCCCACCGCGCATCATCCACTCAAAAGCTTCGGAAAAATACTCACCCAGCAGCATCTTGAAGACCTCTTCGCGGATGCGCTCCCGGGCACCCGGTGAAGTTCCGGCGCCGTATCTTTGAGCGCCGCAAAGGTTTCGGGATCGAGATGAAAGCCATAGACACTTATGAACCGGCCTGCTCGGAGAGTCCGCAGGGGATCTTCGCGGAAGCGGGAACGCGCATCATCTACGGCCCGCAAGGTATACCGAAGAAGGTCCTTTTGCCCGCCGAAGGGATCGATCAGCTTTCCTTCGGGATAGGAGAGCGCAAGGGCATTGATCGTAAAATCCCGCCGTTTGAGATCGGCAAGGATTCCTTCACAGACCAGCCGCCGGACAGGAGGTGACTTCGATGATCTGTTGCCCGGTATGGATTTGCACGGTGCCATGGCGGAGCCCGATCGCGATGACGCGCGGAAAAAGCTCCATTACCTGCTGCGGCGAAGCACTGGTTGCCAGGTCCCAATCTTTGGGGATCCCTCCCCGCAGGAGATCACGAAGCGCCCCCCCCACCAGCCAGACATCCGATCCGATGGTCGATGAAGCGATCCAGGACTTGCTGCAGATCGTCCGGAATAAAGTCCAAAGAAAGTCTTTCGTCTGTGCTTTTCATCTTCGGCTGCGTCATGTGGTCATTTATTTCTTGATCTTTCCTCCATGGCTAATATAATTCCAACCGTTAAGGTGATCGATACAAAAAATGAATCGGCACTTTGAGGCATTTATGAAAATCGGGATCGACACACCTGAAGCAGACCGCGTAATGGAGGAATCAAACCGAATCATCGAGGATTTCGCGACGACGAAGTATGGGCTTTATGCTCTGCTTTTCCTTGCGGAAATCGCGTTGTGTTTTTGGATCGCTTCGAAGCTTTAGGGCTCAGGTTCCCGAATAAGCACCAACAAGGAAACAGACGTGCAAGGAACAGTCATGTGCTTTCCCTTCCTACTATTGCTGGCGCTAGGTCTGCGGGATCAGACCCGGGGGGAGCTCATGCCGTTCTTTTAAGAGTGCCATAAGCATTTTAAACCGAACGTAAACAAAGGCCATGGGTTCTTCCCATGGCCTTTTTGTTTTTTGTGATCTGTTGTGAGGGAATTTTGGGGGCCTTGGTATTAACCACGAGGAAGGAGAGAACCATGAGTCGTAAGATCCATATTTTTGACACCACCCTGAGAGATGGCGAGCAGGTCCCAGGGGCCAAGCTGAACAAGAAGCAAAAAATCGAGATCGCCGAACAACTGGCCAAACTGGGAGTCGATATCATTGAAGCTGGTTTTCCGTGCTCTTCCCCGGAAGATCTCCAGGCCGTCAAGGCGATCTCGGAGGTGGTTAAAGGCCCGGTGATCGCCGGCCTGGCAAGGGCTGTGAAAGAGGATATCGATGCCGCATGGGAAGCCGTGCGCCGTGCGGAACGTCCGCGCATCCATGCCTTCCTCGGGTCTTCGGACATTCATCTGCAGAAGAAACTGCGCCGCGATCGCGGAAAATGCCCTGGAGATGGCGGTTCGGGCCGTACGCTACGCAAAGCAATACTGTGAGGATGTGGAGTACTCCACGGAAGATGCATCCCGCACGGATTTCGACTACCTCTGCCGGGTCATCGACGCCGCGATCAAGGCCGGCGCTACGGTTATCAATGTTCCTGACACGGTGGGGTATGCGGTTCCCGATGAATTCGGCCAGCTCATCAGGAGACTCAAGGAACGGGTCCCAGGACTGGATCAAGTCGTCCTCAGCGTGCATTGCCACAACGACCTTGGTCTGGCGGTGGCAAATAGCTCTGGCGGCAATCCACAATGGCGCCAACCAGGTTGAGTGCACGGTCAACGGGGTCGGTGAAAGGGCAGGAAATGCTTCGCTGGAAGAAATCGTCATGATCCTGAAAACACGCCAAGTTTCATTCCAGGCTCATACCGATGTAAAGATCAATGAAATCTATCGCACCAGCCGGCTGGTCAGTCGCGTTATGAACATCCCGGTCCAACCCAACAAAGCTATCGTCGGCTCCAATGCCTTCGCCCATTCTTCAGGGATTCACCAGGACGGGATTCTCAAAGACCGGGCCACCTACGAGATTATTCAAACCGGAAGACCTCGGCATCCGCGAGCACAAGCTCATATTGACGGCGCGTTCAGGGCGGGCGGCGTTGCGCCATCGCCTCACGGCGCTGGGATATGATCTCCCCCCGGCCGATTTCGAAAGGGTCTATGCCCGATTTCTTAACGTTGCCGATCGCAAGAAAGAGATCTCCAGCAAAGATCTCTCGTCGATTGTGGAAATCGAGCTGACCAAAGTTCCCGAGACTTTCGTGTTTCACGACTTTCAGATCATGAGCGGCAGTTCCATGACGCCCCTGGCCGCAGTAACCCTCATCAAGGACGGCAAGGAACTCATCGATGCCGCCACCGGTAATGGCCCCGTTGACGCAGTTTTTAATGGTATTGAAAGGATTGTGGGGCAGCAGGGCATCCTGCGCGATTACGACCTGAAGGCCGTGACCATGGGCAAGGACGCCCTCGGTGAGGCCATGGTGCGCGTGGAAATTGCCGGGACCGTTTATTCCGGGATCGGCACCAGTCCGGATGTCATCGAGGCAAGCGCACGCGCCTATTTGAACGCCTTCAACCGCTTCTTTGCTAATTCTCATTGATGCGAAACTGATGCTTGACAGCCAGCAGTCTTAGGATATTCTAGCGGGGTGAACGAGAACGTTCTGCATCCCTTTTGGAGGACAGGGGGCTGAGTTGGCCATTGGTCCTCCTGAGACCCGGCCCCTCAACACAAATGGAGGCAGCGGCTATGGATCTGCTCAAGAAGACCCTGATTCTGAGCCAAATTCCGCTCTTTGCATCCCTCCCACCGAACGGCATCAAGTTTCTGGCAAAGACCCTGCAGCAGCACGATTTGCCTCCCGACACCCTGCTCCTGCGAGAGGGGGACCAGGGGGATCGCTTCTATATTGTCCTGGAAGGGCGCCTGGAGATCATCAAAGGGTTGGGCACCGATGAGGAAAGATTGCTCTTTGTGCGGGGACCGGGTGATTTCATTGGCGAGATGAGCTTCCTTCTCCCCAGCGGGCTGCGCACGGCAAGCGTCCGCACCCGCACCCATGTCAAGCTTCTGGAAATGACTCGCGAGGCTTTTAACCAACTCATGCAGCGATGGCCCGAGGTCGCAATCGAGATGGCCCGGACGCTGAGTCTCAGGCTGCGCGATTCCGACAATGCCAGAATCCAGGAGATGCGCAAGCGACGGCGCCAGGTTTCGAAGGTCCTATCAGAGCTCCAGACGACCCTGAATCACGTTGTCGAGAATGGCGCCGAGCCGGATTTCAAACGGGATGAAAGCCTCCGGCTGCTGACCGAATTCGCGAAGTTCCAGACCGCCATGGTGAGCGAGGACGTGGTCTCGGATCCGGAAAAGAAAGTCCAGGAGGTAAAGCGGGCTATTCATCGTTCGAGTATTCCCCAGGTCCACATCAAGACCCTTGGAGGGTTCCAGGCTATTCCGTGACGAAACCCCGGTGGAGGAAAGCGAATGGGAGGCGAACCAGCCAAAACTCCTCCTCAAAGCGATCATTGCCCATCGCCCCCGCGGGGTGCCAAAAGATGTTCTGATCGAAGCCCTGTGGCCGGAGGTGTCTCCGGTCTCGGGAGAAAGGAACTTCAAGGTCATCCTCCACCGCTTGCGAAGGACCCTCGAACCTGAAATCGATAAGGATTTCGGATCATCCTACGTCCACCTCAAAGCCAACCTTGTCTTCCTGGATGAGGAACTTTGCCACGTCGACCTTGACGATTTCCTGTCCTGCCGTCGACGAGGGGAGAAAAAGGACGAAGAGGGGGATATCAAGAGCGCCATCGTCCTGTATAAACAGGCCATCGATCTTTACGCCGGCGATTTCCTGCCGGAAGACCTTTATGTCCCATGGGTCGCCGCGAAACGGGAAGAGCTCCAGACGCTCTATCTCAACCTCCTGTTCCGGATCGCCGAACTTTATGAAAAGACGAGGCAATCTCAAGAGTGCCACGGACTATTACAGGAAAGTCCTGCAAAAAGACCCCACCTCGGAGCCGGCCTACCAGCGCCTGATGTTGAATTATACCAATCGAGGGATGCGAAACGCCGCCTTGAAAACCTATGAAGACTGCGTGAAAGCCCTTCGAAAAGAGCTTGACACGGAACCTGACACCCTCACCACATCGCTTTATAAAAAGCTGATCGAGTCCTCCTAGCAAACCTGTTCCGAGGCTAGCCGGGAGCTCCGCATTAACCTTTTTTCAACCCGCCACATGGTAGAAGATTGCAGCTTGAGATGGATGCTCTTCACAGTCTTACCAAGGAGGTGCAGCCATGTGGCGGGAGCTCACCGAACACCAACACGCAGCAACGGGCGTGCTTGACGATTGGGATGATGGCTTCGAAGTATTGGCCCCCGATTATTTCCGAGATCTCCTGGGGGATGAGGCCAGCAGGAGGAAAATTCTGAAGCCCTTGTGGGGAAACGGTCACACTCGCCTTGATCCGGTCAGCCGTTACACGCTGGTTGAGCTGGCATGGTACTATGATCCGGCAAAAATCGAGGAAATCACTCTATGGGACGCGAAGGCCCTGCGCAAGATGCGGACCCCCTGGTCGGATTCAGCCACTACCGGGTTAGCGCAAAAACTATGCACCTTCTGTTCGAAATGGCGTGGTTTCAGGAAAGCCTGCTGCACGATGAGTGAGAATTGGAGCACAGAGTACGAGCACGGCAGAATAAAGTTACCATATCCTGCCGCGTCATTCCGGTGAAAACCGGAATCCAGAAAGATTGCCTGGATGCCGGCTTTCGCCGGCATGACGATCTCACTTCTGACAGTCATTTATGGGGAGCTGTACTCAGCTGAGTGGGCAGCGCTTTTGGTCGGGCCTGATCACTCATCACCACCCATTCACCGCTCGTCACTGTTCTCTGACCACTGACCACTGTTCACTCTTCACTTTCACTCTTCACTGCACTGGAGGATACGATGCTGGCAGAGATGATCTTGATATCCCAAGCTACCGTTTCCGCGGTCTTCACCCGGATATTTTGCTGGGAACCGCGAGTGACCGGTATGCCGGCTGGATCGGACAGATCTATTCGGAAGATCATTATCGGGATCGGATAACCAGCCGCAGCAAAAAAGTCGGAGGAAAGACCTTCAAGGAGATGGTTCTCCCGGTGGATAGCCTGACGGAGTATTTCGACCATTTCCGGGTTCTTGAGATCGATTACACCTTCTATCAACTGCTGCTCGACCGGAACGGCACGCCTACCCAGGCCTTTCACGTTCTGAAAAGCTATCGGGAGCACATGGCAGCGGGTGACGCCGTGATTCTCAAAGTCCCGCAGGTCGTCTTTGCTCAGAAGATCCGGCACGGCAGTGCTTATACCGCCAACGAAACTTACCTCGATCCCGAGGTCTTCACCCACCAGTTTTATCTGCCGGCGACCGAGCTCCTGGGCTCGCACCTCGAGGGGTTCATTTTCGAGCAGGAATATCAGCGCAAGGACGAACGCCTGCCGGCGTCCGAACTGGCAAGGGCATTGGCGGGGTTCTTTGAAGCGCTACCGACCGATCAGCGTTACCATGTTGAATTCCGCACGGAGTCTTATCTCAGCAAAGCAATTTTCGCGGTCCTGGAAAACTTCGGCGTCGGTCAGGTGCTCTCACATTGGACCTGGCTGCCTCCCCTCGCGGCGCAATTGGCAAAGGCGGGCGGGCGCTTTTTCAATTCCGGACGGCAGGCAATTATTCGCCTCATGACCCCCCTCGGCACCCGGTACGAAGACGCTTACGCCCAGGCCTTCCCTTTTGATCGACTGGTTGCGGGCATGCTCCAGCCCCGGATGATTGACGAAACGGCACAACTTATGAGAGAGGGGATCAGGCAAAACGTGCAGATGAATATCATGATCAACAATCGCGCGGGGGGAAACGCACCCCGGATTGCTCAGCTCCTCGCAGAGCGTTTTCTTTCCATACAAGCCGACGGAGGGCACTGATCCTCGGGGCTCGTCCAAAAAAAACCTGTTCTCATTTCGATCCTCTTTCAAACCACGAAGGACATGAAGAGGACGAAATAATGACTTCTTGTCTTTTGTCTCTCTTGTGTTTTCCGTGTCTTCCGTGTGTTCCGTGGTGAAAGAGGTCATCTCATTCCGGGTCAAATCTTCATCACCGACCTTGCCGGTATCCAAACTCGGAACGCGCGCGCGGGTCCTTGCGCCAGTTCTTCTGCACCCGCACGAACAGCCCCAGGAACACATGACATCCGAGAAGAGCTTCCACGTCGCGGCGGGCCTGTTTGCCGATTTCTTTGAGCATCCGGCCTTGTTTGCCGATAATGATCCCCTTCTGGGAATCACGCTCCACGTGGATGGTCGCCTCAATATCAATCCGCTCCTGTTCCGGTCTTTCGGTAAATTTCTCCACCGTGACCGCCACGGCATAGGGCACTTCCCGGCTCAGCAAACGAAACACCTTCTCCCGGATCAATTCCGCCACCAGGAAGCGTTCCGGCTGATCCGTCAGCTGCTCTTCCGGGAAATAGCGGGGCCCTTCCGGCAGCAGTTGCCCGATCTCGCCGAGGAGATGGTCGACGCCATCCCCGGTGAGCGCGGAAATGGGCACAATGGCGTGAAATGGCAGGGTCTGACTGTATTCATTGATCAAGGGAAGCAAATCGCGCTTGTCCCGCACCAGATCGGTCTTATTGATGGCGAGAATGATGGGCGTCTTGAGGTATTTGAGACTTTCCAGGACGACCCCGATTTCTTCCCGGCAGGCCTTGAGTGCGTCCACCAGGAAGCAGACCACGTCGACCTCGCTCAACGTGGCAAGAGCGGCATCCACCAGAATCTTGTTGAATTCATCGTGCGCTCTGATGATTCCCGGGGTGTCCACAAAAATGATCTGCGCCTCAGCATCGGTTAGGATCCCAAGGACCCGGTTGCGGGTCGTCTGGGGTCTCGGCGCGGTAATGGAAATCTTCTCCTTGAGGATCTGGTTGAGGAGCGTCGATTTGCCGACGTTCGGAGGTCCAATGAGGGCCACATAACCTGATTGCATCGTTCATCTTTCTTCAATTCAAAGAAATGTCAAAGTCTCCGGGAAGCTGTTCGGCCCTGCCCTTCACCGTTACCCCGTTGAGGCGCCATTTCTCCTGCCAGTGTCTGAGATTGGATTTCCCCGGACCGATCACTTCGCTCCGGGACCGATCCGCGACCCAGAGCGTCAGCTCTCTGCCCAGGAAGAGCCCAGGGCTCACCCGGATATGCCGATCGAGCCGCTCCCGCCACCAGTGGACCTTTACCAGGTGCCCAAACGCCGGGTGGAAGGGTCCCGCAAGGACGCTTCCCGGTTTTTGCAGCTCCGGATCAGGATGGAGACCCAGGCGGGCGATCGGGATATTTGCCTGAAAGAGAAACTCGTAGGCCGGAACGCACCAGGAGATTGCTTCCTCGAGAGACAGCGGCACATAGGAGCCTTCCCGCCACCACGCGGCGAGTTCGGTCTCCGCCAGGACCAGGGTGGGATAGATCCGCACAAAATCTGGCCGTAGCTGAACCGCCGCAACAATCGAATCCAGGAACTGCACGCGAGAGTCCCCCGGCAACCCGAGCATCAACTGAAGACCCAAGCGCCATCCTTTTTCACGCACAAGGGCCGCAGCCCTTTTCACGGTTGCTACGGAATAACCGCGCCGGCTTTGAAAGAGCACCTCATCCGCCAGACTCTGCACTCCCAGCTCGATGGTTGCAACCGGATAATTGCTCAGGAGCGAACCGATGTCTTCGGTGATGCCATCCGGGCGCGTAGAAAGGCGAAGGCCGCTGAAAACTCCGGCGCGGACCCATGGGGTAACGGTTTCGAGGATCTCCCGCATGACCTCCGACGGCAGGGCGGTAAAAGTCCCGCCATAAAAGGCAAGCTCCCCCGCCATCGTGCTTCTCCCGAGCGTGCTCCAGAAGGTGGCCGAATTGCTCCTGGAAGCAAGCAACAATACCGTCTGCGGATGCGGCATATGATGGACTTGAGGTCACCGCCCGCTGATTACAGTAGACGCATTGAAAGGGGCAGCCCGCATGAGGCAAGAATACTGGGATAGATTAAATTTTTGTGAGTCATTGGCCCATAGTCTTTCCGGTCGTTTTCCTCAAGATTGCAGCTTATGCTTAATGCCGTCGAAAGTAAACGACTACACTCCGGATATTCGATGCGGAAAGCCGCCCGTTCCCCCGGCGCTCAGTTGCTAAAGTCCCATACGAGAACATTGCATGGAAGTGCAATTGACAAGCGTTCCCAATCGCTCGTGCTTTGGATATTCGACATAAGGTGAGCTGAGGAGAGGAGGAACGTCTAGGATGCCCCGTGTGAGTGCGAGGTAGGGGTTCAAGAGCGATCAAGAATGAGGGACGTACCCAAGGAATGGCAATGCTGAAAGGGAAAAGTAGGGGTGTTTGGGCGGAAGATGAGAGACCGAGCAGAAACTGGTGGCGCACCTGTCGTGGGAGAAGCGAGGTGGGCGCCAACGGATGGGTGTCTCAATGCGGCAAGGGTGTGAAGTTACTCGATCAGCACCCGATATTTGCGCAGGATGTCTGATTTGGTGATCAGTTCAGCAACGCCGCTTGGCTTGCGCACATTGGTTCCGCATAGAATGAAGACCTCATAGGTGTCAAAGATGGCGTAGCGGTCCTCGTCGAAGACGATGAGTTTGTTGCCGTTTTCCTGTCTGACTTTCTCACGGAACTTGCGGATTCCCGTTTCCTGCCCTTTTTGTGCGAGTTCATCCTGTCGATCCATCCAAGTTTGGAAGGCAACGGTGAGGGCCATCATCACAAGCGTGAGGTAGACATGGGATCGAAAGGCATCGGCATTGTTTCGTGGCGCCCTCTGAATGAACCATCCCTGCTTTGCCTCCCGGAAGAGCCCATTTCCGATTTCACTGCGGGCATCATAGCCATCATAGACCATGAAGGGTTTGGTGACAGGACCATGGTGAGGATGACGAGAGTATCGGAGTTGGGGTTGTTGCGTTTGTAAGGATCGTCGAGAACACGACGGCATTGATGGGATTGGCGATGAAGTCTTTGCGGTTTTCGTGGCTGCCGCTGCCGAGCTCTCCGTAGAATCCGGCCGAGGTGAGTGCTCGATGCCCACAATGTCCCAGTGATCCACGACGAGGTCTTATTCTTTCCGTTCCAACCGAGCGGGTCTTATCCCTGGTTTCTCGGATGCCGTTATCAATCAGCGAGAGGGCATCGGTGTAAACGTGCATGTTGGTTTTGGCCGGGATATAGAAAATGATGTGCATGGTCTGCAGCCACCACAAGAACTTGCCGTCGGTAAATCCGCGATCCACCGCCAGAGAGGCGATTGTCGCATGAGCTGCCAGGTTGTTGATGGCCTGTTCAACCACTTCACGAGCGAGATCGATGTCGCTGATCTCAATGGTGGCAAAACGCAAGGCAAGAGGGAGACGACTGTTAGGGTCCCAAACGACCCAGATCTTGAAGCCAAAGACGGTTTCCAATACCTTTCGAATACGTTTCCTGCGTCGCCGCAGTTCGGGCGCTTTTTCCTTGGAGACCTTGCCGCACCCCGAACATTGCTCGGTGGACTGAATTTCCGAGGCATCTAAAAGGGCATGGATCTTTTTGGGAAAGAAGGAATGGGCAGCCAAGATCGTGATAACCGCATTGAATAGACGTTCCAGAGCGGTAGCCGTGATCAATTGGATGTAAGCAGCGATAGAATCAGGACAATAGGGACCGCGAATCGGAGAGGGTTCGGATTCTTCATGGGCTTGATCGGAATCGGCGCAGGTCTGCGGCACAGGAGGTTGCTTTCCCCTGGCGGAGGTGCCTTCGCGAATCTGCCTGCCATTGAAGCCCACCAGTCGCATCAGGGGCTGAGAGGAAAGGATGACCGGGGCAATATGCCAAAAGAAGCGCAAGCCGGCGACGATACGCATGAGATAGATCAGGATCACGGCCTCGAACCTCACGTTGCTGGCTCGCTTTATCCTGCCGGGATCAAGACGCTTGAAATGGTGCATTATTCCCAGCTCTTCAAGGAAGCAGAAGAACTCGTCGAAAAGCCCGGCTTCACCAAGCCCATAAACCTCGGAAATCTCTTTACCTTCCGCAAGGTCTTGGGTGATTCCAGCCTGGTCTCGGCATGCGGTGCACCACGCCAGTCCTTCCGTAATCTTCTCAGACGCCTCAGTGATCAGTTTCATGGGAAAACCTCCTGTTCAGAGTTCTTCCCATGGTTATTTATACGGTTTTTGCGTGAATCTCCAGCTCAAAGTTTGCACACCCTCCCAGGTTGCAGTCAGTGAGTGAATTCTCAAGTACGTCAAGGAAATAGAAGAACTCTTCTGAGTCTGATTTACCCAAAAATAGTTGACTTGACAGCATCATGATCTGTCGGATTCGAGAGCAGAAAGATTGAACGAGAGCCAATTCAAGGTGCTCTCGGGCAAGTTCCTGGAAAAGAGGTCCGATGGGTCCCGTAAGCTGCCTTTTTCAAGGATATAGACGAGAATGAGATAGCGAATCATGACAATCGACGCCCAGGCTACCACGGCATCAAAAGTTTCGCTCTGGCCCTTGCCCAACCCCAGAAGCCGTTTACAGTCCTTGAAGTAGCACTCGATTGCCCATCTACGAGAATAATAGTCGAGAATCTCTGGGGTCTCCAGGTCGGCTTCGGTACACAGGAAAGCATGCCAGTTCTCTTGCTCCATCGGACAAACACAATGCTCACCTTTCCTGTGAGAGGCAGCTGGACATTGAGAATGGCAGCCTTCACCTGCCAGGAGCTCACCCAGCGCAGCGCGTGCCTGGCCAATTGTGCCAGAGCTGCAACAAAGTCATGGATTGACCCCGATAGGAGTAGCGAGTCTTGCCGCGCTTGAGCCGACAGATGACGCCATAACCAATGTCAAGGATCTTGGAGATGACCTTGTTCGAGGCAAACCAGGAATCAAAGAGCACAAAGCGGGCACTGATCCCATTTTGCCAGCACCTTTGGATCATTTGGACAAGAAGGATTGAAGCACGGGTGATTCAAAAACCGGCAGTAAGTGCCCTTGTGAGCTTGGATGAGTTCTCAAAAAACTGCCCAGACCATAGCGCTGAAAGGGATTGCCTGATCACGGGCAGAACGATCAGAGCAAAGAGCAGAGTAACGGTTGAGTAACCCTTCTCCTTTTGGATGCCGGACTGATGCAGTAAAGCCCTTATCCCCAGCTCACTCATGGATTTGTTCACCTCTGATTCCATATTGAGCTGCGTTTCTCGATTTCCTTTTAAGGGAGAGAGAAAATACGATATTCTTCTTCATGGCAGCTCCTTTTTTTGTGTAGTTGTGATGACTTAGCAAAATCAACACTACTGCATTTGGGGCTGCCTTACCGCCAAAAATGACGATATGTCAGCTACTTGCCATCACCTAACTCTCCCAGATGGTGTGCGAAACTTCAGTCTCCAGAAAATAATGAACCATCAACCAGTATTTTTCACCCCGGATTGCCCATGACCTGCTCCCCCTCAATTTCTCCTCCCAGTTCTCGCGCATCAGGTCCGGTTGTTATATCGAATATCCAGAAGTCATCTTACGGCGATAAGCCGTTGTCTTCTTACCTGATAGTTGGTAAAAGGCGAGTCTCATTAAGCGTTGCAGTATGACCATGGCCGGGGGTTGTGAATGCAATGAAAAAGCGACGTCAGGTTTCAAACCAAAGAGCAAAGC
This sequence comes from uncultured delta proteobacterium, assembly GCA_963808625.1. Lineage (GTDB taxonomy): Bacteria > Desulfobacterota > Syntrophobacteria > Syntrophobacterales > Syntrophobacteraceae > JADGQM01. The sequence goes on from CAWEHK010000002.1 coordinate 63,685, forward strand.
CATCCAAAGCCTCAGAGCAATCCCCGGCGGTTTCGCCGAGCAAATCGGTTCAGGAACTTTCTCCCCAGAACGGCGGTGCAGCACCATCCCGGTCTGCCCGCAACCGGCTCTGGATTCAGCTTTGGCGCTGCTATTCGTGGTTGCGGTGGGTCTCTGGGTGCGCCTGGAAGATCTCGTTTCCTGGGACAGGGAACCTGGAAGGGCCTACTACGCAGGACAACCTTTGTTGACCGCCCTCGATGGTTATTTTTACCTCACCCTTGCCCGTGATCTCGTCGAAGGAACGTACCTGCTCATCGATGAAAAGAGGGCGGTGCCGGATTCTCCGCCACGGCCCCAACCACCGCCCCTCATCTCTTTTTTGACAGCCACCGTAGCGAGGGTGTTTCCCGTTTCCATCAACTGGATTGCGGTCCTTTTGCCGACAGTTCTCGGTCTCCTGGTATTTTTGCCACTCTACGGCCTGGGACGGTTTTTTGGAGGGCCCCTGATGGGGACCGTTGCCGCCCTCATGGGCCTGCTCTTTCCCTACTACGTGTATCGAAGCAGCCTCGGTTGGCTTGACACGGACCCGTTAAACGTCGCTTTCGCCACGGCAGCCCCGTATTTTTTTCTCAAATTCGGCGTCACTTCGGGACTTCGCCGATACTACCATTTTGCAGCAGGCCTGGTGATCTGCGGGCTGTTCCTGTGGTGGTGGGACCAGACGCCTCATGTGGTTACCGTCATCTGCCTCGTTCCTCTGGCTGTTGCCTTGGTTTTCTTCTATCGGGCCCCGAGCCCGGAGCGCTGGATATTTCTTGGGGCGCTGTCTTTGGGGGCGTTGGTGCTGTTGTTATGGCAAGGGACCGCCATCTTTTCCCAGTTCATCACCATCATCGAGTCACAATTCAGCTACATCTCGAAAGAGTCCATAGGTGCTTTCCCCAACATTGGCCTCTCCATCAGTGAACAGGTCAAACCGTCCTTCGAGACCATGGTGTTCCTTTCCAGCGGCAATATCGTGACCTTTGCGGTGGCCTTGTGCGGTTTCATCTGGCTGGTTTGGCGTCACCCGAAACACAGCCTGTTCCTCGCCGTCCTGGTGGTTCTGTCGGCGTTTGCATTCTTCTATGCCAGGCGTTTTGCGATTTTTTGCGTTCCCGTGGCGGCGCTGGGTATTGGCTTTTTTGTCAGTGAAATCTGGAGGCTGCGGGACCGGTTCGCCATCTTGACCTATCTGACGCCAGTGGTCGTTCTCTTCTTGGCCCGGGACTCTCATTGATCTCAACCGGTCGCAAATTTATTGGCCGAAGGAGCGGCCCATAACGGTGTCAGGACTGGACCTGGCGGGCAGAAAAACCCCAGGGGATGCGGTCATCTGGGCCTGGTGGGACCACGGGTATACGATCCCCTATTATGCCAGGCGGGCTTCGGTTAACGACGGCTCGGTGCATTCCGGCGAGCGCACGGTTTTTAACGGCCTCCCCCTGGCGACGGACAGCGAGCGGCTGTCGGCAAACTTCATGCATTTTTGGGTCGCCCGAGGCATGCAGGGGATGGGAAAATTATATCAGGCGATGGGTGGTGATCAGGCGAAAGCTTATGCCTTCGTCAAAGAAATCCTCGCAGCAGGACCTCAGCAGGCACGCAGCATGCTGGAGCAAGCTCATCTCCCCCCCATCCCGGAACTTGAAACCACCGAAGCATGGCTGGAGTTTTTCTTCCCTTCCAATCCTCGCCCGGTTTACCTCTTTCTCGATGAACTGCTGATCCGCACCAGCTATTGGTGGTTCTGGTTTGGAAGCTGGGACATGGAGAGGCACGACGGAGCTCATGAGGACTACCGGATAATCACCGATGTGCGCGAGGAAAACGGGCGACTCCGGGCCAGTGACGGCACCGAAATTGACCTGCGCGCCGGCACCGGCACACTAAACAACCAGGTTGTGCCCCTTCAGGAAATTGCCATCTGGGATGGGGCGAACAGCCAGGTCCGGCGCTTTAATCACCAAAGCGGAGTGGTCTTCGAACTGTCCGCTTCGAGCCGACTGGGTGCGTTCATGCATTTGAATATTGCGCAATCCGTTTTTAACCGGCTCTTTCTGCGCCAGACCCCTGCGCAAGACCACTTCCGTCCGGTCGTCTTAAAAACCCCATGGTATCAACTCTGGGAGGTTCGTGGTGATTCCTGGAAAACCGGACGCCG
>CAWEHK010000003.1:0-43758 GCA_963808625.1 uncultured delta proteobacterium
GGTTACGCCCATAACAATTTACCGGCCTTCAGCAGGTAGTCATTGAATTATTAACGGCGGTGACATTTGATGCCCTGGACGTGAGCTCCTGTAACCATTAGGGTCGGGCCAAGTCATGTGCGGGTAGCGGTGAGGCTACACGTGATGCAGTGGCCCCAGGTGGAAAGCGCATTTCATACGCTACCCCCGCCGCAATGGCACCGAAGATCTTGAGTCCTTCTGCACCAGGACCTTCTGAGCAGCCCAGAGTTGCAGGGTCCGTTCATCGTCACCGACGCAATCTTGATCATACCCTTAGATGTCTTTTTAATCGTGGTTCTCCACCGCCACCACGCGAAACTGCCTTGGGAGAAAGGGGAGCGCCGAGTTTGGTGAAGGTCCCAGCAGGGCAGCAGGGGGAGGAAGCTGGGCAGTCAAGGGCTTGGGCTTCCTCGTTGAAGTCCGGTCCGGTTCGGCAATGGCGGTGCGGGCTGTCGCCCGCACTTCAGGTTCCAGTAAGCCCACGAACGCGAATCAAAGATGCCGGGCGGGGCATGGTCCAAGACCTCGCACAACTCCGCTTGCTCGACTATGCCCGCAAGCGCCTTCAAATCTTCAATCGTGCCGTAGGTCATGACGTGCGCGAGAAAGTGCACGGGATCGGCGAGCGCCTCCTCCGGCTCCTTGAACGATACTATGCGGCGGGCCACGTTCAGCAATTCGGGCGTTCCGGGCAAAGGCTTCATGGTGCGTGTTCGCTGTCCTCTTTGCGCCTGGCATACGGTGTGAGCACGGGAAGTCCGGTCGGATCGACAGCCTCAACGGCGGCGATGAGCCGTTGCCTGACCTCGGCGGGCAAGGTTGGCAGATCATCAAAAAAGGTCAGAGCCTTCAATGTAATCATGGGATTGAAACTGCGTCCATAAACGACCTGCCCCGTGGCAAGCATCGTTGCTAAGTCGATGCCGTGCTGGATGAGCGCATCAATGTCGAGATAGTCCCTTGCCTCGGCCCGTTTCTGCACCACTGCAACCTTCGTACCGGCAAGATCAAGCAGCGAAGACACATAGAGTGATGTGCCCGTGAACTTGCTCACGCGGCGCGGCCTGTCCAAGCCCAAGGCCGCCGAAGAACGAAAGCAAGACCGGTCCGCCTCGTTCCACGCGACATTTCAGGGTGTTGGGAGCAACCTGCACACGCTCGGCCCCCCTGAGGTAGGGGATCGCCTCCGAGAGTTCGTCCGGGTCAAAAGACCGGTTGGAAAATAAATATAAATCGACCGAGCTCCGGTGTCCGAGGCGCAACGCCAGCGCCGTCCCACCGTAGAGGGTGAAATGTTCGGGCGTGGCATTAAGCTCCCGCCACAAGAGGAGTTGAGGCGTCGGAAGGATGGTCAGATTGGGCACAAAAACCATGCGAATTCCTCTTTGGTCAGGTGTGAAGATATTTATATCACAGACGGGAATGCGACCGGTAGCGGTCATTGAGATGGTTTCCGAACTTGAACTTCTGCATGAGCCATTCGTCCACACCGTAGGTCTTGAAAACGTCCGGCTGCTTTTCAGATAAGTCAAACAATCCGTGGGTTATTACTCGTCTGGTGATTCCAGCAGGCGCCTCCCCCAATTGGTCTGCACGCAGAAAATTATTCGGCACGAAGACAGCCATCGATTTTATATGACTGTGAAGCTGGAAGATTGCTGACCACTTGTTTTGCAACGACCATAAAACCTTTCCCTTTTAGTTGAAAAATCTTCAACCCGCCATTAAGATAGCAACCTGTATTCTCACTCTGACGGCCAGTTACGCCATTGCAACAATCCTTTCTCGTCGCATAGAGGTTGCAACGCCATGGTATAGCTGGTAGTGAGCCGAGAACCATGGATGCGCTCAATCCTGCAAGGGATGGGTAAAGGGAAATGTCCCAATCAGTTGAAAGACAGGTGGTCTTGCCCTTTGCTCAGGTCGTGAGGATTTCCTTCAATTCCATGAGGGTCCGCCTTTCAAGGTCGCTCATCACGACCGCCACCCTCGCCCTTGCTATCGCCTTCGTCGCTTACATCTGGTCTGGTTATGGCATCCTGAATGCGGTCTGGCCGCATGTCGACTCCGCCCTTCAAGAAGACATCCTCACCAGCGGCTATGAAATGATCGACGGACAATTCGGCAGCAGTCCCAAGGATCGCTGGCTGGCTATTCTGTCACTCATCGTCTGCGTCGTGGGCATCGTCAACGCGCAACTCATGGCCGTCACGGAAAGGTTCCGAGAGATCGGCACCTTCAAGTGCCTTGGCGCGCTGAACAGTTTTGTGGTGCGCATTTTCGTTCTCGAAGGGATTTATCAGGGGATCTTCGGCGGGTTTGTCGGCAGCCTGTTGGGCATTCTGGTGTCCACTCTTTCCCTCACCTTGAAACTGGGATGGGCCGCCATGCTCTTCTGGCCACCCCTGCAGATGCTGCTGGCCATTGCCTATGCCTTGTTCCTGGCCGCGCTCCTTTCGCTTCCTGGGGGTGATGTATCCGGCGCTGGTGGCGGCGCGGATGGAACCGGCCGTAGCGTTGCGCGCCGAGGAATAATAGAGGAAGAAACGGTATGGAGTCGCAGGGCAACCATAATGTGGTCAGACTTTCGGAAGTGACGAAAGTCTTCCGGATGGGAAACAACCGGGTTGAGGCCCTCAAAGGGATCAACTTCGCCATCAAGGCCGGCGAATACCTCTCGATCATGGGCCCTTCCGGGTCCGGGAAATCGACCCTCTTCAATATGATCGGGGCGCTCGACAAACCCACCACCGGCCGCGTCTTCATTGACGAGGTGGATGTCGCCCAACTCGATGCCTACGAACTGGCCTGGCTGCGCTGCCGAAAGATCGGCTACATCTTCCAGACCTTCAACTTGATTACGGTGATGACCGCCATCGAAAACGTGACGCTTCCCATGATTTTCGCCGGCATGAATCGCGACGAATACATGGAAAAGGGCATGGAGCTTCTGCGACTCGTGGGACTGGCCGAGCGCTTCCAGCACAAGCCCCCCGAACTTTCGGGCGGGCAGCAGCAGCGCGTTGCCGTCGCCCGCGCCCTGGCCAACAGCCCCGCCATCATTCTCGCCGACGAACCCACCGGCAACCTGGACCTTACCACGGGAGAGGAAATCATCACTCTGCTCAAACAGCTCTCCACCGAACGGGGCGTGACGATCATCTCGGCGACCCACGACATCAAGATGCTGAACGTCTCCGACCGTATCGTCTGGATTCGCGACGGGCGGATCGACCGCGTCGAGGAACGCCGGGATCTGAAGATTTCGGTGGGTCGAGGTGGGATAGAGCCATGTGAGAGCAGTGGATCAGTGGTCAGTGGTCAGTGGTCAGTAATCAGTAGCAGTGGTCAGTGGTCAGGTCAGCTGAAGCCCGGAGCAAATGTCATTCCTAACAGGGGGATCCAGGAGGGGATCTCGAGGCAGCGTCTGATGGCGCCGCTGATTCTGGCATGGCTCTTGCTTGCTCCTGGTTTTATGTGGCGGCCTCAGGCCTGCTTTCGGGCTAAACCAGGTGATGAATGATATTGATTTCTTCAGCAGCCTCAAGGACCGCTCGACCGGCAGCCAGGGGGCGGAAGATGCTGCCGATTACATTCTGAAAGTCTTTTCCGACGCCGGCCTTAACGACGTCGGTTCCCAGGAGTTCCTCCTCCCGATCCCGGAAGTGGCCTCGGCATCCCTGGAAGGGGATGGTGAAAAGCTTGACCTTTACCCCTGGGGCCCCAACCTCGTCTACCTCCCCATGACCCCCGAAACGGGGCTCGAGGGGCCTCTTCTTTACGCTGCAGACGGAGACTTCGAGCATTTCAACGGCAGCAACGTTAAGGGCAGCATCGTCCTCATGGAAATGTCCTCGTGGGAGAATTGGACCAATGCGGCCATGCTGGGAGCGAGCGCCCTGATCTTTCTCGGCGACCGTAATGCCATCAAGGGTGAGTTCAACAGAAGAACATTCCCACTCCGGTTGCCTTTCCGCGGTTTTGGGCAGACCCCGGAAACCGGAGAAAAACTGAAGAAACTGGCCGTGAAGAAGGCCCCGCAGTACCATCAAGTCCAGGACCGGGTGGCACCACAAGATGGTCAGGAATTGCTACGGCTTTCTCCCTGGCAAGAACCCGCAACTCAAAGGCGAACTGATCGTTCTGGAAGCCTTCTACGACGCTTCCTCTCAGGTCCTGGGGCTGGCCCCCGGGGCCGATGAAGCCACGTCCATCGCGCATGCTCCTGCACGGTGGCGCGCCAACTGGCTCGCGATCCCCCGGAACGGAGTGTACTCTTTCTGGCCACTGCCGGCAATGGGCAGGGTTTTGCCGGGATGCGACAGTTCATCTGGTCGGTAACCGCACGAAAGAAACTGCTGCGGAAGGAATCCAAGCGACTGCAGGACCAAAGACAGCGTGCCGGCCGTGAGCTCGATCTGCTGCAAAAGGAAGATCCCCTTGCCGTGGACGACAAAAAAGACCGGGAACTGTGCTGCAGGTCCTGGTCGAAAGAGCGAAGGACAAAGCGGATGCGCTCATCAGGGAGGTCCAGTATCGGCAGACCTCTCGAAAGCGGGGCGGCCGGCGAACTGGAAGACCCGAAACCCTATCGGCACCTTTCCTGGATCACCAGCCTGGGCGAACTGACCCCCGAGCAGCGGCCCATGGCCCTCGATCTCCTCAAATCCGCACGGCCCAGCTTGAAAGCCAGCAGAAGGAAATCAAGCTGCGGCACCAGGCGATCAAGACCAGTGAGGCGCTGCGGAACCTGGTGGATGAACACAACGCGGTGCTCTTCCTGAGCCTCCATCTCTCTTCCCATTCCCCTTATCTCGGTTTGGCGGAAATGGGCGCGACCTATCCCCTCCGTGAAAGCGTGAAACGGATGGCGCGGGCCGGTCGGCTGAACGCCATGCTGAACCAGGTTGCCACCAAGGTTGCCAGTGACGAGAAGTTACCGAACATGTTCGGTGAGCCCGGGGGCGTCAGCGGTGACGTGGGGGCCGGCAGGGTCCCCGCCGGCTCCCCCTCTGTTGTGATGTGGGGCTGCTCGCCGGTCTTCCGGCGATTTCCCTGCTGACCCTGGATGATGATCGTTCGCGCTGGTCCACCCCTCATGACACCATGGATCGCATCGACAGCGCCAACATCACCGCTCTCTCGAGGTTCCTCCCTCCCCTCCTCTCCCGGCTGTTTTCCCATCCCTCCCTTCATCTCGGCATCGAAGGGGGGATAGCCGGCCTGGCGAGTCTCGAAGGGCAGGCCATGTTCATTCGCCAGGGGGAGCTCTTCCCCGACCAGCCGGCCCCGGGAACGATCATTTCGGTCATTCAGGGGGACAGCCGTGTTCCGCACGATGGTCTATCAGGACGGCACTTTTTTTATCCCGGGACTGGCCAACAAAAGGGTCTCTCTCGAAAAGCTCATTCTCGAACCCTACGGACTGGATCCCGACACCGGCAGGGTGGCCTGGACGGCGGACAAGGTCCAAACCCGCAAGGTCAACTACCGGATCAAGGTGAAAAGCGATCTGGCCACGACCTCCCTGGTCATGTTCCACTGCCTGCAGACCGATGTCATCAACGTCTTCAATCCCCAGAACATGAGCTACCTCACCAAAGCGACGCTGCTCGATGCGGCCACGGAAGCAACGCCCCTCCGCTACTGGTACAGCCGCGTCGACGGCCGGGACAACATGGCGGTTTCCGTTTTCCTCGAGAAAAGCACCCGGTTTAAGCTCCTCATGGCAGAGTCGCTTCTCCGCAAGGAATTGCTGCTCCTGAACAATTCCCCTGAAAGCACCACGGGAAAAGGCTTCCTCATTGGCGATCCCGCCACCATTCTCGCCGCGCCTTACCAGGCGGCGAAGGACCTGGAAATCTCGGCGGAGAACGCCTGGGCAACCTGTTCCGGCACGGCATCATGAACTGGCACTGAAGGGCTTTACAAATCATCGGTGCAGGCCATCGATGAATCTCAAGATGACCTGTCAGGAACCAGTACGGCCAATTCTGGGACCGCGTGATTGCCGCATGGTCAAGACTGGATACGTCTACAGTGAAATCGAAGGCACCCAGCGTGACGTGCTGACCGGAGTCATGTTTTTCATTGCCCTGTTTGTGCCCTTTGCCTACTGCATGGAACGATATCTCTTCTGCTTTCGCAATATCTATCAGCAGCTGGTCGCATTTCTCCTGATTCTGATCATGACCATCGTCACCATCCGCGCCCTCCACCCCGCCTTTCAGCTCACCTACAGCCCCATGGTGGTCATCATCGCCTTCTTCATCGTGGGCCTGTCCCTCCTGGTGTCCTGGATCATTTTCATGCGGTTTGAAGAAGAGATGGCCAACGAGCAGGGCCGCGTCGCAGCCAGGGACGCCCCAGGCCAGCAAATGGAAGGCCTTCGGAGCCGGATTCGCCATCGGCGTATCCAATCTCAACCGGCGGAAACTCAGCACGGGCCTTACCTGCATCACTTTGATCATTCTGACCTTCACCGTCATGTCCTTTACCAATGTGAAGAGCTTCCACAGAACCACCGATACGCGAATTGCCGATGCCGCCGCCTATCGAAGGGGTGCTGTTGCGCCACCAGTACCGCATGCCCCTAACCCCGGTGACCCTGGAACATGAAGGCACGGTTCGGCGGGGACGCGGCCATCTGGCCCCGGGCCTGGATTGACCCGCGCAGTGCTGCGGAACGAACCATCGCCAGGGTTTATCGCAGGCCAGAGGGTTGCTCCCGTTGAAGGCATTCTGGGCTGGGGCACAAGGTCCCCGCGTACTTTCGCAAGATGGTGAAACACGGGCGCTGGTTCCAGGCTGACGATGACGAGGCCATCCTGATTTCCCTTGCCATGGCCAGGCAACTGGGTCTGGACCCGGATCGCGACCAGAATGCCCGGGTTCAGCTCCTGGGTTCACCTTTCAAGGTGGTGGGCTACTTCGATGAGGCCCTGCTCCAATCATTGAAAGATCTGGACCAGAACCCCATCACCCCGGCTTATCTCGAAATCGAGCCAGAGTGAAGAACTGTCCGAGGTGGAAATTGAGGCCATCCAGTCGGGCGAAGAGGTGCTCCCGAAAAACGAGCGCTTCCGCTATGCCAGCGCTCAAGCCACCGTCATTCTCCCCTTCCGGAAGTGCATCGATTACGGGGGCACTCTGAAGGCCCTGGCGATCATTCCCGAAGAAGGGCAAAGTCCGTTGGGCATTGCCGGCGATCTTTCGTCGTGGCTGGCCTTCCCTCTGTTCGTCGGGGAGCACGGGGTATGGTATCACAGCGCCAGCACAGCGGTTCGGTATCAAGGGGTGGCCAACTTGATCGTGCCGATCCTGATCGTCATTTTCATTACCCTCAATACCATGATCGGGCACGTTCATGAACGGCAGCGGGAGATCGGCACCTACACTTCGGTGGGTCTCGCTCCCATCCATGTGGGCTTTCTCTTTATCGTCGAGGCCCTTTCCCTGGCCGCCATCTCCACCGTCATCGGCTACATCCTGGCCCAGCTGAGCGCAAAATTCCTGGGGAATACCGCCCTCTTCGCCCAGCTGACCTTCAACTACTCTTCCATGGCAAGTGTCGCCTGCATGTTTCTGGTGTTTTCGGTGGTTTTCCTCGCCGCTCTCTACCCGGCGCGCCTGGCTGCCGAAATTGCCATGCCCGACGTCAACCGTTCATGGACGCTTCCCGAAGCCGAGGGGGACATGCTTATCATGAATCTCCCCTTCCTCTTGAAAGGTGAAGAAGAAGAGGGGGTGATGAGGTTTCTCTTCACCTTCTTCAGGTCCTACCAGGAGGCGACGCAGGGGACATTCATCGTGGACCGGGTCGATTTCGACATGGAGGTCCCGGAGGCGAGACCCGGGCAGCTGCCCGCTCCTTTATGCCCCCTGATCAGGATGAACGTCTGGCTGGCGCCCTTCGATTTTGGGATCAAACAGCATCTCCAGCTTCACTGCTGCCCGTCAATGGACAATCCGGGGTACCTGGAGATCGGCCTGCTGATGACGAGGCTCTCCGGAGAACGCTCCGCGTGGACCCGGGCGAACAAGAACTTCATCAAGGCATTGCGCAAACAGATGCTCCAGTGGCGGCTGCTGGATCCCAAGGCCAAGCAGGTCTTCTTCGGCGAGCAGTGGGCTGTGGTTGAGGGTTGAGGTTGATGGTTGAGGTTGATGGTTGATGGTTGAGGGGTTGAGTGGTTGACATGTTGAGGGTAAAACCTGGATGGCAGGGTATGGTAGGGTGGGCACGTCTTTTTGTGCCCACCAGACTTGAGCGCTGACTCACGCCCGTCTGCATGGTATTGGTTGGTGGTGAAACGGCGAAAAGAGGAAATCTTGGATGAAAAAGACTCCCATACGCTTTCCGGCGCTCCTTACGGGCTTGGTCCTGGTCATTCTTTTTTCCGCCTTCACGCCCTACAACAATGCCAAACTGCAGAACAGCCCCCTTGCCGGCGGCCATTTTCCCCTGGCTTCTTTCGGGTGCTTCCTGCTTCTCCTGGTGGTCATCAATCCTCTTCTGTCGCTCATAAGAAAGAACTGGCGTTTTCATCTTCATGAGCTCCTGCTGGTCTGGGCCATGGTTACGGTGGCCACGGGCATCGCCTACACCGGACTCATGCGCACTTTCATCATCAACATCACCACCCCCACCTGGTTCACCACAACGACGAGCAACCTCGGCCAGCTTCTGCCTCCGCTCCTGCCGGATTCCCTTTTTCCCAAAGACCCCGACATGGTTCGCACCCTCTACAGCGGCTTCGAGGGCGGCCTGGATATGAGCTGGTGGCAGGTGCTTTCGCAGATTCCCTGGACCAACTGGGCCCTGCCCATGGTATGGTGGGGCCTTTTCATGGTCTTCGTCTATACGGCCATGGTGGGGATGGTCGGATTGTTCTCCCACCAGTGGGTCGAGAACGAAAAGATGAACTTCCCTTTGCTCCGGGTCCCGGAAATCCTCGGGGAGGAAGCCGAAAAGGGTCGTCTTTTGAAGTTTTTCACCCACCGGTATTTTATCATCGGATTCAGCATCCCGCTGGCCCTTCACCTGCTCAACGGCCTCACACCTACTTTCCCCAGGTCCCCCAGGTGCCCACACTCGTTCTTGCTTCACCCTACATCCCCAAGGAAGGACTTCTCTCCGGTTTTTATAAGGCGAAAATTTACATCTATCCCGCGTTCATCGGCTTTGCCTTTCTTACGTCAAAACAGGTCTCCTTCAGCCTGTGGAGTTTTTTTATCATGGGCGGGCTTTTGCCGGGATTGCTCGAATCGCTCGGCTGGCGCCTCCCCGCCGCGGCCCTCGGGACGACCTTTGGGCCGGTTGTCTCCCGGGTTGAAGAGATGCAGATGGTGGGTGCCTTTGCCGTCTTCTTTCTGTTTATTCTCTGGCTCGCCAGAGACCATCTCAAGCTGGTGGTCCGATCGGTTTATCAAGGTCGCGATCTGATCCAGGAATGTCATGGTCTGCTTTGCCCGAGGCTCGCGCTGTTCCTCTTTGTGGCCGGATTCATCGCCGTTGCCGCCTGGCTGAGCCTCTTCGGCATGGATCTTCTGCCGACCCTCATGTTTCTCGTCATCTGCTTCATGCTGCAACTGGTCAACTCGCGGCTGATCTGCCAGGGCGGCCTCCCCTATCTCACTTTGCCCCTGGCCCCTCCCGACGGCTTCCTGGCCTTTTTTCAAACGCGCCTGATTGCTCCGGTGACGCTTTACATGGCGCTCGTCGTGCAAAAGGTGACCTTCCTCGACATCCGGGAGTCCCTGATGCCCTCCCTGTTCCATTCGGCAAAACTCTCCGAAGGAAGCAGCCCCAGGTTCCGTTTTCTGGTGGGTATTCTTCTGGCGATCGTCGCCGGGGTGGTGGTTTCCTTCGCGGCCTACCTGGCGCTCTACTACAAGTTCGGGCTCAATACCCTCCCGGATGAATGGGCCGTTGAAACCACCAGGAGGGTCCATGAAAATTTCGCGCAACTGCTCAACCACCCGGAGGGGCCAAAGCACTGGAGCATGATCTTCACCATCATCGGGGTCGGCGTCATGGGCCTTCTCGTGGCGGGATATCACCACTTCATCTGGTGGCCGCTGCATCCCATCGGCTATCTCACGACTTACAGCTCCGCCATGCAGATCCTGTGGTTCGGTTTTTTCATCGGCTGGCTCTGCAACACCTTGGTCCTGCGGTACGGCGGTGTGGATCGGTTCAAGGAAGTCAGGCGCCTTTTCATCGGCTTGATGGTGGGCGATATGACGATGGCCATTGTCTGGCTGATGGTCGGCCTTTTTGCCTCCATCAGCTACCATGTGTTGCCGTTCTGAAGCTAAGCAGTGATCAGTACAAGGCAGTCATGACACTGTCGCACACTGAGAATGGATGTACGAAGATAAGGAACTCAAGGAATATCGTGACCTCCTGCAGCCGCCGACGAGTTCGAAGACGGGTTCGGCTGGAAGTCCATCATCGGGGCGATATTCATCGGCTTCCTGATGATGCCCGGGTCCATGTACCTGGGGCTGGTGATCGGCACGGGAATCGGGCCGGCGGCGCGCTGGGTGACCATCATCCTGTTTGCCGAAATGGCCAAGCGTGCCTACACGAAACTTCGAGCCAGCAGGAGATCTTCGTCCTCTATTACATGGCCGGAGCCGCCATGGCGTCGCCGTTTTCCGGGCTGCTCTGGAACCAGTATCTGGTGCAGTCGGAAGCGGCACAGAATGCTGGGGCTGACCCCGCACATCCCGGCGTGGGTGGCCCCGGCGCGGGATCCGAGGCTCTCGCTGGAACGCACCTTTTTCCACCGGGACTGGCTGATTCCCATCCTCCTCATGATCGGCTTCGAAATCATCTCGGCGGTGGACCATTTCGGCCTGGGCTACGCCCTCTATCGCTTCACTTCGGACGTGGAAAAACTCCCCTTCCCCATGGCCCCGGTGGGGGCCCTGGGCAACATGGCGCTGGCGGAATCGACCGAAAGGGAAACCAGCTGGAAATGGCGGGTGTTTTCCATCGGCGGCATGATCGGACTGGTCTTCGGCGCGCTCTACGTGCTGCTTCCGGCCGCTTCGGGGGTGATCCTGTCGGAACCCATCCGGCTTTTCCCCATCCCCTGGATTGAGCTCACCCACGTCACCGAAGACTCTTTCCCGGCGGTGGCCACCGGCATCCAGCTGGACCTGGGGCTGCTTTTCATCGGCATGGTGCTGCCCTTTTGGGCGGTGATCGGCGGGCGGGATCGGTTTCCTGCGTCACCCTCATCGCCAACCCCATCCTCTACGAGCATCGGCATCCTGCACCGCTGGCACAAGGGGATGGGCAACGGTGGACACGGTCTTTGCCAACAACTTCGATTTCTACATGAGTTTCGGTATCGGCCTGGGGCTGGCCATTGCGGCGTTGGGCATCTTTCACGTGTTTTTCAGCTTCCGACAGAAACACCTGGGGACCTCTTCAAAGAGCGGCTCAAGTCGCTCTTCTCGCCCCCTCCGGGCCGCGGTGATTTCAGCATCTGGATTGCCCTCGGGATCTATGTCTTCTCCACGACCGCTTACATCTACCTCTCATCCCTGCTGGTGCCCGGCTTTCCGTGGATCTTTCTGGTGGCCTACGGTTTCATCTACACGCCCATTCATTTCCTACGTGTCGGCGCGAATGGAAGGGATTGCCGGGCAGTTCGTGAGCCTGCCCATGGTGCGGGAAGCCAGTTTCATCGCCGCTTCCAAGTTTTTTGGCTACCACGGGCATCGGCATCTGGTATGCCCCCATCCCCATCCACAACTACGGCAAGGCCACCCAGAGGTGGCGCGAAATCGAACTCACCGGCACCAGTTTCCGGAGCATCATCAAGGCCGAGATCCTGGTGGTCTCCCGGTGGTGCTCATCGCCAGCCTGCTCTTTTCCCAATACATCTGGCAACTGGCGCCCATCCCCTCGGCAACACTACCCTTATGCGCAGGAACTGTGGCATCTTCAGGCTCTGAACACCCTGCTGCTGCAGAGCGCCACGCTGGAGGGCAATTCGCCCTTCTTCGAGGCCCTCAAGGTTGACTACATGGCCGTCGGGCATGGGCCTGGGAGTCTTCACCTACTGGCGGCTGGCGGCCCTGAAGCTGCCCGATGATGCTGATCTACGGCATCATTCGCGGCCTCGGGCAGTCCACTCCCCACGGGATGTTTCTGGAAATCATCGGGGCCTTCATCGGCCGCTATTATTTCATGAAAAAATACGGCCTCGTCTGGCGCCAGTATGCCCCGGTGCTGCTGGCCGGTTTTTCCTGCGGCATGGGCCTCATGGGCATGCTCGCCATGGGCTTCACTCTCATCATGCGGTCACTGCGCAGCCTCGCCTACTGAGAAGTGATCAGTGGTCAGTGGTCAGTGAATCTCATCATGTGGTCGCTGCGAAGCCTCACCTACTGAGCACATGAGCACAAATAGCTGCATCCTGTTCACCCTGAAGTGCAGGCCTGTTGTGTTCACCTCGGAGTGTGGGGCAGGCTTTCCAGATGTGAAACGAACCAACGGTACACGACTTAATTCTCATGTTGTGTTCAACTCGGAGTGTGGGGCAGGCTTTCCAGCCTGCCACCAGCAGGCCTGCGACTGGTTGCCAATCGCAGGATGAATGCCCTGAAAGGGCTTGATAAAATAGCCCAGGGTCAGCGCCAGCGCCACCCTGGGGATTGTGGCCATCCCCTTTTCCCTTACCCTGAAAGGGTTAAATCAAGCATTGTGTCGGTATGTTTTATGTAACCCCTTCAGGGTAAATATTCATGTTGTACTTGGCACCCCAGGATGGCGCTGTCGCTGACCCTGGGCTGATTTGTCGAGCCCCTTCAGGGCAGAAAAGTTAGCTTGATGCATAGGCCCTTGCCCCCTGCTGGAAACATGCAGGGGTGACAGCCGAGTTGATGCGCCCATACTCATTGAGAAGTTACTGAGGCGACCCCCAATCCCATGAAATCCTCTCGAAAAGCCCTGATCGTCTTCATGCGCTACCCCGAATCCGGTCGCGTGAAAACCCGCCTGGCCGCTGCCATGGGACCGGTTGCCGCGGCCCGAACCTACGAGAAGCTTATTCGCAGGACCCTCGGTGTTGTGGGTGATTTCAAGCGGGAACGGCCCGAAGTCGAGGTTTTCATTTATTTCACTCCCCCCGAAAAAAGACACGAACTTGAAGCAGGCTACCCCGGACCATGGCGTTTCGCCCAGCAGCAGGGCGCCCACCTCGGAGAGCGGATGGCCGAGGCCATTCAACAAATGATGCATCAGGGTCACTCGCAGGTTGTCCTGGTGGGTACCGATCTCGCCGACCTGCAGCCCCCGGACTTCAACGAAGCTTTTCAGGCCCTTGAAAACGGTTACGCCGCATTGGGTCCCGCTGCCGATGGCGGCTTTTACCTCATCGGTCTCGACCGCCCCTGCCCTTCCGTTTTCCAAAGCGACGCCTGGGGCACGGAGGAAATCTTTGCGAGGACCGAAGGCTTGCTTTTGAAGGCGGGATTTAGGGTAAAGCGCCTGAAAGAGAGACGCGACATCGATTATCCTGAAGACGTCCCGTTTCTTGAGACCAAACCCTGGTTCCGTGCAAGGCTCTCGGTGATCATCCCCACCCTGCGTCCAATCAACCGGCTTGCACCTTCTCTGCAAAGTCTTCAGAAACAAATCTGGCCCGAAGACGAAATTATCGTCGTGCAGGCAGAAACGGACTTCCTTGACCTAAATAGAAGGCTACAGTGCAACGTGAACATAGACCTGACGCGTCATTCCGGTGAAAACCTTAATCCAGAACATTACCTGGATACCGGCTTTCGCCGGTATGACGATCTGAATCCGGACACTTACTTACGTGGTTCTGTACTAAGCCAGCGTGCACCGCAAC
Source organism: uncultured delta proteobacterium (assembly GCA_963808625.1). Lineage (GTDB taxonomy): Bacteria > Desulfobacterota > Syntrophobacteria > Syntrophobacterales > Syntrophobacteraceae > JADGQM01. The sequence goes on from CAWEHK010000003.1 coordinate 13,896, forward strand.
CCATTGCCCCGCACATCCTTTCTGCCTTTGCTCCCCGGGGGCGAGGGCTTCAGCTCAACCGAGGAGCGGCCCTGGCCAACGGGAATCTCCTCTTTTTCCTCCACGATGACAGCCTTCCGCCCCCAAATTTCGCCTACTCCATCCGTAAAATTTGCGAAGCATCAGACGTCAGCCTCGGTTGTTTTCGGCTCGCCTTTTCTCCATCAACTCCATTGTTGGACGGGATCGCCCGGTGGGCCAACTCTCGCACCCGCGTATTCGGCCTCCCGTACGGTGACCAAGGACTCTTCTGTCGTCGTGACATCTACGAAAAAGCGGGAGGCTTCAAGAAACCGTTCCTGATGGAAGACGTCGATTTTGTCCGCCACTGCCGCCACTTGGGACGCTTTATCATGCTTCCGGACAGCATCGCGACCTCTCCTGAGAGATACCTCCACCGAGGAACCCTTCGCGCCTCCCTGCGAAATCATCTGACGATGCTCCTTTATCACCTCGGCGTCAGTGATAAGAGACTTTATTCATTCTACTATGGCAGCGCTCCCTCTTCACCGGCACGGAGCGATCTCCCGACTTGAGATCGCGTTCTTCGCGGTAAAGCACTACCATTGCCTCCTCGGCAGCGGTGCCGGCGGTATAAAGGATCTGTAATGCGTCGCCGAAGTCGCCCAATTTGGTCCGACCAAGCACATCCACGTGTGCATAAGCCTGTCGTACATAGACCTTGCGAAGCCAGCCCTTTTCGCCTATCCTTCAGGTGACGGTCACCATGGAAGCGGAGCAACTTTCCTTTTTGCAAGAGCACAGTTGCTTGGCACAGGGAATACTTGTGCCTGCGGATCTTGTTGGATACTCGACGCAACTCACCTTGGCCAACACCCTTCCCGCACCGGTCGTTTTATTCAAGACGTCGGTACTGGGCTAACACATTGAAACCAAAATAGAAAGGCAGAATAGGATAAGCCTGTATCGTTAAGGAATACGGTATTTAGGCCGTCTAGTTTATGTCTTTCTGGCTACCATATCATTTGTAACGATAGCCAGAACTGGACAATCAATTGTTGGGCGCACGCTATTGCGAATTGACAATCGGGAGTTCCATCATGCCAGAAGATCCACACGAATCCACAAAGCTCCAAAAGGATGTTCTCTGGGGTTTGTATCTCGAATATCGAACTCATGCGCGGCATAGCGAGACGTTGCGTTCAAACGTGAACAACAATCTACTGCTGGCAGCCTCCGGACTTACAGCAGTCATAGCAGTTGGCCAAGGAATTGATCACAACGACTGGCCCCTGTCGGTGCTCATGATTCTTCTCGGCCTAATTGGAGCATTGTTTTCGGCCTCGTATACCGAGCGCTATCACCGAAACAGGGAGAGAGCGTCAGAAGTGAAGAATCAGATTGACTCTTTGTTATTCGTTGGCCACACGCAACGAACGATGAAAGACCTTCAGGTAAGTGCAGATCGACAGCACTATGACAACGCACGCCATAGATGGATACGCCGCAGTACCAGTGCGCATTGGTTTTGGCTTGTTTTTCCACTCATGGTTGCCCTACTCGGCGCTGTTCTTACCGTTTTGTCGTTCGCCCTCTAAAGGCACGCCGTAACTGGCCGCCCAACGAATGCGTCAACCGGACGCGGGGGGCTACGTGGTCGCATTTTCCTGAAGTCCTTGGCCCCGCACCGGTTACGCTGTTGGGCACAAGGGCTGGTGCGTTCTGCGTTGGATCTGCGTTGCTGTGTTGGGTCGGGCTGCGTTCTGCGTTGGGTCGGGCCAAGCTAAGTGATTTATGTTTCAGGAAAACTTACAGGACAAAGGGTTTTCTTAATCTTAGAAGTGCATTTTTGGTGGGGAAATTGAATCCTTGAGGCCAAGAGCAAAAGGATATGGCGAGAACCAAACGGCACTTCCCGTCCGCGTATGCCTGGCATTTAATTCATCGGTGCTACAAGAAGGAATGATCCTGAAGCTCGCAAGGGACCGCGGCTGATGGCTCTGCTGGCTGTTCGAGGCAAAGAAACGGTATGGACTACGTACTCTGAACTATGTGGTCACATGACAAGCACATCCATTTGCAACTTGACCATTCCGCCGGGTTGCAGGTTTCGCATTGGTCAGCCCGGATCCGATCCGTTGAACGAGAGGAGTCACGGCAATTGTCACCAACTATCCTAAAGACTGGTCCGTATAGGTTTTATTTTGTCAGTCACGACCTGCACGAACCCCCTCACGTGCACATTGATCGTGACGACCTTTCTGCGAAATTCTGGCTTAAGCCTGTCAGGTTGGCATTCAATATTGGTTTTTCGGCCAGAGAATTACGCATACTGGAGGCACTTACCACGGAACATCAGCAACAGCTCTTGGAGGCATGGTATGGTTACTTCGGAACTTAAAGCCGGTGAACGAGTCAGAGATGTCCGCTTCACCGAAGACACAATCAGCGTAGACCTTGCCGATGGACGCACCATAACGGTTCCTTTGGTTTGGTACCCTCGCCTTCTCCATGCAACCACCCAGCAGAGGGAGAAGTGGCGAATATCTGGGGCTGGCTACTGCATTCACTGGCCGGATATTGATGAAGACTTAAGCACCCAAGGCCTGCTCCAGGGCGCGCCTGCGCCTCACAACGCAAGAGAAGTCGCAGCTTAAGGTCGGTAAAGAACCATGGGCGAAGGATGCACTCAACCCGACGGCGGGTGCAGAGCTGCAGTTACCAGTGAGACCTGGGTGCGCCGCCGGCTATCGTGATTGTTGAATCTGCGCACGAATTCGGCTATGGCGAGTCACAGGCTTGCGGCATAATCTGGAGAGGGTCACCGATGAAGAAACGTAAATTGCTATAGAAATTGCTATTCGGCTCCAAGAACATCCGGTTTTCGGAAGCAGTGACCTGTGCCAAGGCATTCCCATCGGCGGGGTCGGACCAAGGCAAGTGCTTGCCCCTTCGAGGATTATGCTCCTGGGTTTCATGGTAAGTACTTGAAATCACAGGACCACTTTTCGGAAAACAGGCTCATTTTCAGGCCCATGGAGGGTGGTATTGACACTCTCATGTAGAACGGGATCAGACTGCTCTCGGGACTATGCGGATATAAGGACACGGCATCATAGCTGAAGTCCATGTTCCACAATAATGACCTCATAGTAACCGCGCGCTTCCAGTTGGACCGTTAGCTGGTCGATCCTCAACGAAGATGCCCTCATCACTTTCCAGGGGAGAAATGTGATATATTGTGAACCAATCCCAGAGGGTCACCGACGAAGAAGCGCAAATTGCTGCAGAAATTGCTTTCCGGCTCGAAGAACATTATCCGGACGTCAGAGGGCCGGACGCCGGACAGGGTTGAATTTTCCTCCAGCACTGCGGGTAGAGGCAGTGGCTGGTTGAAGGGATTGCGCTCAGGGGGAGTCCCCCCAGGGCGTTCTCGTGCCCATTTCCAGCAGCCACTGCCATACGGGGACAACGTCGATTTTCCCGCCGTCCACGGCAATGGACTCCGATTCATCAAAGGTGAGAATCGTCCCTTTTTTGAGCTTGAATTCCCTCATGGCCTCAAGAAGGCCCTCAATCTCCCTTTTTCTCGTGCCGGCATCCTTCAGGGAATAACTCACCTGTATGGCGTCCCTGACGGCCTTGCCCTCTTTCACGATGAAATCGCATTCCTTTTTTCCCTTCCAGTAATAGCACTCCAGGCCTCCTCGTCTTGAACCCGGCAAAAACCGCATTTTCGAGGAGCCTGCCCGCGTCTTCCGAAAACTTGAAGGAAACGGCGTTAATGAATCCGTTGTCCACACAGTAGGCCTTTCTTGGATAGGTTATCTGTTTCTTCAAACTGTATGAAAAATGATTGAAGCCGAAGAGGAGATAGACATCTTCGAGATAACCGATATACTCCTCAAGGGTATGCGCGTTGACATCAAGGAGCCCGGAAAGGTTCTTGACGCTGAATGAGGCCGTCGCGTTGCTCATCAGATAATGCGCGGCTTTTTCGTATTGTTTCGTCCGCCGTATGGCATATCTCCTGATGACGTCCCTCGTCAGAATGCCATTGTAGTATTCCTTCAAAAGAGCGGATCTTCAGCTTTGTGTTTTCCTCGTTGACAACCTCGGGAAAACCTCCGTACAAAAGGTATTCGCTGAAGGCGTGCCGTATCTGCGCTTTCCTGCTTATGATGGCGGGCAACGAGAAATCCGTGAGAATGCCCCTGTGCTTCACAATTTCCCGAAAAGAGAAGGGATAGACCTCATGCGGAATCGTCCTCCCGGTCAGGAGCGTTGCATATTCCCCTTTCAACAGGGAGGAGTTTGATCCCGTGACAACGATTTTCAAACCCCGTACGCCGTCGTAGAGCTTCCTCAGGTCCTTCTGCCAGCCCTCAATCTCCTGGACCTCATCAAGGAAGAGATGAACCTTGCCGGAAGGGTTCATGAACGCGAGATACTTCTCGTAAAGATCATACAACGATGCGTCCTTGAAGGCACGGATCTTCGAGGTTGAGATGGAGGATATTGCGGGCGGGAACGTCCTCTTTCAGCAGAAGATCGATAAGGAGATGCAGCATGGTCGTCTTGCCGCTTCTCCTGACGCCGCTGATCGTGAGTATCTCTTTCCTCCCGAAAAGCTGTCTTCAGAAACGATAAGTCGTCTCTTTCACTGGGCTTTCAGCCAGTCTTTTTCTCCAACCCACCATGGATTCCAGAAAACAAAAGCGTCATAGAATGTCATTTTCTATCTCCATATCAATGATATATGAAGCATTATACCGCTCCATATTTGCAATGTAAAGGCTTTGTTGCTGTTTCGCTCCTCGCCGTATCAATTGTCCGGCAAGGAATGCCGGTCATCGCCTCCTGCATGGCGCCGCAGGCGTCAAGCGAGAAGATCGAGAAAAGAACCCATTCGCGTTCTTCAACGCGACCGCTTCGTCTTATACGTATCTACGATCATGATCGAACTACCGTCATATTGACAACGCAGAAATCAACACCATAATTCAAAGGGCTTGTTTGACAAAGGAATGATGAAATGGAGGGCATTCTAAATGGCCAATTATGTTTTGATTCATGGTGGCAACATGGCTACAGAAACCTGGAATAGACTTGTCCAAAGGAATGACTATCCGCCCGGAGGCCATTTGGGCGCCAAGTATTGGGATGGGACCGTTTCTGTTCTCACGGCACATAATCACCGCGTTTTTGCGCCGACACTCAAGGATGAACACAGCTGCAATCTGACTGGCCATATTGAACAAATCTGCATGCTGATAACCGAAAACGATCTCAGGGATGTAATCCTGGTCGGGCACAGTTACGGCGGGATGGTTATTACCGGGGTCGCCGCCAAAATGGCGGACAGAATCAGCCGTTTGGTATACGTTGATGCCGCATTGCCAGATCCGGGACAATCACTGTTTGACGTTATTGTTTCCGCGTGGTTGCGACCCCATGTCGTTTGCCGGATTGGAACCGGCTGCGGCTTATGTGGAAAAACTGCAGTTTGACGCCCAGAAAATAAAACGGTTGCCTAAAACCTATATTCTCTGCACTGAAAGCGAGTTTGCATCCGTGACGCATGTCGCCAGGCAGAAAATTGCCGCCGCCGGAAAAGAATGGACCTACCTGGAGTTGCCGACATCCCACGTGCCGATGGCCACCATGCCGGACAAGTTTACGCAATTATTGCTGGAAGCCGGAATACAATACCAACAGTAGGGACAACTCCCATGCTTTCAGAAACGACAATCCGGACTTCAAGGGTTGTGGGAGGAGGCCTTAATGAGTATCAACGTCATTCAGCCGGCCGCCAAATGCCGCAATGAGAATTGCTGCTGTTACTTCTTTACTTCTTGTTGTTTATGTCAAGGGTTTGATATCCTCCTGCAAAAAGTTTGCAAGGAGGACAGGGATGTCAGGGATGTTTCTCAGCTATCGTCGGGATGATTCCGCGGGTTACGCCGGTCGATTAGGAAACGATTTGAGGGAGCACTTTGGCCCAGACCGCGTTTTCATGGATATCGAAACTATAGAACCTGGCCTAGATTTTGTTGAAGCAATTGATAAGGCAGCAGAATCATGTGATGTTCTATTAGTTGTAATCGGGAGACAATGGCTCGCCGCTGTTGATGCGAAAGGCCAGCGTCGGCTTGATGATCCAAACGACTATGTACGGGTAGAGATCTCGACTGCGCTAAAACGGAAGATTCGTGTGATTCCAATCCTTCTTCAGAATGCTTCTATGCCAAGCCCAGAGGATCTTCCAGAGGACTTAGTATTCCTCACACGAAGGCACGCGATTGAGGTCGCAGATACTCGTTGGAAGTACGACATACAACGCTTGATCGAGACCCTGGAAAAAGTGCTAGGAGTGCCACATAAGGGACAGGCAAAGCCATCTCTAGATTCCTCCCCGCCACCCCTAGCCCGACTTTACCGCGTTCGGGATGACATTACGGCTAACCACTCATTATCACAAAGAAAATTAAACACAATACGTATGACCTAACAAATGTAGGCGAAATACTTATCAGAGCTCGCCATATTATCCTTTATTTAAAGCTTTTTAAAAAAAGTAATTGACACGATGTGGTGCATAATGTATGACCTAATTAATGGCAAGCTTAACTAAAAAAATTATCCGCGGGCAGACTTATTACTACGCCCGCGAATGTCAACGCGTCGACGGCAAGCCCAAGATCGTTTGGCAGAAGTATCTTGGTCGCCTCAACGATATCCTCGCGGCTGCGGCTATGCGCAACCACGCGATCTCGCTTCCCCAACCCGAACGGGAGGGACTGTTGGTCGAGCTCGGGGCCACTGCTGCCTTGTACGATCTCTCAGCACGCATGAACCTGAGCGTCCTCATTGATCGACAGGTTCCCAAACGCGGCAACGGTCCTTCGGTCGGCACCTATCTCCTGGTGGCTATCCTTAACCGTTGTGTGGACCCGCGAAGCAAAGCCCAGATAGCTGAATGGTTCGATAAGACCATACTCCACCGTCTGATCGACATCCGAAGCAGTCAACTGACGAGTCAACGCTACTGGGACAACATGGACCGGCTTTCGGCCGAGGCCATGTTGGCGATTGAGGCTGAGTTGACGGTCCGAGTAGTGGAACAGTTCCAACTCAACGTGCGCCGGCTCCTGTTCGATGCCACCAACTTCTTCACGTTTATCGACACCTTCAACAACAAATCAACCCTGGCGCAGCGGGGTAAGAGCAAGGAAGGACGGAGCTCCCTTCGCATCGTGGGGGTAGCGCTCTTGGTGACCGCCGACTTTCATGTGCCGTTGTTCCATCACACGTATCCCGGAAACCAGCCCGATGCCCCTACTTTCGCCGGTCTCACAGAGGCGGTGGTTGCCCGCTGCAATCGCTTCGTAGAAGGCGTTGAGGACGTCACTCTCATCTTCGACAAAGGCAACAACTCTCAGGACAATCTCCGTGCCGTCGACGTTTGGACTTAGCGCCCTTCGGGCGGACTTTTGATCCCGGTGTATTGCATAGTCTCCCGGTTACAGCCAGGACACCCAATAACAGGCATAACTACTTCTCTTCCCTCAAACTCGGCAAAGCCAAGCTCGAAATCGATGATCGCCTCGTTGACCCACACTTCACACCCGCACAGGGAACAGCGATAATTGTACTCCTCCGGAGGGGGGCCAAAGGGAATATCCTCCCCATCCTGAAGTTCCATCTCTGTTCTTAGCGATTCTTTCGTATTTGCCCGCTTTGAGGTTTTCCCACTCATCGTAGATCGTCCCGTACTTGGGGTGCCATATCTTCCAGAGATCCATCTCCCGACCACAGAATCTGCAAATCAGCGGATCTCAACCGCTCATCTCCTGGAACCTTTCACGATACTTCTTGGATGCAACCACCTCATAAGTACCCTTGATAACTCGCCCTACCCTACGTAATCCTTCCCTAATCACCTCCACCCATTTCTTGAAGGTCTTCGTTGCTTGCAGACCATAGTAGCGGAGCCGCTGAAATCCTTTCGGAAAAATATGTTGAACCATCCGTCCAATGAAGGTCATCACGTTGACCGTGACCACTTCTTTTTTCTTTGTCTGGTGATCCTTGTACCAGTACGTCACTTCCTGACCGGTGTAGCCCATGATCCGTCTTACGGCTATCGGAGGAGAGGCAACATATTTGGCCAGGTATTTGGCCAAGCCTCGGCATTGCTCTGGAACTTTTCCTTTGGTCACATGGGCAACAAGTCCTCTCGGGTACTTCTTCCAGAGAGCATCAATCAAGGACCTCATCTCCGTCGTTGGAACCATCTCCTTAAGCATCTTGAAGAGATGATATTGCCACTTCTTGTGGATGATCTCATACGGAAAATACCCCAACTCCACCCACTTACCCGTCTCTTCGTTGACCCCTCCACTGCTCATGATAATGTGAAGATGCGGATTATAGTGCCCAGACCGACCATGAGTTTGCACCACACCGATCGCTCCAATCTTCACCTGCTGCCTCACCGCGCAGCTCACCACATCTTCAAGGCACTCATACCCACAACGCATCAGTGCCGACAAGAGCTTCCCCTCATGCCGATCTCGATAGAAGATAATCCGTTGTTGCTCAGGAACCGTCAGGATCATATGACGGTATCTCACTCCAGGCTGCAATACACGGCTGACCTGCGCCACAAAATCATCCGTGTATCCTTTGCAACACGACAAACAAAAGCAACTCTTACAGGTAAAGGCAATCCGCCGCATATCCTTCCCGCAACAGGTGCACAGGTATTCGCTGTATCCTCCCGCTTCCTTTCCACAACCCAACATCTTTTGCACCACCTCTTCGTAATACCCTCCAGCATACGGCGGATGGCGCTCTTTGAACTCGATCCAATGTTCCTCGAATATCTGACGGAAGATGTTCCGATCAATCGCTTCTACCCTCTCCCCCTACTCTCGGTCCACCTACCTTTCTATCATGACTCAATTGATTTCATTGAGGAAAAATGCAAATTCCTATACTATCAAGTTACCATTTCGTAGGCTCCCTGGTTCCCACCCAACACCCGGATCTTCTCCAGATTTCAAGAGACGAGCTCCGATCACTGGCCGAAGAAGGGTTGCCTACCGTCTACGCGTACCGCACGACGAAGACCGTATTCGGCCGGAAGCGCACCATCGTGGTCACGTACAACGACAACCTCTTTGTCGCCCAAGCCAAAACACTTCAGCGGGAGATCGCCAAACGATGCCAACGGCTTCGGGAACTGCATATGCACTTGGAGAGTTGGAGGGCCGGGCAACTGCGTGGAGGCAAAAAACCCACCGTTGCCGCCACCGAGAAGAAGGTCAAGGCTTGGCTTAAAGCCAGGCACATGAAAGATCTCTTTAGCGTCGAGATTAGAGAGCGAGACGGCCTGCCGGACGTCATTTGCCAGTTCAATAACGATGCCTGGGAGAACCTTCAAACCACCTTGCTTGGGAAAACCCTCCTGTTCACCGATAATGACCAATGGTCGGATGGCGAAATCGTCCGCGCCTATCGCTCGCAGTATCATGTCGAAGCAGCCTTCCGCGAGATGAAGAATCCGCACCACATCGCGCTACGCCCGCAGTATCATTGGACCGATCAGAAGGTCCGCGTTCACGTGTTCACCTGTGTGGTAGCACTGATGTTGTTGAGCCTTTTGCGCCGGGAGCTACACCACAAGGGGATTAACCTGTCTACCCGACGAATCATCGAATCACTCAGCGAGATTCGGGAAATGACAATGTTCTTCCCATCTGAAAATGGGAAGGGCAAACCAATGATGAGGACCTCTCTCAGCACGATGACTAAGGAACAAAAGCAAATCTACCAAGCTCTCGATCTTGAGCGCTATACCAGTTAGGTCATACAAAAAATGGGCACTTTCTCCTTTAGGAACAACTACTTACAGAATTAGCGCGGTAAAGTCGGGCTAGTGAGAAAGCATCGGGCATTGAAGGTTCTTTTCTACCTCTTGTTGGCGGGACTCGCCCTCTTGGGGGGACTCGTTCTCTTGGCGAAACTCGCTGCTCTCATGTCCTCGCGATAGGAAAGTTGCACCATATTTCTTCGTTGCAGGCATGCTAGTTTGGAGGCGATGGACTCGGCAAAGAACCCGACACCAAATTTTCAAAAGAAGCTTCGTTTTTCCAAGTGCCGTAGGATAGGGCAAAAGTGAGGTGTAGCCCGTCAACCGGCGTTGTAATGCCTAACATCTATAGAGCCTCCGCTTGTCAAGGCAAAAACCTCCCCAAAGGAAAAATATATACATCTTCCGCTGACGCGTAGGGGGTGAGAGGGTCGCAGCAACTGTGTCGATCTGTCTTAGCTTCCGTGCGTCGGTTCCACGCGCCGTGCCTGCACCAAACATCTATCGAGGATCAGGCTGCTTGCTTGGAGAAGCAACCAAGGCAAGGAGAACTCGCATCAGGAGGCTCTCAGTAATCCCTGCACGACGTTCTGCATGATCCTCTCTGACAGGTGATTCAAGGTGCACGAGCGCCAATTCACCCGCATCCACCAACACCATTTTGTACAATTTGTAAAATTGTTTGACAAATTGTGCAGGACGACGTAACCGGCGGTTATAATTGGACGAACAGCACACGCTACGCTCATACGCCTGGCCAGGGGCTTTCCGGTCGTTGCCGTTACGGGACCGCGCCAGTCGGGGAAGACCACCCTTGCCAGGGCCGCTTTCCCTGACAAGCCTTATCTGTCTCTGGAAGATCCCGATACCCGACTCCTGGCCGAAAGCGATCCGCGCGGGCTTCTCTCCCGCTTCCCCGACGGTGTCATCCTGGATGAAGCGCAACGGGTCCCAGGGCTCTTCTCCTACCTGCAGACGAAGGTCGACGCCAACCTTCACCCCGGCACCTACGTGCTGACCGGTTCGCAGCAGTTCGGCCTCCTGATAGGCATTACGCAGTCTCTGGCCGGCCGGGTCGGGATGGTGCAACTCCTGCCCTTTTCCCTCGCCGAACTGCAGCGGGCGGGCAGGCTCCCGCCAGACCTCGACAAACTTGTGTTCCGCGGCTCTATCCTCCTCTCTATGACCGTGACATGACTCCCGGCGACTGGTGTGCCGGTTATGTCAGCACCTATGTTGAGCGCGATGTCCGCCAACTCATCGCGGTGCGTGACCTGTCGGCGTTTCAGCGGTTCCTCAGGATGTGTGCAGCCCGTACCGGACAACTCCTGAACCTCTCATCTCTGGCGGCCGGCCTCTACGTCGCCCTTTACTGCCTCGGCGGTTGCGCCGGCTCGGTTCTTCCCGGTTTTCTATGGAAGCAAACGGGATGGTTCGGGTGCGTGGCAATGATCGTCAGCATGCAGGTTATCACCGTCCTGATTGCCAATAAATTGTGGCAAGACTGATTGCCCACCTAATCCCCGTTGCATCGCGACGAGCAGACTTCTTGACCTGTCTCGGCAGATTCTTTATCGTAAGTTCACCGGCAAAAACACTGACTCTCAATCCTGATTACTGTTTCTTGGTGCTGTCATTGATGAGGAAGCGCCTGCAGGCGGGAAGCGGGACACGGCGGCTTTCCCCTGGGGGACTCTTCACCAATCGAGGAGAAAAACCTGGTGAAACGGTTAAGAAATCTTCTGCGGCAGGCGGAGTTCCAGACCCTGCTGTTCATCCTCGGTTTTGCTCTGCTCAATTGGCCGTTTCTCGGCATATTTCGGTCGAAGCGGCCAGAGGTCCTCCTGGTCTACCTCTATTTCCTCTGGGCCATTGGCATCTTCCTCCTGTTTCTGGTGAGCAGATTCGGCGATGAGCCTGCCTCGCGGGACAACGAAGAGCAAGCGGAAGGACCACCGTGCTTGATTCGGGGATGGTGCTGACCGTATTCTGCCTGTATCTGGCGTGCCTCTTCCTCATCGCCCTGTGGGTGGAGCGGAAAGCGGCAGCAGGCAAAAGCCCGGCCAACAACCCCTACGTCTATTCCCTCTCCCTGGCGGTGTATTGCACGGCCTGGACGTATTACGGAAGCGTCGGCCAGGCCGCCACCTCAGGGCTTCTCTTCCTGCCCATGTACCTTGGCCCGACGCTCGCCATCATGCTCTGGTGGTCCATCCTGCGGCGACTGGTTCAGCTCAAGAACAGCCGTCGGATCACCAGCATCGCCGATTTTATTTCAGCCCGCTACGGGAGGTCCCAAGCCCTTGCCGCCATGGTCACCATGATCGCGCTGGTGGGCATCACACCCTATATCGCGCTTCAGCTCAAGGCGATTATTTCCACCTTCGAAATCATCACCGCTGCCGGCACCACGTCCTGGGTCCGGGCCGATGTTGGTCCGGTGGTCGTGGTGCTCATGGTGGTCTTCACGATCATTCTCGGCGTAAGGCGGCTGGATCCCACCGAACGGCACGAAGGCATGATGATGGCCCTGGCGGTGGAATGCGTCGTCAAACTGCTGGCCCTTCTTACCGTCGGCATCTTTGTGACCTACTTCATGAACGACGGCTTCAGTGACATCTTCCGGCGGCTCTCAGAAAGTCCCTTTCATAATCTCCTCGAATTTGGGAAGCAGGATGCCGCTGCCTATGTTACGTGGGCAGGCTACCTTGTGCTTTCCATGTCGGCGATCCTCTTTCTCCCGAGGCAGTTTCATGTGGCGGTGATCGAGAACCACGACGAAAAACACATCCTGACGGCCATGTGGCTCCTGCCGCTCTACCTCCTTCTGATCAGCATGTTTGTCCTCCCGATTGCCGCGGGCGGCTTGCTCGACGGCCAGCCGCTTTATGACGCCGACACCTTTGTTTTGCGCATCCCGCTTCAGCATGGCAAACCCTGGCTCTCTCTCCTGGTCTTCATCGGCGGCTTTTCCGCCGCTGCCGGTATGATCATGATCTGCTCGGTAACGATGGCAACCATGATCACCAACCATCTTCTGCTGCCTCTGGTGCAATGGGTTCGCTGGCTGGCTTTCGTGAAGCGCCATCTCCTGAAATGCCGGTGGGGCGCCGTGGCCGGCTTCATTGTCATCGGTTACTGGTTCGAGGAGCGCATTGGTGAATCCTACATGCTGGTCAATATCGGCCTCATTTCTTTTGCCGCCGTGCTTCAGTTTGCTCCGGCCATTCTGGGAGGCCTTTTCTGGCGGCGGGGGAATAAAGCCGGCGCGATCCTCGGCCTCGCCGGGGGGTTTGCCGTATGGTGCTACACCCTGCTCGTGCCATCTTTTGTCAAGAGCGGCTGGGTCACCTCTGCGCTGCTCGAAAAGGGACCGTGGGGAATAGCGCTCCTCAAACCGGAGGAACTCTTCGGCCTGACGGGATTCAATCCTCTGAGCCACGCCGTCCTCTGGACCATGCTCTGCAATATCGGTCTTTATGTCGCGGGCTCCCTTTACTCCTGGGAAGGGGACGAGGACCGGAGCCTTGCCGAAGAGTTCGTCGGGGTTCTCGAGACGACAGCTCCCCTGCGCCGTGCCCGCCGCAGGGACGTTTACATCGAGCTGGCTCCCAAGAAAAACGAAATCGAGAAGGTCCTTTGCCAGTATTTTGCCGAACCGGAGACGGAGGCCATGGTTGAAAGGTGCCTCATCGAGACGGGAGTTCATAGCGCAGAGCAGATTTCGATTGTTCAGCTGGTCGAGCTGCATAACAAAGTGGAGCGCTCCCTGGCCGGGGCCATCGGGTCGGCGGCCGCTCACAAGGCGTTGCAGCAGGGGACGATATTCACGCCCAGGGAAGCTCGGGAGCTGTCGGAAGTTTACAGTGAGATCCTCGCGGACCTGAAGGTCCTGCCGAGCGAGCTGTCAGAGCGAATCGACTACTACCAGGAAAGGGAAAGGCTCCTCCTCCAGCAGGCCAAAGAGCTGGAACAGAAGGTCGATGAGCTGCGCAAGCAGATCCGGAAGCGCAAGCAGGCGGAGGTGGCGCTCCGGGAATCGGAAGCGCGCTATCGAACGCTGGTCGAAAGCACTTCGGACGCCATTCTGCTGGTGGACAAAGAGCGCATGATCGTTTCCGCCAACCAGGCGTTCCTGGATCTTTTCGGCTACGAACGCACGGAACTCGAGAGGCAGTCGATACGGATCGTTCATCCTTCGGAAGAGAGCTTCATCGCCTTCGGGAAAAGGGCTCATTCGGCGGTCGCCACCGAAACTCCCTTCTGGACGGAGTGGAACCTCGTCCGCAGGGATGGAACCATCTTCCCCATTGAGGGGTCATACTCGGCGATCAGAGGCCCTGACGGTTCACCGGCGGCTTATGTTGCCATCATCAGAGACATCACCGAACGGAAGAAGGCGGAAGAAGAACTGAAGAACTATCGCGATCACCTCGAGAACATGGTCAAGGAACGGACCCTGCAACTCGAGGCGGCTCAGAAGGCCCTGGTGCAGAAGGAAAAACTCAAAACCCTGGGCGCCATTGCGGCGGAGGTGGCCCATGAAATACGAAACCCGCTCATGTCCGTGGGTGGCTTTGCCATGCGTCTCCAGAAGAAATTTCCGGACCTCCCCGAAGTCGCGATCATTCTGGAGGAATCCAGGCGCCTGGAAAAAATCCTGGACCGCATCAGGGACTATCTCCGGCCGGTGGAAATGCGCTCCCGGGAATGCTCCGTGAACACCGTGGTCGCCGAAAGTGTGGGTTTGCTCGCCCCCGACCTCGAACGGGAAGGCGTCGTCTGGCAACTGGATCTTGCCCCCGATCTGCCTCCCGCGCTGGTCGACCCCGACATCCTGGCCGAGGTTTTCAATTACGTCATCACCCATACCGCAAAGGTCATGGATAAGCAGGGAGTCCTGATCATACGGACCTATGAAACCGAGCAAAACATCCAGATCGACTTTCGCAGCCCGGTCCCGGTCGAGAAGCCCATCAAAGATCCCGAACGATTGCTGCTCCCTTTCGAAGAAGGCGAAGCAATCGGCGGAGTGCCGCTGAGCTACCGCCTCCTGAAGGCCATGGGCGGTCTTCTCTCCTTCACCCAGGAAGGCCGCGACATGCTCTTCACCGTCTCCCTGCCCCGAGTCCCCGAGTCGGATACGGACACGCCGAAGAGCCCTGCGGGATTGCGGACTTGATGACGAGGTCGGGAGACTTTGAGAGGGTTGGGCCAAGCTTTGAGCTTGCGCGTACATAAACCTTGCGAAGTCAGCCCATTTCGCCTAATTTTCGGGTTCTTGCAACTGCCATGGAAGTGGAGCGACCCTGCTATCGCCCATGAACGCATTTGACCAACGCCTTTCCCGTATCTTTCGCTTCGCCCAACGCTTCGGCACCGGGCTAAAAACTGGAACCGAAACAGAGGCCCATCTGAGTATGGGCCTGCGTCGCTGAAGAATGCGGCTTTAGGAAATCTAATATGCGGTTTTCTGAGTATCACACCATTTGTAACGATACCAAGAAGTGATGGATTCGTAGAAAGTCCCAAAATGGGCATTTTGCGGAACCTAACACGTTGAATTTATTAGATGCCACTTTGCAAAAAATGACTTTTTACGAGACCATCAAGAAGTGGACAATCATTTGTTGGGTACAACTGAATGAACAGGTGAGGAGGTGGATGCGGAAATGAAACGAGGCAATCGGGCAGGGTCGGACCAAGTCGGGCAGTCGGGCAGGGTCGGAATCGGGCAGTCGGGCAGGGTCGCCAAGCGGGCAGTCGGGCAGGGTCGGACCAAGCCAACTGGTTGAATCAACATATACAACACCTGTCGACAGGGAGTTTTTCTCAGCTTAGAGCCACCATTTAGCAGTCAAAATGACCCAGCTAAGCGGGAGTGGGGAGCTGGAAAGCATGCCAGAAGCAGATCGGCATTATATACCGGGCAAAGTGCGGCACATCACCCATCGTTGTCACAGGAAGGAACTCCTCCTGAGGTTTGCCGAAGATCGGCAGAAATGGCTCGACTGGCTGATCGAGGCCAAGTAACGGTATGGGGTCGTCATCCTCAACTACAAGTCGATCGCTGACGACCCCGAGGTCGCCAGCATCGAAATCAGCCCAAACATAACTGCAGAACTCAACGAGAAGGGTGAACTCATCGGCATTGAGATTCTGAACACAAGTACCTACGTGCGGGATGCAATTTTGGAATCTGTCCAGGCC
Source organism: uncultured delta proteobacterium (assembly GCA_963808625.1). Taxonomy (GTDB): domain Bacteria; phylum Desulfobacterota; class Syntrophobacteria; order Syntrophobacterales; family Syntrophobacteraceae; genus JADGQM01. The sequence goes on from CAWEHK010000003.1 coordinate 29,983, forward strand.
AGGATGCTCCAACTCTCGGAAGCCAAAAGCGCTTGATGGGGTGATTGCTGTCGCGATGCTCTGATCATATTGTCTTTTTCGAACAGGATGGCTTCTCTCCCAATGAATGCCTTTTATTCCTTCATTATACTCAGGGGGCGTCCAAGAATAGAGGGCCTTCTTTTACCACGAAGAATACGAAGAGCACGAAGTGATTTCTTCGTGCTCTTCGCGCTCTTCGTATTCTTCGTGGTTCAAAAAAGGGTTGAAATGGGTGCAAGCTATTTCCGGACGGTTTCTAAGGATCGGCAGAAATGGCTCAACTGGTTGTTTGAGGCCAAGAAGCGTTATGGGCTCATCATTCTCAGTCAGCGCCGCGGATGGCCTGCACCTACTGATTCTCATGAGAGGAGCGAACGTATGCGAACCAACAGTATGCTTCAAAGATTGCAAAGGCCGCAGTTCTTCTGCTTACTGATGGTGATTTGCATGATGTTAACGATCACGAATACGGCAAGCGCGGCGGATATCAATCCGGAGATTCCGCTAATGGTCAAAGGGGTCGAGGGCGAGTTTGCCCTTTACCATACGATCAAGGTTCAAGTCGAGAATCTTGAAAAATGGGTCGGACAGCCGGGCCATGATCCTTCTAAGTTTACCCTCTATGTTGATGGGAATGCCTTCAACGGCCTTAGTCCATCACTCATTGATAACAATACAAAACTACAATTTGACCTCAAGCGCACACCTGAGTCCAAAGATGCGTGGACGGCCGTCTTAAGTAGAGGGCCAAGGGATTTCAGCCGTAATGTGCCCGTCACCGTGCGCCAGGAAGGCGTTAAAGTGCAGGGTGAAGCGATGGCCAGTCTCATCGTGATAAATTTGTTTTGGTTCAAGATATTCGTGGGCTGCTTCACGGCAGCCATCGCCCTGTTTTGGTGGCTGGCATACCGGAGTGACATCATTCGCGATCCTGGTCCCCAACCAAAGGGAAATAATAAAGAGGGTAAGCCAAACCGAAAGCCTTATAGTCTCGCCCGCACCCAGATGGCTTTTTGGTTCTTCATAGTCATTATTGCCTATGTGTTCATATGGATGGTGACAAGTGATCTCTCCAATTTGACACCATCAGTGCTGGGACTTATAGGCATCAGCGCGGCCACAGGCTTAAGCGCTGCCATCGTGGATTCAAGTAAGCGGAGCGATCAAGAGAATCAACGACGAATTCTTGAAGAGAAAGCGACGAGCGACGAGGTTGAAGCAGAAAAACTTCGAAGCAAGATAAGCACGCTCAATAGCGCAATCAATGCGACCCCTCCTCCCGCAGACATGGCCGATCAAAAAGCGGCAATGGCAGCCAAACAAGCAGAACTGGCAGCCAAACAAAAAGAGATTGAGCACACGAATACGAAGATTCAGGAAATAGCTGATGCAACACAACCCACCGCCTCGAAGCGTTTTATCGACGATATACTCAGCGACGATGAAGGGGTCAGCTTTCACCGTTTTCAGATATTTGCCTGGACTATCGTGTTAATTTTCATCTTCATTGCGTCAGTATACAATGCTCTGGCCATGCCGGATTTCGATGCGACCTTGCTGGCTCTGATGGGGATTAGCGGCGGAACCTATATCGGCTTTAAGCTGCCCGACCAACAGGGCTGACCTAACTTCATTTGCATAAGCACAGCCTTGTTGAGCGACCGGTGCGGTCCGACCCATGGCCTTGCACCAGGGCCGCACAAGCGAATTCCTTAAGGTTCCATCAAGGTTCGGCGCACGGCCCGGTGAACCGGCCGTTCATGCCGGCGCTTAGGCCTCGGCGTGAATCGCGGCGCCAGACTTCGTCAAGTGCTTTGCCCGGCGCGTAAGCGCGGGAGAAAAAGGCACTTGACCCGACTGCGCTCGCTGGATGCTCGCAGACAATCCGGCTCCCTTCCTCCGTGCTCGCAGGTCATCACCGCGATTCGGCGAAGAAACTCTTCGTGTACCTTCGTGTCCTTCGTGGTCAGGGAAAAATCCCGTGCGTCAACCCGATCAATGACCGGTGTCGGTGACGCCGGCTTCCGCGAAGGTCTTGATTTCCTCGAGCACCTTGGCGGCGGCTTCAACAAGGGTCATCGCCAGCACCGAGCCCGTGCCTTCGCCGAGGCGCATTCTCAGGTCAAGGATGGGCTCGAGCCCGAGCAGCTCTACCATGGTGGTGTGACCGACCTCCTGGCTGCGGTGGGAAAGAAAGAGGTAATCTTTCGCCGCCGGCGCCAGGTGGCAGGCAATCAGGGCCCCTGCCGTGGCGATGAAGCCATCACAGATGAGGGGCGACTTCGCGGCCGCAGCTCCAAGGAGGGCGCCGCCCAGGGCAGCAATTTCGAAGCCGCCGACTTTGCTCAAGATGTCCAGGGGATCGCCGGGATCGGGGCGATTGACGGCCAGCCCCTTTTCGATGACGGTGATTTTCCGGGCGAGGGTTGTGTCGTCAATGCCGGTGCCGCGTCCGGCCAGGCGGGCAACGGGCTTGCCGCTCAGCACCGCCACGATCGCGGTGGACGGTGTGGTGTTGGCAATCCCCATATCACCGGTCCCAACCAGTTGATATCCTTCCTCACGATATGCGTTCTCGACCAGTTCCGCGCCAAGGAGCAGGCCGGAGATCGCATCTTCGCGACTCATCGCCGGGCCCTGAGTGAAACTGGAGGTCCCCTTCCCTATCTTTCTGTGAATGATTGGCCAATCATGCGGGAGATCGCCCGCCACGCCGCAATCGACCACCCGCACCTCGGCGCCGACGTACCGGGCCAACACGTTGATCGACGCCCATCCCTGCACGAAGCTGAACACCATTTGCGGGGTGACTTCCTGGGGGTAGGCGCTGACCCCTTCGTGCGCCACGCCATGGTCTCCGGCCATGGTGAAAATGAGCTTCCTCCTGAAATCAAACGACAACCTCCGTTCGATTCCGGCCAACCGCGCCGCGATGGTCTCCAACTCGCCCAGGGACCCGCGCGGTCGAATCTGTGAATGCAGCCTTTCCCAGGCTTTCTGTTCCCACGTCTTGTCGGCAGGTTCGATGCGCGCCAGCAATTGATCGAGCTCGTGCATGGTTCTGCTCCTTCAAAAAAAAAATCCTTCAAACCTCTCCCCGAGGTCTGAAGGATTGCGTAATGGTTTCGGCAATCACACAGCCTTGCCCCACACGGAGTGGGCGCCCTTTTCACGGCAGGTCTTCTGACTCGCGGTTCGCTTTACTCTCTGAACCTTCCCATCCCGGAAAGCAGATCACTGCTTCCGAAACAGTGGCTGATCTCAGATTTCATCGCCGCTTACAGCGCTGACCAAACGTGCCGGTATTTCACCGTCTTCCCTTTTAAGCCGGGTTTCGGCACCGAGAAAAGGCAAGTTTCTTGGCTCTTGGCTCTCTTGGCTCTTGGCTCTTGGCCTTGGCTCTGGCTTTGCTCTTAGACCTAGCTGTAGCTCTTTGGTGATTGGTGATTGATCCTGTTGCCAATCAGGCATCCGCAAGGCGAAGAGGCTAGAGACAAAAAGAATTCAGGCACCAATTATTATGCCTTCTTTACGATCCTCTTCAGAAATTTCATGGCCTTGTCCGTCTCCATAACCGGAATGATCTCCGCCACACCCAGGTCCGTCCAGTTATAGATCGAAGAGGCAAGATGGACGTCGTCATCGGTTTCGAAAAGCCGGAAAACACGGTGGCCCGAAATGTCAAACCACTCGCCTTTGACGACCACTCCAACATCTTTGTCCATTCCCTTCATCCGCCGTTCGATGACGACATTGCGATCTTCCGGAGCATAGTTGAATATCGCCAAAAACAACATGTTTGGACTCCTTTCTTGGGGGTTAGATCCTCGACAATCAGGCTCGATCAAGATTTCTCGCCCGCACCGCGCGGGGTCGCCATGGCAATGTTGCATAGCTCGCGACAAAACACCCGACTGCTGTTGCCAAGCATTATAGATGAACCCCTGCTGCCATTGCAAGTTTTCCAAACGGTTTTCTGACCGGAGTCAGCTCAATTCCCACCGACGCAAACCAGCTCCTTTTTTGAAATGATTGTCGTAAATAACAACAGTGGCGCCTGTCTCAAGGTCAACCGCTCAGTAGAAGATCGTCCGGCAGCGATGATAGGGTCTCTTCCTGAACGGCCCGAGTTGTCCAAGCTGCCAGAGCCACTGATCAACCCGGGGGCCGTCACTTTCTTTCCCAGGAGGCTAAAGGTTTTCTTCAACGCTTCTACGGCCCAGATGGTCATGGCCCTGATTTCAATCTCTTCCTCACCGCCGGCGGTGAGGTTCTGTCTCCGGTCAACCCTTTCGGCCAGGTCCGGATGATAAGAAAGGATTCCCAGCTCCCTCAGGACCTGCGGCAGTTTGTAGTCAGCAAACGCCGTCAGCTCGCCGATATCGTCATACCGCCCCCATCCCTCTCCGGCGAAGGCAGCATTCACATCGGCCACAAAGAGCTGTGCCCGCTTCCAGAACAATACCTTCTGCCCCCGGTATTGGGCCTCGTCTTGAAAACTCGGGAAGGAAGCGACGACCTGTTGCACCGTCTCGACCGCATGGCCGCGCGTTTCTTCGAGAAGATGAATGATATCTCCCTGCCAGCTCGACAGAAGGACCTGACCTGCTTCCCTGAGATTGGCAAGCCGCGCATCAAAGAGGGGAATTTCACCTGCTCCCGAGAAGATTTCTCGCAGATCTGCAGGAGAGAGCTCAGCGAGGCAGGCGGGATCGGTAATCGCAAATCCCCGCTCCAGGGCCCGCTTGAGGCTTGCCGCCAGGCCCCAGTAGCCGGAATAGTCCTCCCCGCCGTAGGCCACGGTCCACGTTGGTTCACCAACTCCCGGCCAGAAGCAGTGGTTGAGAACATCCAGCACAAAAATCCAGCGGACTGTCTCTGCCGTTCCATCAAAATAGTGGCAGGGATGATGCCAGGCCGTCTTGCCCGGCCAGGGCCAATCGCCCCATTTTGAAATGGCAGGTTCAAGCTGTTCCGGATGGAACTCGACCCATCGCCTCTGCATCAATACTCGCTCGAATCGAAGGCAAGACCGGCAGTTCTGTTTGGCAATGTGGCATAGGTAAGCGATCCTTTAGATGGTCCTAATCGGTGCAATAAGGATCCTTGAAGCGGCCAAGAATGCAGTGTATCCGGGAATCAAGGGCTTTTTGTGCTCAGCACCCAGCACCCAGCACTCAGCACCACTTTCTATAGCTTGACTTTCTCCCCAATTTTATATTAATTTTACCCTGTCTTTCGGCTCCATTTTAAAATTCCCCGTTTTTGTTGTTCACCATACTGGAAGCTCGTATACGTTGGACGCTCTTTTGGGAGTAGCTTAAGGGTTGAGGTGTATTTCCATCCATTTTTTCACACAAGGAGGAACGAACATGAAAAGAAGTATGGTTATCCTAATCGCTTTGCTCTTTTCCATCGGGTTGTTCCTTTACCCGGCTTGGGCGCAGGAAGCCATCAAGGTTGGAATCATTCTGCCGGTAACGGGTGACAAAGCCAAGTTTGGAGAGATCGAGAAAAAATCGTTCGAAATGGCCCTCGACGAAATCAACGCCGCCGGTGGCATCAACGGCAAGAAACTGGAGTTCCTTTTTGAGGATGACACCGGGAGACCGGATGTGGCCAGATCAGCGGCCGAAAAGCTCATCACCAAGGACAAAGTGGTCATGCTCGGCGGCGGTTATGGCAGCTCTGAAACCTTCGCCATTGCCGGAGTGGCGCAGCAGAGCCAGATACCCTTTCCTGGTCAACACGGGCTCGGATGACAAAATTACCGAACAGAAATGGGATTATATTTTCCGCTTGAACCCGCCGGTGAGTGAATACCCGAAGGGCCTGGAATCGTTCCTGACCGATGTCGTCAAACCAAAGACGGCGGTCATTCTTTATGAAAACACCAACTTTGGTTCTTCCGGTTCGAAAGAATTCCAGCAGACCTGTGAGCGCCTCGGTATTAAAGTGCTCATGTCGGAGGGTTACGAACACGGCGGGGTGGACTTCAAACCCCTCCTCGTCAAGGTCAAGCAGGCCAACCCCGACCTGGTCTACATGATCTCCTATATCATGGATGCTTCTCTCCTGATGAGACAGAGCATGGAGCTGCGGCTCAACCCCAAAGTTTTCGTGGGCGGCGCGGCCGGCTTCACGCTGCCCGAATTCTCCAAGAACGCCGGCAAGGCCTCTGATCTGGTCTTCTCAGCAACCCTCTGGTACCAGACCCTTCCGTATCCGGGTGCGAAGGAATACTTCGACAAGTTTGTCAAGAAGTTCGGTACGGACACCGAATATCATGGTGCAGAAGCCTATGCCGCCGCCTATGTGATTGCCGACGCTCTCAAGCGTACGAAATCTCTCAAACCGGATGATGTTCGCCAGGCGTTAGCTGAAACCAACATGATGACCGTTTTTGGCCCGGTGAAGTTCGTTGCTTACGATAAGATGACCAATCAGAACAAGCTCCCGACTTATTTGGTGCAATGGATAGAAGGCAAGCTGGAACTGGTGTGGCCCAAAGAGATTGCCAGCAAACCTTACGTGTTCCCCATTGAATGGGAAAAAGTCTGGAAGTAACGGTACGCATGCTGCCATGAGTGCTGCGGTGCGTCATCGGCTGAAGTCCCTGCTTTTCAAGAGATTCTTCCGGACACCGAAGTGCCGGAAACAATCCAAGATCGTCATTCCCGCATGCTTTACCGTGAAAATGACCCCCATGAAATCATTGGCCTTTTGGGGTGTCAATTTGCATCATCGGGGGTGAAACATCCTTTCATGAACATTTAAGCGGGAATCCAGATGCGTTTTAATCAATGGACCCCCGCCTGAAGCATGCGGGGGTGACGAGCGGAGGATCATCCTGGCCACACTGTAACAATGAGCGATTGAGGATCTTTTTGGACTCACTGCAACACTGAGCGATTGAGGACAGGTTATCCATGGAAGTTTTTCTTCAGACATTGGTGTCGGGGGTGCTCATCGGGGGCATTTATGCTCTGGTTGGCCTTGGTATGACCCTGATTATGGGCGTCATGAAGATCATCAACCTGGCTCACGGTCAGCTCATGATGGTCGCCATGTACATCACGTTCGTGCTCTTCGAGTATTTGCACCTGGATCCCTATTTTTCGCTCCTGGTGGCAATGCCCTCGCTTTTTGTGCTTGGAGCCGTCATCCAGAAGTACTTCTTGAACCCTCTGCTCAAAATCGACTCCATTCTTCCCGAAAACCAGGTCCTCATGACGGTGGGGATCGGCATGGTGCTGACCGAAATCATCCGTTTCATCTTCCAGTCGGACTATAAATCCGTTCAGACTTCATATAGCTCCGCGTTCATTTACGCCGGAGGCATTTCTTACAATCTGGCCATGGTGATTGCCTTCTTCATCGCCGCATTGCTGACCCTGCTCCTGTTCTTTTTTCTGCTGAAGACCGATATCGGCAAATCCGTTCGGGCAACCGCCCAGAACAAGGAAGCCGCTCTCATGCTGGGGGTCAATGCCGAGCGGATCACCATCTTCACCTATGGTCTCGGCTCTGCCCTGGCGGCCGCTGCCGGGACGCTGCTCCTGCCCATCTACTATCTCTTTCCCGACATCGGTGGTCCTTTCACTCTAAAAGCCTTCGTGATCACCATTTTGGGGGGCATGGGGAGCACTGTGGGCGCCATTGTCGGCGGCGTTGTTCTGGGAGTGGCCGAATCCCTGGGCGCAACCTACATCTCCATGGCCCTCAAGGATGCTGTCGGCATGGTTATCTTCCTCCTCGTGCTGATTTTCCTGCCGGGCGGCCTCAAAACCTTGACCAAGGTCTAAACAGGGTAACGCTATGAAAACGATTCGCTGGTCAACACTTATCCCCATCCTCATCCTTGTTCTTTTCCCGCTGCTTGTTGCCTCAGACTATTACCGGCATATCCTCATTATTGCCCTGATGTGGGTGGTGATCGGGTCGTCATGGAACCTTCTGGCGGGATATACGGGGCAGGTTTCCTTCGGGCATGCCATATTTTTCGGCACCGGGGCCTACACGGCAGGTTTGTGTGTGACCAAGCTGGGTATTTCCGCGTGGTGGGGGATGTTGCTTGGGGGACCGGTGGCGCTGCTGGTCGGGTTCATCATCGGGTGGATCTGTTTTCGCCTGCGCGGGCCCTATTTTGCCCTCGCTACCATTGCCGTCGGAGAGATCTTCCGGATTGGCGCCACCGTCTGGCGAGACCTCACCGAAGGGATGCAGGGAATTCTGATCATGCAGACCTTTCGCAGCAAGATCCCCTATTACTATCTGGCCCTCTTCCTTGCTGCCGCCTGTGTTTATGCCATCTACCGGGTGATCAATTCCAAGTGGGGCTTCTATTTTGTTGCCATACGCGAAGACCAGGATGCGGCGGAATCCATGGGCATCAGCGCGTTCCGGTACAAGAGCCTCTCCCTCATGGTCAGTTCCTTCTTTACCGGGCTTGCCGGGGCTTTTTACATGAATTACATGGCTTTCATCGACCCGCATGTCGTTTTCTCGCTGCACTATATTTCCATCATGGCCATCCTCGTCGGCATCATCGGCGGGGTGGGGACCCTCTGGGGACCTCCTGCCGGCGCGTTCATTATGGTGTTGCTCCAGGAGACCTTTCGCAGCTCCTTCTTCGGGTTGCTGCCGAAATGGGTCAGTGAAGGCCATGTGCTGGTCTTCGGTTTGCTCGTCATCTTTGTCATTCGTTATATGGCCAACGGCATCGTTGGCGACTGGCCTAAAATCAGCCAACTCTGGTCGAGGGGAAAAGCTGTGCCCTCGGCATCTAGTGGAAATTGATTATGAGCTTTTTTGAAACAAGTCATCTCACAAAGGCTTTTGGTGGGTTGGTCGCCGTCAACGATTTGAGCTTTCGCGTGGAGCCGGGACAGATCTTTGGGCTGATCGGGCCAAACGGCTCCGGCAAGACGACGGTCTTCAACTGCATCAACGGTTATTATCCCATCACTTCGGGGACTATTGCTTTCGAAGGGAAAGAGCTGAACGGGCTTCCTACCTGGAAAATCTGCAAGCTGGGCATTGGGAGGACGTTTCAGATCGTCAAGCCGCTTACGACGCATGAGCGTGCTCGAAAATGTCATGGCCTCCGCTTTCAACCAGACGCCAAAACAGGAAGTGGCCAGGGAGAAGGCCCTCCAGGTCCTCGAATTTTGCGAATTGGTTAAGAAACGGGATTATCTTGCCAAGGGTCTCACCATTGGCGACCGAAAGCGGCTCGAAATCGCACGAGCCCTCGCCACCGGTCCCAAGCTTCTGCTGCTGGATGAAACCATGGCGGGCCTAACCCCCCAGGAACAGGCCGAGGGCGTGCAGCTCATCCGCAAAATCCGCGAATCGGGAGTGACGATCATCATTGTCGAACATATCATGCAGGTGATCATGAACATCTGCGATCAGATCCTGTGTATCAATTACGGCCAGGAGATCGCTCAGGGCACACCGGCGGAAGTCGCAAACAATCCATCGGTCATTGAAGCGTACCTCGGAAGGGAATAGAAGCCATGCTCAGGGTGGAACATGTCAACGCCGGTTACGGAGATATTCAGGTCCTCTGGGACGTGTCCTTCCAGGTGGAGGACAAAGAGTTCGTCGTCCTGGTGGGTGCCAACGGGGCCGGAAAAAGCACGATCATGCGAACCATATCCAGCATCATCAACCCCACGAGCGGCGCCATCTGGTTCGAAAACCAGCGCATCGACCATGTGCCTCCCTATCGCATCATCAATTGTGGAATCGCCCATGTGCCCGAGGGAAGGCAGCTCTTCCCGGAAATGTCGGTGGTCGAGAATTTGGAACTGGGTTCGCTGGCGCCCGAGGCAAAAGCGCACCGCAAAGAGACGCTGGAATGGGTTTTCACGCTTTTTCCGAGGCTTCGTGAACGGCGAAAACAAATGGCCGGCACGCTCTCCGGCGGCGAACAACAGATGTGCGCCATTGCCCGCGGGTTGATGTCCCGCCCCAAGATGATCCTCTTCGACGAACCCTCTCTTGGTCTCTCGCCCCTGCTCACCCAGGAGATTTTTCGCCTGCACCGGCAAGATCCACGCCGAAGGAATCACCATTCTCATGGTGGAGCAAAACGTCAAACAGACCCTGGCCATTTGCGACCGGGCCTACGTCCTCGAAAACGGCAGAGTCGTCCTCGAAGGCAAAGGCAGGGAACTCCTGGAAAACGAACAGGTGAAGCAGGCGTTTCTAGGGATCTGATGGCGGATTTCGGATTGCGGATTGCGGATTGCGGATTGCGGATTTCGGATTGCGGATTTCGGATGTCGGATGCGGATTTCGGATTTCGGATGTCGGATGTCGGATCTCGGATTTGAAAGCCGGGCGTCTGAGGTCACATTTTCAGAGCGTGCCAAAAAGGTCCTCCAGTCGTCACCCCCGCTTGCTTCTGGCGGGGGTCCGGAGATCAAAAGGCATCTGGATTCCCGCCAGAAGCATCAGGGAATGACAATGTGAGACTCCTATGGTCTCTTGGGTATCTGTAGTGGTTTAGAAGTGATGGTCCCCAGGCTGGAGCTTCGGAACCGGTTTAGACCAGTCCTGGCCAGTCTTAAGTTTGAGAACCAGAGTTAACGGAGATTTTCACTCAGCCTCTGAGCTTCTGCGGTTTGTGAGCCTCCGGGTCCTTGCGTTCAGTGGGCTTGCGAGTATCAGGCGATTACACTCCCTTGAACTTGGGGGTGCGCTTGGCAATAAAGGCGGCGACTCCTTCGCGTCCATCGGCACTGCCAGCCATGGCCGCAATGGCGCGGGATTCTCTCTCCATCTGGGATTCGAGGCTTTCCGTCGCCCCGGACAGGATCAGGCGCTTGGTTTCACCGAAACACCGGGTCGGGCCCTTGGCCAAATGGTGCGCCATTTTCAGGGCCTCGGGCAGCACCTGATCATCGGCGACCACCTGATTGATGAGCCCCCACTCCATGGCCTGCCTTGCCGACAACACCGAATTCAACAGCGCCATCTCCTTGGCGCGGCGCAGCCCGACCATGCGCGCCAAGAAAAAGCTGGAACTGCCGTCCGGGGCCAGGCCGGCCTTGGTGTAGGCCATGGTGAACTTGGCTGATTCCGCGGCTATGGCGATATCGGTGGTCAGCGCCAGGCTGAGACCCCCACCCGCCGCCGTTCCATTGATGGCACCAACCACCGGCGCATCCATCCAGTTGAATCGGGATATCGCTGCATGAAAAGCCTGGGTGATCTCTTTCAGATGAGCGACTGACGCTTTCACCCTGGGCGGCAAAGGTCTTCAGGTCGCCTCCCGCGCAAAACATCTTGCCGTTACCCGTCAGCACCACCGCGCGGACCTCGGGGTCTTCGTCACAACGGATGGCCACATCCAACATTTCCCGAGCCATCTCCAGGGTAATCGCATTGCCGTCCTCGGGGCGGTTGAGGCGGATGACCCCAACACCGTCGTCTATTTCGAAAATAATTGAATTGTATGGCATGACTTTGCATCCTTGTGATTAGGGGGCGTCCGAAAATAGAAGGCCTTCTTTTACCACGAAGAACACGAAGGACACGAAGTGAGTTCTTCGTGCTCTTCGTGTTCTTCGTGGTTCAAAAAAGAGTTGAAACGAGTGCAAGTTATTTTTGGACAATTTCTAAGTGTTAGCGGCCAGGTGCGAAAAGCTCGAAGCGAAAGGACCACCGGCGGCCCGACGACCCCGCCACAACCATGCCTGGTCTCTCCGAGGCTCTCCGCCCAAAACGATAAACAATGCCAGCATCCAGGTCTCCGTGTTCCATCAGCCAATGTTGCCAGACTGGCCGCTGAGTTTCCTTACGATAAAGCTTTATCGACCAGGCCCTTCAAAACCTTCCGATAATCAGGATCCGTGATCCTCGTGCTCATGCGTTGGCTCGAGATTGGACACAGCTCTACCTGCCCGGCAGCCAGCCAGTTGAGGCATTGAGCGTACAGTTCGTATTCGAGGGCTAACCCCCGATTGCGGACTGTTTCCAGGTCATCATCGGGCCAGATGGGATAAACCGCCTGGGCGATGATCGGGCCGGTATCCTCCCCTTCATCGGCAAAATGAATGGTAATGCCGCCCCATTTGCAGCCGTAGCCAAAGGTGTCTTCATAGCCATGGGCCCCGGGAAAAGCCGGCAGCAAGGCCGGATGGATGTTGACCACCCGCCATTGGCCGCCGCAGTTATAGTGACCCAGAAAATAGGGACTCAACAGCCTCATGAAACCGGCTAGGCAGATGGTGTCCGGTCGGTAGCCGTTGAGGACGCCGATGAGCTCCTGTTCGGCCAGCACCAGCCTGGCCAGGCGCTGCAGCAGCTTCTCCGGATCAGATATTTTCAGGATCTTTTGACGGTTGGCCAATTCCTCGAGATTTACCGGGAGCTTCAACTCGAGCGGGTTGCCCAGTTCCTCTTGCAGGTGGGCTTTGTAATCCACAACATGGGTGGGAACCCCTGCCCTTTCGGCTCGCACCAAACCATAAGCGTCGGCACGGTCGCTCACCACAGCCACGATCTCAGCACGAATTGCCCCGTTGCCGAACGGTCAAGTAAGGCCTGGAGGTTGGTGCCACTGCCTGATACGAGGACGGCTATGCGCAATTTATTCGTGCTTTGCTGACGAATCATTTCTCAAAAGCCTTATCCACAAAGACACACAAAGGATTTCGAAGTCACACGAAGGAAAACAGAGCAAAATCAAAAGGCGGGGTCGCAAAAGGAGATTACGCCACAGCCATCTCTCGCAACGGTACTTCGACCATTTTTTTCGGCTTTTCCCTGGAATGGACCAGTCGTTCCATCTCTTTAACAATCTCCGCCTTAAAATATTGTTCTCCACACACCTGGCATACACCCGCTGGGACATTCTCAATCAAAGCCAACAATTTCTCTCCCCAGCGGTAGTCAACCGTGATCTTTCTCTCCGTGACGTCTCCGCCGCAGAAATGACACTTGTGATAGACCCTTGGCATCGTTATCCCCTTCTTGTGTAACCCTCAACCCATTTTTCAGGTCTCTTGGAGGGATCATAGACCGTGATCAGCAGCAACTCCTGTGGATCAGCTTTTATCGTACACACGGCATGAATGGGCCTGGAGCCACAAAATCCCAGAACCAGGCAACTTTGCCCTCGTTGGTCATCGGGATAACTCTCAATAATCGTGCAGGCCTTTAGAGCAGCTTCCAACTCCCAAACAAAAATCATATCGAGTTCTCGTTCTCGCTCTGCATGTTTTGAGAACTCATACTTCCCCGTAAGAACAAGAGACCTAATCTCTTTCGCATCCAAAAGAGCGAATTCCTTTCTGGGTAGGGCTCAGAAGAGTAAGATGGCCAACATCAGCAGCATGAGCATATCCCCCCGCCACCTGGCAAGGGCTGGAAATCCGCGTTGCAACACAAGCAAAACGGACGCCTGTTTGCGATGAGCTGTACTTGGAATCCCCACGCCCTATTCTAACATGCACTTTCTTTTCTGCATATTTCCATACTCATTGCGAAAAAACCTAACTTCTCAATCAGTGTGCGGGCACAGGCTCATCTGCAGCGTCCGGATTTCCGCTAGAAGCGTGCGAAAAGAATGACGATCTGAGGCTCAGATGGTTCCTTCTGCACTTGGGGTTATGGCGAAGAGACAAATAACCTTATCCACGCAGTCACACCAAGGAAGACGAAGCAAAAAGAAGCAACGTTTGGGATCCCAAGGCTACTTCTATTCCAGTTTTGTGATTCGTGTGTCTTCGTGGTTTTTCT
>CAWEHK010000004.1:0-65310 GCA_963808625.1 uncultured delta proteobacterium
CCCACCAGTTTCTCCACCATCTGCCGCACCCGCACCGGAAAAGGTTGCGCCATCTCACGCAGGCGCGCGGTATCGAGCTCCTCCAGCTCCAGCTCATCGGCAAATGGCGCCGTATTCCGATAATAGATACAGTCAAGCAGCGCCTTTTCCGGCAGTGCCAGATTGTATCCGTCCCGTGGCTCAAACCCGAAGTAGAGTCGCTCACTCAGATGAGAGTACTCGATGGTGACGCCACGCCAGACGAGGTTGCGGGTAACGCCTACGGCGGTGCTGAGGGTGAGCACGGTGCAGACCGAGGGGGCCTGAATAATGATCCCGTGTCGATGCAGGGCCCATTCGGCGCTGATGTACGAAGGCGTGCGGACGAAGCAGGCAGCCTCCTCCAATGACGGTTCCCCTTTCAGCCAGGTGTTGACATAGACCCCGCGGGTCAGCCGCGTGATCAGGCCCCGCTGCAATGCGCGCGTGAGAAAGACATTGGCATTGCCGGTAAATTTAGCCGCGTCGGCGGAACGGAACAGCAGAGGGAGGCTATGCAGAATGTCGAAGGTGCTCATGACGGAATCACCACCCCAGTCTCCCGCAGTTCACGGAATAGCCCTTTCAGAGCATCGAGAAACGGGCGATAGCCATCCCTGCGGCAGGCTGCCATGACCTCCGGGGGGAGAAAACGGCCAAGATCGTTTTCCATCGCCTCTCGCAGGTCGCTCTCGGCGTTCTCCAAGCCGTCGAGCGAACGCCGTGGCGTGAAAGGGACGGCATAGGCCGAAAATTTTCGCTCCACCACGTCCCGGACCGCCGAGACGCCCAACCGTTCCCGTAGATGCCAGATGTCGTAGATGTCCCGTCCCTTCAGATAGGGGCGTTCCAGCAGGGCGCGCACCTTGTCGGAAAGGATCTCTTCCAGCGTCTCCACCACCAGCACTGAATTGGGCCGGGGGATGCGGAAATCTCCCCTGGTGATCAGATACGATACCGCCGCCTGCATTCCCAGCACGCGGGGCTCGGTCGTCGGCGCCGCCCCCTCCCGCAGCCGTTCGCATTCCACCTTGACCATGATCCTCTCCCGCATGTTCTGCGGTTCAAAGGCGACGCGCCAGACCATCCTTTCATCACTCCGGCCGCGGGAAGTCATGGCAAGGCGGCCCGGCCCGAAGTGGGCGATGGCCTCGCGTGCAACCGCCGGCTCAACCCCCTTCAGCAGACGTTCCAGCGCCGGCCTCTCGAGGTGGGTTACAAAATCGAGGTCTTCGGAAAACCGCCCGCTGTGGTGACACCAACGGAGGGCCGTGCCCCCTTGAAAAATCAGACGGGAGCTTTCCGGACGAGCGTAAACACTCTGGAGAAGAATGAGCTGGAAAAGCTCGGAACGGCGGATGTGGCGTTCGGTATAAGTTTTCATATGTTTAGCTTATAACACATAATCGTATTGAATTCTAAATAATTTCTTCACCCCCATATACCACGGTGAGAACGCGACGAACGTCGACCTTGTCGACTACTACTGACCGCGAGAAAAGGAAGGCACCCATGAAGATGCACAATCCGCCGCACCCCGCCGAAATCATCCGGGACCAGAGCCTTGAGCCGCCGAGAAGCATTACCGGATCGTGCCGCTCAATTCTCTGAGGCATCCCCGGTATCATTTGAAGGTCCCGATTTTCATTACTTTGGAAGCTGCTGACGATATGGTCATTGCCAGCTTCGATGATATTGAGGCTTTTTCCCATGCTGAGACTGAGTCAGAAGCCATCGACTTCCTTTGCGAGGAGATCGTCCAACTCTTCGAAGACCTGAGTGCAGATGCAGGCAACCTTGGACCTATGCCCAGGAAGTGGCTGGATTGTCTCACGGAGATCGTTGAATGCAAGTGAAGAAAGCAGAAATGGAAAGGGTCGTGGTATTGCTCGGGGCTTTTCGTGAGTTTGAGCGAAGAACCGGAGAGCTCACGGAACGCCGCGGCGCCAAGCGGGAAATGATCGTGAATGTAATCGAGCGCCTTGCCGCCGACTTTCAGGTTGCCGACATCGAACGGGCCTGCCCTGGGGTCAGCCGTCCTACCATCTCAATAGGGCCCTCCGCGAACTCCGCCAGGCGGGGCGGATTCGATGCATGAAGGGTGGGCGTGATGCAATGTGGCAAAGAACATGATCAGGATCTTGTTAATGTGATCATTTGCTGAGACGTGATCATGTTTTCGCAAACTGCTATTTCCTCGAGAAGGGCAGGTTTGGGGCACGGCGCAAAGCGAGCTCATCTCTCCCGTCGACCCTTTCGCGGAGATGGAACCGGTATTCTGAGATGCTGCCTGAAAATCCCCTCAATTCCCCTTTGTGAAAGGCAGGCTTGAGGCAAATGGGCTGTGATGAAACCACAGGGCCGAACCAGCCGCCCGAGGATACGCGCTGAGGCGCGCCCTTGAACGGCAGCGTTGGGCCTGAGCACTTGGAGCGAAGGCGATGATTCGTTATGATGCCAAAAAATCAGCCGCTCGCTGGAAACCCATAGTAGAGAGGATCAATCCTATGGAAACAGAAACAATCGAAGCCGTTTATGAACACGGTGGCTTTCGCCTCATTACTCCGCTTGATGCACATTTCGCGGAGGGCCAGAAGGTGCGCCTCGTGGTGGAGCCAATTGAAAACCGGACGATATACTTGCACTGGCAGCTCAGGTTTATGAGGATCTCAGCGACGATCAGATCGATTCCATTGACCAACATACTCGACGACGTGAGGACTTCTTCGGAGAAAGGACGTCCGCATGACGGCACTGTCACTGGTTTTGCTTGATACTGACATTCTGTATGCAGTCATGCGCAAGCATCCTTTGGCCACTGAACGAGCACGTTCCTACCTGGAAGAGCATCGACAGTTCACCTTCTCCATCATTACCCGATATGAAGTGTTGCGTGGTGTACTTGCCAAAGGAGCGGCAAAACAACTTGCCGCTTTCAACAAATTGTGTACCACAAGCCGAGTGTTGCTCCTCACCGATTCCATAATTGTGCAGGCAGCCACAATATATGCGGATCTTCACCGACGAGGTGAATTGATCTGTGACGCGGACATCTTGATCGCAGCCACGGCTATCACCCATGGATTGACTGTGGCAACCAACAACCAAGCCCATTTTCGTCGCATCCCAGATCTGCTGGTTGTTAACTGGCTTGAATAAGTCCTGTCTTCCCAAGCAAACGGTCAAGCGGTCTCGAACCACGTCGGGCGCATTGGGTGGGGCTTTTTTCGAGATCCCTGGTGGCATGGTTCGAGCTGGTTGTCTCGGCGTTAGCTGAGTTGAGGTTGGCCATGCTCCTCGTTCTTGCCGGCGAACACGAGCAGGCCACGGAAACCGGGGATTTCACCCTCTCCAGCGAGAAGCGCGACAGCACCGCCCTCACCATCGTCTCGGTCGATCTCGCGACGCTCGGCGATCCGCTCATCAATGCCCCCACCTACCGCGTGGTGTTCCGCAAAGAATGAGTGGGCCACAAGCATTACACGCTCTACGCCCAACTTAGTGCCCCTGTTTCATAAATACGATGACGTATTATGTTGCATGATAAATTTCTATTTGGCGTAATCCTCTCCTGTGGAGGGTTCATATGCCGAGAAAGAGTCCTTATGTAATCGTGCTAAGTGAGAATGAGAAGGCAAGGCTTGAGAGCATCGCACAGAAGTATACGGCACCGTATTTTTTTGTGGTCCGTGCCAAGATCGTTCTCTTGGCTGCGCAGGAGCTCTCCAATGATCAAATTGCCGCCAAGCTCAACATGCCACGGCAAATTGTGAGTAAATGGCGCAAGCGATTTTTCGAGCAGCGTCTGGATGGGTTGTCGGATCATTCCAGATCCGGGCGGCCCGCCCGGTTTTCCCCCCAGAATCGTGGTGGCGGTTAAGGCGCTGGCATGCGAACTTCCCTCGCGACTGGGCATTCCCGTCTCGCGATTCAGTCGTGAGGATCTCAAAAGGCTCGTTTTGGAGCAGGGCATTGTTGCCAGTATCAGTGGGATCACCATTTGGAGATGGTTGAGTAGAGATGCTATAAAACCTTGGCAGTATCGTAGTTGGCTTTTTCCTCGTGACCCCAAGTTTGCCAGTAAGGCAGGGCCTATCTTGGACTTGTATCAGAAAAAGTGGATGGGGATTCCTCTGGGACCGACGGATTATGTCATTTCCACTGATGAAAAGACCAGTATCCAAGCAAGAAAGAGAAAGGCCGAGACGCTGCCACCCCAACCTGGTTCTCCGATGCGGGTTGAACACGAATATGAGAGAAAAGGCGCTCTGGCTTATCTTGCGGCTTGGGATGTTCATCGAGCAAGGATCTTTGGTCGATGCGAAAGAAAGACTGGCATCAGACCCTTCGAAAGACTGGTGGACCAAATCATGAGCCAAGAGCCGTATAAATCGGCCAGAAGAGTATTTTGGATTATGGACAACGGTTCTTCTCACCGGGGTCAAGCCTGTATTGATAGGCTTACGAAGAAATGGAAGTCCATAATCCCTGTGCACACACCCGTTCATGCCAGCTGGCTCAACCAAATCGAAATCTACTTTTCTATCCTTCAAAGAAAGGTCCTCACGCCGGCGGATTCTGAATCTCTGGTGGAGCTTCAGACCAGGATTCTCAAGTTCCAAAACTACTATGAAGCAATAGCAAAGCCTTTCAGGTGGAATTTCACCCGCGAGGATCTCAATAAGCTGATGATAAAACTGGACGCCCGTTGTGAACTGAAGCAGGCGGCCTGACAGAGCAAAAAACGTCACCGTATTTATGAACGTGCCCACTTAGGGACCTCGCGCTTCAGTGGTAGGTCCGCTACATCGTATCCGATAACACCGGGATTGGGGCGGGCGTCACCTCGTTTCTCGAAAAAGCGCTTCCCGGAATTGTTTTACCATTCACCTTCACCCGGTCCAGCAAGTCGACGCTGGGCTGGTCTTTCATTGCGATGCTCGAGACCGGAAGGTTCAAAGACTACGCGCCGGACCCCGACGACAAGCTTCAGGCAAAATTCACCAGCCAACTCAAATACTGTGAACTGGAACCCCTGGTTGGCCCGGATCGCGCCATCCGCTGGGGCGTCCCGGACGGGACCCGTGATGAAAACGGCGACCTCGTGCATGACGACCTGCTCATCTCAGCGGCCCTCGCCTCGGTGCTCGATGGGCAGGTCTGGGGCACGGCACAAAGTGAGCTCATCTCTCCCGTTGACCCTCTCGCGGAGATGGAACCGGTGTTTTAGCCTCTTCGTCATTCCGGCATGCTTCTAGCCGGAATCCACCATGAGGACCCATGTCCATGCCCAACGAGGAATTCTGGCTCGAAGCACTCAAAAGACCAGAACACTATGCCATCTTTATCGCCGTCCTCGGTCTTTTTGGCTCGTTCTACTTCATCCTGGCTCTCGTCAAGATCATCAAGCACCGGGAGAGCGACTACGAAAAGCTCCTCGGTGAACTGGAAAAGGTTGCAGCATGCCAAGGCAAATTGATCCGTGCCTCGACTTCGATCTACTTGAAGATCCTGGAGATCTCAAAGCGCACCGGCGACTCCACAAGCCGCTCTTGAAATGGCTCTGTCGTCTCATGGGGATTAAGACCAGTGACAACCGCATCCCCCAAGTTGCTCATCAACTCGATACCAACTTCAAGGCGGCTGATGAATTGGAGCGCCTCATCAAGGCGGGACCGAACAACGGCAACACCCCCACCATGTTTCCATAGTGCGGCTCGGTGTTAAAAGTGATCGGAGCCTCAGCCCCGTGCTTGTCGTACCTTTTCTGACTTCCGAAACTGAAGATAACGCTTTGAGATATGGAAAACAGGAAAGACAAGGAGGTTGTTGTTTGAATTTCGATGGATGGGGAACATCGGGCGGACTCCTTTGGTTGCACTTTCGGTTATGATTTGCCGTAATTTTCGGAGGATGTCCCGTCCTTTCTGCGATGGGTGGCAAAAAAGTGTCCGGTAGTAAACACCCCCAGCCAAAGGGCGGGGCTTTGAATTCACCCGCCATAGGGGAGCACTGGCCAAGAGCGTTGAGTCCCCAACTCGGTGGAGAAGTTGCGCAGCATACTTCGCTTCAATCCAGTGTGCTAACCAAAAACCGCTCTTTAGCTGGCAATGAGAAGCATATCGGCCTTCGGCCAACCCCATCCGGGGCAGACATAGGCAATCCCATATGGCCACGCACATAGTGCGTAGGTTTCTACTTTCATCTAAGACATAACCGCTAGCGCCAGCTTTTTTGGATCAGTCCTGCTAATTCTAATTCGCTTTCAAGATGAGATTAACCGTGGTACATTTGTATGTACTATGGCCAGACCACGAAAGATCGACGAAGAATTGGTGAAGAAAGCAAGGGACGCCGTCAGTAACCCTGAGAGCATGACGGAATTGCGCAGTGCCCAAGCGGTTCTCTTGCCCGCCCTCATGGGGGCAACTCTTGAGCAGACTGCCGCGTTGCTTGGCGTTTCAAGAGCTTCGGTCCCTCGTTTGCAGGCACGATTCCGGCAGTGCATGCAGACAGTACAATCCCCGTCCGGCTGGGGAGGACGTCGTCGATCGTTAATGACGTTCGACCAAGAGAAAGAATTCTTGCAGCCTTGGGCGCAGCAAGCAAAATCCGGTGGCATATTGGTCGCCTCTGTGATCAGGGCCGCATTGGCGCAGCATTTAGGCCGGCCCATAAAGCCATCCGTTGTCTACAGACTTCTGGAGCGTCATGGCTGGAGAAAGGTGGCTCCTGACACTCATCACCCCAAAAGCGATCCGGCCGCACAGGAAGAGTGGAAAAAAAACTACCGGAAATGCTGGCGTCCCTTCTGACGCCGGAAAACCTTAAAGGACGTCGAGTTCGACTCATGTTCCAGGATGAAGCTCGATTTGGCCGCATGGTTCGTATCAAGCGGTGCTGGTCTCCCGCTCCTCATCGCCCTTCCGTATCCAACGGTTATGAGCGAGAATTCGTTTACGTCTACGGCGCCGTAAGTCCCATTGAGGGCGAACTGGACTGGATGATCAGCCGGAAAATGGACACTGAACAAATGAGCCACTTTTTGTCTCGGGTAAGCGCAGCCCATCCAGAGGACTTCATTGTCATGGTCCTGGATGGTGCGAGCTCGCACAAGGCGAAAGATCTCCAACGTCCCGAAAACATCGCGCTCGTTGCCTTGCCTCCCTACGCCCCTGAGCTCAATCCACAGGAGCACGTCTGGGATGAGCTTCGAGAAAAAGCATTTCCAAACCGAGTTTTCAGTGATCTTGCCGGCGTCATCAGGCAGTTGGAATTCAGCTTACCCCGACTCAGTGCCGATAGTGAAACCATAAGAAGCCTGACTGCCTGGCCATGGATTATTAGTCTCAACTTGAACGCGAATTAGAATTAGATGCCTATTCCCCTTGCCCAACATGGCAGTTTAAGCCGCAAATAGCGCGATTTTCAAGTACCATTTTTTGAGATGTCGCGCACTTGCCGTGGCCCGACCCGCCCGACCGCCCGATATGCTTTTTTCACAGCCAGGAAGTTCAAGTGGGGTTCTTTGATCGGCTAACTCGCTCATCTTAACACCTTCCAGCTTTCTAATTCCTCAATTTCCTTTGTGGATGGCAGAGAACAGTTCAGAAGCCGTGCTCACTTTACGTGGAACGTGTTGATATTGACATCATTCGTCACCATTTTATTGCCATCCATATTGTATTTCAGATGGCAGATTCCTCTCTTGCTTCCTGTTGTTTTAAAGGTCACATTGACCTGCAGCAAATTAGGATCAGATCCGGGTTTCGCCTCATAGGTAATGTAATTCGGCAATTTCGATGGGGCTCTTGCTTTGTGGTGCTCCATCGGAGAATCACTATCCACGTGTATCCAGCCAATGACAGCCCGGATATCAGTAGCTTTGGCTAGATCGCCTGAAACCCTTAAGGTCACCACGGAGCTCGTGCTAAACTCGGCCGGGATCTCAGCTCTTAAGAGAGTCAGCACTGCAGACCCCGGGTCCCCAGCGATACTGAAAATAGCTGGAAACAATAGGAAAAAACCGAGAATGGTAGAAATCAATGTCTTTCTCATCGTAAAATCCTCCCGAGAGGTGTTGCTTCGCCTCCCTACGCCCCTGAGCTCAATCCACAGGAGCACGTCTGGGATGAGCTTCGAGAAAAAGCGTTTCCAAACCGAGTTTTCAGTGATCTTGCCGGCGTCATCAGGCAGTTGGAATCCAGCTTGCCCCGGCTGAGTGCCGATAGTGAAACCATAAGAAGCCTGACTGCCTGGCCATGGATTATTAGTCTCAACTTGAACGCGAATTAGAATAAGTCTTTTGTTATTCTATTGTTATGTTGGCGCACTTAGACCACCCGGACAGAGCCCCCTTGTCATCTTTCGCTTGCGCTTTGACGCAGTAAGTGTTGGCCTTCACCCACTTATGAGCCGCGGAGGACTTCGGCCTCCAACTGCTTTTGACGCCATCACCCCAGTCGAAGCGGTACTGCAGGGAATCACCATCGGGGTCGGTGGCCTTTACCGTGAACGTGTAAGACTTATTCACCTTGCCGTGGCTCGGACCTGCCGGCGGCTCAACCGACGGGCTACTGTTCACTAGCACGTAATTCAGCTTAATGACCAAATCGCTTCCCTCAGGTCCTTGGATGGTAAGACTAACCGTGTAGATCCCAGTTTTTTCGTAGATGTGAACAGGATTCTTCTCGGTGCTTGTCGTTCCGTCCCCGAAATCCCAGAGCCAGTTCGTGGGATTGCCGACCGAGGCATCATGGAATTTCACCTTCAGGGGTGGTTTTCCCTTCACGTTGGATGCCGAAAAGTCGGCAACTGTTGCTGTTTGATTGGTTACAAAAGTTGAGAGGAAACTCTCTGCTCCAGCGTTATCGATGGCGCTAATCGCAAACACGCGCACCGGATTTTCCCACGGATAGCTCGTAGCGTACTGGGTGGCAGAAGCCGCGACGGTTTTCACCATCTTTAGCAAAGGCTCTCCTTCTTTTCGAGTGTACACCCGGTAGCCCGCAGGCCCCGGCTCAGCAACCGGAGCCCACGTCAGTTTCGTTTTCTTCACACCACTTACAGTCATTGGCACCGCTTTCAAATTCTGCGGCCTGGGTGGGTGCTCCTGGATGTTGATCGGGCGCTTGGCCGCTGAATCCAGCTGGAAGGAAAAAGATACGGCTTGTCCCGGATAGAAAAGGGCCACCTTCGTCTCGTAGGTGATGCCCTCTCCAAGGAAGCTGAGAGTCACGAACACCTCCCCCACCGATTTGCCAGTCAAGGTAACCGCAAAGGCCCCATTGGAAGGGTTCACCAGCCTAATTCCACCACCGCTAGGATCGCGAATGATATCGCACGCCCCCGGACTGTCGTAAACTGTTTGATTGCCGTCATCGATGCCACATTTGGTCCCAGCAGGCTCGATGATAAGGGGCGCCGCTCGGCCGCGAATTGACATGCCGAGCACGGTCGGCGGCGGGCCTGCACCTTTCAGAGCGCGGCTTCCAGTGATAGTGGCAAATGTACGATCTCTATCCAGAAACTCTGCTATGGCAGGTGTTAACCGTCTAATGAGGGACTTATGCTGCCCTCGATCTTTCGGCGGCATATTTAATTCATCAATGTGATCAATGTCTTCAAAGATGGCGCTTTCCTTCCACAGCACCGTTCCGTCCCCTGCCTCCTCTATTGCGGGTTCGCCGCTGGGCTCGCCGTCTTCATAGAGATTATTGTCTGTGCTCGGCTTAACCTTGATCTGTTTGATAGTTTTCTCTTTATTGGCACCGAATATCTTGGTTTTCACCTCCTCGTTGGGTCCGGGCTTGATCCGCTTTTTGTTTGGGTCTTTATTCAGCTTAATGAGCCAATCATTCCTAGTTTTATTATCATCGATTTTAGTGTTGCTGCCACTTAGGCAGTTATCGAAAGTAGGCATTAGCTGGTTCACGGAACTCACGAAGAGGTGAAAAAACCCTCTCGCCCGCTCCTTGCTAATACGCCACCAAATTGGGCCGTTATCCCAGACCCAGTAGAACATTTCCTGGCCGCCCATCAGTTCCATGTAGTTTAAGTCAGCTACTACGGAATAAAGATAACGAGGAAAGGACTTAGCCTCCTCGTCAAGTGTCTTCGGATCGCCACCCTCCCAGAGATAGTACGCATTGAGAGATCCATGATTGGGGGTCCCGACCATAGCAAATTTGTCGATGTCATGGTTGAAATCTTCGCTCTGGATATAGCTCCTGACCAGGAGTCCCCCCATGCTGTGAGCTACAACATCCACCTTGTCCCAACCGGTGTACAGTCTTGCTTGATTGATCACAGGCACAAGATATTTCTGATACGTATCTTTTGTTTTTCCCAGGTACACCCTCCAGTCGTATGGGCAAGCGTAAATTTCGTAACGGTCCTTCAGGGCATTCCACAGTGTGCTCCAACCTACTTCTTCATAATGAACTGGACCGAGGTCGATATCGTTGTAAAGTTTCAAGTCATCTTGGGATGCTGGATATTGAGTCGGAAGTGTGGGATATGCGCCTATGTAACTCTTTACTGTGGTACCCATGAAACCAGGAACGAAAATAACCGGTCTCTTTTTGGAACGCACCAATAGGCTACCTGGCTGACTGGTCTCACCCTCACTTACTGTGACCCGATGTTTACTACTCTGCCGATCATTGTATGTGGCCCAGACGTTGTAACTGCCGGGCGGGACTTGGAGGAACTCAAAGACTCCATTGTCTCCCGACTGGGTGGTCTGGACGATATTATCGGAAAAGAGGTCGGACAGGTTAACGGTTGCACCCTGGAGCAGCGCCACATTTTGGCCGGATGAGTCGTACACGTGACTTCTTATACTCCCGAAGACCTGCACGGGTGCTTCAACTGCGAAGTCGTTGCTGTCACCATAGATGGCGCCGGACTGGGCATGAATATGAGTAGCCTGCGAGGGTTCGTTGATGGCCACTTTGAACGTTTTCTCCCCATTAGCCAAGGTCACCTGGTTGGGGTTAATCAATCCGGCGGAACCCGACAAAGAGAGATAGACCTTGCCATTGAAGCTGGCGACAGAGTTTTTTGCATAATCCTCCGCTTGGATTCTTACCTGAAAGGCTACATTGACCTTTTGGTTGGGGAAGGTATGGTTTCCGTCCTTCGAGACTTTAAGATGATCCAATTCGCCAGTTACACCTTCGATCACATAGCTCACCTCGTTGCTCTTCCCTCCGGTGGCGTCATCAATGGCCCACCAGCTGTAGGTGCCGGGTTCCTTGTTCCACGGGGCGGTGTAGGTGATCTCGAAGTGCCCGCTCGGATCGAGCTGTATACGCATAGTCGGATACTCACTGCCGTCGGGTTTTCTGAAGTGGAGCGTGGCTGTGCTGTTGGGTGTGAAACCTGCGCCGGACTGGACAAACGAGGTGCCCGGCGGACCGGACATCGGGGTCTGGGCAATGGTGGGTTGAGGTGACCAAGTATCCGTAAGCGGATCATATACTTCAACATTGCCTACATCATTCAAACCATTAAAGCCCCCAAACGTATATATTTTCCCATTCATCACTACGGCAGCCAAACCGGTTCTCGCCGTTGGCATGGGAGATTTACTAATCCATATATTAGTGGAAGGGTTATACTCTTCTACTGTCGGAAGGACATCTCCATATTGAGGTTCTTGTATTCGAGGAGCCCATCCTCCAATTGCATAAAGTTTACCATTTGTTGCTACAGCAGCAAGGTCCCATCGAGCTGTAGGCATTGGTGCCAATTCATACCAATTGTTTGTGGATGGATCATAACTTTCTAAAGCACGTGAGGGATTTACAATCTGCCATGGACAAAGGCAAGAACCTCCAACTACAAATATCGTCCCATTAAGCACGGCACTAGCTGCTCCCCACCTATGAGTTGGCATAGGGTTCTTATTTGTCCATATATTAGTAACTGGATAATATTCTTCAACAACTCCTGTTGACTGACATTGGTTTCCCGATGATCCACCTCCTATCGTATAGATTCTTCCATCAACAACTGATGAAGTTAATTTCCATCTTGGTGTTGGTAAATAAGTTTTTACCACCCATGTGCCCGTATCGAAATCGTATTCTTCTACAGAAGCCATTGGCTGAGTGCCATAGGGATATGCACCTCCGATGACATACAGTTTTCCGTTAACTTCAGCTGCAGTATGGATGTAACGCTCTTGTTTTAATGGGGTTTTTTCGATACTGGCATTACTTAAGGGATTATATGCCTCGAACGGAAGTTGTTAGGTCCCCCCAGGCGAACATCCCACACTGAAAGCTTTGTGTGCTTGGGCAAGGTGTTTCGCCGACTAAACCACCAACTAAATAAATCGTCTCGTCTATTAAAGTTGAACCGAACCAAGCCCTTGATTTTATGGGTTGAACGGATGCTAAAAAGCCTTGACGAGTGGGAGAGGTAGTCGACTCCCATAGGTATGCAACGATCTGGCCGGCATTGTTGATCCCGGAAGCCCACGTATCAGTAGAACCGGGAAAGTCAATTGAGGTATATGTGTAGGCGTAGAGCGGTTGGGTCTGGAAAAATGGCGAGATGAAAAGGAACGTAAGGGTTAGGGTGGCAGTAAAAATCTGGCCAAAGATGCGGGACTTTGATGTACAAGTCGGGGCCTTGACAGATGTGCTGTACTGTTGCCTCGTTTTCATGGCGCTCCTCCTTTAATTGGAGTAGCCAATAAAGATAATGGTAAAGTTGGCTCTCCTTTCCCAATCGCACTACAAGGACCGTCCCGCGCTACTGTACCAGCTTAAGCTGATTAAGAATGGTCTCTACGCTTGGTCGATCTTCATTACTGGCTCCAATATATTTCCAGCGAAGCACACCCGTCTTATCAATAATAACAGTGGATGGCTGGGCTCGGCCTTTCTGGTAGTTATAAGCGCCATATTCCTTCATAAGCTCTGCATGTGGACCAGGAACCAAGAGAAAATCAATGTTTAATAATTTCTGTGTTTTTTCGACATCTTCTCTGCCACGGCTTGAAAAGGCAATGACCTCAGCTTGCATTGCCCTGATTTGTTCCAGGCTCCTCTGCAACTTCCCGAGTTGCTCCAAGCACGGGGCTCAGTCATGGTTGACGTAAAAGACCAAAACGATGTTTTTGCCCTTGAAGTCAGATAGGTTTATGAACTGTCCTGAAAGATCCATTACCGTGAAGGCGGGAGCTGGCTGATTTACCGGCGCACGCTGCATTGTAGCGCACCCCATGAACGCGAGAATAAGTAAGAAAAGCACGGTTCTTTTCATGGCGTCCCTCCATTCTGGTGGCGCTATGGCCGCTCCTTTTCGAGCGTAGCCTCGCCATCCGGAGCCTTGCCGTAAAGTTTATTCCCCTTTAGGGAAAACCTGATGGTGCCATGAATCCCGATATAAAAGTAGGGAGAGCCATCCAATTCTTTCACATCAAGCTTATACTCTCTTGGCTCAGCATAGCTGAAAGGGGCGTGGTTTGCCAACGTGTATAAAGCCTTTAAGCCTTCGTCGTCTTTCCGTATAACTAGCACGATCGCCCTGCTTGGCGGTTTTATTCTTCCTTTCCAATCAAAATACCAACTGCTCTTCCAGACGCCCAAAAGGGGGCTCTCCTGGGCAGATGCAAAACCGGAAAAACTGAGGAACAGCAGGAAAACCGAGAGAGAAAAAAGGAATGAAATTCTTTTCATAGTTTAGCCTCCCTAGTCTCTTCAGAGTCGTGTAGGAAAGCTAGGAGGAAGTGGGACATTTTGCCGAAGTTGCAGGTTTGAGCTGGAAGCTGAGTATGCTTATATTTTGCATTAAATTATATCAAAACCACTCGCCTCGGTTCAAGAAGGTGGGCTCGATTTTTTGAAACAACCCAGCAAAACGGTCACGCCCGGATCATTTCGTTACCGAGGGCGAGTCCAAGAGTAGTTTGTCCGATAGGGAAGTCGCCCGCTAATAGGGACAACCCTGGGCTGCTTTCTCGGCCAAAGCCGAAGACCAAGATCATCCCCCAGATGTGGCTTTCCTTATGCAGAGCGCTTCAATGGATTTCCATTCCGCTACTTTGCCATCCGCTCCATCGCAATTTTCTTGAAGGTTTCGTCAAATGGACCGGTGGCGTGGTACGCTCTCCGTCCGGCCTTGCCACCAGAGAGACGGCTTCTTTGGGGCAGGTTGGCACGCAGAGGCCGCAGCCGATGCAGCAGTGGCGCTGGACCTAAGCGGTCACCTCGAGTTGTACTGCCTCAATCTGGCACCGCTCCACGCAGACGCCGCAAGCGGTGCAGAGGTCCTCGTCGATCTCGGCGTAGTACGATTTATGGCTCTCTTCGGAGGTAATCAGCGTTTCGGAAAGGGGCGAGTGTGCCGTTGGCTCGAGTATGGATACCCGCCTTGGAGAGCAGAGAATCAGCGGTCAAAAAATCTCTCGATAGGGAAACTATATCGTCAGTAATCCACCTGCACTGTCAAGATGCTGGAGATGTGTAACCGTTCGGGGGACTACCTAATCCATGAACAGATCAGGGCTTCTGTTTTGGCAACAGCGGGTAAGAGGCTGGGCCAGTCTCCCTGATCTCATTGAGCCTACCAAAAGGATTCCGCGAAAAAATTCTTGCGCAACGGATTTTTGTCTGTATAGTGTTCGCGATAACGAACAATACTTTGCGCATTAAACCTGGATTGCCAATTAAACAATGTCGATTCGATACCGTATTTACGAACGCATGGACGAATTTTGGAAGCCTTGATACTGCCGATGAAACCAGCCCCAAAAAAATTTTACGGAGCGCAACGCGACAACACCTTCGCCCTGCAGCACGGGTTTTACTCGCGTTGCCGCTAACCTTCACTTTTCACCTGTTTCCGGAGGGCGACCTTGCTTGAAGCTCTGAGAATCTACATCGCGCGCAAGCTGCTGCCGAAAACGCTGACCCTCGCGTCGGTTGCCGCGCAGGTTGACGATTCTCCTGGATGGGGAAATCTTACTTCGAGCTCTCACGACTACGACCAGGGCACCATCTCCAAGCTCTATGCGGACTCGCTTACGGCCTTTCGCAAGAACCCCATCGCCCTCCGGATCATCGGCATCACCACGAGCTTCGTGATCGGTGATTCCATCAAGATCTCCTCGCCGGACCCCAACCTGGATAAATTCATCCAGACGTTCTGGAACCATCCCAAAAACCGCCTGGCGCTCCGCCTCGAACCCATGTGCGACGAGCTCTCCCGGGCCGGTGACCTCTTCCCCATCCTCTTTCGCAACAACCAGGACGGCATGAGCACCATCCGGTTCACGACCAAGGACCGCATCGTCAAAATCGATTCCGAACCGAATGACTGGGAAACCGAGCTCGCCTTCTACGAGCAGAACGGCACCGCCTCTAACACCTGGCTTTCGGTCCACAATCCGAAGGCCGAGTCGCAGGCGTCCGTCATGCTCCACTACTCGGTCAACCGGCCGCTGGGGGCGCTCCTTGGCGAATCCGATCTCACCACCATGCTCCCCTGGCTGCAGCGCTACTCCCGCATGCTTGAAGATCGGGTGCGGCTGCACTGGGCGATCAGGGCATTCTTGTGGATCGTCACGGTGCCGGCCGAGAAGGTCAAGGAGAAACGCGAGCAGTACAAGACCCCGCCCGAATCCGGATCGGTTGTCGTGAAAGATCCCTCCGAATCCTGGGAGCCGGTCACTCCGCTCCTGCGGGGCGCCGATGCCGAACCGGACCTTCGCGCCGTCCGCTGCATGGTCGATGCCGGCTCGGGATACCCGGCCCACTGGCGGGGCGAAGCCGGAGACGCCAACCTCGCTACCGCCAACGCCATGCAGGACCCCACGGAAAAACACCTGCTCCGCCGCCAGCAGTATTTCTGCCACATGCTTTGCGATATCCTCTATTGGGCCTGCACCCGGGTCGCTCAGATCGGCAAGCAGGTGCCGCTCAAGACCGACGACTACAGCGAGCTCTTTACCATCAACACGCCGGACCTCAGCCGGGGCAATAACGAAAGCCTCAGTCGTGCCGCCCTGGGGCTGGCGCGCGCCTTTCAGTCCATCTCGGAAGAGCTGCCGGGGCCCTCGACGAAATTGGTTCGGCTCATGATGAAGAAGGTGTTTCACCTCGTCAGCTTGCCGATACCCTCAAGAGAGCCATGCAGCAGTTTCCTGCTGTTCTGGTCACCGGTCCGCGCCAGGCGGGAAAGACCACTTTTCTGCTGAACGAGGCCGGTGAGGGGTTCGCTTACGTCTGCTTCGACGACCCGGTGGAACGGTCCTTCGCCCTGACCGATCCTATAGGGTTTCTCGACCGTTTCGGCGACAAACCGGTCATTCTCGATGAAATCCAGTATGTGCCCGACCTGCTGCCTTCACTCAAACTCCGCATCGACCGGCAGCGACAGCGCAACGGGCGCTGGCTGTTGACCGGCTCAAAGCAGTTCCATCTCATGCGAAACATCGGCGAATCACTGGCCGGGCGGATCGCGATCTTGGATCAGCTCCCGTTCAGCATCGGAGAGCAGAAGGATCGGCAGCCCCTGTCACTGGAGGCACTCTTCTGGAACGGCTGCTATCCCGAGCCGGCACTGCACCCCGAAAAGCGTGACCCGTGGCTTCGCTCCTACATTCAGACCTACCTCGAACGGGACGTCCGACAGCTTCAAAACATCAGGGACCTGCGGGCCTTCGAGCAGTTTGTCGCCCTGGCCTGTGCCCGTCATGCTCAGGAATTCAACAGCGCCCTTTTCTCGCGGGAGACCGGCGTCACCCTGCCGACCGCCAAGTCATGGACCGGCATCCTTGAAGCATCCTACCTGCTCTGCCTGCTTCCTCCATTTTTCAACAATCTCGGCAAACGAATCACCAAGTCGCCCAAGCTCTACCTGCTCGACCCGGCCATCGCCTGCTATCTTACGCGTCAGCCGAGCGGCGAGGCAGCCCTGGCGGGAGCCATGGGCGGCGCGCTCTTCGAGGGCTTGATGGTGGTCGAGGCGGTCAAGGCTTTTGCCAACGCCGGGCAGAAACCGGCGCTCTGGTACTGGCGATCCCACGATGGTCTGGAGGTGGATCTGATCCTCCAGTCGGGCGCGAAACTTGTTCCCATCGAGATCACGCTCACCACGACCCCGGCCGTTCCGCATCTTGACAGTCTCAAGCGATTCCGCGCCCTGGCCGGTGAGGAGTCGTGCGAACCCGGCATCCTGGTTTGCCGGGTGGCAGAGCAACAGCCGCTGCCGTTCGGCATCACCGCTGTGCCGTGGCAGGATTTTCCCGAGTGGCTGGCTGAGAGAGTAGGCAGCTAACAGCGAAGTCGCAGAAGGCGACGTGCCGCGATATCATCGAAGCGGTGGGTCAGTCGGCGGGAGTTGCCACTGCGTCCTGGGGTGGCACCTGCGTTCGAAGTGCTTTCGCGGCCTTGCGCTGCTTCGCACGCGCACCGAGGCGGGCTGTGATGATGTAGAATACCGGTACGAAAGGGATGGCAAGCAGGGTCGAGGCGAGCATGCCGCCGAAGATGACGGTGCCGAGCGACTGTTGGCTGGCGGCACCGGCGCCGGTTGCCGTCAACAGCGGAAAGATAGGCGTCAAGGCTAGCCGAAAACGTGCCGGCTGGAGCAACGACTACCTCCAGCACCTGCTGAGGCCGGCATGAATTTCGTGCGATTGCCCTGCACCATAGAGGAATCCAATGCCACTATTGATAACCTGGCAGCCACTCGGCCTGTTGCGATGGCACAGGAGATTGGCGATGGGATACGGATGATGTTGGTTCGCCGCAAGGATGCAGATCAAGCTGCCGGCAATTCACTCACCAAACTAAAAGGATTACCACAAAATATACCTCACGAATGTGCGGTGGCGATGGCTGCCGTGCATTTCACCGGTGGTACCGGAACCGATATAGCGGCTGTCGGTAAGGCTTACGTGTCACCGGAGGTTCCAGCCTCGAAGCGAGCGGCGGTAGCAGGCAAGATTGCCTTGATATTCTGGAGGAAATGGCACCTGGGGTTGAGGGCAAGGGATCGTGTGAAGGGGACGGCGTTCATTCGGAATAACGAAGTAGCAGAGAATTATCCCTTTTGACATCCCCTGCCGGGGGGAGGTCACCCACCCCGACTATTTGAACGCCTGCGGCTGTCTTCTGATGAATAAAGAGCCACCAGACGGGCGATCAGAAACGTCACATAGAACATGCCGGTCATCGCTTCAACGATGGACAACATCCGAGCCACTTTTGACACCGGTATGATGTCACCAAAACCAAGCGTGCTGAGAGTGACGAAGCTGAAATAAAGGGCATTGAAGGCATCCATCGAGCGATCCAAAGCCGGTCCCGCATTGAAAACAAACGAACCGGGGAGTAACCTCCCCAAGAGCAGGTAAGCAAACATCCAAAGAATTCCAATCATCAGGTAATTGGAGGCGGCGGCACAGAGCACCTCGGTATTGATCTGCGGTGCGGTGAGGATGAAATGAAAGAGGTTGACCACAACGAAGGCGACAAACAGCATGCCGGCCACGAGAAAAACTTCGGTCGGCATCGCGTCAGGCCGAAGCTGGTTGACCCATTTCCCCACGAACACAGGGGTTACCAGAACGCTCGCCAGCGCCAGTTTCCTGCGGTTGGCCCCGACCGCGAGCACCGCAGAAAACAGCACCAAAGTCAGGAGTACGGCGCCGATGAAGTCGCCATGCTGCAAGGCCTCGAAGAACGGCGTAGCGACAATCCACAGCACGATCGCTATGAGCAGCTGCATGGCCGAGAAACGCCGGACTCCGTCCAGGGCTCGATTAGCCCCTTCCGGGCCGGCTTCAGCACCTTTCGGCTCGGGGTAGCTTGTCTGCGGCACGGATGCTCCTCTGCTCTTGATTTAGGTTGCTCCCCCCCCCGATGGGCGAACGCCAAAAGAGACTATCGAATGACAACAAGGAAGATCGAATTATGAAGTTGTTTTGACGTTGGCGCGTGGTTTTACCGTCTGCCAAAAATAGAAGGGAGCCGATCGTTTTCAATTACCAACAGCTCGCCTCGCTATTTCGGAGGCTGAGTCAGATTCCCCGTTCGGCATTCTGCGGTTCCTTGTTCGATATTCGATATTCGTTCTTCAACCAAATCTGCTTACCGACCCTTGAACGCGCTCCTTTTCGGCATTCTGCGGTTTCTTGTTCGATATTCGATATTCGTTCTTCAACCAAGTCAGCTCATTGACCCTTGATCGCGCTCCTTAAGTCGACGGCACGGGCGGTGATACTGCTGAGGCTGCCGCTTTGGCGGCTTTGGTTGCCTTGCGCACTTTCCCTCGCTCTCCGACGCGGGCCATGATGATGTAAAACACGGGCACGAACGGGATGGCGAGCAGGGTCGAGGCGAGCATACCGCCGAAGACGACGGTGCCGAGCGACTGCTGGCTGGCCGCGCCGGCGCCGGTTGCCGTCAGCAGGGGGACGACGCCGAGAATGAAGGCGAACGAGGTCATGACGATGGGCCGAAAGCGCCGCCGGGTCGCTTCGACGGCGGCATCGACGATGCTCATGCCCTCTTCCCGCAGTTCGCGGGCGAATTCCACGACCAAGATGGCGTTTTTGGCAGCGAGCGCAATCATCAGCACGAGGCCGATCTGCGTGTAGAGATCGTTCGGGAACCTGCGGATGATGAGCGCAACCAGTACACCGACCAGCGCGATCGGCACCACCAGGATCACCGCTGCGGGATCGAACCAGCTTTCGTATTGGGCGGCAAGCACCAGGAACACGAGAATGATGGACAGGGCGTAAATAAAATAGGCCTGATTGCCCACCAGTTTTTCCTGATAGGAGATCGCCGTCCAGTCGAAGCCTATGCCCTGGGGCAGGTTGTTGTTCGCCACCTGCTCCATCAAACTGAGCGCCTGGCCGGAGCTGAAGCCGGGTGCGGCGCCTCCGAACACGGCCGCTGCCGGATAGAGGTTGTACCGGGTGACCAGTTCGGAGCCAAGGGTCGGACGAATCGTGACGATGGCGCCGAGGGGCACCATCTCGCCAGCGCGGTTCGCGACGTAAAGATTGGCGATATCCTGCGACGCGCGGCGGAAGTCGGCGTCCGCCTGCATCCGCACCTGGAAGCTCTGGTTGAACTTGTTAAAGAGATTGACGAAAGACGATCCCAGATAGGTCTGCAGCGTGTTGAAGACATCGTTCAGGGGGACGCCGAGCGACTGGGCCTGGGTGCGGTTGATGTCGAGGAAGTACTGCGGGCTGTTGGCGCTGAAGGTCGAAAAGACGCCGCGCAGGACCGACTGCGCGTTGGCCGCACGCGCGAGCTCGAGCGTCGACTTCTGCAGCTCGCCCAGGCCGAGCGCCCCACGGTCCTCGACCATCATCTGGAAACCGCCCGCCTGCCCCAACCCCGGAATCGAAGGTGGGATCAGGACGACGATCCGCGCCTCCTGGATGGCTGACAAGCTTCTGGTTCAGTTGGGCGATGATCTTCTCCTGCGGGTAGCCGGGGCGTTCGCTCCAATCCTTGTAAACCACGAAGATCGAAGCCATGTTCGAGCGGTTAGCCGAGTCGAGAACGGAATAGCCGCCGATCGTCACCCATCCGTCCACTCCCGGCGTTTCTTTGACCACCGCCCCGATTTTCTTCGTCACCTCTTCCACCCGTGGCTGCGAAGCCCCGTCCGGCAATGCCGCGGCGATGATGCAGTAGCCTTGATCCTCCGTCGGCAGGAACCCGGTCGGATGGCGCCCGAAGAAGTACCCGGCGACGGCAATGATGACGACAAAAACCACCACCATGATGCCCACATGATGCGCCATCCTGCTGACCATGCCGATGTAGGCGTCTTCGACCGCCTGATAGACGCGGTTGAAGCCGCGGTAGAACCAGTTGATCTTCCTGTCCTTGGGCCGAGGCTTGAGATAGAGGGCGCACTGCGCCGGCTTCAGCGTAAGAGCGTTCAGCGCACTGATGACGGCGGTGGAGGCGATGACCAGGGCAAACTGCCGGAACAATTGGCCGGTGATGCCCGGCATGAAGGCCGCCGGGAGGAACACCGCCGTCAATACGAGGGTGATGCCGACCACCGGACCGGTCAGCTCCCCCATCGCCTTGATCGCGGCGTCATGCGGCGAGAGCCCTGTCTCAATGTAGTGCGAGGCGTTTTCGACGATGACAATGGCGTCGTCGACGACAATCCCAATGGCGAGGATGAGGGCAAACAAGGTCATCAGGTTAACGGTAAAGCCGAGGGCCAGCATCGCCGCGAAGGCGCCGATGATCGTGACCGGCACCGTCGTGGCCGGTACCAGCATCGCCCGGAAGTTCTGGAGGAACAGCGCAATGACGATCAAAACCAGGATGCCCGCTTCGAGCAGGGTCTGATAGACGGCATTGATGGACTGGTTGATGAAGCGGGTCGTATCATAGAGTGCCTGGTACTTGAGCCCCTCGGGAAACGTCTTGCTCATTTCCGCCATTTGCTGGCGAACCTCCTCGGCCACCGTCAACGCGTTGGCGCCGGGCAGGGAGTAGATGGCAAGATGGCCGGCCTTGTGGCCGCTGATCGTCGAGAACTGCGAGAAGGTCTGCTGGCTCAGTTCGACGCGGGCAACGTCCTTGACACGGACAATCTGGGCACTGCCGCTGCTCTGGCCGAACTTTGACTTGATAATGATGTCCTCGAATTCCTCAACTGTGGAAAGGCGGCCGAGGGTCGTCAGGGTGATCTGGAACAACTGGTCGGAGGGCACCGGAGGGCCGCCAAGCTGCCCGGCGGCGACCTGGGTATTCTGGTTCTTGACCGCTTCGAGCACATCAATCGTCGTCAGCCCATAGGACTGCATCTTGTTGGGGTCGAGCCAGATGCGCATGCCATAAGCGCCGGCTCCGAGAACGTTGACCTGGCCGACACCGGGGAGGCGCGCGAGCGGCTGCTGGAGGTTGATGATGGCGTAGTTGCTGAGGAATTTATCGTCGTAGCGGTCGTCGTCCGAAAAAAGGCTGACAAACATGAGGATGTTCGTCGACACCTTTTTGACTGTGACACCCTGGCTCTGCACTTCGGGAGGGAGCTGCGCCGTAGCCCCGTTGACGGCGTTCTGCACCAGCGACAGCGAGGTGTTCAGGTCGGTGCCGACATTGAATGAGACCGTCAGGATATAACTGCCGTCACTGCCGCTGGTCGATTGCATGTAGATCGAACCCTCAACGCCGTTGACCGCCTGCTCGATGGGAATGCCCACGGTATTGGCGACGACCGTGGCACTGCCGCCGGGGAAGTTGGTCGTCACCTGGATGGTCGGCGGTACGATCTCCGGATACTGCGCCACCGGCAAATTCATCAGGGCAACGGCGCCCAGGATGATGGTAACGATCGCGATGACGTTGGCGAAGATCGGCCGATTGATGAAAAAGGTTGAGATCATGTCGCGCCTCCGGTTCGGCTGACTCCATCCGATCCCGGTGAAGCGCCTCCCGCTGAGGGCGCGGCGGCCGCTTTGCCGGCCTCTTCCGGGGTCACCTCGCGTCCGGGAACAGCCCTGAGCAGACCATCGACGATCACCCTTTCAGTGCCGGTCAGGCCTGACTTGATCACGCGCATCGCGCCCACCTGTTCACCGATTTCCACCTGCTGGCGCTCGACCACGTTCTTATCCTTGACGATCAGTACGTAGTTGCCCAGTTGATCGAAGCCGACCGCATCGGCCGCCACCAATAGCGCGTTCTTGTTCTCCTGATAGGGTGCCTGAACCCGGGCGAAGAGCCCCGGCACGACATCTCCCTTGGGGTTTGGAAAGATTGCACGCAGCTGCAAGGTACCAGTCTGAGGATTGACGGTAATAGCCGCAAAATCGAGCACTCCCCGGTAGGGATAGCCGGTATCGCTGGCAAGCCCCATAAACACCGTGTAACCTTCACTCCGCTGAGTCTTCTCGCGGGCGCGACCCAAATCCTGCTCGCCGATCACTCGCAACAGGTCGCGCTCGTTGATCGTGAAATAGACATAATAGGGATCAATCTGGTTGATCTCTGCCAAGACCGTATCCTGGCCCCCTCCGCCACCGCCAACGAGATTGCCCACATCGATCAGGTGGCGTCCCATCCGCCCATCGAACGGCGCAGTAACGGTCGTGTAGCTGAGATTCAGTTTCGCCAGAGCTACCTGGGCCTGGGCATTCTCCAGGGCCGCCGCGGCGGATTCCATGGTATATTTCCACTGATCGACGGCCGTTTCCGGTCCCGCCTTCTGTCTATAGAGGCTGAGATAGCGGTTGTATTCGGTCGTGGCGTTGTCGAGTTTCGCTTTGGACGCCGCGACCTCGGCCTGGGCCTGCTTCAATTGCGCCTTGTACTGTTCCTGTTGAATGGTGAAGAGCAGATCGCCCTTTTTCACCCGGGCGCCATCGGTGAAATGAATCTTTTCCAGGTATCCCGGGACCCGCGCCACCAGCTTCACGGTATTGAACGCCGCAGTGTTGCCGGTGAATTCGAGATGTTCGGTAACCGTCCGCACTTCCGGCTTTGCCACCGTCACCTTGGGCGGCGGCGGCGCCACGTATTGGTTCTTGCTCTCTCCGCACGTCGTCGTAGCAAACAGCATCAGGGCCACCAGGGTGATCTTCTGCAAACCGCGAAGCCCATGGGGCACACGAGGGAGTCTCTTCTGGTCCTTCGGTTGCTTCATACTGAAGAATGGTGGTCGATTCTTGGCCGGTTCCATATTCATCTTTCTCCTCCAACCCACTTAAACTTAGTACGGCTCGTCGCCATAAAAGGACCATGATCCCGATGCGTCATTCCGGTGAAAACCGTAATCCAGAAGAGCCTCCTGGATACCGGCTTGGGCCGGTATGACGAAGGTGGTTTGGACACTTATTTCTGTGGCGGCGCACCCATTGCTCCAGCATGAACACAAAGCACGAGCCTGTCCCTTCTACCAGTCGGGGGCGCGAATCACACCGACCGGGGTCTCCGGCGCCGGCGGCCGGACCGCCGCAGGGGTCAAAAGATTGCCCCAGTCCGTGCGTTCTTTCATGGTGTCCCTGATTTCAGTCGGGATGAAGTCGTGTCCTTCGCGGATCTCCCAGCCACCTCCAAGCGCCCGATAGATGGCGATCAGGCTCTGCGGCGCTACGCCGTCGGCGTCGGCCAGGTTGAGCTGATATCTGAGCAAATTCTGCTGCGCAGTAAGCACCGTCGTAAAATCCGTCACGCCCTCGGTGTACTGAATCATCGCCAGATCCGCACCCTGCTTCGCTGCATTGACAGCCTCGGTAAGCGAGCCGATTTCTCCCTGGGCATTGAGGAACGCGACCAAGCCGTTCTCCACTTCCTGTTGCGCCTGAAGCACACTGTTCTGATAACTGACGAGCGCCTCCTGGAACCGGGCGTCCTGCACCCTGACGCGGTTGGTAATCTGACCGTAATTCAGCACGTTCCACTGGAACGCAGGTCCAATGGCACCGGTCCTGCTTTTCCATGAGGTCAGGTCGCCAAGCTGGAACTGCCCCACATCACTGGCGAGAAATCCGAAGTTGCCCGACAAAGAAAACGCCGGGTAAAGGTCCGCCTTGGCGATGCCAATTTGCGCACAGAGTGCCATCGCCTGGTATTCCGCATTGCGAATGTCGGGGCGTCGGCGCAGAAGGTCTGCCGGAATGCCGACCGCAACTTGAAGGGGCGCCCTGGGAATCCCGGAGGTCCCCGAAAGCACATCATCCAGGCGGCTCGGCGGCAGGCCAAGCAGGGTGCAAAGAGCGTTCTTTGTCTGTCGCAACTGAGTATCATATTGGAACACGGTCGCTTCCGTGTTTTTCAGTTCGGCAATGGCCTGCTGCACGTCTCGATCGCTGGTGACGCCGGTTTGGAAACGCACCTTGGCAAGCTTCAGACTTTCTTTCTGGATCTCCACGTTTTGTTCGGCGATTCGCAAGCGGTCTTCCAGCGTTCGAATCAGCACATAGGTGCTGGCCACATCCCCGGTCAGCGTCACCAGCGCGCTGTCGTAGGCGGCGATGGAACTGAGCAGATTGGCGTCGGCAGACTGTATGGCACGCCGGTA
This sequence comes from uncultured delta proteobacterium, assembly GCA_963808625.1. Taxonomy (GTDB): domain Bacteria; phylum Desulfobacterota; class Syntrophobacteria; order Syntrophobacterales; family Syntrophobacteraceae; genus JADGQM01. The sequence continues at coordinate 25,054 of CAWEHK010000004.1, forward strand.
CTTACCCCAGAAGTCAAGCTCCCAGCTCGCTCCAACACCACCCTGGGCCTGCATGTAAGAAAAGCTAATCCCCGCGCCCTGTCCCAGCTGGGGCGCCGAGGGGGACGTTTCGCTGGCTCGATTGTAACTTGTTGATCCGAGTGCCTGTTGCGCTTGCGGATAGAATTCACCAATGGCGATCCCGAGCTGCGCGCGCGCCTCAAAAACCCGCACGCCGGCAATACGGAGGGAGAGGTTCTGTTGGTAGGCGGTCTGAATGAGGTTCTCGAGGACCGGATCGTGGAAGGCTTTCCACCATTCCCGGTAAGTCGCCGGTGCGGTTTCAATCCGGGGATCATTGGCCTCAAGCCATTGATCGGAAACTCTCACGGTCGGGCGCAGGAAATCGGGTCCGACCATGGTGCACCCGGTGAGCAGCGTGACGACTAGAAACAGAGCCGGCCAGAACCTTGAAAATCGTTGCCTGGGGGCGGGCGTCGAAACGGGTGCTGACTCACAGACATCGGCCATTTTTCCCTCCCTACAAACGGCTGGTCGGCTCTTATTGAAGATCTTCGAAGACTGGTCGTTACTCGAGACGCCCTATTCGTCTCGTCTCGAATGCCTAACTACCATATTCTCAAGGTGCACGAAAGCTTCAAAAAAGCACAAATAAGGATCAACATCCCCGCCACACGAAAGGTGGGGCAGCGAGAACAAAAGCCTCGCAAGCATCGGTTTCGGGAAACTCGCCAAAGGGCGTGCGGTAGTAACAGAGTCGCCGGGGTTGTTGAATTAATAATTCAGGGATTGAGGAATTGAGGGATTCAGGGATTGAATTTGCGGAATCAAAACAATCTTTGCCTCGCAACGTACAAATTCCTCAATTCCTAAATCCCTTAATTCCTCAATTCCTAAATCCCCTAATTCAACAGCATCACCAGGCGGCGTCGAGGCCGAAGGCTGGAGCCCTCGTCATCCTGACAACGCTTGCAGGGCTCTTTCCAGCCGGTCGAAGCCCTCTTTCAAGTCTTCCATGGAAAGAGCGTACGATATGCGGATACAGTCGTCTTCGCCGAAGGCGCTGCCGGGCACGAGCGCCAGATGGGCTGCTTCCATAAGGTATTCGGAAAGATCCAGTGAAGAGTTGATGATGCCGGTAGGAGTCTTCTTGCCATAATAGGCACTGCAATTGGGAAAGACGTAAAAGGCTCCATCCGGCGCGGGACAGGTGACTTGAGGCAGCGCCGCCAATCGCTCCAGGACATAGTGACAGCGCTGCTCAAAGATCCGGACCATCTTCCCCGACCTCTTGCTGATCTCCATTCAAGGCCGCAGCTGCGGCAAATTGTGAAATGCTCGTCGGGTTGCTCGTGGATTGACTTTGGACATCGGTAGCCGCTTTCACCACCTGGGCATGCCCGATCAGGTAGCCAATCCGCCAACCGGTCATGCAATAGGTCTTGCTCACCCCGTTGACGATGAAGGTGCGCTCCCGCAATTCCTCGCGCACCATCGCCAGATTGGCCCACTCATGACCGGCGAAAAGAATCCGGTAATAGATGTCATCGGAAGCAATGCTTACGTGCTCATGGCGGAGCAGCACGGCCGCGAGCGCCTCGAGCTCGGAACGACGATAATGCACCCCGGTAGGATTGGAAGGGCTGTTGAAGATGAGCAGGCGGGTGCTCGGGGTAATGGCCTGTTCCAGTTGTTCGGGCTGCATTTTGAAACCGTTGGCCTCGAGACAGGGCACCATCACGGGCGTACCGCCGGCCAACGCCACCATGTCCGGGTACGAAACCCAGTACGGGGCCGGGATAATGACTTCGTCCCCAGGCCCGATGAGGGCTTGCAGAAGGTTGTAGAGAGCATGCTTGCCGCCGCAGGAGACGAGGATGTTTTCACGTTGATACGCGAGTCCGTAGTCCTTGTGCAAGGTTTGCAGCACGGCATCTTTGAGCTCGTCGACGCCGCTCACGGCGGTATATCGGGTCTGACCGTCGCGCATGGCCTGGATCGCAGCCTCCTGAATGTACTGCGGCGTATCGAAATCGGGCTCACCCACGCCAAAATTGACGATATGTGCTCCCTGCTTCTTCAAGGCCTTGGCTTTGGCATTGATGGCCAAGGTTGCCGATGGTTTGATTCGCGTCACCCGTTGCGCCAGTTTCATGATCAATCCTTCTTCCTTGATCACTGCCCGGTGAGTCCTTCGTACCGGACAGAAACGAGATAGAGTCCATGGGCAGGAGCGGTCATGCCTGCCTGCCGTCGATCCCTGCTGGCAAGAATAGCGCGAAAAATCGTTCGGTGCAAGCTTGCCTTTTCCCACCTCCACCAAGGTGCCGACCAGGTTTCGCACCATGTGCCTCAGGAAACCGTTCGCCTCAAACAGGAAAACCAGATGGTGCGCATCTGGAGCCTCGATCGCAGCCCGATAGAGGTCCCGCTCCGTCGAGTTCACCGGCGACCCGGCAGCCATGAAGGCTGAGAAGTCATGAAGTCCCACGATGCTTGCCAGGCATGCCCTCATCGCCGACCGGTCAAGGGGGTTGCGGATATGCCAGGCAAAATGCCTTTCGAGGGCAGACGGCGCCTCCCGGTTGAGAATGCGATACTCGTATCGCTTGCCTGCCGCAGAAAATCGGGCGTGAAAAGCGTGGTCGACTTCTTCCGCGTGCAGGACCACGATATCGGATGGCAGGAGACCGTTGAGCCCCCGTTGTATTTCTGCGGGCTCGAGCGCGGTATGCGCGTAGAAATTGACCACCTGCCCCCGGGCGTGGACCCCGGCATCGGTTCGACCCGAAGCCCGCGTCCTCATCGGTTCCCCCAGGATGATTTCCAGTCGGGACTCGAGCACCTCCTGGATCGTCATTACGCCATGCTGGCGCTGCCATCCGTGATACTGCGAGCCGTTGTACTCGAGAGTCAGTTTGAAGTTGCGTTTTGGTTTAGCTTCGAACGCCACTACGGCTGCCACGGGGCATAATTGAGTCCGAGCTCCTCCGCCATGCCGCTCATGAGGTTCATATTGCACACCGCCTGGCCGGACGCTCCCCGCGTCAGGTTGTCAATCACCGCTACCACGATCACCCGCCGGTTCCGTAAATCCACGCGCCAGCCGAGGTCGCAATAATTGCTGCCGCGCACCTGCAGGGTCGTGGGCAGGTCGCCGCGACCACAAAGTCGAACGAAGGGGGCCTCCCGATAAAAGGAAGCAAAAGCCTCGTCGATATGATCCGCCGTGGCCTCATCCCTCAGCGTGGCATAGACCGTGCTCAGGATCCCCCGGCTCATGGGCACCAGGTGGGGCGTAAAGGTGAGGCAAACCGGTTCCCCGGCAAGAGTGGTCAATTCCTGCTCCATTTCCGGAGTGTGTCGATGTTCCGTGACCTTGTAAGCCTTGAAGCTGTCGCTCACCTCGCAGAAATGGACGGACAAAGAAACCCCGCGTCCCGCTCCCGTTACCCCTGACTTGGAATCGGCAATCAGGGTCCGGTGTTCGATCAGGCCCTTGTCAAGAAGGGGGGCCACCGCAAGAATGACGCTGGTTGGGTAACATCCGGGGTTGGCTACCAGGCGGGCGGTGCGGATGCGGTCGCGATGGAGCTCAGGCAGGCCGTATACAGCCTCCGGGAGCAGCTCGGGAGTTTTGTGCGCCTGGTACCATGCCTCGTACACCATGGGGTCCTTCAGGCGATAATCGGCGCTGAGATCGACGACCTTTACCCCCCGCTCTAACAGTTCCGGGACGATATCCATTGCCGCCTGATGAGGGAGGGCCGTAAATACCAGATCGGCGTCGGCAGCCAGGATCTCGGGGTCGGTGTTGGCGAAAACCAGCTCACAATGACCTTTGAACGCCGGATAGACTTCATCCAGGCGCAGTCCGGCCTGCTGCCGGGAGGTGATGGTGGTGAGTACCACCTGAGGATGATGGCTCAAGATGCGAACCAGCTCAAAACCCGTATAGCCGGAAGCTCCGGCAATAGCCACCCGTAACATTTCCTGCCTCGCTTGTAACGGAAGTCAGAATTCAGAGGTCGGACGTCAGGAGAGCGGAAAACTTGTCACCCTGGTCCCGCCAAGACGGGCGCCCACACCCATTCCGTCCTCGGCTATGATAAATATAGGGGTACCAAACCATCCGCCTGGTACCCCTATAGATATTCTTCAGCAGACCGAGGTCGCCTGCCAGCTTTCTTTCGTTGGACCGGTTCCCGCGATCAGCCTTACCGCTTCGAGTATTGGAAGCGAGCCCTCGCACCAGGTTGACCGTACTTTTTCCGTTCTTTCGCACGGGGGTCGCGGGTCAGGAACCCTGCCCGCTTCAAGACCTCGCGAAATTCCGGATTGAATTCCAGGAGGGCCTTGGTGATCCCATGCCGGATGGCGCCGGCTTGTCCCGAGGTGCCACCGCCATGCACGTTAACGGCCACATCCATCTTGCCGAAGGTACCGGTCAAGACCAGCGGCTGGTTGATCACCATCTTGGCGGTCTCGCGATCGACGTATTGATCCAGCGGCTTCTTGTTGATGGTCACCCGCCCGGCACCGGGCTGCAACCAGACCCTGGCTACTGCCGTCTTCCGCTTTCCTGTTGCGTAAAAACGTTGTTCCGCTATCACTCAAATCTCCCCATTCTGTGATCAGTCCTATAGCGACAACTGCTGCGGTTGCTGCGCCTCGTGAGGATGCTCGGCACCACGATAAATCTTCAGCTTTTTGATCAGCTTCCGGCCCAGCCGGTTCTTCGGCAGCATACCCCACACCGCCAGCCGGATCATCCGTTCGGGTTTATCCTGGTTCAGCTTTCGCGCCGTGATTGCCCTGATTCCGCTCATATACCCGGTGTGCCGGTAGTATACCTTCTGGTCCCATTTCCTGCCCGTAAGCTGGACCTTCTCGGCATTGATCACGACGATAAAGTCCCCGAGGTCGACATGGGGGGTGAAATGCGGCAGGTGCTTTCCCCTGAGCCTCATGGCGATGTGGGATGCCAGCCTTCCCAGCACCTGATTTTCGGCGTCCACCAGGATCCATTTGCGCTGACCTGGTTCAAATTTGGCACTAATTGTTTTCATTAGAATATTCTCCACCTTCGAGGAAAATGTAAAACTCGAAGCTGTGATCTATAAAAGATCCCCCTGCGCTTGTCAAGCAAGACGTTCTCTCAGGCAGCAAATTCGTCGTTTTTTTTTCGTGGATCATCACGAATCAGGGTGATCTCCTCTGAACCATCCTCACGCGGAGACGCGGAGAACGCGGAGCTTCTTCCGGTATTTCCGCGACTCTGCGCCTCCGCGTGAGTCTTGAGAGCGTTCGAGAGAAGCAGACGACAAGCCCTCACCAGCTCCCCGTTGCAGGATTGATCGAGCCGAGCGATCCCATACCATGAAGGCTGCCCAGAGAGCCGATTCCCAGGAGATTGAGCGAAACCAGGAAGCGGTTGTCACCCGCCTCCCTCTGAAAGATGAAACCAATTCCCCAACAACCGCGGATGTACCTGATGCCGTAAGCCTGGTTGAAGAGCTCCTGCTTATCGAAGGAATAGTCGTGATAGGTAGTGAGGTAGACATTGGACAGCAGCTTCAGGCCCACTTCGGCGATGACTTCGTCAATGGCGAAACCGTTACGATATTGATAGCCCAAGCGCAGGAGCTGGCCACGGCCGCTATCGAAACTCATAATGAAATCCTGCTGCTTCGACCGGCCCTCATCGGGAAGCAAAATGGCATCATAGGTCAGCGTCAGGTAGCTTTTGGGCATCAAGTCCAGGCGCAGGGAGAGGTCGGCAAGGCCCGTTTTGGGTTCGGGATTTAACAACGGGTCAAGCGGTGGTTCCTCAATGTTAAACTGTTGCAGGGCTTCAAACCTCACCGCTTCCCGGAAGCTGGTGACAGGGTTGTCTTCAGCATCTTTTCGGGTTTCCTTGGTGGTCAGAAAGGTCGAAAAGCCGAAAAGCACGTCATGACGCGCCTGGTCCTTATCCAACTGGCTGAAGCTCGGGATGTTTTCATGGTTGACCTCGGGTACGTATTCATAAATGAACTCAGGCCTTATGGCATGCTGAACGGCCTGGTAATCGCCAACATTCATGGGATAGACGCGATTCAGGCGACTGCTTAATTCCAGGCGCAAATCGGAGAGCAGTCTTCCCTGCAGGGAGTTGCGCGAATTGTCCTGCCAGTCCACCAGGTAAGTGGTGGAACGCACCCCGGCCGATGGTTCCACATCCAGGAAGGAATTCCAGTGGAGGGGATAGGCCAGGCGTGGAAAGAGGTCCACTCTGTTTCCCTTGGTCCCTTCAGAGCGCCAGTAGTCGGTCCAGGAACTTTCCATGGTGTAGTATAAAGGCAAACCATCGATCCATGTAGGGGATGGCGTTGAAGCCAAGCGACGGAAGCCTTTGCAGAGTCAGGTCTCGCAGCGCCTTGTCAGTCTGGTCCCAGTAGCGGGTATCCAGACTGAGCACGGTGGCTTCCGTGGGGCGCTCCAGATAAAGGGTGGATTCTCGACTCGAAACGGTGTTGTCATTGAGAATGCCGCGCCCGAATCGCTGCCGGAAAATGCTGTTGGAATGGTCATACGACGTAGAACCGTCCGACAAATTCCTTTAAGTAGTTGGAATCGCTGACCACATCGACATCGAGCTTGGCGCTGATCTGGCTGGGAAGATTCAGGTTATAGCGGGAACGCACCCAGAAGCGATTTCTGGTTTCCAGGGGATAGCCCTGCTCCGCCTCGTAAGCAGCATCTGCCTGGTCATTCAAGTAGTTGAACTGTAACGTCCCTTCCCCGAACTTCTCATTATTCAGGCGGTATTCCAGGCCGCTCATCCAGCCTCTTTTCTGCATCATGCGCCCGTAGAAAGTGGCATCCATATCCTGGCGGATCGCCCAGTAGAAAGGCAATTCGCCTTCGACGCCGTTGAGCGTAGACATGCCAAACCAGGGAAGCAACAATCCCGACTGCCGCTCCTGCTTAACCGGCAGACCCAGCAAGGGGGTGTAGAGCAGGGGAACCTTGCGCGCCCAAAACGAGGTGTGCTTGATCCACGCATAGCCACCCATCTCCACTTCCATGTGGCCGTACCTGATCTTCCAGTCGGCATCCGCGGGATTGCAGCTGGTGAGGAAGCCGTCCTTCAGGTCATAGGTATTGGGGCCTGTCTTGGTAATGGATTTCCCCTCCACGTAAAAATGGTTTTCCGCAAAATAGACCATTCCGCCGTCCACCCAACCGGTTTCCGAGTCCAGGTTCCAGATGACGTGGTCGCCCTGAAGCCAGTTATTGCCGAATCGCATCAGGACCTTCCCTTTGAGCTCAACCTGCTGCTTCTGCGTGTCCAGGAGCGCCCAATCCGCCTGGATTGAACGTTCCACGGAAGTCACCCGGACATTCTCGTCTGCTTCGTACACCTTCTTTTCGTAATCGTAAATGATCGTGCCCGCTTCCACCGTCCAGGTGTCTTGCGTGGAACTGATAAAGGTTTTCTGACTCAGCCCGCTTTTCAGTGTGGCGTCCGTGGCGGCGAGCCCGGGATTGCCGTGAAAGCATAGCAGGAAGGACCAGAAGCAAAGCGCAAGAAGCTTGGTGAGTGATGAAAAGCGGTTGATGGTTGATGAAAGGCGGTTGATGGTTGATGGTTGATGGTTGATGAAAGGCGGTTGATGGTTGATGGTTGATGGTTGATAAGTGCGGACCAATGATTCATGGGGAGGCACGCTTTGAGGGTGAGCCCCTTGGGGATGACGCGCACGTGGCGTTTCGGCATGCCCCTTGGTCAGCCGGGGTAAAATGGCCATATTCGTCGTCTTTCGCTGGCGATGACAACTGGTCGAACGACGCATGCAGCGGTCGAAGAAAAGCGCGCAATAATCACTATTGCTCTTCCTGATTTCCGTCTTCCGACTTCCCACCTTCGATTTCTGCCTTCTAATCTCCGCCTTCCGGTTCCTGACCTCTGTTTCCTGACTTCTGTGTCCTATAGTGGACTGGCTTGCGAACTGTCACTCTTAAATTCGCGCGGCGGCACGGAGATCGCGGAGAAAGGCTTCGGACAGAAATATCCTTGCGTCCTCTGCGGCTCTGCGCGAATTAATGAGACATTTAAACCTTTACGACAATAACTTCTGACTCCCGACTTCCGTCTCCTGACTCCTGACTTCTGTCTCCCGACTCCTGACTCCGTCTCCGACTCCTGACTCCTGTCTCCTGACTCCTGACTCCTGTAATAACCTGTCGGTTCCCCGAAGAGCTCCTTGATTTCGCCGGCGAAGTAAAGCGAGCCCGTAATGCAGATCACATCTTCCGGGGCCGCAAGGGATTGCGCCTGTTGGATGGCCAATTTCGGGTCCGGAACAACATATTGTTTGTGGATGTAGGGTTTTCCAAGCTGCCTCAGCAGCTCCGGGTCAGCTCTTCGCCCATATTTGGGCTGGGTAAATATGGCGGTCTCGGCATGCGGCAGCAGTCGGCTAAGGATACCGCGGATGTTTTTGTCCGCCATGATCCCCAGAACCAGGTGCAGGCGGCGCTTGGGGAAGAATTGTTTCAAGGCCTCACGCAAGCACTCAGCCCCCTGCGGATTATGGGCTCCGTCGAGGACGATGAGCGGCTTTTGCTGCAGGATCTCGAGTCGAGCCGGCCAGGAAACCTGAAGCAGGCCCTCCTCAATGACTCCAGGGTTCAGACTCAAGGCACCCTGCCTTTCCAGGACTTCGAGCGTGGCGATAGCGAGGGCCGCGTTACAGAACTGATGCCAGCCCACAAGGTTGAGTTCCAGCGACGGGAAGCGCCGTCTCAGCCCCTGATAGCGCATGAACCCATCGGTATTGCGCCTCACCCGAAAGTCTTTCCCGAGGCGAAAGAGGGGCGCCTCCCGGCGCAGACAGGTAGCTTTGAGAATCGCCTGCACCAGCGGTTGACGGGTGCCGGTGACAACCGGGACCTGATGCTTGATAATCCCCGCTTTCTCGCGAGCAATGGCTGCCAGGGTTTTTCCCAGATACTCTTCATGGTCGAACGAGATGTTCGTGATCACGCTGACCTCAGGTCGGATCACATTGGTGGCATCCAGCCGCCCCCCCATCCCGACCTCCACAATGGCCCAGTCCACCTCCTCTTCCGCGAAATATTGAAACGCCATGGCCGTTACGATTTCGAAGAAGGTGGGCGGCTCCGCATCATCGACAACCTGTCGGACGCGGCCGTAAACCTCCAGGATGCGCTCGGGAGACACCTCCTCGTCGTTGATGCGGAACCGTTCGGTGAACCGCACCAGGTGGGGTGAGGTATAGAGGCCGACACGCAAGCCGTGCCGTTTCAGAATGGCGGACAGCATGGCCGCCGTGGACCCCTTGCCGTTGGTCCCGGCAACGTGGATGCAGCGCAGGCGATGATGAGGGTTCCCCAGGCGGCTGAGAAGGTTATCCGTGCAATTCAGGCCGAACTTGATGCCATACTTCTGGAGACCAAAAAGGTAATCGATGGATTCCTGATACCGGGATAAAAATGTGCTCTCCATTCCTGTTTTCCCTGAAACCGCTCATTGAAAGATCGCGAAGAAATCTCACGCTCCCTCTTACCACACTTTGGGAAGACAAAAAATGGAGAAGTAAACCGGTAACATTCTCCTCTCAGGCAAAGACTTCTATTCGCGGATTTTCGTGCCGGGCGGCAGTGAATGTTGTTGAAATCAGCGGGAGACTCGCGGAGGGGAAGACCTGGAGAGCGGGAGACACAGCGCGGCATAGCCACAACCAAAACTGGGTGGAAATTTTAACGATACCAACAGGTTCCAAAGAAAATCTTGTCAAATAAACAAGAAACTCGGCATTAGTATCACAGAGAGGGGAAGACGGGGAGACACGAACAGTTGTTCAATCGGACAGGGTTAAACCCCAAATGCATCAAGCTGCCACACTGCCCTGAAGGGTTTCCTGGATTAGGTCTTTTTGCCCTGAAGGGGCTCCATAACTTAGCCCAGGGTCAGCGCTGGCGCCACCCTGGGTAACCAGGCACAACAACAATATCTACCCCGAAGGGGTTATATAAAACACGCCATCACAATGATTTGCCCAACCTTTTCATCACCTCAGCTCTTGTCGGGGCGGGCTTTAAGCCCGCCCGACGCTCCACAGGTTTCTGTAATGAATGTTTTTGGACGATTTCTAAGGGATCTTCTTTTTGAGCTGCTGAATCACAATGCTCGTAATGTTGTTGGTTTCGTTGAGCTCATCCACGGCCTTGCCAGCATCTACATAAACGAGGATGTATTTGCCATAAATGGCCGTCGAGAAAGTTTGGTCGAAGGTCAGGGTTTGGCTTTTTCCGCCGCCGAGACCATCCAATGGAAATTCCTTGAATGGAGTCTTGGCTGGAGTAGTTCCATTTGTGGACAGATAGAAGCTTACGGTGAAGGGTCCGGCCGGCAGGATGCCGACGTTGCTCACCTCGAATTCCATGTGGATTTGCCCGCCGCCTTTGGCAAATTCGTATTTCTGAACCCTGCCGATCAGGTCAGGATCATCACCGACTCTGATCTCGATAGTCTCCGAGGTTGCGTTGCAGTCCATATCATCGAGGACTTTGACCTTGGCGTAATAGACTCCGTCCTTGGTGTAAGGGTACGCGAGGGTGTTTTTGTTAGTTTTTTTATCGGTAACGTTGTCGTCATTGACGTCCCACAAATACTTGACAATCTTGCCATCGGGATCTTTGGCACTGCAGGTGAAAGTCACCTTCAGAGGGGCAGGACCGGAGATTGGGGTGGCTGTAAAGGAAGTGATTACAGGACACTTGTTCTCGAACTCGCAGACGAAGGGATAAGCAGCAGAAAAGTTCCTAGGCGGTCCCCAATCATACCAGAGCCCGTTAGTTGCCCCCATTGCTAAATAATTCTCCCCAGGATGACTATTATCAGGGTAGCCGGCCCACCAATTTGTATAATCCCATGCCTCACCCGTCACCCACTTCCAGTCGCCTTCCTTCTTTTTATCCGTTCCGCCTAGCCAAATGTCGTCTTGGGCTTGAAGATAGACGAGTTCATTGAGAACAAAGCCATTCTCATTGGAAGAGGTGATGGTCGCGAGGTAACCCCCCAGACTTTCACATTTGTAGGTTGCCCCATCCCAGGGCAACGGCGAGTCGATCCGTTGATAGAAGTGACCGTTGTCCGGAAACTGCACCTTCTCGGAGTCGGCATAAGACAACCCGCACAGCCCCAAAATCGCCAGAGCAACCAACAGACCACAGAACAACTTTCGGCATCGCATGATTTTCCCCCTCTTGAAACGTGTTGGACTGAACTGAAAGGTTCCGATACTTGGACAAAAAAGTGAACGCACTTTGTATCATGCCTTCGCAAATGTCAACCTCCTTGTGCCGACTTTCGCATGGATTTCTTGTCCGCAATCATCGCTGATTCCAGTTTATGACAGAGCGCCGTTGAGCCAGTTGACCATGCTGCTTGACCATGTTAAAAATTCTCGAAATTTATGGATACCCAATTTTAGCGATGTTGAGGGTCCGGTCACCGATCCGGGCGGGCGTAAAGCCCGCCCCTACGAGAGGCTGGCCAACCCACTCAGGGGGCGGGTTTATCCCCGCCCGCGAAGAATCGGGGATTCTCCCACCCCGTGCAATGGAATCGCTCAATTTAGAGGATAGTGAGGTCCTGTGTGATGGAAGCCGTGCCCATTTCAAAGTTCAAGGCAACCTGCCTGGCTCTTTTGGATAGAGTGAAGCGGGCAGGACAGCCGATAACCATAACCCGAAAGGGTGAGCCCATTGCCCGGGTGATTCCCCCTCCGCCTCCCGAGAAGCCCGAATCCTGGTTGGGATTGTTTCGAGCCACCTGGAAGATTGAGGGAGACATTATTTCCCCGCTGATGGATGCACAGGAATGGGAGGTTCTGCAGCGGTGAGACTCCTCCTGGATACCCACATTTGGATATGGAGTCTCCAGAAACCTGCTCATATCACGAGGCAAGTATACTCGTTTAGGCTGAGAACCTTCATTGTGGCACACTTGGGAATTAACCGCAGAGCACGCTGAGATCGCAGAGAAAACCAATGATTCTCTCTGCGGCCTCTGTGTCCTCTGCGGTGGGAAAATAAACATTTGAACCTTAACGAGTATCGCTGCACAACTGGAAAACCCGTCTAAGTGAAAATGACATCTGCATATCAAACGCTTTTACTCATCACTCATCACTCATCACTCATTACTTCATTCCGCACAACACCCCCGCGATGGCTCCAACCTGCTCTGGTCTTTCTCCTGCTTCTTTCGCTTCCCGCCATCCTTGGGGCCGACACCGGCCAGGGTCGTTTTTTCCTGATGGGCGACGGCAAGCTGCAGATCAAGAATATGCACACCGGGCGGGAAGCGACCGCGACCCTGGTCAACCCTGATGGCTCCCTGAACGAAGAGGGGTTTGCCAAGATCGATGAAGTGTTTGAGTTCCCGACCAGGGAGAAAGACGAACACATCTCACCGCGGCTGCTGTTCATGCTCGACTATTTTTCCGACCTGGTTGCCCCGGGCAAGCTGATCAAAATGGAGTCAGGCTACCGCAGTCCTGATTACAATACGACGCTCAGGGACAAGGGCGGCAATGTAGCGAAGGCGAGTATCCACATGGACGGGATGGCGCTCGATTTCGCCATCGACGGGGTGAACGGCAAGAAACTGTGGGAGCTCATCAAGAGCAAGGATTGCTGCGGCATCGGTCACTACGGCGGGGCGAGCGTCCACCTCGATGCCGCAAGGCCGAGGTTCTGGGAGGCTGCGACCTCGAAGGTGAGAACCGGAGAGAGTGACTACAACCGGTACATTTATCTGTCCACGGACTATGACCGGTACCGGGCCGGGGACATGGTGCGGCTGTCTTTTTGTTCGGTAAGTGATTTCGGCTTTGGGATCAAGCGCAACGTGGCCCTGGTCGATGATTCCGGCGGCAACAACACGATCACGAAGGCCCCGATCAAAGCACCGGAGGGCACCGACTGCATCGCCATACCCGATAGAAAGGCATCGCACTTCATTACCCTGACGCTGCCCGCTAATTTGCGCGAAGGCAAATACCGGATTCGAGTCGATTTTTGTCGGAGGCCCTTCGAGCAGATGCCAGTCAAGACCGTATCGAACGAAATCGAACTTCTGAGGCCTGCGCCCTGATTATTGCGCAGCACGTCCTCCCTACTCGGTTCCGCACGGCAAAATAAAGTGTCCATTATCCCCGGTCGTCATTCTCGCATGCTTTTGGAAACTATCTCAAAATGGTCAAGACACTCTCAATCGTCATTCCGGCGAATGCCGGAATTCAGGATTTCCGTGGGGTTCTGGACCCCGGCTTCCGCCGGGGTGACGATATGAGCCGGTCTTGAGATATACTTATTTAGCTTGAGAAGTTGCCGTTTTTCCCTCACGCAGAGACGCGGAGACCGCGGAGAAAAGCCCTTGGTATAAAACTCTGCGTCCTCTGCGTCTCCGCGTGAAAATGAAGCTTTTGAACCTTCGCGAGTATAGTTTCTTGGTACAGCTCCGCACAATGAAGTGATCGAAATACTGCACGTAATTCCCGCATGCTTTTGGCGGGAATCCAGGAGAAAAAACTGGATGCCCGCCTTCGCGGGCATGACGACTGGAATTCGGACACTCATTTATGCTGCTCCATACTCAATAGCCTCACTGCACCACTTTCCCGACCCTGCCGAACCCTGATCCCTGAGGATGAACAGGATCAGTCGCTGTTCTTCTTCAGCAAGGCTTCGAGCCCGGCGAACGGCTTGAACGTGGAGCGTGGCTCCTGGTCATCACCGGGCGTCACGTCGTCATACCATTCCCCGTCCAGCGACCGCGAGTGCTCATTGTCGTGACAGTAGAGGCAGAGCAGTTCCCAGTTGCTGCCGTCGGGGGGATTGTTCCGGTGGTTGTGGTCCTTGTGATGGACGGTGAGTTCCTTCAACCGCTTGCCGGTAAATTCACGCCCACACCGGGCACAGATCCACGGCAAAACCTTGAGCGCTCGCTCCCGATAGGTTTTTTCCAGCTCCGCCCGCGTATTCCTCGGCCCCATGTGCCAACCCTCCAATGATCCGGTCTAGAAACAGCCTGATGGGGAAATATCCCGACGCAAATAATTCACCATCACCTATCATCCCAGTATGCTGCGATGCAATTCAATTTAACCCAAAACTCACGTTTCCTCCAGCTCGGGAAACCCTCCCCTATACATCGAGCTGATCTTTTTGCCCTGATAAGAGCCCAATGGATCAGCCCAAGGTCAGTGGCTGGTCTTTTTGCCCTGAAAGGGCTTAATAAATCAGCCCAGAGTCAGCGGCTGGTCTTTCTGCCATGAAAGGGGTTAATAGATCAACCCAGGATCAGCGGCTGGTCTTTTTGCCCTGAAAGGGCTCAATAGATCAGCCCAGGGTCAGCGATAGCGCCACCCTGGGGATGATGGCGCCAGCAAAAGTAATTACCCTGAAGGGGTTACATAAAGAATGCCCACACGGCGCCTTGTTCAGGCCTAAACACTTCCGATGCACGAGAAGGGAACAAGTATGATGCTGCGATGTTTCGCCTCCAAACGCTAAAGCATATCTGGTAGAACTAACTCTGTTGATCTCGGCCAGCCGGAAGATCGAGAGCGGATTCGCCCATGGGCGTCTTCCGGTTGACGCTGATGCGGTTAACAGGAGCCACGGCTGCGAACCCGCCGCAGCCTGAGGCAACACCTAATCAGGATAATGCTCGATCCGTGATGTCGAAGAGGACACGTAAGCCCCCATGAACGAACAGCATATTGCTTTTGTCGCCACCGAACTTCAGCTCCCGTCCCTTCAAGTCCAGGCCGCCGCCCGGCTCCTGGAAGAGGGGGCGACGATTCCCTTCATTGCCCGATACCGCAAGGAAGCTACCGGCTCCCTGGGTGAGACCGCCATCACGGCGATTCGCGAGCGGCTCGGGCAGCTCGAGGCCCTCGATAAACGCCGGGAGACGGTCCTAAAATCCCTCGAAGACCAGGGGAAACTGACCGATGAGCTGAAGGCCAAGGTGCTCCAGGCTGAAACCCTGGCGGGATTGGAAGATCTTTATCTGCCCTTCCGGCCGAAGCGCCGAACCCGGGCCACCATTGCCAGGGAAAGAGGACTGGAGCCCCTCGCTGACATGCTCTTACTCCAGAACGCCGCCACCGACCCGCCTGCCGAAGCCCAGCGCTTCATCAACCCGGAAATGGGAGTCGCTTCCGCCGAGGAGGCCCTTGCGGGCGCTCGCGATATCATCGCCGAACGGATTAACGAGAATCCCGAGGCACGGGCCAAGCTGCGAATGCTCTTCACCGATCGGGGAGTCATCCGCTCCCGGGTGATTTCGGGGAAAGAAAGCGAGGGCATCCAGTACCGCGACTATTACGAATGGGAAGAGCCTCTTCGGAAAGCCCCATCGCACAGGATTCTAGCCGTGCGCCGCGGCGAGAAGGAGGGCTTTCTGAGCTTCCACATCACGCCGCCCGAAGATGACGCCGTTTCCATTCTTGAAGCGCTCTTCGTCAAGGGCGATTCAGCTGCCGCCCGGGAGGTCCGCGCTGCCGTCCAGGACGGCTACAAGAGGCTTCTTGCACCCTCCCTCGAAACCGAGGCGAAGCAATGGTCGAAGGAGCGCGCCGACCATGAAGCCATCCTGATCTTTGGCGACAACCTCCGCCACCTCTTGATGGCGCCTCCTTTGGGCTCCAGGAAGTTCATGGCCATCGACCCGGGCTTTCGCACCGGGTGCAAAGTGGTCTGCCTCGATCGCCAGGGAAAACTCATCCACAACGAGACCATCTACCCGCATTCGGGGGCCCAGTCCTTAGCGAAAGCTGCTGAACGCATGGAGAAGCTTGCCGCCGATTTCGAAATTGAAGCCATCGCCATTGGCAACGGCACCGCCGGCAGAGAAACGGAATCATTTGTCCGCAATCTCGAACTTCCGCAAGGCGTTCAGATCATTATGACGGATGAGAGCGGGGCCTCCGTCTATTCCGCTTCCAGCGCCGCCCGTGAGGAATTTCCCGAGCATGACGTAACCGTTCGCGGCGCCATTTCCATCGGCAGACGCCTGATGGACCCCCTGGCAGAGCTGGTCAAAATTGATCCCAAGGCCATTGGGGTTGGTCAGTACCAGCACGACGTCGACCAGAACGCGCTGAAAAGAAGCCTGGACGACGCCGTCATGAGCTGTGTGAACGCGGTCGGCGTCGAAGTCAACACCGCCAGCTCCCATCTCCTCGCCTATGTCTCGGGGCTGGGGCCGCAGCTCGCTAAAAATATCGTGACCTATCGGGATGAAAATGGCCCCTTTCCGTCACGGGAGAAGCTGAAGAAAGTTCCCCGGCTTGGTCCCAAAGCCTTCGAGCAGGCCGCCGGCTTTTTGCGCATCCGCGAGGGATCGAACCCTCTCGATGCGAGCGCCGTTCACCCGGAAGCCTACCCCATCGTCGAGCACATGGCGCGGGATCTGGGCCGTGCGGTGAGCGAACTGCTGCGCGAGGCGACGCTCCGAAAGGCCATCGACCCCTCCCGCTACGTTACCGAAAAGGCCGGGCTCCCGACCCTCCACGATATCCTTGCCGAACTGGCCAAACCGGGCCGCGACCCGCGAAAGACATTCGAGGCCTTTTCCTTTTCACCGGGAATCGAAAAAATCGCGGACCTGAGACCCGGGATGAAGCTCCCAGGCATCGTAACCAACGTTACGGCATTCGGGGCGTTTGTGGACATCGGCGTCCACCGGGACGGCCTCGTCCACGTGAGCGAACTTTCC
Source organism: uncultured delta proteobacterium (assembly GCA_963808625.1). Taxonomy (GTDB): domain Bacteria; phylum Desulfobacterota; class Syntrophobacteria; order Syntrophobacterales; family Syntrophobacteraceae; genus JADGQM01. The sequence continues at coordinate 41,858 of CAWEHK010000004.1, forward strand.
GACCACTTCGTCAGCGACCCCCGACAGGTGGTCCACGTTCACCAACAGGTCACCGTGACGGTTGTCGAGGTGGATCTGGAGCGCAGTCGCATCTCCCTTTCCATGAAGTCGTCTTCAACGCCCAAGGCCGAACAATCCAAAAGCGAGAAGCCGCCTTCAACCAAAGTCCGCCCTGAACAAAAGAAACATCCTGCCAATAGGACCGGATTCAATAATCCCTTTGAGGCAGCTTTAAAGAAGCCGTGACACAGCAACGCCACAATGGGACTCCAAGAGGCTGCCTGAAGATTGTATTCTTGCATCTCGCTGAAGCGATGGATTTTACAGTACGGAATTGAGTATGGAATCAGGCTGGCTGAGCCACCATTTTGTCCCTGATGAGTCCTTGGTCGGCCGATTCTGAACCCTTTTGGCCTTTACAGTCATACAATCATCCTTTGGCAAAGTACGAAGGCCTGTAGTTTGAAAGGGAATGAATTTGGAAATGGGGCGTTGACTTTGAGTGACAATTGCGTATGCTATTGGGGGCGCAAATGGAGATCAAGACAATGAAATTTTTAAGTGTACGTGATTTGCGAGGCAAGTCGGGGCAGGTTTGGAAAGATCTGCCGAGGGAAAAAGAAATGGTCATCACCAGCAACGGGCGGCCCATCGCGATTCTCGCCGCGGTGAACGAATCAAACCTGGAAGAGGCCTTGTCGGCATTCCGGCAGGCGCGCGCCATCGAGGCGGTTGCGGCGCTTCAGCGCCGTTCGGTCGAACAGGGCACCGACTGCTTGCCGCCTGACGAAATCGATGCTGAAATCAAGGCCGTGCGCGACGAACGTAAGAAACGTATGAGATGAACATTGTCCTCGACACCAACGTTCTCGTTGCCGGTCTTTTATCGCCGTTCGGGCCTTGCGCAGAGATTCTCCGCATGGTGTCGTCCGGGGTCCTGACCCCCTCTGTTGATGCCCGCATCCTGTCGGAGTACGATGAAGTTCTACGCCGCCCGAAATTCAGGTTTGAAGAAGACAAAGTCACTGCTCTCCTGGACCATATCGAACACCGTGGACAAACGGTGGCCGCTGCGCCTCTCGCGCATCCCTTGCCTGACCCTGATGACGAACCTTTCCTGGAGGTGGCCATTACCGGTCAGGCAGCATGTCTGGTTACCGGAAATCAGGCTCATTTTCCTGCCAAGCTTTGTCACGGGGTTCAACTCCTTTCCCCTGCCGAGTTTTTGCGTTTCTACAAGAAACGGCTCACCACAACTCGCCAAAACCTGCGGGAATGACATGCCGAATTTCGGTCAACTGAATCTGCGCAGTTGTACTTAGCGCTTGTCAGAAAATAACTTGTTCTCATTTCGACCCTTTCTCAAACCACGAAGGGCACGAAGAACACGAAGTGATAAGTTGTTGACCCTCGTGACCTTCGTGATCTTCGTGGTAAAAGAAGGTGTCTTATTTTTGGACACCTCCTTAGCCGCATGGGGTGGTGTGTTTTTTGCGAAAGCACCGGATTTTGAGGGTTGAAACCTTGACGAGAGAGAAATTTTAGGCTTGAAATGTTTTCTATTGTGGAGTTGCCGTTAACTCGATGGCTGCAGGAGCTATGCATCTTTAGTGAAAGGAACTCATCTGGACCATGCTCGAGTCTTTGCCTGATCCCCTCCGCGGGGTTTTCTCCCTGGTTGTGGTTGCCGTGAATACGATTTTCTGGTGTTCGCTGCTGTTTTTGGTGGCGTCTGCTGAAGCTCGTTATCTCTATCAATGGTTGGCGCATTTTCTGTAGCAGATTATTGAATGCCCTCGGCCAGAACTGGATTGCCGTAAATAATTTGGGCTTGCGCTACACTAAAGACATTCACTGGGAGGTGGAAGGCATCGACACCCTGAATCCCAATAAGTGGTACCTGGTGGTAGCCAATCATCAGTCCTGGGTTGATATCGTTGTGCTACAAAAGGTCTTTCACGGCAAGGCCCCGATGCTGAAATTCTTCCTGAAAAGAGAACTGTTTTGGGTGCCGTTTCTGGGAATCGCATGGTGGGCGCTGGATTTCCCCTTTATGCGGCGGTCGTCCTCGGTTCAGAAGGACTTCGAAACCGCCCGCAAGGCCTGTGAAAAATTCAAAGAGATCCCCACAACCGTCATGAATTTCCTGGAAGGGACGCGATTCACCCGCGAAAAACAGCAAAAGCAGGATTCGCCCTTCACGCATCTGCTCAAACCCAAGGCTGCCGGCACCGCTATCGCGCTCGACACCATGAGGGAACGCCTGCACTCCATCCTGGATGTGACCATCGTCTATCCGGAAGGCGTTCCGGAAATTTGGGAGTTCCTTTGCAGTAAGTCCTTGACCGTCAAGGTGGTGGTAAGGGAGTTGCCGGTCACGAAGGAGCTGCTTGGGGATTATCTTTCCGACCGGGACTTTCGCCGCCGGTTTAATGACTGGTTGAATACCCTGTGGGCAGAAAAAGACAACTTAATCGAGACGATGCTCCAGCCCTCTGGTCCCTCGGTCAGGTAATCAGGTTTGTCGCCCCTTCAGCCGTCAGCCATCATACTCTGCATGCTCTTTCCGAAGAATGGCCAGCAGCCTGGTGCGTCTGGGCGAAACTTCGTGGGCGGGGTTGGTGGGCACGATAAAGCCGTGCCCACCCTACGATGTTTGAGGCTTTGAGGCAGAGTGTAGCGTGGGCACGTCTTTTTGTGCCCACGGGAACTGCGCAGGAACTTACGCCGACGTGCACTGGGGACCCCACAAAAACCTGCGGTGAGAAGGTGAATGAAGTGGCTCTTAACCAGGGATTCGAGTATCGGGAGCAGGTCGACCATCGTGGTGTTGGACTTACGGTCCTCGCCTATCTGAGCCAAACCTATCGCCACTCTTCGGAGGAGCAATGGGAGCGGCGCCTCAGGAACGGTGACATCGCACTGGATGGTCTCAGGGCGCCAGCCGATGTTATTTTAAAACCTGGCCAATTGCTCGTTTGGCGACGCCCGCCCTGGGATGAGCCGGAAGTGCCGCTTGCCTATGCGGTGCTTCACGAAGACGAAGACCTGCTGGCGGTGGCCAAGCCCAGTGGGCTTCCGACCATCCCCGGCGGCGGGTTCCTCGAGCATACGCTCCTCACCCTGGTGCGAAAGCGCTGCCCTGAAGCCTCCCCCATCCATCGCCTCGGGCGTGGCACGTCGGGAGTGGTGCTCTTCGCCCGCACCGCACGGGCCCGGTCCATTCTTGGCGCAGCCATGCGGCGAAACGCCATGACCAAAGTCTACCTGGCCCTGGCCGGCGGCGTCCCGATCGAGGCCAGCTTTTGCATCGAAACGCCCATCGGGCCGGTGCCCCATCCGCGCCTGGGAACGCTCCATGCGGCCAGCCCCACGGGAAAGCGTGCCGCTAAGCAGGGTTCGGCTGGTGGAGCGGCGCGCCGATGCCTGCCTTCTGGAGGTCACCATCGAGACCGGAAGACCCCACCAGGTCCGCATTCACCTCGCCGCCGCCGGACACCCGCTGGTCGGAGATCCGCTCTACACCATTGGAGGAGGATTCAGGGAGCGGGGACCGGCGCTTCCCGGAGACTGCGGCTATCTCCTCCATGCCGAGCGCCTTTGCCTGAGCCATCCGGCAACCGGATCACCCCTCACCATCTCGTGCTGCCCGCCCCCCGGGCTCAGGGCAGGCTTCGCCGTGGGTCCCGAAGAGTTGAAATCAACATGGCGCTGATCAGCTTGCGAGACGTGAGTGTGAGCTTTGGGGGGCCGCTTTTGCTCGACCACGTGAATCTTCAGATCGAGCGCGGGGAGCGGGTGTGCCTTCTCGGCAGGAACGGGGCCGGCAAGTCTACCTTGATGCGGCTCATGCACGGCGATCTCATCCCGGATGAAGGCGAGATTGCGCGGCAACAGGGGCTGCGCATCGCTCTGCTCCCCCAGGAGGTCCCGCAGGGTCTGGACGGTACCACTTTCGAAATTGTCGCCGGCGGCTTGGATGATGCGGCCATCACCCCGCCCGCCCCGGATGACGATGCGGAATGGCGCAGGCGCCGGCAGGTGGAAAAGACGCTCTCGCGCTTGCATCTGGAGCCTGATGCGCCGTTCGTCACGCTTTCCGCAGGGCTCAAACGCCGGGTGATGCTTGCCCGGGGCCTGGTGCGCGATCCCGATATTCTGCTGCTGGATGAGCCGACCAATCACCTCGACATCGAAGCCATCGGCTGGATGGAGGAGTTTCTCCTTCGTTACCGCGGCACGTTGCTCTTTGTCACCCATGACCGGATGTTTCTGCAGAAGCTCGCGACCCGCATCGTTGAGCTGGACCGAGGGAGCCTCATCGACTGGTCCTGCGATTATGCGAACTTCCTCAAGCGGAAGCAGGCGTGCTCTGGAGGCGGAAGCCGACCAGTGGGTTCAGTTTGACAAGAAGCTGGCGCGGGAAGAAGTCTGGATTCGGCAGGGGGTCAAGGCCAGGCGTACGCGCAACGAGGGTCGAGTGCGCGCGCTGGAAAGGCTGCGGGAGGCCCGGCGTGCGCCGGCGTGAGCGCACCGGGATCGGTGCGGATGCGTGCCCAGGAGGCTCGCCGTTCAGGGAAACTGGTCATCGAGGCGGAAGAGGTGAGCTTTCGGCTACAGCGGCGAGGCGCCGGTTATCCGTGATTTCTCCACCCTCATCATGCGCGGCGACAAAGTTGGCATCATGGGTCCAAACGGTTCCGGCAAGACCACCCTGCTGCGCCTCCTGCTGGGGGAATTGCCGCCGCAGAAGGGCGGGCTGCGCCATGGCGTCCACCTGGAAGTGGCCTACTTCGACCAGCTCCGGGCGCAACTGGACGAGGACAAGTCGGTGCTGGAAAATGTCGGCGAGGGAAACGACACCATCGTCTTCAATGGTAAGCCCCGCCACATCATCGGCTACCTGCAGGATTTCCTGTTTTCCCCGGAACGGGCCCGCTCCCCGGTTCGGATACTATCGGGCGGTGAACGGAACCGACTGCTGCTGGCGCGGCTGTTCACCAAGCCGTCCAACGTGCTGGTCATGGACGAACCGACCAACGACCTCGATACCGAAACCCTGGAATTGCTGGAAGAGCTGCTCCTCGACTATCCGGGCACCGTGCTCCTGGTGAGCCACGACCGGGTCTTCCTCAACAATGTCGTGACCAGCACCCTTGTGCTGGAAGGTGACGGTCGTGTTGGCGAATATGTTGGGGGCTATGACGACTGGTTGCGTCAGCGCAGGCCGCCGGTTATCCGCGCCAGGTGCGGAAAAGCCCGCCGGCCCGAACGGCGAAGCAGCGTCCCCGCGCGAACGCCGCCAAACGTTGAGCTACAAGGAACAGCGCGAGCTCGAAGCGCTGCCGCCGGCCATTGAAACCCTTGAAGCAGAGCAGGCGCGGCTGTATGCAGCTCATGGCCGACCCATCCTTTTACCAGCGAGCCGGGGCCGAGATCGCCCAGGCCAAAGCTCGGCTCGCATCCCTGGAACAGGAGTTGGACGAAGCCTACGCACGCTGGGAGACCCTCGAGGCGCTCAATCGCTGAGTCCCTGGGGGGGGGCCCCCCGAGAGGGCACACGATACACTGGTGGCGCTCTCATCCTGGCGTTTCTTCGTGTTCATTCGTGGATAGAAAGGACTTCGTGGATAACAAGAGAGCTCGTGGATTATCCTGGTGAAGCGGCGCTACGGCACCGAAAGATCGATGGGCTGAACCCGATCACCCTCGACGATGGCTTTCCCCGGGTTCAGAACCACCTTTTCTCCTTCCGTCAAACCCGCGCTCACATTGACCACCTTCCCGTCGCTTTCAGCAATGACGACCGGGCGGAAATTCACCCGGTTTTGATCAGTGAGAACGCCGACGGTGGTCGTTTCCCCGCGAATCGCCAGGGCTTCCCCCGGGATTTGAACACCGGGTGGATTCCGCAAGGTCAGCGCAACGTTGACAAAGCTCCCGGCGACGATTCTCCCCCCCTCGTTGGCAACCTCCAGTTCCGTCAGGAGCGTCCGGGTCTTGGCGTCGAGTTCTCTGCTCGTGCGGCTCACCGTGGCGGGAAACTTCGCTTCCGGCCGGGCCGCGTCGGAAATCTCGGCGCTGTCGCCCACCTGCACGAGACCGGCGTTTTTTTGATCCAGGTAGACGGAGACCCTCAACCGATCAGACTGTGACAGCCCGAGCAGCGGCAGGGCCGTAGTCTGGGCCGTAGTCGCGCTCTGAATCAGGGCCCCCGGGTCTGCATACCGGGCGGACACCGTCCCCCGAAAGGGCGCACGAAGTATTTCGTAGTCCTTTTGGGATTGCAGCACGGCAGTGTTGGCCTCCGCCATCTGTGCTGCAGCTTCAGCCGCCTCGGCCGCCTGCTGCGAAGCGCCGCCCTGGGGGAGAAGCCTCCAGGCACGTTTGGCCTCCGCCCGCTTGTTCTTGGCATCAGCCAAAGCCGCATCGTATTGGCGGTCAATTTCAGGCGACTCGATAACGGCCAGGACCTGACCCTGAGTGACCGAATCGCCCTTGTCCACTCTGATTTCGCGAAGATATCCGCTGATTTTCGCGTACAGCGTCACGTTGGCAAAGGGGCGTGCCTCCCCTACCAGTTCAATGCGTTTGGTGGCAGGGGCGCGTTTTGCTGCGACCACATGGGTGGCCGGACCCGCTTCGACAGAAGCCTGACGCTTCTCCTTTTCGGCCTGAACTTTGGCTCCCCGCATCCAGACCAAACCGCCAAGAAGGGCGGCCGCGGCCAAAACCGTAACCACGCCGCCCAGGATGAAAAGAACTCCCCCTCGGCGCCGTTGCGCTAATGGGTCAGTGCTCATGAATCCCCTCCCGGCAGCTCATGGCCGCCCCTCTCGGCAAGGAACCGCTGGTCGAGCAAATACTTGGTCGGAACGTCTTTCCGCAGCAACGAATAGATCACCGGCACGACAAAGAGGGTGGCGACCGTCGCCATGAGCAGCCCACCGATTACCGCACGACCAAGGGGAGCATTCTGTTCGCTGGCTTCACCCATGGCCATGGCCATCGGGAGCATGCCCAGAGTCATCGCCAGAGCGGTCATCAGGATTGGCCGCAAGCGCGTCTTCCCAGCCTCGAGCGCGGCCTCGCGGGCCGTCAGATTGCTCCGGACCCTCATATCGTTGGCGAAACTCACCAGCAGGATGGAATTTGCCGTGGCGATCCCGACGGCCATGATCGATCCCATGAGCGATTCCACATTGATCGTGGTGCCGGTCAGGGCCAGCCCCCAGAGAATCCCCACCAGGGCCCCGGGGACGGACATCATGATGATGAAGGGATCGAGCCAGGATTGGAAGAGCATGACCATCAGGAAATAGACGAGCAGGATCGAGAGGATGAGCCCCATCCCAAGGCTCCGAAAGGACTGTCTCATTACCTCATTTTGCCCGCGAACCTTGATGCGCGTCCCGGGAGGAAGCTGCCCGAGTTCAGCGATCTTCCTCTCCACATCCCTGGCAACCGAGCCCAGATCTCTTCCTTCGATGTTGGCATCGACCTCGATGATGCGTTGCACGGTGTAATGGTTGATATTTTCCGGGCTCACGCGATGATATGCCGAGGCCAGATTAGCCAGGGTCTGGGCCGGAGCGCGCGGCAGGTCGGTCGGCGGCGGAGGGGTTTCCGGTTGGAACAGGGCCGCGGCAGAGGGCGGCGTCACGGGGATCGAAAGCAGCCCCCACATCGAATCGACACGCTCCATGGGAATCTGCACCGCGACCGTGTAGTTGACGTTATTGGCGGGGTTCAGAAAAAATGATGGGGCCACGAGAACGCTGGAGGAGAGGGAAGTGAGCAGAGTGTTCGCCACATCCCGTTGGCTCATGCCCAGCATGGCGGCGCGCGAGCGGTCGACATCAACCTGAAGGGCAGGGTAATCCAGCACCTGGTTGATATGAACATCGGCCGCGCCCGGGACTTCCTGCACCGCACTCTGAAGCCGCCTGGCAAGGTCAAAGGAACGGTCGAGATCCATCCCTTCAATCTGGATGTTGATCGGCGAAGCCTGGCCGAAGTTCAAGACCTGGGTGACAATGTCAGCCGGTTCGAAATAGATGCTCGCGCCAGGGAATTTCCTTGCCAGGTAGCGGCGGAGATTCGCCCGGTATCCGACCGTTGGACGATGGCCTTTTTTGAGCGAGACGAGGAACTCGGCATCCATGCCACCCACGTTCTCGGTGGGTACGAATGCCAGGTTGTAGTAAACCGGCACTCCGATCATGCTATTGATTGTTTCGATATCCTCCGGCGGTATCACATCCCGAATATGTTGCTCGATTTTGGCGACCATTTTTTCGGTCTCCTCGATGCGCGTCCCCGCCGGCGCACGAAAATGAAACTTCATCATGCCGGTATCGACAGCAGGAAAGAAATCGGTTCCCACGACCTCGATCAACCCTGAACTGATGAGGACGAAGATGCCTGCAATCACCAGGGTAAAAGTCCGGTGAGCGAGCACCTTTTCAAGCACCTGCCCATAAGTGTTCTGCAACCTCTCGAAGGCGCGCTCCCGTTTCTCATTCAAGCCGTGGAAAACGGCCCGCAACCCGCCGGGGCCGTCCGCGGGGCTGTCATTGCCGGACGCGTCGGCATGGTGTTCTTTTTCCATCAGGGCGCGTGCGAGCGTGGGAACAAGGGTGCGCGACAGCACATAGGATGCCAGCATGGCAATGACAACGGCCAGGGCGAGCGGGGTAAAGAGGTATTTGGCCGCGCCGTAGAGGAGCACCACGGGAAAAAAGACGATGCAAATAGCCAGCGTGGAGACGATGGCGGGCACGGCAATCTGGCTTGCGCCATCCAGAATTGCCACCGTCAAAGGCTTGCCCAGACCGCGATTGCGGTGGATGTTTTCGACTTCGACGGTGGCGTCGTCAACCAGCATCCCGATCGCCAGGGCGAGACCCCCAGGGTCATGATGTTGATGCTGTGACCCGCGAGGTTCAAACCGATAATCGAGCACAGTATGGCTAAAGGTATCGAAATACAGACAATCACCGTACTCCGCCAGCTGCCAAGAAAGATGAGGATCATCAAGGAAACCAGAATGGAAGCCAGTATTGCCTCGCGGAGGACCCCTTCAATCGCCGCCCGCACAAAGATGGATTGATCGAAATCCACCTTGATTTCCAGCCCCTCGGGCGCCACCTCCTTGATCAGGGGCAGGACCTCGCGCGTGGCATCCACAACGGCCAGGGTCGAGGCGTCGGCATGCCGGAGGATGGCGAGGTAGGTGGCGCGCTTCCCATTCACCCGGACAATATTGGTTTGCGTTGCATAACTGTCAGAAACCTTTGCCACATCCCCCATGGTGACGAGCGCGCTCCCGACCGCCTTGATGGGTAGCGTGTTGAACTGTTCGACCGAACGCGGACTTGAGTTCATCAACACATTGTATTCGGTCTTCCCCATGCGCGCCGTACCGGCGGGAACAATGACGTTCGAGGACTGGAGGGCCGTGACCACGTCGGCCGGCGACAATCCTCTGGCATTCAGGGCAGCGGGGTCGACGTCGATCATGATCTGCCGAATCTTTCCCCCGAAGGGGGCGGGCGTAGAGAGCCCCGGGATGGTAAAGAGCCTCACCCGAACAAAGTAGAGCCCATAATCAAAGATCTCCTGTTCGGAAAGCTTCTCGCTCGAAAGGGTAAGTTGCGCGACCGGAACACTCGAGGCATCGAACTGGATGATGTTCGGAGGTTGTATGCCCGGCGGCATACTGCGCAGCACGGTGCTGGACGTTGCCGAGATCTGGGCGATGGCCGCCCCGATGTCGGCTCCCTCCTGGAAATAGATTTTGAGGAACCCGATCCCCGGGATGGATTGCGACTCGATCCGCTCGATCCCATTGACGGTGGTCGAGTAAGCCCGTTCGCTGAGGAGCACCACCCGCCTCTCCATATCCTCCGGAGACAGGCCGGGGTAGCTCCAGGTCACAACCACCATGGGGATTCTGATCGCCGGAAAGATATCGACGATCATCCTGCTGGCGGAGAGGGTCCCCATGGTCAGGATGAGCAGCGCCATCACGGCCACCGTATAGGGTCTACGCAGGGCTAGATAAACGATCCACATGGGTTCCTCAGCTCACTCAGACGGCCTGAAAAACGGGATCATAGATCACATGCCGGTGATGATTCTCCTGAACAGCTCAAGTTTCGAGTGTTTCCAATTCCACGCCCCGACTTTAGCGGCTTCTCCAATCTTTAGGCCAACGAAATCGCTCTTACCGGCGAGGTAGGCATGTACTTTGGTCTTATGCAGATGTCTCACCTCCTGCCCGCTGGCCTGGAGGCAGTCAACATACTGGTCAACACACACCAGAGTTACAGGATCTTCGATGATCTCCAGACAGAGATCCTCCAGGGTGCCGGCACGCAGGCCTTTCTTGCCATCCGCATTCACGGCAAAACCAGGGAAAAGCATAAAAGCGACACGGGGTGCGCTGCCCGTAAACTCAAAAGGTTTGGCGGGAACAGGCAGTCCGGCGCTTTTAAAGGCACTGCCAACACTTTTAACGGCCGCCTCGGGATCTTGCTCAGCATCGCGCCCAATGACTATCGTCTCGACGTTTGCATAGCCTGATAAAAGGGGCAGTTGTTTCAAAAACAGGCGAAGTTTCTTGATTCCACCAAAGTCCAACACTTGAATGCCGCTTGCTCCGAAGGCCTGGCAAGCCCAGATGTAAAAATAGTAGGCATCAGCACCTTCCACGAGCAGCAGCTTGGTTTCTTTGATCTCAATGGGAGGAGCCACGATCAGCGAACCTCCATGTTGGAATCGATTGCCGTTCTGAGCAATTCAAAGTCAAAACTTCTGGCAACTGTCTTGCCGTCAATCCTGTCGATGCGAATGTAGCTGAAGTCTTGCTCCATTTCCCCGGCAAAGCCCTTGTACGCAGACTGAAGACATTCATAACTGTGGGTGGTTCCAACGATCTGACAATCGAATTCACGGGCCGCTCTGCCAATGCCTTCCCAAACTTTGGGCATAATCGAATAGTGGATGCCGTTTTCGCATTCATCGATGACTACAAGACCATGGCTTGAGGTGGCCACTGCAAGAATAATCGAGAGCAAGCGGGAAACGCCTTCTCCCATGTATGTCACCGGGATCTTTCTGGTCAACCCGATGTCGCCATGGATCATTGAAGTTTCGCCCATGGCAATTGTGGAAAGCCCCTTTAACTTGGGCTCAACTATCCGCAGGAACTCGACCACCTTTTCCTGCTTGCCGATAAGATCCAACCTGCCAAAGCGTTCCGCGTCTTCGGACGGATTGACGGGTATTCTCGAAGCCAGGAACACCACATGCCTGGTGCTCATCTCAGCGTAGTCCACATATAAGCCAATTCCTTCCGGACCCATCGAGAGATGAGACGACTGCTTTTTTCCTTTTTTACTTTCAATTGTAATATCCAGGGAGTAAGAGGGCCTGGGTTGCTGGTCTGTTCTGATCTGCAGAACCTTTTTCCCAGGTTTTGAGTTCCCCGCCGGAACAGCGGAGGGAATATAATTGGGGTTAAATCTTATCGTCATTTTTTCATTACTGTTGTCAACTGATGCTGCAATCGTAATTGGTTTGCTCATTTCATAATCATAGAAAACCGGGGCCCACATCGCATCCGCTTCAAAAGGGATAACTCCAACACCCCGCCACGCAAGCTGCCGGAGGATCATCTGAGGATTCAGTCGGTCAAAGAACATGAACAAGGCTTCAAGAATTGACGTCTTCCCGACATTATTGCGACCACCCAATAGGGTTACCCTTGAAAGATGCGGTAATTCAAGCTGTTCGAAACCCTTGAATCCCTGAATGCTCAGTTTAGTTATCATACTTGAATTCCTCCTCCAGCCACTATTTGCGCCAGCCCTCAGGCGCTGGGTTCATGCGGATTGTTGGTGCCAAGCTGGCCACGAAAAGCCCGGGTGAGGATGGACTCGGCGAGAGTGTTCAGCTTGGACCTCGCCTCCCGATACCGCGCTTCCATGTCATCGGCTTTCTCCCTACCGCAACGAATCGCTACTGAAAGGTCCCACGAGGTATTATTTCCTGTATTTGTCAAATACCATGCCTGTTGTGCTTACTCAAGTTGATTAACGGATGAGGCATCAGTTGTTGGTTTTGAATGGCCTCTTTGCTATAGTTCATTTTTTCCTTTCTGTCTTCCATATCCCATAGGTGAACACCATGACCAAAAGACGGCCACAAGCAACACTCATCTCCTGGGTTCTCTATGATTTCGGAATGGCCTGGTTTTCCATGGTCATCATCACGGCCTACTTCATCCTCTATTTCAAGGAAGTAGTGGTTGGCGGCGACAAGGGGTACGGGGATTTCTTGTGGGGCATCGCGGTCTCGACGGCCATGCTGGTCTCGGTGGTGCTCTCACCGTTCCTGGGAGCCATGGCCGACATGCGACGCAATAAGAAGACCTTCCTGATCGCCGCTGCCGGGTTATCGATCATCAGCACGATCCTTCTCTACTTCACCGGGCCGAACCAGGTGTTCCCGGCAATGCTGCTGGTGGTCACCGGGTATGCCGGCTACACCATCGCCATGACCTTTTACAATGCCTTCCTCCCCGAGATTGCCGGGACCGAATCCCTCGAGAAGATTTCCGGGATCGGCTGGGGCATCGGATACATCGGCGGCCTCACGGCACTTGTCTGCATGGCCTTCATGGCGCCGAGCGTTGCCGATGGGAAGCGCTGTTATCCTGCTCGCAGGGGCCATGTATGCGCTCTTTGCCCTGCCTTCTTTCATTCTGCTCAAAGATTCCCCCAGCACGGCCGACGCCGCGCCCGCTTCCATGGCTGACGGCTTTCGCCGTATCGTTGCAACATTCAAGGAAATTCGTTCGTACCGAACCGTCTTCGTGTTTCTCCTTGGATATTTCTTTGTTGCCGACGCCATGTCGACCATCATCGTTTTTTTCTCCTCGTATACCGTGGACACGCTTCACTTCAGCGTGCGGCAAAACGTCATGCTGCTCATGATCATCCAGCTTTCCGCGGCGGCCGGCGCCGTTGCTACGGGATTTATCGCCAAACGGATCGGCGCCTTGCAGACGGTGATCCTGACGATCGTGGTGTGGATTGGGGCGCTCCTGGGGATCTTTGCGTTCTCGAGCACTTCCGCATTCTATGTGATTTCCGTCTGCGCGGGGCTGGTTCTCGGCGGGACGCAGGCGACCGCGCGGAGCTTCATTGCCCGCGAATCGCCTGCGGATAAGCAGGGGGAGTTCTTTGGCTTCATGACCTTCGGCTCGAAGGTGGCCGCGATCTTCGGGCCGTTGCTCTACGGGGTCATCTCACAGCAGACGAATAACCCCCGCATCGCCATCGTCTCGCTTGAAGTTTTCTTTATCGCCGGGCTGCTCGTCATGCTCAGAGTACCCCGCGAGAGCGCCTCGATTAGAATCCACCGCAGAGACGCAGAGAGCGCAGAGAAAAACCAAGAATCAGCAGAGAACAACTAAAAATCATCGGTACGAACAACGGAGGGCGGGTTTTCTAACCCGCCACCGCGAGGAGCGCAGAGGATAACAAAGAATTCTCTCTGCGACCTCTGCGTCTCTGCGCTGAAATTATTGTCATCGACCACTGCATCAGACCGACCACCTCCGGCTACCGTCAGGCCAGCACGCGGGAAGCCTCGCGCATGAGTCTGGCGATGGCCAATCCCTGGGGGCAGGCTCGCTCGGCCTTCGCATAGTCCACTTCAGTCAGTCTTGCCCTGGCCTCCTCGGAAAGACCGGCAAAGACCTCCCGCGCCAGATCGCGGTCGCCGTAATCGCGGTAATACATGAGGCAGCGCATCACATCGCTCACCGGGACCGCTCCGCCTACGGCCGCCTGGCAGATGCGCCCGCAGCCGGCGCAATAACCCGAACAGGTCTCCCTGGCGAAACGGTCGAGGAGTTCGAGATCGCTGCGGCCCAGCTTCGTAAGGTCTCGGGCGGCGGCCACATTGGCCGAGAGGATGGTAAGACTGGGCATCTGGGAGCAGATGCATGGCGATGTTCGGGTTTTCCCACACAGCCTTGAGCTTGGCCTGCTTGTCGGTGAAGCCGCGTTCGAGAAATCTTCCGGCGACTTGCAGTTCGGCCTCGCTGTCGGTCTTGACCGGTCCGCCGCCCTGGGTCTTCATCGCCACCAGGCCAATGCCGGAACCAACGCAGGCGGCCACCGCCTCCTTCATTTTCGGGGTGTCCATGAGGCGGAAATTGTAGGTAAACATGATCGCATCGATCCAGTTCACCCTGGCCGCAGCCAGCAGGCAATCCTCCATGTTGGTATGGGTGCTGAACCCGAAGAACTTCATCTTGCCCGCCTTCTTCATTTGCGCCGCCCATTCCTTGATCGGCATCGTCGATCTCGTTCAAGGCGCTGATGCCATGGCAAAAGAAGAGGTCTACATAGTTCGTGTTCAGCTTCTTCAAGGATCGTCTCAAGGCTTTCGGTCATCTTCTGCGGGTGCACCGGGCCGGCTTTTCGTCACCAGGAAAATTTCCTTCCGGGCTTCGGGGTTGCGGGTGAAAAAGCGGCCCATGCCTTCTTCGCTCAGTCCGTTGCCGTAACCTTCAGCCGTATCCCAATAGGTCACTCCCCAATTGTAGGCCTGCCGGAGCAGCAACTGGTTGTTGACCGTATCGAACATCCCGCCCAATGACAGGATCGATACCTCGACCCCGGTTTTTCCCAATTTCCTCTTCGGTATGGATGGCGCTTTGCCCTCGCTGTCCGCCTGGGCGGCCACGGCCTTCGTCACCTCGAAGCTCGCTGTCGCCATCCCGCCAACCCCGACCGTCTTGATAAAGTCGCGGCGCGTCAACCCCTTTTGCTTTTCTCTCTCCGCCATATGAACAACCTCCATAGGCCTGAATGCATTGCCATAAGGCTTCGTCCAAAAATAACCTGCTCTCATTTCGATCCTTTTTCAAACCACGAAGGACACGAAGAGCAGAAGAAATCACTTCCTGTCCTTCGTCATCTTCGTGCTCTTCGTGGTAAAAGAAGGGATCTTATTTTTGGACAACTCCTGACTGTCCGAGTCTTATTTTCATCCTTTTGGGGGCCCCTAACGGGAACACTACCTGGTCACCGCCTTGCCCTGCCTGAGGTCGTAGATCGGTTGAAACTTCAATTCGCCCAGCAGGATGTCCTCGGGCTTTTGCAGGGACAGATCGCCATTGATTGCCAGGAAGCGCATTTCGGCGTCTACGGGAAAACCATTGGCAGCAGCCTGTTCGAAGCCCACCCTGGCGGCACCGTATTGCGGTTCGGCCTTGCTCTTGTGGAATTGCTGGCGCCATTGCATCCATTGGGCGACATTGGCCTGAGACCGGTCGACGAAGACATAAAAGGTGACCTTCCCCGGGCAGTCCTCTTCCAGATACAGGGTATATTCTATGGGACCGGATTGCTTATCCCAGGCAGTGACCCGCTTTCGTTCGCCCTCTTCGATCAGCCAGGCAGTCGCGCAGGAACGCGACTTGACGAAGTCTCGTCACCTTGCCGAAGATGAAGGCCGGTTCGACCTCATCGGCCACGAAATTCCCGGAGAGAAAGGTGTCGGGAGGCGTGTACTCGGACAAGGCACTACCGGCTCGCAGTTTCAAGGCCTGCTCGCTTGCCGCCCCACTTACGGCAGCGAGCGCCAATACCAGGGAAAACCCCAAAAGCATTGAGCAAAGACGACGCATAATCCCTCCTCTCCACGAGTTAATTTCTCAAACGCGCAGGCAAAAGCCTGCTCAGGATCATCCAGGGAACCGATTAGCACAGAACCGCATAAATAAGTGTCAGAATTCAGTTTGTCATACCGGCGAAAGCCGGTATCCAGGTAGTTTTTCTGGATTCCGGTTGCCACCGGAATGACGCATAGGGATCAAGGTCACTTTATTGTGTGGATCTGTACTTAGCCTGGTTTTTACTCTATCCAGGCAAGATGTTCCTCGAACATCGCATAATGTTTTCTGATCATTTCCGGAATGGGCAAGCCGTAGGGACAGCGTTCGATGCATTCGCCACAGTCGATGCAGTTGGCGACCGACGCCATGGCTTTTGCCGAGAAGCGGGCCGCCGTACCGGGAGACATCCGGTGGGCAACGACCGGGTAGATCATGGACGGGGTGATCATGACCCCTTGGGGGCACGGCTGGCAGTATTCGCAGCGGCGGCAGAAGTGCTGCCCAACTTCCGCCCGGCACCGTTCCATAGCCTCCAGATCTTCCGGCGAGACGATGTTTTCCGTACCATAAAGAGCAACAATCTCATCGACTCCCTCAACGGCATCGAAACCGGGCAAGGGGATGACATCGGGCCATTGGCGCAGATATTTGAAGCAGAGCTTCCCGTCCTCGAGCGCCCCGCCGCCGAAGGGCTTCATCGCCAGAATGCCCAGGTCGAGTTGCCTGGCCACGGGGTGGAGTTCCCCCTGCGCGGCCTCTTCAAGGAAATTGAAAGGGAACTGGACGGTGCTGAATAACCCGGTCTTGATGAGCTTCACGGCCATCTCGAGGCTGTGGGAAGTAAACCCGATATGCCTGATCTTCCCCGCTTCCCGCGCCCGCACGACCGCTTCCATGGCCCCGTTCGGTCCCATCAGGGTTTGGTAGTCGGCTTCCTGAGAAACCTGGTGGAATTGAAAGAGATCAAGATAATCGGTGCGAAGCACCCGGAGGCTCTGTTCGATCTGGGCCTCCGCGCCCTCGGAATCCCGCTTTATGGATTTGGTGGCCAGGACCACTTGATGGCGCAGCCCCTCAAAGGCCAGGCCGATTTTCTCCTCGCTGTCGAGATACATATTGGCGGTATCATACAGCGTGATCCCCCGGTCATAAGCCCGTCGCAGCACCCTGATCGCTTCCTGGGGTGGAAAGGCGAATAATAGGAATACCGCCAAAGCCGACCTCAGAGACCTCGATGCCCGTTTTTCCCAGTATGCGATAGCGCATGGTGCTCCTCTCCTTTGTGCTTGACGAAAAGGCAATCAGCGAACGCATGATGAGCCTTACCAACCAAGAGATCTTACCTTCCCGCGCCGCCTGGGGCAAGTATTCATGGTTTGAAACCCTTGCCGACGGCGTAAGCCTTGCCGAAATACGTGCTCATTCCATCGCGTGTTAAGCAGATGCCTAAAAACAAACCTTTTTTACCACGAAGAGCACGAAGAAAACGAAGGACTGGAAGTGATTGCTTCGTGCTCTTCGTGCCCTTCGTGGTCTGAAATAAGGTCAATGAGAGCAAGTTATTTTTGGACGGACCCCAAGGGACCGCTAGGTCGCGCGGGGTTTGGCGGAAGAGGCCATCACGCTGGTCAGAAATTCGGCGAAGAGGTCAGGATTGGCCTGCTTCATCAGCCTTCGGACGTCAATGGGGTCAATTTTCTTGACCAGTCTCAGGCTTTCCTCGTTCTCACAGAGGATGATCCCCCGGAAGAAAAGCATTGCCAGCTTTACGGGACTTGCTTCTTTCGTCAGAGATTTCTTGAGGGATGAATAGCTGTCCACCAGTTCCTTCAAGCCGTCGTGGAGGCGAACTACTTTGCGTTCGAAGAGACCGTTGATCCGCGCGTGACTGGGCAGCCACGCGGTGGCGAGGTCCGCATCAAACCCATAGCCAACGAGGAGATCATCCCTCAGGTCTTTGAGTTCATCATCCTTCAGGTGCTGCCAGTCGATGGCAGCAGAATCGATCAGGCACCCTTCCCGGTAGCACTGTCTGGCAGTTTTCCCATCACCACGCAGCCAGTAGGCATCTCCGAGATACCCGTAGAGTGCGGCGTTGTGGGGCGCTGTGGGGATGGCGGCCTGAAGGTGCGTTACCGCCTGCTCATCTTGCCCTGCTCGCAGGAAGAGATATCCAACCGGGATTTCGCCGCCGATCAATGCAGCATCAACAAGGCCATGCTGCTCAATCTCCCCGAGCATCGTTTCAAAGAACGCCTTCTGCAGTTCCGATATCAGCCTGTCATTCCTCCTCATTCCATGAGCTTGAACAGTGTCTTCAACCTCATTCCAAAAGCGGCACAGATGCGGGATGCGCTCATCGACGTCGACCGGAGCCTCCCGCAATCCCTCCAATAGGAACTCGGCCAGCGCTAATTTTGGGGACGACATCGTGCCCCTTGGGATAGATTCGCTGGTGCTTTCGGAACAACTCGATGGCTGATTCCAACTTCAGGGCCTTGAGGGCCTGAAGTCCCTGATTGACCAGGATCATGTCGTTCTGGGAAAAGAGGGAAAGCTGCCTGGTTTGGCCCGGAGCAGGGGTTCCTGGGGCGTCGAGGGGATTTCCTTCTCCAGCAGTTTCGCTGGTGGCTGATTCTTCGGCAGGCTGTCGAAGAATGCTTCGGAGGAGGCCTTCGCCCATCCGGGTTATCGCGGCAGCCTTCTTCACGTTGCCAAGGTCCCGTGCCAGGCGGTTGAGGTGCTGAGCAAAAGCGAAGGTTACGGGAGCATCGACGCCACCCAGGGGAGTCGCGATAGTCTGTTTTCCGTGTTCCGGGCAGTTCACCACCGGGAGCTTCGCAAACAGGTGGGTTTGCTTCTGACAAGTATCCAGATGTCGCCAGGTCTTCTCTTCCGTGTGATCGCAAACCGGGCAGGTGCGAGCGCAGAGCGGGCAGGCGAAGAGCTCAGCCTCCGTGTGTTCCAGGTACACGCTAACCCTGGCCGCGTCATCTTCGGCGACAACGGCTTTCACATACCACGGGGGAACAAGATTCAGCAGCCTCTGATAAAGCTCTCCAGCTTCCATGTTTCGTTCCTCGATGACCTAAAATTGAAGTCAGCTCTTCCCAAAATCCATCGCACTGGAATCTCCATTTCTGAAGAATCCTTTGGTTTTTCATTTCGAAATTCGCAATCGCAATCTTACTAGAAAGTCCATTGCCCTGCACACGTGCCATTGAGGCCTCTCATGTCAAGAAGAACTTGATGGGCACGACTGGCTGGGTCTCATCCGCTGGCGCAGCAAAGAATCTCGCGGAATTTTCTGGTCAAGGGGTAGACAAAGACTGCTTTAGTGGGCACTTGCTTTTTTTGCTTCTTGCCATAGAGGCTGTAACCATCGGTTGTTCCCAAGCGAATCCAGTTGGCAGCCTTGTAACAAGTCCCGGTGAATCGGTCGAGCTGCACGAATGTCTCCAGCAGGATTGGTCGGTAGTGGTATCGTTCTTCCCAGTCATGGGGCAGACGTCGAACGATGCCGCCCAGAATTCGCGAAGCCAGATTCGGGCACCTGATCCACGGAAGGATAAGAAATCTTGCGTTACTGACAACGTACCTCAGGTTCGCAATTCGCTGCTCGTCGTTCCAACCGATGAACCGATCGCGGCTCGACAGCCGCCATGCACTGGAGGCAAAACCCAGCACAGCGAGCAGGATACCGTTTGGAGACTTGTCCGAGTCAGGGAAGGCTCTAATCCCGTGGAAGAGTGGGTCCACGCCACAGACAGGCTTGTCGCGATCAGATGGGGCCCCGGTTTTCCGGGCTGCCGAGTTTTCCGGCACGGGTTGAGGATCTGGCTTTTTGCTGCCATAGACGAGATATCGCACCTGCGGGCCAAACAGTCGGCTGCTCTTGATGTAATGATGCTCGCGGATCATGGCATTCCAGAGCCGAATATCCTCTTGAGATCTGACCACTACAAACCGCAATGCTTCCGTGTCGTGAGGAGCCGGTTCCATCGTTTCCGGGGGTGCAGCGAGTGGCTTCCCGATACGCATGCGGTGTGCGCGTTTATTTTGCGGTAACGGCGGCAGGGTGATGAGGTTGTCCATGTCCATCCGCTTCAGGATGTCACAAACGGTTTCATATCTCATTTTCCCGTTTGGCTGGTACAGCTCGTACCTGGCGCATATCTCCCGGGCAAGCTTGGCTCTAGCGTTCTGAGGGTTCGAGGCAATAAGGTCTCTGATGGTTTGGATCTGTCTTGCGGAAAAATAGATGCCGATGTAGCGATGCTTCAGGTTGTCCCAATCGCTGTCGCTGCGGTCAGGAGAATGTTCAAGGAAAGCAAGGAGGCGCTCGATGACAGCTTCTCTGGCTGTGGGGTCGCGGTCAGGCTTGGAAAAATAGGCCATGCCTTCTTTTGCGAAATGCTGCTGGCACTTGATAATAGATAGAGGCGGCACACGAACATCAAAAACCAGCCTGTCCACGCTTCGCCCTTCGAGAGTCCCGAGGATGATTTTCGCACGCTTTATTCTCCAGATCCCGGCCGTGGTGCTCCGGGCAATCTGTCGCAGCTCCTCTTCTTGCTCCTGCGAACACAAAATAGTAGGGATTCCGCTATCCATTTCCTGTCCTGCCACTAATCCCGTGAAGATGTTCAATTCGGGACCTTGCGCCCGCATAGCTGGGCCATGGTAGCGAGATAAAGTCCTTTCCTTTGGCGATTGTTATATCTGAAGATGGTGTCAACCAGCCCCTGATGGAGTCTCCCGAAGGTTTGAGCATAGCGTTTGCTGACCCAGCGATAGTAATTTTCCATGCTCTTCATGTTTTGCGTAAACTGGATTCGGATAAGCTCGTCGATCAGTTCGTCCGCACGCTCATCGAAGAAATCCTCCAGCTTTGCGGGCGGCCCGCCGGGAGCCGGCTGATATTCCTGGACGAAGACGTAAGCCCCCGGTAGGGAACGCAAAAAGCGGAAGCGTTCGACGTCTTCGGCAAGGGTCGTGTCGAATCCATACATGCAGATGAACTCAACATTGTCTCGCCGGGTAAAATCAAACATCTGATATTGTTGGTGCACTTCCTCCAGGTTGCGACTGTCATTCAAACTAAAATGCATCACGCGGCGGGTGAAACGAAGATTGCAACAATGGATGCGTTTCAGCAGCCGGACTTTTTCCTCATCCACCAAACGGAGATCCAACGTTTGGGTGAAGTTGACCTGCAGGTTGCGCACCGCCATTTCTTCGAGGAAATCTCCGGCTCTGGGGTGCGCCAGGATATTATCGTCCAGGAGGAGGAGCTTTCGTCTACCGTCCGGAAGCAGTTCATCAAGATCAGCGACCTGCCGCGGCCGGCCTTCTTTGATGGGGACGACACAAAAAGGGCAGTGAAAGGGGCAGCCTCGGGTGAGGAAACCCATGGCGCGATCGCCGAGCTCCGGATAGAGACTGTAGTCGGCAGGCAGCTTTTCTATTTCCGCTGGCAGACGCTTCTCAAGGTCGATCCCGGAACCGCCGACGATGAGCGAATCTCCATAGTACCTGCGCAAATTAACCATCCGGTTTTGCGTTACCGGGCGGGAAAAGACACCGCTCGCATAGACGGCTTCAACCCCTTTCATGAACGCTTCATGCCGCGCCAGAATCACACGCCGTCCCTGTTCTTTGAAATGGCGGCTGAGTTTCATCAAGCGCCAGATTCGGCAGCCGACTGTCCACATCCACGAGCAGGATGGCGCCTTGGGGTGCGCGTGCTGGATGCTTGTTTGGCCGCTCGGTATCGATGGGAAGCTGACAGGTCCTGGCGAGGAGCTCGCCGGGAAAACGGAGGCGGGATTGATCGTCTACCAGCTCACCACAAATTGCATTTCAGGGAACAGCTCATCCATCAGCCTGGCCCAGCGGGGAAAAAGCTCTTCGGTGCACATTTGGTCAGGGCGGTCGAACAGGATCAGACCGGGGATATCCAAGGGCTTGCTGTGCTTTGGGTAGGCGTCAAGCAGGTGGCGTGCGGCATCCAGGGCCGGCAGGACGGTGCGTTGCTGCCATGGAGCAAGGCTCAGCCACTGGCGCTTGAAATCGCATGCTTCTTCCATCCAGTTCGTGGTGTCGATGGCAAAATGTTCCTTGAGCACGCGCGAAAGACGTTCCAGCGTGTGCCTCGACCCCAGACGCTTATGCTTGGCCCCCCGGTAGTGGATCCGGGTGAGGAATGCCACCGGGTCGGTTAACGGCGACCCGTCAAGGAACAGGGACTGAAAGCGGGTGAGGCGAAAAAGGGGATTCGTGAAATCAAAATCATCGGTCCCATCATGGTGTTTTGGTTCCGGTCCATAGCCAAGCAAGAACAGCCACGAATCACCGATGCCGGTTTTGGCTCTCCTGATGGGCATGTCATAAGGGAGAAAACGGTATTCTTCGCGGCGTAAATTCCTGACCAATCCTTTCTCGTCCATGCGGATGCCACTGCCCCAAATACCTCTATCCTGCGGTTGACTTCGGTAACGAGGATGGACCGCCAGGATGCATTCGATCTGCAGGGGACTGCCGGGACCACGGCAGAGACCCTCCAGGGCAAACGGAAGATGCGGAAGCAGGCGGGTGCCGCCGCAGGCTATGGCGATCATTCGCAGCAGCTCTCGACTTGCCTGTCCGGAAGCAAGAAGCGTCCATTTCGCGACCTCATTGGTGCGCCTCTCGAGACATAGCTCACCGTCGCCGTTTTCCTGAGCATTCTCAAAATAGAGATGAAGGAGGTGCATGAAACCCCGAACCTTCGGCGCTACAACTGGTTTGATCGCCCCGGGCGGAAACGCAAATAATTTCGCCACACCATGAAAATAGAACTGCCGAAAACCACGCTATTTTAGTGCACTCCCCAGTTATCGCAAGAGTTTCTGGAATTCGCTGCCATCCATTTTGAGCACTCCGCTCTCCATCAAGCCAGCGTTGATCAATTTGAAGTCTACAATACAGATTGAATTCTGCAATGAAATGTGTATAATTGGCTCAACGAGGGTTTTGATGATCAACTTGCAGGTTTTGTGGGGGGCTTTTTGATGAAATTGAGTCGAGTCAACTTAAGTGTTGACCAGGAGATCTGGGACGAATTCAGAAGACTTGTCCCGGCAAGACAAAAGAGCAAGATCATCACCGAGCTGCTGAGGGAGGAAGTGAGCAGGAGGAAGGCGGAAAAAAGGCGTGAGGCTCTTGCCCGCGATTTTATTAAAGCAGCAAAGGATGACCAGCGCTGGGCCGAGGTTTCGGACTGGGACGCGG
The DNA here is from genome assembly GCA_963808625.1 of uncultured delta proteobacterium. Classification (GTDB taxonomy): domain Bacteria; phylum Desulfobacterota; class Syntrophobacteria; order Syntrophobacterales; family Syntrophobacteraceae; genus JADGQM01. The sequence continues at coordinate 64,827 of CAWEHK010000004.1, forward strand.
TTGACATCGAAGGATGGCCGGAATGAAGCAGGGGGATTTGTACCTGGTCAATCTCGATCCAACCCTTCACACGGAGATCGGGAAAACCCGCCCTGCTCTCATCCTCTCGATAGATGAAATGAATGCCCATCTCCCCAGGGTGCTCATCGCGCCCATATCGTCTCAGGTTCAGAGGATTTACCTGCACGAGGTCTTCATCCCGGCAGGCTCCGCAGGGCTGCCGAAGGATTCCAAGATAATGCTGGATCAGCTCCGGAGTATAGACAAACGCCGCCTCTTTAAAAGGATCGGCCAGGTAGACCGGGAAATACTGAGAACCGCCTGCAATGTGGCAATCGAACTGATTTCTCCATCGTCGTGATCTCCATCTCCATCCACCTGACGACTCAGAATCTTCGCCGCCGTGGAAGGCGGCGCTGTCCTCTTAGGATCCTCGATAGGCAGGGCGTTTCGTTCTCACTTCTGAATGCACCCAGACGGATGC
>CAWEHK010000005.1:0-47432 GCA_963808625.1 uncultured delta proteobacterium
GTTGACATTTCGATTGAGAATTACACCATTTCTTCATTTGCCCAGAGGCTTTTTAACAAAGGAGAAAAATATGCGTGCTATGATCTGTATTGTTTTCTCCATCTTACTGTTGGTTCCCAATGTTTGTCTTAGCTTTGGGAAGGGCGACATAATCGACATTCGCCATGAGGTTCCAATGATTCCTCAATCAAGTTCAACTTCCTGTTGGGCTGCAGCAGCAGCAATGGTATTGGGCAAGAAGAGTATTGGGGCAGGTGGAGCCCAAGTCGGCTCTTCTGGACTAGAATCGGACTTCACAAATATTAAGAAGTTCGCAGATTCCGCCGGTCTCAAAATGAAAGCACCCCAGAGCTGGACCATACAAGGTCTTGCGGAACTCTTGAAAGCAGGGCCATTGATGGTCTTTGGGAGGGTTCCTCGCGGCCATGCATATGTCATCACAGGACTAAAAGGTGACGGAACCGCATCCGGCACACTCATTTTCATCAATGATCCGGCTCCTCCGGGTAAGGGCTCCCTCGTCATCGACCCATACGAATATGTCATGCAGAAGTATCAAAGGGCAACTGATTACATTCTATATAAGTGATACATTCTACACTGCATGCAGTGTGAATGTAGTCATCGGCGGGCGGCCAGGACAACTTGCTTGCCCAGGCGCAAAGCGCAACAGACCGATTTTAAGCCTCTTGTGGCAATCTGGCGTGAATTCTCAATTCGGCGGGTTCGAAATACCTTATAACGTTAGGACATTGTGACCGCCGGCGGGGGCCACCTCAAGGCCTCGCCTGGTGTGCTCCTGGCCTTTGATTTCCTCAAGATCCATGCCCTCGGTGAGTTGAGTATTCCAGTTCTCTTTCCGATCGAAAAGAACCGAGCTTCAATCATCTGCTGACTCGGCTTCTCTAAGCCGACGGCATCTTGTTTTATGAAAAGGTTCCTTATAGAATAAAGCGTGTGGCTTGTGTAGGGATGGTCGCCTGGCGAGAATGGATTTATGGCAATCTGCTATTATAAAATCTTGGGCGTTTCGGTACGCGCCAGTCAGGACGAAATCAAGAGGGCCTTCAGGATGCTGGCGCTTCGCTGGCATCCTGACCGCAACCCTCATGACCCGGTTGCGGCCGAACGCTTTCGCGAAGCCCTCGACGCCTATGAGAACCTCATCGACCCGTCCCGACGCGGCCGATACGACCAGGTTCGCCGCCATAAGGGCTCAAGAACCAGGACCCGTCGCCACGAGCGGCGCCCGGGACCGCAGCGAGCCTCCTCTTATACCGTAGAAGAGATTTTGAGCGAGCTTTTCGGCTTTGACGACCCATTACGCCAGGCAGCATCGAAGGAACGACCTGCGCTTCGATCTGCAAATACCTCGAAGCGCCGCCGTCCACGGGACCCAGGAGGAAATCATTTTTCGCCGCTGGGTCTTCTGCCGCACCTGCATGGGAAACGGCAATAAGATCCGCGTCCTCAACTTGCCTGCAATGTCATGGTGCGGGCGAGCTGGAGGAGTCGCGTACGCTCAAGGTTTGGATTCCTGCCGGCAGTCAGCAGGGAGCCCGGCTGCGGGTCACGGGTGAGGGGGATCGCTTGAGCCCGCAGGTCCCTCCGGGTGATTTGGTCATATGTTTGCATGTTATCGAAGGGAAATAGTCGGGTCGCAACGGAGCATGAGAAGCAAGACTGATGACAGAAGTAACTTCTCTGAAAGAATGGGGACGGGACGCTTCACTAATCCCTGGATTCCCGCCAGAAGCATGCGGGAATGACGATCCGAGGCTCCGATGCTCCCTTAGGCACATAAGGTTATTGTGACGCTGCAGGCAGAAGAAGCAAGGTTTTGTCGTTCTTCTGACTCCTGGCTTGTGGCTTCTGGCTCCTGGCTTCTGGCTTCTGATTTCTGACTTCTGACTTCTGACTACTGAATTCTGACTCCTGACTTCTCATGCAAAGAAAGTTTCGAGCATGACCAAAAGTGAAAACGAGTTTACTCATATCGATGCCGAGGGGCGCCTGCGCATGGTGGACGTCGGCGAAAAGGAAGTGACCCATCGCGAAGCCAGGGCTGAAGCGACGGTTGTCCTTTCCCGCGAGACCCTCGAGCGCATCGTGGACCAGAAGATGCCCAAGGGAAACGTTTTTGAGGCTGCGCGCCTGGCGGGCATCATGGCAGCCAAGAAGACGGCTGACTTGATCCCCCTTTGCCACCCGATTCAACTTACGGAAATCAAAATAGATTTCTCAATAGGCGCCGAGCAGGGCCAAATTTCAGCCGCCGAGCAAGGCCGCATCTTGATATCCTCCCAGGTCAAAACCAGGGACCGGACCGGGGTCGAGATGGAAGCGCTGGTCGCCGTGACGCACGCCGCCCTTACCATTTATGACATGTGCAAAGCGGTTGATCGGGGCATGGAGATCACCGATGTCCGGCTGAGCTACAAGAGCGGCGGGAGAAGCGGAACTTATCAGCGCCTTTAGCAACTTTTGGACAGTGATTTTTACTTTACTCTTGCGCGCGAGTGTGATAGCGAACACTCTTTGATAAATTGAGGGAGGGCGCCGTATGGACAAAGAGACACAGGCCTTATTTAAAGAGATTCTGACCCGGAGATTGAGCGAGCTCTTTACCGAAGCCGAAAAGACCGTGGCCGGCATGACCGATACGGAGGAGACTTTCCCGGATCCAACGGATCGCGCGACCCTCGAATCGGACAGGAATTTCATCCTCCGGATCAGGGACCGCGAACGGAAGCTCATCATGAAAATCCGTGAAGCCCTGCAGCGGATGGAAGACGGCACCTTCGGTATTTGTGAGACCTGTGGTGACGAGATCGGCATTGATCGCCTGATGGCCCGGCCGGTGACAACCCTTTGCATCGAGTGCAAGCGCCGGCAGGAAGCGAACGAGCGAGCCCGGGGCATGTAGCTTCCGATTCACTCCGTCTGGTCACCTCTGCAGAGGGAGGCTTGTGTCATAGCAACCCTCTACGCGCAGCACGTCCCCCACCCAGATTACCTGCGCTTTCCCTTCGTCGGTCAGGAGCCGGAGCGCCCCTTCCGGGGTAAATCCCAAAGCCTTTCCTGAGATTTCTTCCTTCCCGGACTGGATCCGCAACTGTTTTCCGAGGATCGCCGAAACCCGTTCGAACTCGGGGAGCATCGCCCCAAAGCCATTGTTTAAATAATATTCATATTCCGTCTCGAAACGATGGATAAGATGCAGGAGCACGTCCTGGCGCTTGACCGGAGATCCGAGCTCAATCGCAAGCGAGGTGGCAGGGTAGCGAAAGGGTTCCGCCAGCTCGCTCTCCTTGTGGTTGGCATTGATCCCCATCCCGATCACGATGAAACGCGTATGATCCTGGTCCGATTGCATGTCGGCCAGGATCCCGGCAAGCTTTTTCCCGGCAACGAGAACATCGTTGGGCCACTTGATGGCAGCCGGGAGCCCATAGTTTTCCGTGAGCACCTTCACCAACGCCAGCGCCGCCACCATCGCAGCCTGGGGAGCTTCCTGCACGGGCAGGGGATTTCGGAGAATCATGGAGAGGTAGATGCCGCTTCCCGCAGGTGAAAACCAAGATCGCTGCAGGCGGCCTCGCCCTTTGGTCTGTTCTTCGGCGACGACAACCGTGCCATGCTCCGCTCCCTGCACGGCCAGGAGCAAGGCTTCGTCATTGGTGGAGCCGATCTGCCGGAAATGATGGTAGGTTCGGGCAAGCCATGAGGTCTCGAGGTGACGGAACGATTTCCTCGGGAATGAGGAGATCGGGAATCGCCCGCAGTTTGTAGCCTTCTTTGGGATGGCTGATGATGTCATAGCCCAACGACCTGAGGTTTTTGATATGTTTCCAGACGCTCGTGCGGCTCAAATGCAGCCGGGATGCCAAACTGGTCCCGGAAACAGAGTCTCCCTTGTTTTTCCTTGAGCAGGTGCAGGACCTGCACGTGCGTTCGATCGAATTGTGCCATGAGTCCACCCTCCCCGGGGCGCTGATCAGCCGCAAAAGCAACAGGCCGAGACCGCCAACAGGACGACCTCGGTGATTTCATTGAGAGCGCCGAGCACATCTCCCGTGATCCCTCCCAACCATCGGCGGCTCAGCAATCTCAGAAGCCCTGCGCACGCCAGAGCGATGCCCAGGTAGAAGGCAGCGAACTTGAGGCTGAAGAAAACGAGGAACACCAGCGACAGCAACGAAGCGCCAACCAATTGCTGAAAATCCATGTGCTCCAGGAAGGGTCGCGCCAACCCCCCGACGCTCCGTGCATAAGGCATATGGTAGGCGCCCAGCACCATGGCGAAGCGACTCACCACCGGCGCCAGGATCATGCCGGCCCAGCAGTGGCCGAGCACCAGGCTATACAAGGCAGCGCTCTTGAGCAGCACGGCAAAGATCAGGGCAAGGGCCCCAAAGGCGCCCGTCCGGCTGTCTTTCATGATTTCCAGGCGGCGCTCGGGAGTGTAGCCTCCCCCGATGCCGTCGGCGAGGTCAGCGAGGCCGTCGAGGTGCAAGCCGCGCGTCAAGATGGCCAGGAGGGCCGTCAACAGAACGGCAAGCAGCAGGGGTGGGGCACTCTGAAGCTGCCATGCTACGGCTGCCGAGCACAGGCCGAGCAAAAATCCGACCGCGGGAAACCACGTAAAGCTTTTCGCCAGGTCAGCAGGGCTTATCTCGCCCGAAGGGGTGCAGGGCAGGCGAACGATGGTAAGAAACGAGACGGCGATGGTAAAATGCTTCCACATCAGAGATTTCCAGCGAGACCAGGGCAGGTTGGGATTATGCGTGTCTTTGGTTTCCACCGCAGAGACGCAGAGTTCGCAGAGATGATTGGAGGCATATCCGTTGGTTCCGCTGGTTCCCAAGCTCCAGCTTGGGAACCAGCGGAATATCGAATATCGAACAAGGAACCGCAGAATGTCGAAGGATTGCGGTGAATGCAGCTTTGAAGAAGTGTGGCTGGCATTAAGACCGGACAGCACAACCAAAAAAACTTCATCATTCGAAATTCCTTGTTCGATATTCGATATTCATTTCTTCAAGTGAAACAAGGTAGCTTCTTAATTTGTCACATAATATGAATCATGACTTCTGCCGCAATGACTATGCTCGCGAAGGTCGAAGTTTATTTACGGAGCCCAAGACGCAACTTATGAGACTTCTCGATCCCAAGTCCCGATCAGGGATTCACTTGAGCCGAAGGGGAAGTCCGGCGACCACCAGAGTTACCGCACGGCAGGCTGCCGCCACGCGCTGGTTGGTGATCCCCGCCAGGTCTCGGAAGCCCCTTGCCAGTGCATTTTCCGGGACAATACCACCGCCCACCTCATTGGATACCAGGAACAACGGGTAATCGACAACCCGGATGAGCTCCACAAGGTCCCCTACGGCTCCCTGCGGGGGTTCCTCCGGGGTCCGAAGCATCAGATTGGTCAGCCAGAGGGTCAGGCAGTCAACCAGGACCGCACGGTTTCGCCCTTGCAGCTCGCGAAGGGTTTTGACGAGTTCGAGCGGACTCTCAACGGTTTCCCACGACCGCACTCTTCGCTCCTGGTGGGTGCGGACGCGGTCTGCCATTTCCTCGTCCAACACCTGGGCCGTAGCGACATAAATATAGGGAGCAGGATAAACCGCAACGAGCTTTTCGGCATAAGCACTCTTGCCGCTTTTGGCGCCTCCCAGAATCAGGTGGGGAGTCTGGATTGCGGAGTCTATCGGCATTGTTGGCTTGCTTCGCGCGCGAGGAGCGCCGAGAGATGATGGGTGACGAGCTTTTCGACGAGGTGCGGCAGAGGTTCTCTGACGGCCCCAACGACGGCCAGCGGTTCCTGCGTCAAAGGCAGCAGGAGCTTAAGCGCCGGTGAAGATCCGATGGCCTCGACCATCCGCAAAGTGACCTCACCCATCATGGCGTTGGCTATGAGGACGGCGATCGGGCCGGCGATGGCGTCAACCCTTCCGGCACAGTGACAGACGGCGTTTTCTCCGGTGGCCCCGCGGTTGGCACCGGCTTTCATCATCTGTGACGTGGCAATGGCGTTGGTCCCAAGGGCCCACAGCTCGATTTCTTCACCGAATACTTCCCTGATTCGCCTTATGATCGCTGCGCCGATCCCACCGCCTTGACCATCGATGATCGCTATCTTCATCAAGAGGCTCTCCTCTCGGACGAACGTTAATCATCCCTTTCGGGACCGTCTTCCATGGGATGCTCGGGCACCAGCAGACCCCAGGCCCTGAAGAGCTCATGAAAGCGCAGAATATATTGCGCGCCGTCGCTGGTTTCCACCTTAAAATAGCGCAGCGGCATGCGTGTCGAGTCAACCTTTCCTTCGTACCATCGGTCAAGGATCCGCGCAATCTCAAACCGCTTCTCGCGCCATTGAAAACCATAAGGTTCCTGGGCTTCCCGGTATTCGTCCCGAGTGAATACGGTGATTCGCTCAAACTTCATCTTGTTCTTTCACCACGAAGGACACGAAGATCACGAAGCATTTGCAGAACGAGGCGCCCAGTTTAGCCGCTAACTCGTGTCCATCCGGAAACCCCATCTTGCAGGAGGGGCTTCCAGCCGAGATCGGGGCTGGAAGCCCCTCCTACAGAGCAAGGTGCCACTTTCCGGATGAGAACTAACTCGCCGCGTCACCCCCGCATGCTCCCCGCCTAAGGCGTTGCGGGGACAAGCTTTGGCGGGGGTCCAAGGGCCTGATAGAACCTTGCTGGATTCCCGCCAAAAGCATGCGGGAATGACGGTCAGAGGCTTTCCCGATTGGGTATAACTACCTCTCGCCAAGCCAAAAGTTGCCTCATGCTGCAACCATCCGGAAGTGAAAATTATAGTGACAACCCGCTTCAAAAAGAAACGTTTTTTGTTAAACTTTTAAGGAGATTAAGGCTATATGGGGGCGACGGGCAGGATTTGCCCGTTCCTTTACGGGGAAACTCAAATCTGCACTGTGCCTCTTCATTGGGAACCCCCTGCGGGGTTTCTTGAACGAAGGCTGGAAAGGAGCAGGCACATGGCTCAAAAACTTCTCCTGGTGATTGATGTGCTGAATGATTTCCTGGATCCGAAGGGGACCCTGTATTGTGGGGATGAAGCCAGAAAAATCATTCCTGCCGTCCGTTCCCTGGTGGACCGGTTTGCCGCCGAGGGCCAGCCCGTTATCTACCTGCGCGATGCTCATGCTCCGGATGACAAGGAGTTTGAGCTGTTCGCTTCGCACGCCGTGAAAGAAAGTTGGGGAGGTCGGTTTATTCCGGAGCTGACCCCGCCGGAAGCGAGTCTCCTGGTTGATAAGACCCGCTTCAGCGGGTTGTTCGGCAACGACCTCGATTCAATCCTGGCTTCCTTCAAGCCTGATGAAGTCTGGATCAGCGGCGTGTGCACTTCCATTTGCGTCATGGATACCGCCGGAGATCTGCGCAATCGTGACTACCAGGTCGTTATACCCGTTAATGCGGTCGCTGACTTCGATCCGGAATTCCATGATTTTGCCTTGAGGCGGATGAAACGGGTCTATGGAGCGCGGCTTGTCGAAGCTGAAGGTTGAGAGGCGGAACATGACCATCTGGAAACAATATGAGCCTGAGCTGCTTACTGATCTCTATGAACTGACGATGGCTGCAAGTTACCTGGAAGAAGGGATGTTTGGAGAGGCGACGTTCAGTCTGTTCATAAGGGAGCATCCCGAGCGTGCCTATTTCGTTTCAGCCGGATTGGAGCATTTGAAGGACATAATCCCGCAGTTGCGTTTCAGTGAATCATCTGTTGACTATATCGCGGGGACGGGGAAATTCTCACCGGCCTTTTTGGACTACCTCGGACGGTTTCGTTTCACCGGGTCCGTCAGGGCCATCCCTGAAGGCCGCATCTTTTTTGCCCAGGAACCGATTCTTGAAGTAACGGCCCCGATCATTGAGGCGCAGGTCCTGGAAACGCTGGTGCTCAATGTCATTCAGATGGAAACGCTCATTGCCTCGAAGGCCGCGCGCTGTGTTCACGCGGCGCGGGGAAAGGCCCTGATAGACTTTTCCGCCAGGCGGACCCATGGGGTGGATGCCGCGGTGAAGGTTGCGCGAGCAAGCTATCTCGCGGGGTTTGCCGGAACCAGCAATATCCTCGCCGGAAAAATTTACGGCATCCCGGTTTTCGGCACCATGGCGCATTCTTATGTAACAAGCTTCAGCAGCGAGAAGGATTCTTTTTTGGCCTTTGCCAGGGCTTTCCCCGATAACGTGATCCTTCTTATTGACACCTACGACACCTTGTGCGGGGCGAAGAAAGCCATCGAGGTAGCCCGGCTGATGGCTGCCAAAGGCAGGCGACTCCGGGGGGTGAGGCTGGACAGCGGCGATCTGGTGCAGCTCAGCCGCCAGGTCAAGGACCTCCTCAGAGATGCCGGGTTTCCTGACGTGAAGATTCTGGTGAGTGGCAGCCTTGATGAATTTCGCCTCCAGGAACTGCTGGACGCCGGGGCCGAAATCGATCTCTTTGCCGTTGGGACACGCATGGGGGTTTCTGCTGACGTGCCGTACTTCAACATTGTCTACAAGATGGTCGAACATGACGGCCATCCGGTGCTCAAGCTGAGCAGCGGCAAAAAGACCTGGGTAGGGAAAAAACAGGTATTCCGCTATCATGATGAAGACGGCAGGATGCGCGAGGACCTCCTCGGTCTGATGGGCGAAGACCATCCCGAAGGAGAACCCCTGCTCGAGACCGTCATCAGCAACGGCCGCCTGGTGTGCCCGCTTGAGCCGCTCGGCGTGATTCGGGATCGTTTCGCGGGGGAGAGGGAAAGACTTCCCCTGGCGTATCGGGAGATTCACTCCCCCGCAAAATACCCGGTCAAAATCAGTGCCGCTCTCCGCGATCTCGATGAACGAACGGCCAGGGAGAAGGCAAAGCAGGAAATCACCGGGGAGATCGGGTCGGGCTGCATTTAGGCCCGTTAAGATTAGAAATCTGCTTTCTGTAGGAGCGGCACTTTGCCGCGACCTTGTAAAATCGCGCCTAAGAGGCGCTCCTACAGAAGGGTGCTGGTTCTGGCAAAGGGAAAGATCTCTATCTCAATCGGTATAAGAGGCATTGCCGGCAGTCCGGAACTGCTTAGAGACTGTCCAAAAACAACTTGCACTCATTTCAGCCCTTTTTCGAACCACGAAGAACACGAAGAGCACGAAGAAATCACTTCGTGTCCTTCGTGTTCTTCGTGGTAAAAGAAGGCCTTTTATTTTTGGACGCCCCCTTACCGTTCGCACTCCGGCTCTTTGTCGCGTCCGCACCCGATGATCCGCAGAAAACGCTGGAGAATATTCTCCGGCTGCAAGGTCGCAGCTCAAATCCTCTCTGCTGATGCTTTTCAAGCGCTCGAGGGCGGCGGCATTCCGGGCTGCCCGATCAGCCACGAGTTGCGACAGCACCGCAGGGATTTCGGGGTGGAGGCCGAGCAGGCAAGCGAAAGCGTCCTGGGGAATCTCCAGCAGCTCCACCTCTTCCCGAACAAAAACCGTGGCCGTACGCGGCAGTCCGGTCATGAGACTCATTTCTCCCAGCAGCGCGCCCGGTCCCACATCAAATTCCACGGCCTGCGCTGCGTCCTCGTATTCCATGCGCCCATGCAGGCGGCCCGTGACCACGACATAGCAGGTGTTTCCCGGATCGCCCTGGGAAAAGAGGGTTTCCCCGGAGGTGTAGCGGTGGCGAGACATCTTCTCGGCCACCTGACGGAGGTCTTCGTCCTGGAGGAGGGGGGCGCCTTGAGCATCCACGAGAACCTCGGTGCAGAAGTCGCTTGCTTTGAGGTCGGCAATGCGGCGCGTCATCTCTTCGTCTTCAGGGGGCAGGCGGCGTTGCTGGGAGACCACCGTCATGAAGTCATCCAGCAGCCGGTCGCTCATAGGGAAGGGGATTTCGATGCCGCGCCGCTTGAACTGGTACCAGACCATGCGGGCCACGTCGCCATCGATGGTTTGCCGATCATTCAAGGAATGCGTCCAGTAGCGCACCGCATAGTTGATCCCGAAGTCCTTGAACTCAGTGACAACCGCATCGGGCGGAGGATCTCGCAGCACCTCGGGAACGTTCAGGGCCGATTGGACCAGAGCGTCGATTACGTCACCCGGGGCGTCGGCATAGCTGGCGCCGACCGGCAGGCTGTGGCGGCGTAACGAGGTCGGCCGGCTCAGGTTGTGGATGGTCGCGTTGGCCACCGTGCTGTTGGGCACCACGATAATATGGCCGCCGTAGGTTTGGAGGCGGGTTTCACGCCAGTTGGTTTCGATGACCTTCCCCTCGACCTCGTTGATTCGTACCCAGTCGGAGGGCAACACCGAGCGCGTGAGGTGCATGGACATCCCGGCCAGCAGATTGCTCAGCACCCCCTGCAGAGCAAAGCCCACCACGGCGGTGAGGAGGGCGGTGGAGGCAAGCAACGGGGAAATGTCGAGTTCCAGAATGATCCGTATGACAGCGAATGCCGCGGCCAGAAAAACGAGGGTCCGCATGATCGAGACGAGCAGTTCGGGAATCGGAAAAGGGCGGCCCCGAATAACATAGACCTGGCGCGCGATCCCCTCCACCAGCGCGATGCTCAAGGACGACCAGCCAGAACGCCAGCCAGCTTGTGATATGTCCTCGAATTTGCGAAAGATATTGATTGACCGCGGGATTGAGCCGGAGGGCTGCCAGCGCGAGCTCGGAAATGACCAGGACGGCCAGGGGCCGAGACACATAACCGGTGAGGTTCTTTGCCGCCTGAATAATTCCCCGCGTGGGGGATTCATGGTCGGTTATCGCCCGGCGAAGGGGCCCGGCCAGAATATTGGCAATGGCGAAAACCGCGAGAAAACTTAGGCACTCAAGGACGATGGGGGTGAATCCATTCATTGCTGTGCTTCCATGGGGGTGAGGCAAGCCGCAAGCCCTCTTACCCCAAAAGGATTTGGATGAGCATACAGAAGTCAGGAGTCAGAAGTCAGAATGAAAACAAAACCTCAGTTTTCCCCCTCCGTGTCGCATTCTCATCCTTTGTAGTGAACCACCGGGCAATGATCGTCAGTGGGCAGCTCCATGTTGCGCCCCGGTGGCAGTAATGAGCGGTTATTATAGTAATAGTCGTTCTATGAATCCAAGCCGTGTGGGGCAGGCTTTCCAGCCTGCCATGCCGAACCGGCCAAAAGGCAGGCTGGAAAGCCTGCCCCACAAATTAAGGCACCTGCGGAAACCTCGTTGTAGTATTAGAAGTGCTGGACCCAACGGAAGTTGTATCGCTGCCCTTCAGACCGATTTTCGACTGCGGTTTCAAAATAGACATTTACGAAGAAATGAGTATTTTGAGACCAGTGGAAGACAAACCCGGGCCCGATTCCCAGGACCTGCTCCTTTCTGCCTGACACGCTGTCGCCGTCCACTTGCGTATCCGTGGTCTGTTTCAGGTAGTACCCGTTGATGCCGGCGTGGAGCCTCTTTTCGAGAAGTTCGTAGGAGCTGGCGAAGTTGAGGTGCACCGCCTGTCCGGCTCGAGTATCATCCGCTCGAGTGCCGTCCGCATAGCCAAAACCCCGGTTGGGATCATTGTTTTTCGAGTTCCAGAGGTAATGGATGCGCGTGCGAAAACTCCCATCTGGGCGTGATGAAAAGGGTCGCGGCCCAGTAAGGATCGAAGGAAAAGAAGTTGCTTCCCGGATTAATTTCCTTGTCACTGCTATATTTTCCAGTGGGGAAAATCGCCTGCAACTCGATCCGGTGCATGAAAAGCGGGCCGTTGCAGCCCAGCGGGATGGGGTCCCACTGAAGGTACGGTCCCACATAGATATCCCCGAGTCCGGCGCCGTTGTCCTGTGGGGGGCCTGGGAGGCTGTGCGAAAGGTCGGTTACGATTACGGGGATGATGAGGTCGAGGCCCCATTTGCCGCCCAGAAGCAAGTCATGATTTGACTGGTAGATGAACTGAGAGGCAAAGGCAAAGACGTTGAGTCTCTCGCCGGCAAAAGAGGGCAACATTTCATTGCCGTCGGCGTTCTTTAGCTTGGTTGCCGTATAGTACTGAAAGTACTGGGTAAAATAGAATCCTGGGCCGGCGGGCGGGCCACCGTCGAGGAAGCTCGTTAGACCCAGGTTCAGGCCGGGAGGCAGGTCATAGGCCTGTGCCGGGAGGACACCCGCAGGGCCGCCTCCGATACCGGTGAACATGAGCATGACCAGAAGCACGCTGGCTATGAACAATACGGTCCTTTTCATGGCTTCTCTCCTCCTTCTTGTAAGACGCTGTTTTGCGGCCTCGATCAACTCCAGCAAAGTGACGATTTTTTCTTTCGGTTCTTGATCAGACCAGCGATCCCAGTCCTCCTTCTCCAGGAATGATGGCAGGAAGGCTGCCACCGGAAATCGGCATTGCCAGCAAATGATGGTGCGCTGGCACGGGACCGCTCCGCCTTCTCTCCGGCAGTAGGCGAAAGTGACCTGCCCGCCGAGCTTCGGGCACCGGATTTCCAGGTGGTCGTAGGAAGCCTCCTTGCGCTCAATCACTGGTCAACCTCACGGTTTGGGAAAGTTGGCAATCGACTTCAAAGCCCTTTGGATTTCTTCCTCCGGAAGCTCATACGGTGCGAGCGTCCCCGAAAGAAAGGCGTCGTAGGCCGGCAGATCGATGATCCCGTGGCCGCTCCAGTTAAAGAGGATGACTTTTTCCTTGCCTTCTTCCCTGGCCCGCATGGCCTCCTGGACGACGGCCGCAATCACGTGATTGGTTTCCGGAGCGGGAATGAAGCCTTCAGTGCGAGCCCAGTTCACTCCTGCGGTGAAGGTTTCAATCTGGTGGTACGCTCGGGCTTCAACGAGCTGCTCCTTCACCAAATGGCTGACAATCGGCGCCATGCCGTGATACCGCAAGCCGCCGGCATGAATGGATGCCGGCACGAAGTCGTGGCCGAGGGTGTACATGGGCAGGAGCGGCGTCGTCATGGCGGTATCGCCAAAGTCGTAGGCAAAGGGACCTCGGGTCAGAGTGGGACAGGAACTGGGTTCCGCAGCGACAATGGAGACCTGCTTGCCGTGGATCTTGTCGCGGACGAAGGGCAGGCTGATCCCGGCAAAATTACTGCCGCCTCCGGCACAGCCCATGACGACATCGGGATAGACGCCGATCTTTTCCATCTGCTTGTGCGCTTCGAGACCGATGATGGTCTGATGCAGGAGCACGTGATTGAGAACGCTCCCCAGGGAATAACGCGCCTCGGGATTGCCGACGGCGTCCTCGATGGCCTCACTGATGGCGATCCCGAGGCTTCCCGGGGAGTCGGGAAAATCAGCCAGGATTTTTCGGCCCGCTGCCGTGACGGTGCTCGGGCTCGGGATGCATTCCGCGCCCCAGGTTGCCATCATCAGGCGGCGGTAGGGCTTTTGTTCGTAGCTCACTCGCACCATGAACACCCGGCAGTCCAGGCCAAACATCTGGCAGGCCATGCTCAGAGCGCTTCCCCACTGGCCGGCGCCGGTCTCCGTGGAGAGCCGCTTGATGCCAAAAACTTTGTTGTAATAGGCCTGAGGGATGGCCGTATTGGGCTTGTGCGACCCGGGGGGACTGTTGCCTTCATTTTTGTAGTAAATCTTCACGGGGGCATCGAGAAGCTTCTCGAATTGGAGCGCCCGGCACAGGGGAGAAGGGCGCCACAGGCAATACTTCTCGAGGACGGGCTCAGGGATGTCGATCCAACGGTCTGGGGAGACTTCCTGCTCGATGAGGTTCATCGGGAAGACCGGCGCCAGGTCCTCAGGCGCGATCGGCTTTCCGGTTCCCGGGTGGAGTGGCGGTTTCATGGGCGTCGGCAGATCGGCCAGAATGTTGTACCACTGCCGGGGCATCTCACTTTCATCCAAGAACACTTTGCATCTGTTCCATCACGCCTCCTTTGTTAACGATTGAATAAAAAAAAGACCATGGAGAAAACCCCATGGCCTCTTTTCAGAAAACGACTCGAGCCATGGGCAGTCCCTCCTTACCCACGGCTCACTTGCTCTTTATCGACAAGGATCCTCAGTGGGCAGGCCCGGTAAAGCCCGCCACCACCAGAACAGGCATTTTGACGCGACCATCGTGAACACCTTTTAAATCCTGTCTCGTCTGTTAGATTTCAGCCACCTTCGCCGGTTCCGAGGAGCAATCACCAGATGCGAACAGGCGCCAAACGCTACCATGCAGTCTAAATCCTTGGCAGGGCTTGTTAGCACAGCGGAAGTTCTTCTGTCAATCTCCATTTTAACCTTTCTTCAACTTCCTCCATTGTAGACGGGAATTACATTGGAACAAATATCCATTAACGTTAACGCAACGAGTCCAACGGGGAGGGTCAAACATGTATCTTGAATACTTCGAAACGACGGCTGAAGATTCTGTGGATCAGTGGCTTTGGGATGCCGCGCTGAGGGAGAAAATGCTTAAGCCTGTGGCTCCTAACGGCAAGTGCCATTTCGATTCCAGACGCACGCTGATGGTGGTTAATCTCGCCTGGTTTGAAAATCCGGATCGTCCGGTGGAGATTTCCATGTGGGATGAAGCGACCAAGCAGAAGATGCGTCAGCCCGTGCTGGCCAATGGCTGCCACCATCTTCATGACGAGGCCCTGAGAAGGCTCATCGAACTTGGATAGATTTGCTGTTCAGATTTCCCAGAAAGCCATTCCCTTTCTTGTTTCAAGAGGGATAGACATATGGGACTCACCGAAGACCGAATCAGGGAATTTGAACGAAGGCGGGTGCAGCTCATGGCCATGGGCGGTGAGAAGATGATCCTGAAGCAATACGCATCGGGAAAACTCACCGCCCGTGAACGGTTGGATCTTCTATTCGACCAGGGCACATTCCAGGAGGTTCAGCTTTTTGTGAAGCACCGTTCGACCCTTCTTGGGCTGGGCAAGAAGGAAATCAATGCCGACGGCGTCATCACGGGATTCGGGAAGGTGAACGGGCGAACCGTCTTTGCTGCGGCCCAGGATTTCACCAGCGCCGGCGGCAGCCTTGGCGAAATGCACGCCCGGAAGATCTGGAAGGTCATGGATATGGCGATTGATGCGAAGAAGCCGTTGATTGCCCTCAACGATTCCGGCGGCGCCAGGATTCAGGAGGGGGTGCCCGCGCTGGATGGGTATGCGGGCATCTTCCGGCGCAACACCACAGCGTCAGGCTATATCCCCCAGATTACGGCCATCATGGGACATTCGGCGGGCGGGGCGGTTTATTCGCCGGCCCTGACCGACTGGGTCTTCATGGTCAAGGGAAGCAGCTATATGTATATCACCGTCAGCACAGCGTGTTGCTTTGGCTGGTTTCACCAAACCATCAATATGCTTATCTTATACAAGGAAATTGAGCTCACGCGCTGCCTGACCCTGCCGGGGAATGGAGCAACGCCCGCATCGTCCGGGTGCTGCCGGCCCGCCATCATCGGGGAGCCCAAGGTGGGCAAAGGAGGATTATGTTGAACGAAGCAACCGTTGACCAATTGAGGACAACCCTGCGTGGCGAGTTCATCGGACCGAATGATGACGGATACGAGGTCGCTCGCAAGGTTTACAACGCAATGATTGACAAGCGTCCCCGCCTGATTGCGCGCTGCCCGGATGTGGCAGACCTGATTGCTGCGGTGAATTTTGCACGAGATAACGGTCTGCCTGTCAGCGGTGATCTGAAACTGCGTTAAAAGCGGCGCACTGAAGATGTCGGTCGCCATAGCTGTATTTTCTTCCAAAGCATCCACATAAAATTCTTGTTTCTCCTTCATTTCTTCTTCGTATCTTCTTCGGTTGGTGTTTTCTTCCGAAAACCTCGCTATTGACCTGATTTTTGAACCCGAAGGACAGGTCGAAGGGATTAACCTGCTGAAGGGAAAGCACTACTTCTGCAACGTTCTTTTCGCCCACATGGGGGATGAATCCCTTATCCTCGCGAGGCTTAAGATAATGGTTGATAACCTGGCGAAATCGGGCGCAAAAGAAATCGTCTTTGTCCATGACGACTGCTATGCCGCCTTGAAAGGAATAGCCCCGGAACATGGCATAGAGATTCCCTTCCGTCCCGTGCACCTCTTCGAATATCTCAGGGATTACCTTGAAGGCCACAAAGACCAACTCAGGAAGCTGCACATGAAGGTCGCCTACCAGAGACCTTGCGCCTCCCGGTACACGCCGGAGAAGGATTCTCTTCTTGACGAGATCTTTGATCTGAGTCGGAGTTGAGCGAGTGAAACGCAATTATGATGGCGTCAATGCCCTGTGCTGTGGCGTTGAAGTGGCCGGACCAAATCTCAGGCTCTTTCCCAGGGGGAAAGATTTTGAGCCTTTTCGCCATAAAAATGTCACAGATGCGAAGAATCATGGAACCGAAGCCATGGTCTACCTTTGCGCCATGTGCTTTGCCACTCTACACAGGAAGGTTCGCGAGGCCGGGATGAAGAACTATATGGTTAGCGACATCTGCCGCCTTGCGCTCGGTGAAATGCTTCCGGAAGACAAGCCTTCATGAAGCCGGGCAGACCCGGTATGTACCGCGAGAAGACAGCGAAAAGTGCATGAAGCATCTGGGCCGGGAATCATTCTACGAATTTCATTGACGGGGATTCAATAGAAATTCAGTTCGCAATCTACAAGGAGACATGGCATGGACGCGCACCAAATCGCATGGAACGAGAAGGTTGCCAAGGAAATTATTGAACACTTGGAGAAGCGCCGAATGGAGGGCAGTTATGCAGCCAGTGCCACTCAGGCCAGGGATGAAATCATCGCCATGATCCCAGCGGCCGCCTCGGTTTACCGCTGTGGTTCGATGACAACGACCGAAATCGGCTTGTGGGAAGAACTGGCTGAACAGCCCGGCGTGAAGATTATCGATCCATACCGACCTGGACTTTCGCCTGAAGAATCGGTTGAGGTTCGGCGCCAGGGTCTGACGGCGGACGTGATGATTGCCAGTTCCAATGCCGTTACTCTGGACGGGAAGCTGGTCAACCTTGATGGCAGTGGGAACAGGATAGCCGCGATGGCGTTCGGCCCCAAGAAAGTCATCCTTGTTGTCGGAATGAATAAGGTTGCTCCGGACCTGGAAACGGCCATGGCGAGGGTCAAGCATTACGCAGCCCCGGTAAACGTAATCCGGATCGGATTCAAAAATCCCTGCGCAGAAACCGGTTTGTGCGCCGACTGCAAATCGCCCCAGCGAATCTGCAATATGTGGAGTATCATCGAAGGCCATACGGTCAAGGGACGCATTCATGTGAAACTGGTTGGTGAGAATTTGGGGTACTAAATGATTGAGCTTTTGGCACGGTTGGCAATCAACGCAGCCCTCCTCCTGTTTGTTGCCAGGCTGGTTCCAGGGATCCATGTGGAAGGCTGGACTGCGGCTTTTATCGGAGCGATGGTTCTGGGTCTTGGTTAATTTTTTCGTCAGACCCGTCATGGTGATTCTGACTTTTCCCTTGACGGTAGTGACGATGGGGCTCTTCCTCCTGGTCATCAATGGGTTCATGCTCTGGCTGGTTTCTGGTCTCGTGCCGGGAATCCACATACGAGGGTTCGGTTCAGCGCTCCTCGGAAGTCTGCTTTTTTCAATACTTAATTTGGCTCTCTCCGCTATGCTGAGGCGTGGAGGAGCGTTCATTTGATGGGATAGCTTGGAGTTTTGGTTCCCGTAACCTCCATAACCATTGGAATGTGGGTCGCCGACAATCGGGCGACTGGAAGTTTTTTGGGGGCGGGCTTTGGCTTGCGTCGGGAATGTGTGGAGGCTTCGACCGAACTTCGTGTCAATTGATTCTAATGGAGGGCGACGCGGGGATCGAACCCGCGACCTTTGGTTCCGGAGACCAACGCTCTATCCACTGAGCTAGTCGCCCCTGTTTTCTGTCCTTGCTCTGACTTTCCGCTATCGGAGAGCCTGAATTCTGATAACAGAGCAGGCGAGCTTTGTCAATCGATCAACCGACATCTTGCCAACCACCGTCAATCATCTATCAACAATCATGTACAAACCATCAACGATCAACCATCCACTCGTCATTTTTGGCTGAGCAGCAATCGGCGGTGGGGTCTCTATGTTGATAAAGGATGCGATCCTGCATTTTGACACGCGGGCAGGAATGCCCGCGCTCCCATAAAGCAGGTCCCAGAAACAAAACTTCTTGCTCTTAACGAGTATATTACCTGATCAGATGAGAACAAAATTATGTGGACCGTTGCTGCCTTCCTAAATCAGGCCCTTGGAAGAGGGAATCCCAACCCGTCTGTCGTCGTAACGGGTCGCCTGATCGAGGGCTCGGCCCCAGGCTTTGAACACTGCTTCCAGGATGTGGTGGGTATTGCTCCCGTAAAGGACTTGGACGTGAAGGGTCACCCCGCCATGTTGGGAGAATGCCCGGAAGAATTCGGGGACCAGTTCCGTTTCGAATTGACCCACTTCGGCCGTCAGCGGAGGTGCCTGGTAGACCAGGTAGGGCCGATTGGAAAGGTCCAGCGCTACCGCAGCGCACGCTTCATCCATAGGCACCACGGCATAGCCGTAGCGGCGGATGCCCTGCCGGTCGCCCAACGCCTCGGATAGACATTTCCCAAGGCAAATGCCGATGTCTTCGACCGTGTGATGGGCGTCAACCTCCAAATCCCCTTCCGCATGGAGTTTCAGATCGAAAAATCCATGCACGGCAAAGAGGGTCAACATGTGATCCAAAAACGGGACCCCCGTGTGGAGGTCCACCACGCCCTGGCCATCTATTGAAAGTTCGAGATGAATATTCGTTTCTTTGGTCTTCCGATCGATCTGACCTTTCCGCATGGTTTCCAATCCATTCCATCAATAGGCAAAAGTGCAATGCGCAGCGTCGCAACGGGGACTGCCTGAGCGTCCGGCTATGCTATTCAGCCTCAAGCGAGCGACCACAAGTGACGATAAGTCTATGGCTCCGGTTACCATTTCACCACCTGAACGTCGTCAAGGTCCCTCCCGAGGAACCCCTCACCGATGCTTTGAAAGCGGTACGGCACGTCGGTGACATAGTAGCGGTATTCGGGCGGGCTGCTTTGCGGGTTTCCGAGACCGTAATGGTCCAGCATCGCGGCAGTTTGGTCCGCCATGGCTTCGGCCGAGTCCACCAGGCACATCTCATCCCCCACGATTTGCTGCAACAATGGCTTCAGCAGAGGATAATGCGTGCACCCCAGGACGAGGGTATCGAGATTGTGCGTGAGCAGGGGCTTGAGATACTCCTCGGCGATAAGATACGTTGCCGGGTGTTCCAGCCATCCTTCCTCCACCAGGGGAACGAACAGCGGGCAGGTCTGCGAGGTGATCCGGATTTCCGGGTCGAATTTATGAATTGCACGGTGGTAAGCGCCACTGTTGATGGTTGCCGGCGTGCCGATGACCCCCACTCTTTTGGTGCAGGTCACGGCCGCCGCAGCCCTTGCCCCCGCGTCAATGACATCCAGCACCGGGACCGGCGAGAGGTCGGTGATCGCCCGATGGGCCACTGCGGCCATGGTATTGCAGGCGACAATGAGCATCTTGACCTCGTGCCGCAGCAGAAACTCAGCAATCTGGCGGGCATAGAGCGCGATCGTGGCGACTGATTTCACGCCATAGGGCACGCGTGCCGTATCACCGAAATAGATGATATTCTCGAAAGGCAGCCGCGCCATGAGCGCCCGCACCACGGTAAGGCCCCCAATGCCGGAATCGAATACCCCGATGGGGTCGGTGACTTCCATGTGCATTGCTTCTGCCGATTAGCGCTATTGTTCAGCCAGGCGAAGCCAGGCTGGTTTTTCCGAAGCAAAACCCCTCAACCTGTCATTCCCGCAGGGCTTTTGAGCGGGAATCCAGCTTTCAAAGGCTCAAAACCTGGATTCCCGACAAAAGCTTTCGGGAATGACGGTTGATTGCATCCATGGCTGAAGCTCGACACCTAATCGGGTTGCTTCTTGATGGCTGCCTTCATCCGGTTCGCAAGACTGTTCCGTATCCGCCCGATGCGCAAGAAGTCCCTCCAGGATGCACTTCGACCCTCTGAGAAACAGTCCAAAAACAACAGGCAATCAGTTCAGCCCTTTTTCGAACCACGAAGAACACGAAGAGCACGAAGAAATCACTTCGTGCACTTCGTGTTCTTCGTGGTGAAAGAAGGCCTGCACTTTTTGGACGCCCCCTTCGGGAAGCGCCGAGCAAATGCATTCCGATCTCCAACCGAGCACCAACCAACTTCCTGCTCAGCCTCATTTACTAGCACAAAAGGGGGTATCACCCAATTCATTTCTTCCCTCACCGTAAGCCCATCAACTATCAACCATCAACTATCACATCAATATCAACCATCAACTCTTTCCCCGCATCGCAAGCGCCTTCTGGTAGACAAGCCGCCGCGGCAGGCGATGCCGCCGGACGATTTCCTCCGTGGCCTGCTTGACCGTCTGGTCGGGATTGTCGAGGAGGGAAGCCAACTGCTCCTGCCAGCCTTCCTGCTCTGCCGGGGCGGCCTGCTCCTGCCGGAACCCCTCCACCACCAGGGTCAGTTCACCTCTGACGCCCTCGGTGCAACGTTTGATTGCCTCGGTTATCGTGCCGCGAAAAAATTCCTCAAACTTCTTCGTCAATTCCCGCGCCATGGCAATGCGGCGATTTCCCCAGGACTGGAGCATATCTTCGAGAGTCCGCGTCAATCGCTGCGGCGATTCGTAGAGAATAAGCGTCATGGGAACGTTGGCATGAGCGGCAAAGAAGTGTTTTCTGCCGGCTCCCCTGGCTGGCGGAAAACCCAGAAACGCAAAGGGATGCGTTGACAGTCCCGAGGCAACCAATGCGGATATGAGAGCCGTGGGACCAGGAATTACGGCCACAGGGAGGTTGCGTTCCAGGGCCTGTTGAACGAGCAGCGCCCCGGGGTCGGAAATGCCGGGAGTCCCGGCATCGGTAACGAGTGCGACCGATGCTCCTGCCGCAATCTTCGCGAGCAACTCCGGCCCGCGCTCCCGAACGTTATGGCTGTGGTAGCTGATCAGCGGTTTGTGGACGTCGTAGAAGCTGAGCAGTTTTCTGGTGTGGCGGGTATCTTCGGCGGCAATGAGGGTTACGGAACGTAAGACCTCGAGGGCCCTCAGGGTGATATCGCCCAGATTCCCTATGGGGGTGGCCACGATAAAGAGGGTGCCGGACGACGCTGCGGCATCCATTTCACTCTCAGCCATCGAAGGAGTTCCGCAGCGGAGGGCAGGTTTTCCAACCCGTCCGGAGGAAGAACCGGTCTCAGTCACAGGCATCAAACACGTTCCCTAACGGAGGGCGGGTTTTCCAACCCGTCCGGAAGAAGGACCGGTTTCAGTCTCAGCCATCAAACACGTTCCCTAACGGAGGGCGGGTTTTCCAACCCGCCTGGAGGAAGCATCGAACTCAGTCACAGGCGTCGAAGGCATTCGGTATCCAGGTCACCTCGGGCTTGGCGTCCTCCCAGCTTATGGCAACCACATCGAAACGGGCGGGCTGGTTTTCCAGGCGATGCTGTTTCAAATACCACCGTGCCAGGAGCGTCAGGCGTCTCTGCTTGGTGCGCGAAACCAGTTCCTGGGGCGCGCCAAAGCCCTTGGCAAAACGCGACTTCACCTCAACGAAGACCAGGGTCCTGCCATCCCGGCCGATGAGGTCGATTTCTCCGAGAGGGCAGCGGACGTTCTGAGCCACCATTTGCAGCCCATGCTGTTGCAGGAATTCAAGCGCAATATCCTCGCCCAGCTTGCCCTTCTGCTTGCGATTGAGCATCAGCCTTCCTTTACCCCCCGAAAGCTTATCCGATGCACGGGACACGGGCCGTGGCGGCGCAGGGCTGCCAGGTGTTGGGCGGTGCCGTAGCCCTTGTTCTGCGCAAAACCATACGCGGGATAAAGCTCATGATATGCACACATCAGGCGATCGCGATGCACTTTTGCCACAATCGAGGCCGCCGCAATGGAAAGACTGCGCTGGTCCCCTTTCGGAATGCCTTTTTGGGGAATGGGCAGGGGGAGTTGGTATGGACCGTCGATCAAAAGAAAGTCGGGAGGAGTTGGGAGATTTTCGATGGCCTGGATCATGGCTTTGAAGGTGGCTTGCAGGATGTTGACCCGGTCGATCTCAGCCGGTTCGACACAGCCGATCCCCACCGCCGGCATACAGCGAAGTATTTCCCGGCAGCAGGACTCCCTTTGGGGGGCGGAGAGGAGCTTGGAATCCCTGACGGATGGCAGTTCTACATGGCGAGGCAAAATGACCGCAGCAGCCACAACCGGCCCGGCCAGCGGGCCGCGACCCACTTCATCGATCCCCGAAACCAGTTGACAACCTCGGCGGTGGGCCTCTTTTTCGAAATGCAGGAGGTCCACCGGCGAGGCAACCATTGACTGCTGGTGCACTAGCGCTTCTCTTTAATCCGGGCAGCCTTGCCAAGGCGTTGGCGCAGATAGTAGAGCCTCGAACGACGCACACGCCCACGGCGCAACACTTCGACTTTATCGATCTGCGGCGAATGCAGCGGAAAAATCCGCTCCACTCCCACCCCGTAGGACACCTTGCGCACGGTGAAGGTAGCCGAGAGCAATCCCTTATGGTAGCGAATCACTACCCCTTCAAATACCTGGACGCGTTCCTTCTCTCCTTCGCGAATCTTGACGTGCACCTTAACCGTGTCTCCACTGCGAAAGGCAGGAATGTCCATCCGCATGAACTCCCGCTGGACCATTTCTGCAACAGTCATCCCCATTTCTCATCCTCCATTCCCAGCCATGAGAGTCACCGCTCATGGCTTCTGCTCAAATTTAGCTATCCTTCCCTATGAAGAAGGCGATCGATCAAAATAGCTGCCGCACATCGCACGGATAAGTGGTTGTAGCCATCTCTGCCCCGGATCGCCTCGAGTACGCCGTCGGCTTCTCGTATGACCTCGGGCGCCAGCCCCCAGCCCGTGCCGAAGAGCAGGAGGTGCGGCTGCCGGGTGTCCACCAGTCGTTGCCGGGCCTCCTGATGGGGCAGGGCCCCGGACTGCTCCTTCGCCGTGGTGGCCCAAATCACGGGTGCTTCCCCCCATTCCGCAAGAATATCGGCCTTGACGGCGGCAAGGTCATCGGCAATCTTGAGTCTCTTGAGAGCTTCCTCGCGGTCCGGGTGCAGTTCCTTGCCAATGCCTTTACACCAATGGTCAAGCAGGCGTTGGATCAGGGCCTGCTGGTCCTGCAAGGGCGTTACGATATAGCATGCCGGGATCGCATAAGTACGGGCCGTGCGTGCCAGGTCATGAAGATCCAGGTTGGTGAAGGCCGCAGCAATGGTCTCACCCTTGCGATTCACAACGGGATAATGGACCAGCGCCAGATAGAGCGGAACCATGTTCGTCGTCAACCGTCGCGGCCACCCCCCGACGCCGTTGGTCCTGACCGTTGTAAGCCTTCTCCCTCTGCCTGGTGAAGCAGTTTCAGGTCCTGGGGGCTCAGTTCGAGACGGGCAAAAAGATCGGGACGACGCAGCTTGGTCCGCAACAGGGCCTGGCCTCGGCGCCACCGTCGAATCGCCTCATGGTCCCCCGACAGCAGCATCTCCGGTACCGGGTGACCACGGAATTCCCGGGGGCGCGTGTACTGGGGAAACTCCAGCACCGGTTCGGAAAAAGACTCGACTCGGGCCGAAGCATCGTTGCCCAGGACCCCGGGCAGCAGCCGGGTAACGGCATCCAGCACCACCATGGCGGCCAGTTCACCCCCGGTCAAAACGTAATCGCCCAGCGAAATCTGTTCATCGGTGAAGAACTCGGCAACCCGCTCGTCCACCCCTTCATACCGTCCGCAAATCAAGGCCAGACGCGGCAAAGCGCTCCATCTCCAGGCGCACTCCTGCTGGAAAATGCGCCCCTGGGGGCTGAGCAACACGACCCGGGGTTGCGGTTCTTCCCCCCTGAGCGCGTCCAGAAGACTCACGATCGGTTCGGGCTTCATGACCATGCCTTCGCCGCCGCCAAAGGGACGGTCGTCCGTGATCTGATGCTTATCGACGGCATAGTCTCGAATATTGTGCACCCGAACGCGAATCAGCCCCCGCTCCTGAGCTTTACCCAGGATGCTTTCGCTCAGCGGAGAGTCGAACATGCCGGGAAACAGGGTCAAGATGTCAAAGATCATCAAACAAACCTTCCGGCGGTTCGATGATCATCCTGCCCTCCTCGAGGTCAACCTCGAGGACGACGTCAGCGATCGCCGGAATCAATATTTCTTTCGTACCGTGGTCGACGACATAAACGTCATTGCTGCCGGTCTCGATGATGCTGCGCAGAACCCCGATTTCCTTCCCTGCCGCAGTCTCGACGCGAAGGCCGACGAGTTGATAGTGGTAATATTCTCCTTCCGCAGTAGGAGGCAGGGACGCTTCAGGAACAAAAAGCTCCCGCTCGACCACCCTCTGAGCGGTGTCGATGTCCGGCAGCTCGGCAAATTGGGCAACACAGTGCTTTCCCTGAAAGCGCAGACTCACCAGGGTCAGCTCGAGCTCTTCCTGATCCGAAGCAGAGTAGAGATGAAACTTTGCCCCCGGTGTTTGCAGGCCCAGGGTTTCTCCATAAGGAAAAATCTTGAGGGCGCCTCGGAGCCCGTGGGTCCTCACGATCTTACCCACAGGGACCAGGCGGGATCCGTTCATCCACTTACTCTATGATTTCCAGAACAGCCCGTTTCCGGATCTTCGTTGAAGCGGCGCTCAAAATCGTTCGCATTGCACGGGCGGTACGCCCCTGCTTACCGATAACCTTGCCCAAATCCTCTTTGGCGACTCTCAGCTCGATGACCGACGTCTGTTCACCTTCTATTTCCGAGACTTTCACCTTCTCAGGATTATCCACCAAAGCCCGTGCCATAAACTCGATCAGTTCTTTCAACATTGTGACCTCCGGATCTTCTGCGCCGCAAATGCCTCTCTACCTAGGAGGACTGAGCAACATCACGAACGGCGTGCTTGCGAATCAAGCTGCGCACTGTATCTGTGGGTTTCGCACCCTCCTGGAGCCAATACTGAAGTCTCGCTGGGTTGATCTTGAAGTGGGCTGGTTCCGGTAATGGATTATACGTTC
Organism: uncultured delta proteobacterium; assembly: GCA_963808625.1. Taxonomy (GTDB): domain Bacteria; phylum Desulfobacterota; class Syntrophobacteria; order Syntrophobacterales; family Syntrophobacteraceae; genus JADGQM01. The sequence goes on from CAWEHK010000005.1 coordinate 25,127, forward strand.
CTAGTCTTTCAATGAAGCGACCATCCCGAGGGGCTTCCGAAGAAGCTACGACAACATGATAGAAGGGCTTCTTCTTCCTTCCGCCACGGGCCAAACGAATGCGCACGGACATAAGCTGGGTTCTACCTCCTCGTCAAAAAACTCCACTCGTCTTCCGGGAGTCACGGTTGTAAAAGATGGCCTCCAAGATCCGCCATTTCCTTGCGGGGAATGCGGGAGCCATGGTGTAAAAAGCTCTATATACTCTATTGCTTAGAAATTAAAAAGGAAAAAATGCTCGCTTCCGGCGGCTCTTCCCCTTCTTCTTTTTGCCCGGCGCTCCCCCGCCAACGACCTGGCGCATCATCCGGCGCGCCTCATCGTAGCTCTTCAGCAGGCGATTCACGTCCTGAACCGCGGTGCCGCTGCCGTCGGCGATCCGCCGCCTCCGGCTGGCGTTGATGATCGTAACGTTGCGGCGCTCCTCCCTGGTCATGGAGTTGATGATCGCTTCCATGCGGACAAATTCTTTCTCGTCCACCTGCATTTTCTTCAGTTCTTTGAGCATCCCCATGCCCGGAAGCATGCTCAGGATCTGTTCGAGGGACCCCAGCTTCTTGATCTGGCGCAGTTGGTTCCGAAAATCCTCGAGGCTGAAGGAATCCTCCCGAAACTTCCTGGCCATTTCCTGGGCCTGGTCCTCATCAAAGGCTTCCTGGGCCTTTTCGATGAGGGAGAGGACATCGCCCATGCCCAAGATGCGCGAACTCATCCGGTCCGGGTGGAAGACCTCGAGGGCGTCCAGCTTTTCGCCGACCCCGATCAGTTTGATGGGGCAGTTCGTTACCGCCCGGATGGAAAGAGCGGCGCCGCCTCGCGCATCACCATCGAGCTTCGTCAGCACAACGCCGGTAATGCCAAGGGTGTCATGAAAGGTCGTGGCGATTTTTACCGCATCCTGGCCGGTCATGGAATCGGCGACCAGCAGGATCTCCACCGGCTGCAGAATGTCCTTCAGGCGGGTCAGCTCACTCATGAGCTCGGAATCGATGTGAAGGCGCCCGGCCGTGTCCACCAGCAAGGTGTCACAGTTGTGGTCCCGGGCGAACGGCACGGCCTCCCTGGCAATTTCCTCGGGGCGCTGGCTGGGTCGTGGCGGGATAAACCGGCAGGTTCAGTTGCTTGCCGAGAGTCATCAGTTGGTCGATGGCGGCCGGACGATAAACATCTGCCGGGACCAGGCAGGGTTTGCGTTTCTCCTCGAAGAGCTTGCGCGCAAGCTTGGCTGCGGAGGTGGTTTTACCGGACCCCTGCAGCCCCACCAGCATGATCGAGACCGGGATGCGTCCCAGGAGCTTCAAGGGTTCGGCGCTCCCGCCCATGAGCTCGGTGAGCGCTTCATTGACAATCTTGATCACCTGCTGGCCGGGGGTAAGGCTGCCCATGACCTCCTGGCCCACCACGCGCGCGGCAATCCCGGTGACAAAATCTTTGGCGACCTTGTAATGGACATCGGCTTCCAGCAGCGCCATGCGGACTTCACGGAGGGCTTCCCGAACGTTTTCTTCGGTCAGTTTACCCTGCCCGCGAAGGTTCTTGAAAATCTTTTGGAATCGATCGGATAAGCTATCAAACATAAGGCCCACCGCCTTCAGTAAGTCTGTAAACGGTTTTAATCCAAGTCAAAATCAAAAAATGTCGTCTGGTTTATACATCACCGGTTACCGCAAAGAAAGGAAATTTGGGGCAAGGGGCAAGGACCAGAGATTCGTCTTGGCTTGATGGATACGGGGAAGTGCTGGCAGGGAGGGTCCCCTGCCAGCGAAGCGGTGAAAGAAACTCTTCAACAAACAAAATCATAGGCCCGGTCAGGGGCGCTGAGGCCAGCGCCCCTGCCGGGTGTGCCATCGCAGCTGCTTGCAGCTACTTAATGAGCGGAATAATCAGCAGCGCCACGATGTTAACGACCTTGATCATGGGGTTGATGGCGGGACCGGCGGTATCCTTGTAGGGGTCGCCTACGGTGTCGCCGGTGACTGCGGCTTTGTGAGCATCCGAGCCCTTGCCGCCATACATCCCGTCTTCGATGAACTTTTTGGCGTTATCCCAGGCGCCGCCGCCACTGGTCATGGCAATGGCCAGGAAGAGGCCCGTGACGATACTGCCGATGAGCACGCCGCCCAAGGCTTCCTTGCCGAGCAAGAGGCCGACGAGCACGGGCGCCGCCACCGGAATCAGAGCGGGCACCATCATTTGCTTGATGGCGCTCTTGGTGACGATATCGACGCACTTGCCGTATTCCGGCCGGGTCGTCCCTTCCATGATTCCGGGGAGTTCCCGGAACTGACGACGAACTTCCTCAACGACGCCGCCAGCAGCCTTGCCCACTGCTTCCATCAGGAGCGACCCGAAGAAATAGGGCAAAAGACCGCCGATGAAAAGGCCCACCAGGACTTTGGGATTGGAAAGATCAAACGCCAACCCCGCTTCAAATGATCGAGAATACTCTGCAAAGAGCACCAGGGCTGCAAGCGCGGCCGAACCGATGGCATAGCCCTTGGTGACGGCTTTGGTGGTGTTGCCCACGGCATCCAGAGGATCGGTCACGGCGCGAACACTTTCGGGCAGTTCCGCCATCTCGGCAATACCGCCCGCGTTGTCGGTGATCGGACCGTAGGAGTCGATGGCCACAACGATACCGGTCATGGAGAGCATCGCTACTGCCGAGAGAGCGATCGCAAACAAGCCCCCGCCGGGATTGCCGGCGAACCCGCCACCAAGCGAATAGGCCCACATGATCGCAGCGCAGATGACGAGCGCCGGGGCGCCGGTGGACCTCATGCTCACCGCAAGACCGGCGATGACATTGGTGCCATGCCCGGTCTGACTGGCCGCGGCAATACTCTTAACCGGATTGAAGCTCTTGGAGGTGAAGTACTCGGTAATCATCACGATCAGGCCGGTCAGAAGCAGCCCGATAACGGCGATGGTGAAAACACCCATCGGGGTGAAGATCTGTTCGACGCCGGGGCGGGCGAGGAACATGTCGGAAGCGACGTAAAAGGCGCCGGCCGCGAGGATGCCGGAAACCGCAAGGCCTTTGTAGAGAGCGCCCATGATATACTGGCTCTTGCCGAGACGCACAAAGAAGGTCCCGATAATGGATGCCACAATCGAAATCCCACCGATGAGCAGCGGGAATTCCACCCACCTGCTGTCCGGACCGTACACGGTCTTTGCGAGCAGCATTGCGGCAACCAGGGTAACCGTATAGGTTTCATAAAGGTCTGCGGCCATACCCGCACAGTCGCCGACATTGTCCCCGACGTTATCGGCGATGACGGCTGCATTGCGGGGGTCATCCTCAGGGATGCCCGCTTCAACTTTGCCGACCAGGTCGGCGCCCACGTCCGCAGCTTTGGTGTAGATACCGCCGGCAATACGAGCGAAGACGCTCATGAGGGAGCAGCCGAATCCCAATCCGACCAGAGCGTGAAAAGCATCGTCAACCGGCGCTATGGACCTGACGATATGATAGTATCCGGTGAGGGCAAGCAAGCCGAGCCCGACCACCATGATGCCGGTAACCGATCCACCCTTGAAGGCTACGTTCAATGCCGGCTGGATCCCGTCCTTGGCCGCTTCGGTGGTGCGGACATTGGCCTTAACGCTGACCATCATCCCAATGTACCCGGCAACGGCTGAACCTACCGTACCAATGACGAAGCCCACTGCCGTCCACTTGCCAAGATAGGTGAGCAAAACGGCCAGGACGATCATAACGATCCCCACCGTCTTGTATTCACGATTCAGGAAGGCCGCTGCTCCCTCCGCGACGGCGCCGGAGATCTCCTGCATTCTTTCTGATCCTGCAGGTTGCTTGGTTACCCATGCTGCGGTCAGCAGTGCATAGAGCACACCCAGACCGCCACACCCAAGGGCGAAAAGAATGATCTTGCTTATTCCCATTTAGTCCTCCTTGTTGAACACTTCTTCATGTTTTAAGAAAATTGTGATCATACGACCAGTGTCCCTCGCTGCCTTGAAAATCTTCAGATCGTTGTCTTTCACCTCCCTTTCGATTGTTGAATTTGGTTAGTAAAACCGGTCCTTTTTGAAGAAAATACCAGAGGGACGCCTGACCTCCTCTCCCTTCCGGCAGACTCGGCAAGCGAACTCAACAAAAAAACGATTCCCTTTTATCATCCGGAGGCGCAGTTGAGGAAGATGGAGCGGAGAAATATGAATCGGAAGCAGAACCGTTTTGGCCCTAAAGCCAGCCTTTACTCAAGCACCTTCCCCGTATGCGCTGAACGTGCACGAGACAACTACCATGCAAGGGCAGCTTGGGGGATGGCCTTTTCACACGCGCGCCAAGCTACTTTAGCCTCTCTCCTTTGTCAAGCGGAAAAGGTTCACAAATCGTCATTTCTTTTTGTCAGATGAGGTTGATGTTCTCCTTGATGCTCAGGAGTCTCTCCGTCAGCTCATCCATTTCAGGCAATTCCTGCGAGAGGACCGCCTGCCTCTGCAGAAGCTCTTTTTCGCCCTGAGCCCTCTGCTTCATGCCGTTTTCCATGGCCGTGCCTATTCCTTCGAGAGTAGACTGCATTTTCCGACCCATTTCGCGGCGGAACTTCTGCTTGCTTTCATCAAGTCTCGCGATGAAGTCATGTCTCATCCTCCCCGCCTGCATTTCGATCAGCTCCAGCATGTGCCGCTTTCGTTTGCTGAGGATCATGCTGTTGGCCTTGCTGAAGAGGTATGATTTAAGCTTTTGGAAGCGGTTGCTGACGTACTTCGGGAACACCTGGGTCAAGGAATCCGTGAGCATGTCGAGGCCCACGGGTTCTTCCCTGAGCCTGTAGGAAAAACTCGACTCTCCGCTCCATAATGAATCGGCCTTGATACTGCTGAAAGGAACCGCGAAGAGCTGCGATGAGAATTCCAGCAGGGCGTCGATAATCTGGTTCATCTTCCCCGCAAAACGGTCGCAAATAGCCTGGTTAGCCCTTGCCAGCCGATCGTCTTCCTTGATCCGCCACGCTTCGAATGCCGGCTCCACCTGGTTCTGCACATACGGCCTCGAGGGCATCGTTCAAGTCCTTGAGGGCCAGGTCCCGGTGGTCATTATGGAAAGCCTCGAAGCCTTGCTCCATTTGCGGGACGAATTCTTTCTTGAAGGCCTCGAGGTCCTCATCGAGCCGCGTCCTGATCAGCCGCTTCACCTCGCCGTCCAGCAGGATGTCAAAGCTCCTTTCCTCCATGAGGATTTCTTCCTTTTTTTCCTCGAGGGCCTGAAGCTTTTGTTGGAGCTCGTCGAGGGGGCAGGTCAGGGACTGCCATTCAAGCTCGAGGTGGAGGCGAGCCTGGGAGAGGATTCGCAACAGATTGTTCGCTACGGAAAGCAGAAGAATCTTGCCTTTTTCCTCGACCAGGAAGGCGTTCAGGATCTCGGAAAAAGCCGGCAGGTTGCTGCGCTCGAGGAGCTCTTCGGAACCCTCCAGCTTTCCTTGCAGAGCCAACTTGGCCGAAATCGGATAGACCGTAACATCGAGGCCTGCTGCTTCCCTTATGGTCGTTTCCGGTGAATTCAACGGAAGCTTGGATTTCCCGGTCGGTGACGTAATCGATTTTGTTCAGCAGGAAGAAAATCTTGTCGGAATACTGCTGCACATCCTTCAAAAAATCAAGTTCCGCCTTGCTGACCGGCTGTTCGACCGAGAGCAGAAAAAGGGCCGCATCGGAGTTGGGCAGGTATTGGTAGGCGACATCGGTGTTGTGAATGTACACGGAACCCACGCCCGGCGTATCCACCAGGCGCACGCCGTCTTTCAGATACGGGGAGGGATAGCTGACGAAAACCTCTTTGACTCCCTTGAGGTTCTTGGGATTACCAGGTTCCGTAACATAGTCGACGAGTTCCCGGGGGGCGATGGCCGTGACCTCTCCGTCCTGGAAGGACACCTCGATCTGCAGGGCTTCTCCGTAAGTCAGAATGGTGACGATGGAGGTCAAAGGCACAACCCCGGTCGGCAGCAGGTCGACTCCCATGAGCGCATTGATGAGGCACGTCTTGCCCCTCTTGAACTGGCCGACCACGACCAGATTCAGGGTGTTCGTACGGACCTTTTCGACCAGCTCCTCGAGAGGAAACCCCGCCAGATGCTCAAGCGTTGACATCTGACTGATGCAGGCAAGGATTTCTTCCTTCAGGAGCGCATACCGGTGCATACCCGAAAATCTGTCATCTCCATCTCTGTGCAGGAAGCGGCACGTTTCGGTGGGCGCAAAACATCGCGCCCACCCTGCGCCACGCCCGATTAGGGTGGGCAAGCTTACCGGGCCACGGCACTCAGCTACTTTCTGAATTTCCAACTCCCGCTTCTGTCTATTGTCCCTACTCCGGCATGGGTTGCATGCAAAGAGGCATTCACATATAATGAGCGGCCAGGAAAACCGCAAGACAAAATCTTTCACAAGCGATCACGGATAACATCCGGGCTCGAAAGGAGAGGCAAGTGAACGTTTGGTCAAGAATGCAAAAATCCTGGTTTGCATGGCTTCCGGCAGTCTCTGCCGCGTTCTTCGGGCCGCTCTTCCTGTGTCTGGCCCAGCGGCGCTACTGCCGATGATGCCTTCGCCCCGCTGAGACAGAAACTGGTTGCGGACGGCTTCGGTCAAACCCAGGTTGCAGCTCTTTATCCCCCGGGATTCACCCCGCTCTACCAGACCGTTTCCCAGACGCTTCGCCTGCGGGAGAGCAAACTCAATTACGAACAGTTTTTGCAGCCTTCAGCCATTGCCGAAGCCAGGCGCTTTCTGCGCCGGAATGAAACCGTCCTTCTGCATGCGGAGGAAATCTACGGCGTCAACCGCTGCGTGATCACCGCCATCCTGTTGGTCGAGACTCATTTTGGCAGCTATACCGGGGCTACTCCCACCTTTGCCGTGCTTTCCACCTTTGCCCTGATGGATGAGAAGAGCAGTCGTGACCGGGTCTGGAATCTCATGTCACCACAGGACCGGAAGAACTGGGACCGCGCCGAATTTGACCGGAGGCTTACGCAAAGGGCCGAGTGGGCTTATGGTGAATTGTATGCCCTGGTGCGGCTGACCGACGGCAACCCGAGGAAACTCGCGGCGCTGAAAGGGTCCGTAATGGGGGCGATTGGCTGGCCGCAGTTCCTGCCCTCGAGCCTCGTGCAATGGGGAACGGACGGCAACCGCGATGGCCGGATCGATCTCTTCGAGCCGGAGGACGCCATCTTCAGCATCGCCAATTATCTGCGCGTGCATGGCTGGGATGAAGCCAGGACGGACTCGGAAAAGGAAGACGTTATCTGGACCTATAACCACAGTCGCCCATACGTGGGAGCAATCCTCGGGGCCGCACGGGAAATGGGCGAGTGTCCGGGCAGTGGCACCCTCTCACAGGGAAAATAGTAACTTCATCATTCCGATGACTCAGTTGACGAGCTGATTGAGCAGGTGCTACACTGTGTGTGGGAAGTGTCACTTTCGCACGTCAATCCAGAAAAGGGACGCTACACGGGAGGTTGCCATGAAATCACTGACTATCCGCCAGGCTCGCCAGGCCTTGTCACATTTGGAGACGTTACTGGCATCTGAGGGGGAAATCACGATCACCAGAAGAGGACATCCAATTGCCCGGGTTATGCCGATCGATGGGAAGAGGCCGATGCCGTCTCACCGGGAACTCCGGGAGAAAATGGCGCCGATGAGCGTAGGCAGTCAAGAACTCATTCGCAACGACAGGGACGGACCGTGAGAGAGCGCATCTACATCGACACGAGTGCCGTCGCAAAATGGTACCTCAACGAGGAATACTCCAATGAGGTGGCAAGTTTCCTCCAGGAACAAGGTCCCGTGGAGATCAGCGAACTCACCGTCGTGGAGATGCGCAGTCTTCTCGCGAGGCGAAGGCGGGAGGGGAGCATCGATGTTTCTCTGGAGTTGGAGATTTTTGCCACATTTTCAGAAGACATAAGACAGGGATTTCTCATCTGTCATCCACTTCCCGCAGGATGGGCAGCAGGGACACTCAATCTTTTTTCGATCCTGCCCAATGTGCCCATCAGGACTCTCGACGCCCTTCATTTGATGATTGCCATGGAACTGCCAGCGGACATTATAGCCACTTCCGACCGGGTTATGGTCGAAGGTGCGCGAAACCTCGGCCTGGCAGTGGTGCAGTTCTGATGCAAAGCGAGAGAGCTCATTTCCCCTGACCAAAAATCGGCCCAGCGCTCCACCAGGAATTGTTGAGTTCGAATAGCATGAGATTTTATGGTGACACAGTGTTCACTGCAGAGGAATTAGGATCTTTCAATGGAAAAACAGCTCCTTGGCGCCCCAGAAGCAGTTCTGGCTCTGGTTGAGCGCTTTGACCGGCAGCAGCAGGCTTATCGGTCGGGGCAGTACAATGAAACCCAGTTGCGCCGCGAGTTCCTGGACCCGTTCTGGGAGGCCCTGGGCTGGGACGTAAACAACCGCCAGGGCTACGCCGAAGCCTACAAAGACGTCATCCACGAAGACGCCATCAAAGTCGGCGGGGTTACCAAGGCGCCCGATTATTGCTTTCGCATCGGCGGGACGCGAAAATTTTTTGTCGAAGCGAAAAAGCCGTCCGTCAACATCAAGGACGACCTCGTCTCCGCTTTTCAGTTGCGCCGCTACGCCTGGTCGGCGCGCCTCCCCTTGAGTGTCCTCACCGACTTCGAGGAATTTGCCGTCTACGACTGCCGCATCAAGCCGGACAAGACGGACAAGGCATCCACCGGGCGCATTCTTTACCTCACCTGCTCCGAGTTCCTTTCCCGATGGGATGCCATCGCTGCCGTCTTTTCCCGCGACGCGGTGCTCAAGGGTTCGTTTGATGCGTTTGCGGAATCCAACAAGGACAAGAAAGGCACCGCCGAGGTCGATGTCGCCTTTCTCAAGGAAATGGAAGGCTGGCGCGAGCTTCTCGCCCGCCACCTTGCCCTCCGTAATCCCCAGATCACCCAGCGCGAGCTCAATTATTCCGTGCAGATGGTCCTCGATCGCATCATCTTTTTGCGCATCTGCGAGGACCGGGGCATCGAACCCTACGGGCGGCTGGCCGTGCTCCAGAGCGGGACCCGCGTTTACCAGCGCTTATGCGAGATATTCCGGCAGGCGGACGACCGCTATAATTCCGGACTGTTTCATTTTCGCCGGGAAAAAGAGCGCACCGACCCGCCCGATGATTTGACGCCCAACCTGAACATCGATGACAAGCCCATCAAGGAGGTGATCAGCGCCCTCTATTATCCGGAAAGTCCGTATGAGTTCTCCGTGCTTCCGGCGGACCTCCTCGGGCAGGTTTATGAACGGTTCCTCGGGAAGGTGATTCGCCTGACTTCGGGCCATCGCGCGGTGATCGAGGAAAAACCCGAAGTGAAAAAGGCCGGGGGGGTCTTCTACACTCCGACCACCATTGTCGATTACATCGTCAGTCACACTGTGGGAAGACTTCTGGCAGAAAGAAGCCCCTCGCCGCGTCAGAAGCCGATGGCATTGAGGATCATTGATCCAGCATGTGGATCGGGATCGTTTTTGCTCGGCGCCTACCAGTACCTGCTCGATTGGTATGCGAGGTGGTACACTGATCACCAGCCCGAAAAATGGGCCAGGGGCCGCTCACCCACCCTGTACCAGGCGCAAAAGGGTGTCTGGCGGCTCACCACCTCCGAGCGCAAGCGCATTCTGCTGCAGCATATCTACGGCGTGGACCTCGATTCCCAGGCCGTCGAGGTGACCAAGCTCTCTCTTCTGCTCAAGGTGCTCGAAGGCGAGAGCGACGAGACCCTTTCAAGGCAGCTCACCATGTTTCGGGAGCGCGCCCTGCCGGACCTTGCCGGCAACATCAAGTGCGGCAATTCGCTCATCGGCCCGGATTTCTACGACGGCCGGCAGATGAGCATCTTCAGCGAGGAAGAGCGCTTCCGGGTCAATGTTTTTGATTGGGATGCAGAATTCCCCGAGGTTATGCAAGGGGGCGGGTTCGATGTCGTGATCGGGAATCCGCCTTATGTGCGGCAGGAGATGCTCTCCGACTTCAAAGGTTATCTCAGCAAGGCGTACCAAACTTATCATGGGGTCGCCGATCTTTACGTCTATTTTATCGAGCGTGGCATGAGGCTGCTGAAGCCGGGAGGGAGCTTCGGCTATATCGTCGCCAACAAATGGATGCGGGCCAATTATGGCGAGCGCCTGCGGCACTGGCTCAAACAGCAGCGACTCGAAGAAATTGTCGATTTTGGGGACCTGCCCGTCTTCCAAACGGCCACCACCTATCCCTGTATTTTGCTGACGAGGAAGGATTCCCCCGCTGCCGCCTTACAGGTGGCGCAGGTAAGATCCCTCGACTTTCAGAGTCTCGATGAATATGTCCTTGCGCATCGCTACCCGGTCATCCAGGCTTCTCTCGAGGACGCAGGCTGGTCGCTCACCGACTCGCACACGCAGGCGCTGCTGACCAAACTTCGCCAAGGAGGCGTGCCGCTCGGAGAATACGTGCAGGGGAGAATCTATCATGGCGTGCTTACCGGACTCAACGAAGCCTTTGTTATCGATGCCGCGACGCGCGCCCAACTGCTTGCCGAAGACGCCAAGAGCGCTGAACTGATCAAGCCCTTTCTCGCCGGCCGGGATATCAAGCGCTATGCGCCACCAACCAGCGAGCAATATGTGGTCTTCACCAGGCGCGGCGTGGAGATCAAGAAATACCGTGCCATCGAAGAGCACTTGCGCAGGTTTAAAGAACAGCTCATGCCGAAGCCAAAAGACTGGAAGGGCGGCCCCTGGAAGGGGCGAAAACCCGGCCCTTATGAATGGTATGAGATTCAGGATACGGTTGCTTACCATGCGGAGTTTGAGAAACCCAAGATATTCTTGCCCGATATTTCGATAAGAGGTAACTTCACGCTGGATGGAAACGGAGGGCTCTATGCTGCAAACACCATCTATATCATCTGCTCTGCTGACAAGTACTTACTTGGATTGTTGAATTCCTCATTGATGGATTTTTGCTACCGAAATTTAACGGCCGTTTATCGAGGTGGATACTTGCGATTCTTCGCACAATACCTGATCCAACTGCCCATCCACTCAATCGATTTCTCCAACCCAACAGACGTTGCCCGCCATGCCCGCATGGTCCAACTGATCGAGGAAATGCTCTCTCTGAATAAACAACTGGCGGCAGCCCGGACTGGCCATGAGAAAATCAGCCTTCACCGCCAGATTGACGCAACCGATCGCCAAATCGACCGTCTGGTGTACGAGCTGTATGAAATGACGGAAGATGAAATCAAGATCGTTGAAGAATCGGGGGAATGAATGCTTGCGTGTACTCAGCCTCTCCGCTGCGCCCTCATGTACGCCTTCAGCACGACCTTCATGCGCGACTGGTATCCTTTGCCTCGGGACTTAAACTATTCAAGCACCTCGCGATCAACCCTCAATGTGACAGACACCTTAGGCACCGGCATCATCAGAGTGGCATTCGTGAAAAACTCCTCACCCATCTCCGGGATGTCTGAAAAATCAATATCCTCATTCCGCATGGAGTCGATCCGATTCCAATCGGTCTCTGATTTGCGCGTCGAATCTCTTTTGCTCACGTTGGTTTGCCTAACTTAAGGGCATGCTGAACCGCAGTGGACCGTTTCAACCAGTGACATCGGCCTGCACGTCAGCCTCCTTATGCAGGGCCAATCGTTCTGCCAGCTTTCTTTCGACAGGGTCAGGGACCAGACCGTTCACACACCCCCCGACATGACCACTTCCTTGATGATGCTTGAACTGATGTAAATATAGCGCATTCCCGTCATCAGAAAGAGGGTCTCGACTTCGGTGCTGAGTTTGCGATTCATCAGGGCCATTTGAAATTCATATTCGAAGTCGCTGATCGCTCGCAGTCCGCGGACAATAGCGTTGGCCTTAACCCGTTTCACATATTCCACCAGCAGTCCATGGAACGTATCCACTACCACACGGTCTTCGAGAGGATGGCCTTTGAGCGAGTCCTTGATCAGGTCAATGCGTTCTTGAAGCGTGAAAAGGGGGCTTTTCCCCGGGTTGGCAGCGATGGCGATCACAATCCTGTCGAAAATCTTTAAAGCACGCTCAAGCAGATCCAGATGGCCATTGGTAATGGGGTCGAACGAACCAGGATAGACCGCCAGTTTTTCCATGCTTTTCTCCTTTCAGACAAGTCCCGAAAGACATCACTCCAGAACATCAGCAGGCAAGCTCTTTCACGTAGAAGGAAACGGCGGTGTCTCCATATTTCCGCTCCTGAAGTTTCACCATTCCGGGTGCTCCGACGGGAGCGGCAGCAGGTCTCTAACATCATGTTCAGCAACCACCAGGGTCCCGGATCGTGCCACCTCGCCGAGGTGGAAAAAGTTTTCTGCACGGTGCCTTTGCCGTAAGGGGGGTCCATGAAGATCAAATCAAAGTCTTCCCCTCGCCGGCAAGCCGATGGATCGCTTGATTTACGGGTCCTGGATAACTCTCACCCGCTCTTGAACACTGCAAGTTCGATATTGGACCGGATCAATCGAACCGCGTCCACGGCTTTGATCAACAAAAACCGCCTCCAAAGCCCCGCGACTCAAAGCCTCCAGGCCAAGGCCCCGGTCCCGGCAAAAAGATCCAGCACCTTGGCGCCTGAATCTTGCCCCGAGGATGCTGAAGATCGCTTCGCGGACACGATCCGAGGTCGGTCGGATTTCCCTGCCTTTTGGGGTGTGAAGTCGTCTCCCACCGAATGTGCCGGCGACGATGCGCATCATAAAAAACAGTGGCTAGTGGCTAGCGTCTAGTGGCCAGTGGTCAGTGATCACTGGTCAGTGGCCGGAGATTCATAGTCATGGAAGAACCCCGACAAAGTACGGTAAGGCAGAATAAAGCGCCCTTAATCTCAGAACGTCATTCCCGCATGCTCTTAGCGGGAATCCAGAGAATTTGCAAGGCCTGGATTCCCGCCAGAAGCGCGCGGGAATGACGATTCGAACTCGGACACTCATTTATGCAGAGCTGCACTAAGTGGGCACTTACAAGAGACCCCGCTCGAGCAGCAGTTCGGCGATCTGGACGGCATTGGTGGCCGCCCCTTTGCGAATATTGTCCGCCACCACCCACATGACCAGACCGTTCTCCACCGACGGGTCCTGTCGGATGCGGCCCACCAGCGTATCATCCTGCCCGGCGGCGGCGAGCGGCACCGGGTACTGCTTCTGCGCCGGGTCATCCACCACCCGCACCCCGGGAGCGTCTGCCAGCAGGGACCGCACCCGGTCAACGGAAATCGGCGCCCGGGTCTCGATGTTTACCGCTTCGGAATGGCCATAGTAGACCGGTACACGAACCGTCGTGGCACAGACCGCGATCTCGGGATCACTGAAAATCTTCTGGGTCTCGTTGACCATTTTCATTTCTTCTTCGGTATAGCCGTTTTCGAGAAAGCGCCCCGATATGCGGAAAACAATTGAAGGCAATCTGGTACGGGTACACTTCCCTTTGCGCTTCCTTGCCCTGCATGAGATCGGATACCTGCTGGCGCAGTTCTTCAATGGCGCGTTTTCCGGTCCCGGAAACCGCCTGGAAAGTGGTCACGACGATTCGTCTTTATCCCCACGGCATCGTAGATGGGTTTCAGCGCCACCACCATCTGGATCGTCGAGCAGTTGGGGTTGGCGATGATGTTGGGATGAGGCGCCACCGCGTCGGGGTTCACTTCCGGAACAATCAGAGGAACATTGGGGTCCATGCGAAAGGCGCTGGAGTTGTCGATCACCACGCATCCCGCCTGTGCCGCCAGGGGAGCAAATTTCCTGCTCACCGAGCCCCCGGCCGAAAAGAGCGCGACATCGATGCCCTTAAAGGAATCCTCCCGAAGCTCGAAAACCGGAAGCTCCGTTCCCTTGAAGGGGAGCGTTTTTCCCAGCGAGCGCACCGAAGCGAGCAGGGTCAACTCACTCACCGGAAAGGATCGTTCTTCGAGGACTTGACCATGAGGTTGCCAACGGCCCCCGTTGCTCCAACTACCGCCACTTTAAAGGATTTCTGTGCCATTTCTTTAAACCCCTTGTTGAAGTATGAGTAGGAGTAAGGAGTAGCGCAGTGATGAGTGACAGTAAGAAGTGGAAGCGTGCAATACCGAAGTTGTGCCTCATCGCCACCTCCGCTCACTACCGTTCAGATGCCCCGCTCAATTGACGACCCCGATTACTCCTGTCTCCTGTCACCGTCTACTATCACTCCTCACTGCATCACTGCCACTACTTACTCTTACTGTCACCTCGCGATATATCCAACCACCAGATCCCCGACCTCACTCGTTGAATATCCCATCTGACCGGCGGAAAGACTCTTCAAATCCTGCAGACACCACTTTGCGGATGGCGTTTTCAAGGCGGCCGGCAGCGCGGTCCTCACCGAGATGTTCCAGCATCATCTGGGCTGCCGCAATGGCCGCAAGCGGATTGATGATGTTCTTGCCGGTGTACTTGGGGGCAGAGCCGCCGATGGGCTCAAACATGGAAACCCCGCCGGGATTGATATTGCCTCCGGCAGCAATGCCCATGCCCCCCTGGATCATGGCGCCCGAGGTCGGTGATGATGTCGCCGAACATGTTGTCGGTCACGATCACGTCAAACCATTCCGGGTTTTTCACCATCCACATGCAGGTCGCGTCGACGTGGGCATAATCGGTCTGGATCTCGGGATACTCCGCGGCGACCTCATAAAACACCCGTTCCCAGAGGTCGAAGGCATAAGTCAGAACATTGGTCTTGCCGCACAGGGTGAGTTTCTTCCGGCGATTGCGGCGACGGCAAAAGTCGAAGGCAAACCGGATGCACCGTTCAACCCCGAACCGGGTGTTGATGGATTCCTGAATGGCGACTTCATGAGGGGTCCCCTTCCGCAGAAAACCGCCTGCGCCGGCATACAGGCCCTCGGTATTCTCCCGCACCACCACAAAGTCGATGTCGTCCGCGCTCTTGTCTTTCAGCGGCGTATCCACTCCGGGATAGAGGATCACCGGCCGCAGGTTGATGTATTGATCCAGTTGAAAACGGAGCTCCAGGAGCAGGCCCTTTTCGAGAATCCCCGGTTTCACCTCGGGATGTCCAATGGCCCCCAGGAGGATGGCGTCAAAGGTCTTGAGCTCCTCGATCACGCCGCCGGGAAGGACATCTCCGGTGCGCAGATAACGCTCCCCTCCCAGATCAAAATAGACCAGACGCAGTTGTGAAGTCCTCTCTGTCGCGACAGCATTCAGTGCCTTGACGGCTTCACGAATGACTTCCGGCCCCGTGCCATCCCCGGGTATCACCGCAATGTTATAGGTGTTCTTGCGCTCCATGATTGGCCTCAATCCTCCTTGCCGATTTCCGTTCTCATTCCCCGAAATCCCGCTGCATCCAGCACACACCTTTGTGGGGCAGGCTTTCCAGCCTGCCATCACCCGGCAGGCTGGAAAGCCTGCCCCACAATCAGGCATCACCAAGAGTCCGACCCTGCGAGAGAAGCACTAAACATGCTTTTCCTGATTGCTTAGCTGCTCTTGCACATAATTCATCAGCCCGCCGGCCTGCAGGAGCTGTTGCATGAAAGGAGGCATCGGCTGCGCCGCGTACGTCTGCTGCCGCGTATGATTGATGATCAGCCCCTGATCCAGATCATTTCGACCTCATCACCGGTTGCAATGGCAGCGGCGGCTTCCGGCGATTCCAGGATGGGCAGTCCCATGTTGAACGCATTGCGGTAAAAGATGCGCGCAAAACTGTGGGCAATGACACAGCTCACCCCGGCGCCTTTGATGGCCACCGGAGCGTGTTCCCGAGATGACCCGCAGCCGAAATTCTTCCCCGCCACGATGAGGTCCCCCGGCTTGACCTTCCCGGGGAATTCCGCGTCGGCGTCTTCCATGCAATGAGCCGCGAGAAACCGGGGGTCCGTGCTGATCAGATAGCGTGCCGGGATGATGGCATCCGTATCGATGTCATCGCCGAATTTCCACGCCTTTCCTTTCAATGTTCATTTCTTAACCTCATGCTTCAAATCTGCCTCGATCGCCGGGTGAGCGATGCGCCCGGCAACTGCCGAAGCCGCGGCAACCGCCGGATTGCTCAGGTAGACTTCGCTTTCCGGATGGCCCATGCGCCCGACGAAAGTTCCGGTTGGTGGTGGCCACGGCCCGTTCGCCTGCCGCAAGAATCCCCATGTGCCCGCCCAGGCAGGGCCCGCAGGTGGGCGTGCTCACCGCCGCTTCGGCCTCGATGAAAATTTCCAGCAGCCTTCCTGCATGGCTGGCGGTAGATCTCGCTGGGTGGCCGGGATGATCACGCACCGGACCCCGGGGGCGACCTTTCTTCCCCTTGAGGATCTTCGCGGCCTGCTGCAGGTCCTCCAGGCGCCCGTTGGTGCAGGAGCCGATCACCACCTGATCGATGGGGATGCTGGGAAGTTCGGTCACCGGGCGCACGTTTTCCGGGGAATGGGGCAAAGCCACCATGGGCTCGAACGCCGGAAACATCCCAATCGTACACGAGCTTCATACCGGGCGTCGGCATCGCTCTGGTAGAACTGGTAGGTTCTCTTTGCCCGGCCCTTGACATATTCTTCCGTGATCGCGTCAGGCGCGATAATGCCCACCTTGGCCCCGGCTTCGATGGCCATATTGCTCATGGTGAAGCGGTCTGCCATGGGGAGGCGTCGATGACCTCGCCGGTGAACTCCATCGCCGCATAACGCGCGCCATCCACGCCGATCTGGCCGATGGTATAGAGGATGAGGTCCTTGCCTCCCACCCAGGGCCGCAGCTTGCCGCGAAAGATGAACTTGATCGAGGGCGGGACCTTGAACCAGATTTTCCCGGTCATCATCACGGCCGCGAGGTCCGTGCTGCCCACGCCGGTGGCGAAGGCGCCAAGCGCTCCGTAGGTGCAGGTGTGACTGTCCGCGCCAATCACCACATCCCCCGGAAGCACCAGCCCCTGTTCCGGCAGCAGCGCATGCTCGATACCCATGCGGCCGACTTCATAAAAATGGGTAAGCTGCTGTTCGGCCGCGAATTCCCGGAGCACTTTGACCTGCATGGCCGAGGCGATGTCCTTGTTGGGGGCGAAATGATCGGGAATCAGCGCGATGCGCTCCGGTCGAAGACCTTTTTGGCTCCGGCCCGCCGAAAGGCCTCGATGGCCAAGGGGGCAGTGATATCGTTGCCCAGAGCGAAATCGACACTCACTTCGATGAGCTCTCCCGGGCGAAGTTCCGATCTCCCGGCATGGGCGGCCAGGATCTTTTCACTGATGGTCATGGACATGATCTAACCCTTTTTGATCTTATTTCATACCACGAAGAACACGAAGAGCACGAAGCAGGCAATCCGGCTTCTTCGTGCTCTTCGTGCTCCGTGAAAAAAGAAGAAGGTCGCCTCCGGACATCTCCTTACGGATGGGTCGCGTCGTCTTGAGGCGTGTTCTCATATCTGACCGCAGCCCCGGCGGTATCGCCTTCCCTCGGCGCTCTGTGAGGCCCGGTAGCGCTTAACGAGGTACTCGAGAGGACCCGAGATGACGTAGGTCAGGAGGGTGGTAAACAACATGGGACCAGGGCTCACCGCCACGACCGTCACGAGCACGATCACCAGAAAAAGGACCGGCAAGGGCTTGGATTTCACAAACTCAAAGTCTTTAAAGCTGTTGAAGGGGATCGTGCTTACCATGAGAAAGCCGAGCAGGTAGGTAAGCACCAGCAGCGGCACCCCCAGGAAGTGGGGCGAAGAGATCTCCCAGCCATCCAGAAAGAGGACCGTGGTCGCAATCATCATCGCCGCCCCCGGAATGGGCAGACCAACGAAATGCTTGCTGCTCACCGTCCCCACCTGCACATTGAAGCGAGCCAACCGCAAGGCGCCGCACGCCACAAACACGAACGCCGCCAGCCACCCCAGCCGACCAAACGGCCGCAGGGCCCAAAGGTAGGCCAGGAGGCCGGGTCCCACGCCAAAGGCAACCAGGTCGGCCAGGGAATCATATTCCACACCGAAGCGACTGGTGGCCTTGGTGAGACGGGCAACCTTGCCGTCCAGGATATCGAAAACGCCGGAAAACAGGATTGCCAGCGCCGCCATTTCAAACTTGCCGTTGATGGCGTTCACGATGCCGAAAAAACCGCAGAAGAGGTTAGCCGTCGTGAAGAGGTTCGGAACGATGTACGTCCCGCGGTGGAACTTTCCCTCCTGCTCCTTAAAGCGGCGCCATCGGCGTTTCCGTGGCCGTCGTTTTTTTATCTCAGCCGACATAGTGTGGTCTCCCCCGCATACACATGTTCATTCCGCGAAACCAGAATGTCGCTTTCTGCAGGCACGTAAATGTCCAAGCGGGAACCGAAACGAATCATTCCGAACCGTTCGCCTCGCAAGGACCTGGTCTCCCACTTTCGGCCAGCAAACAATGCGGCGCGCAATCAAGCCCGCCACCTGGGTCAGGACCACATCGATTCCCGCGTCGCTGCGAATCCACACCCAGTTCTGCTCATTTTCCTTGCTGGCTTCGGGCTTCTGCGCGGCCCAAAAGCGGCCTTTCCGGTAGTACACGCCATGCACCATACCCGACAGGGGAATGCGGTTCACGTGCACGTCAAAAACGGACATAAAAATGCTGATCTTGAGCGACGGACGCTGCGTGAAATGCGTTCCGTCCACGCTTTCGATAAGGATTACCTTACCGTCGGCGGGGGACACGACGTCCCGGTCGTCGGCCGTAAGAATACGTTCCGGGTCCCGAAAAAAATGGCCCACAAGAAGGGTCAAGACAAACAGCAACCCCGTGAGAAGAGCATATCCCAGGATGGCCGCAATCAGCGTGGCGAACGCAGACTGCAGCACAAAGGGAATCCCCTCTCGAGCGAAGGGTACGTGTGTTCTCAAATTGCGAAAGGTTCCGTTATTCAAAAGCTTGCCTCGAGCCCTAAAAAATCAGGGGTCAGAAATCAGAAGTCAGGAGTCAGAATGCGGAACGCGAAATGAGAAGCGATCCCTTTTCCAGACTCCTGCTTCCTGGTTAGCTTCTAAAGCAATGTCAGTCACGGCAATGCCCACAAAACGCGAAGGCAGCACCCAAAGGTCGGTGGCCCCTTGTTCTACTAGCCACTAGCCACTAATCCCTAGCCACTGCTTTAACATTAGACCGTTTTTACGGCATCAAGGAAAGGCATCATCACGCGCAACCGGGCGCCGACTTCTTCGAGCAGGTGTTGCTTTCCTTCTCTCGCAGGGCCCGGAGTGAGTTTCTTCGGTTAGCTCTTAATACTGCCGTCCGCCGACGCCTTTGGTGGCCTCCGTAATTTCTCTGGCAGGTTCTTTGGGCCGCAGCGACCGCGTGGCCTTGCCCGCCAACCACATTTCGGAATTGCCGATTTCCGACAGTTCTTTCGCCAGTCCTTGCTGGTAATCCGGCTTACTGCCGGTTTCGAGGACCCGTTTCGTTTCAACGCCTGAGGCGACACGTTCATACAGGTCTTTAAACACCGGCAGCACGGCTGCTTTGAATTTGGGTTTCCAATCCAACGCGCCACGCTGGGCCGTGGCGGAACAATTGGCATACATCCAATCCATACCGCGTTCGCTCACGAGTTTGATCAAGCTTTCGGTGAGTTCTTCCACCGTTTCGTTAAAGGCTTCGCTGGGAGAATGGCCGTGTGCGCGCAACACCTCGTACTGCGCTTCCATGATGCCCGCCAGCGCCCCCATCAACACACCGCGTTCGCCGGTCAGATCGCTGAACACTTCGTTTTTGAACGTGGTCGGAAAAAGATAGCCGGAGCCAACCGCGATCCCAAGGGCCAGGCAACGTTCTTTCGCGCGTCCGGTATAGTCCTGGTCCACCGCAAAGCTCGAATTGATCCCCGCACCCGACAGGAAGTTGCGGCGCACCGACGTTCCAGAACCTTTAGGCGCCACCAGGATGACATCAACGTTGTTCGGCGGAATCACACCCGTTTGATCTTTATATGTAATAGAGAAACCGTGCGAAAAATAGAGGGCGTCGCCGGCGTTCAAGCACTTCTTGATGGACGGCCAGATCGCCTGTTGCGCCGCATCCGAGACCAGCATCTGCACGATCGTGCCGCGCTGCGCCGCTTCTTCCATGTCAAACAGGGTTTTGCCCGGAATCCAGCCGTCTTGCAGGGCGCGGTCCCAATCGCTTGCAAATTGTTTAGCCTGGCCGACAATCACGTTGAATCCATTATCCCGCATGTTCAATCCCTGCGCCGGCCCTTGCACGCCGTAGCCAATAACCGCAATCGTTTCGTCTTTCAGCACCTCCAATGCTTTTTTCATGGTAAATTCTTCGCGAGTGATGACCTCTTCTTTCACGCCACCAAAATCAATAATTGCCATTTCCATATCCTCCTTGGTGATAACAACCCGCTTTTTGAGGGTTTGGTCATAGAGTGATTCAGCCATCAGCCAAGAACAAGAGCTAAGAGCCAATTGCCAGCCAAGAGCTAAGAGCCAAGAGCCAAGAGCTAACAGCCATCAATTAGTGTTTTTTGCTCCGAGCCTGTGCTGCTTTCTCCGTCATACGCAGCAACTCACCCCATCGGAACTCCAGTTTCCTGCTGTCTTCCACAGCCGCCCTTCTGGGGCGGGCGATGTGTGACACCCCATACTCTTTGAGAAGCTCCAAGATTCCCGAAATCGCACTCTCATTTCCGCTGACTTCAATCGTGTATGAATCGGCGTGAGTCTCCACCACTCGGCCACCGAAGATGTCCACGATGCGAAGAATTTCACTCCGGTTTTGCGGCTCGACACTGACCTGGATGAAAACGGTCTTGGTCACGGCCTGCTCCGCTTTGTCCACCTGGGCCAGGAAGTCCTCCCGCTCGGATTCGAGCAGCCGGTTTCGAGCCAGTGCGGCTTTGCCGGTGCGCGCTATTTCCACGAGGCCGAACCCCCTCAGGAGGTCGATAATCGCCGAAATTTTGCTCTCGTTTCCCGTGACCTCGAGGGTGTAAAAATGAGGGCTGACGTCCACGATTTTCGCCCGAAAGTGGTCCACGATGCGCAGGATTTCGGCCCGGTTGGGGCCCTCGGCGTTGACCTTGATGAGGGCCATCTCGCGATCGACAAAATCCTTTTCCCTGAAATCGACGACCTTGATCACATTGATCAATCTCCGAAGCTGATTGATCATCTGATCCATGACCTGATCGTCGCCCGTGGTGACCAGGGTGATGCGGGTTATGCCCGGTTCGTGGGTCTCGGCTGCGGTGATGTTTTCGATGTTAAAGCTCCGGCCGCTCAACAACCCGACGATCCGTGCCAGCACCCCCGGCCGGTTTTCCACCAAAATCCCAATCGTCTGTTTCTGATTGCTCTTTATCTGCATGTGCGTTCCACTGTATTAGGCAGGCAAAGCCTCCGGAAGGTCCCTCTCTGCTTCTTTTTCGCTGCCGACCGCCGGCTTCTTGTGGTTGTCCCTGAGTTCCATCTCACAGAGGGTTTTCCCTGGCGGTACGATGGGATAAACTCCCTCTTCCGGATCGACGATAAAATCCATCAGGACCGGTTTGTTGACGGCGAATGCTTCCCGAATCATCCCTTCGACCTCTTCGGGTCGTGTTGCCCTGAGCCCCACGGCGCCATAGGCTTCCGCGAGTTTCACAAAATCCGGCGTCCGGCCGCCATCGAGGCAGGTGCCGGAATAGTTCCGGGCATAGAAGAGCTCCTGCCACTGGCGCACCATGCCGAGATACTGGTTCCGGAGGATCGCCACCTTCACCGGCAGGTTGTTGCACACGGCGGTGATGAGCTCCTGGATGTTCATCTGGATGCTGCCGTCCCCGGCGATATCCACCACCAGGCGGTCGGGAAAGGCCGCCTGCGCGCCGATCGCCGCCGGGAGGCCATAGCCCATCGTGCCGAGCCCGCCCGAGGTCAGGAAGGTGCGGGGGCGCGTGAAGTGAAAAAACTGTGCCGCCCACATCTGGTTCTGCCCGACTTCGGTCGTGATGATCGCGTCGCCCTTACAGATTTCGTAGATCTTCTCGATCACGAACTGGGGCTTGATCAGATCGCCCTCATGGTTGTAGCTCAAGGGATGCGCTTCTTCCCACAGGCGGATCTGCTCGATCCACGGCGCACGCATTCCCTCCACCCCTTTGATGGGATCGGTTTCGGCCAGTTGGATCAATTTCTGGAGAGCGTCCTTGCAGTCCCCCACGATGCGCGTATCCACCGGTACCGTTTTGCCCATG
>CAWEHK010000006.1:0-39356 GCA_963808625.1 uncultured delta proteobacterium
ATCCTGGGCAACAAAGTTGCTCTTCATAGGCTGTTTTTGGACGCCCTAGTCAATTTACAGTCACATTTCTTGTGTCGCTGCGTCGGTGATGGATAGGAGTGTCCAGATTTCAAGGCCAAATCGAAGTCCAAGAGCAAACAACCCGAGAGCGTTGCCCCCAGTACTGAGCCAAGTCGGTCCTACACTGAGAACGCTCGTTCCCACATTGACATGAAGTATTTCCTCCTTGGCAGAGGATGAGGCTAACAAATTATTGAGTAGTTTCTTTTCAATAGCGGGGAGTTTGGGGCTTGTCAACATCAAAACAAGAACTAACTACGACACATCTATTTGATTGTATTGTCATATTAGTGTTGTCCAATATCCAATTGTTCTTTTTAGGAGGCTTTGTTCAATTCGATGCTGCCTGTTCCGATTCCTATTCTTAAGAGATTTGAGGCAATTCTCGATAGGCGAGCCCTTTCCTCGATTCAACCTGCGAACCATAAAAAGAGGCCCAGGTATTTTCTGGATTTTCACCCCAAATATCTTATCGCGGAAACCCGATCAGACCAGGTGCGTCTATTCATCGATAGGTTTCGGAAGAAAAAAGCGATCCCGTTCCAGCAAAGTCAAACGGGCCAAGACGCATTATGGAAGCAGGGTGGGGGTGGTCCCATTGTTCGGTCCCGCCTTGATCATGCGCTCCAATTCATCGGCCGCCTTGAAGTTCTTGTCGAGTTGATGAGCGACTTTCGGGATGCGGCTGTCGCTGGTCTTAATTCCCATGAGGCGACACAGCCATTTCATGAGCGGCTTGTGGAGTCGCCGGTGTGCTTTGAGATCTCCAGGATCTTCAAGTAGATCGAAGTCGAGGCACGGATCAATTTGCCTTGGCATGCTGCAACCTTTTCCAGTTCACCGAGGAGCTTTTCGTAGCCGCTTTCCCGGTGTTTGATAATCTTGACGAGAGCCAGGATGACGTAGAACGAACCGAAAAGACCGAGGACGGCGATAAAGATGGCATAGTGCTCTGGTCTTTTGAGTGCTTCGAGCCAAAATTCCTCGTTTGGCATGGCCATGGGTCCTCATAGTGGATTCCGGCCAGAAGCACGCCGGAATGACGAAGAGGCTAAAACACCGGTTCCATCTCCGATAGAGGGTCAACGGGAGAGATGAGCTCGCTTTGTGCCGTGCCCCAGACCTGCCCGTCGAGCACCGAGGCAAGGGCGGCGGAGATGAGCAGATCGTCGTGCACGAGGTCGCCGTTTTCATCACGGGTCCCGTCCGGGACGCCCCAGCGGATGGCGCGATCCGGGCCAACCAGTGGTTCCAGTTCACAGTATTTGAGTTGACTGGTGAATTTTGCCTGAAGCTTATCGTCGGGGCCCGGCGCGTAGTCCTTGAACCTTCCGGTTTCGACCATCGCAATGAAAGACCAGCCCAGGGTCGACTTGCTGGACCGGGTGAAGGTGAAAGGCAGGACGATTCCGGGAAGCGCTTTTTCGAGAAACGAGGTGACGCCGGCGCCAATCCCGGTGTTATCGGAGACGATGTAGCGGACCTGCCACTGCAGCGCGAGGTCCCTGAGCTGCGCGTAAAGCGTGTAATGCTTGTGGCCGACCCATTCTTTCCGGAACACCACGCGGTAGGTGGGGGCATTGATGAGCGGATCGCCGAGCGTCGCGAGATCGACCGAGACGATGGTGAGGGCGGTGCTGTCGCGCTTCTCGTTGGAGAGGGTGAAATCCCCGGTTTCCGTAGCCTGTTCGTCTTCGCCGGCAAGATCGAGGAGCATGGCGTAGATGTGGCCGGGCTGCGCGGTTTGGTGAGCCGGGTGATCGCCCTGGAGGCGGGCGATGCGCTCGGGGGGGAACATGCCGCCGGTTTCCTCGAGCTCCTGGGAGAAAAGCTGGGTGCGGATCAGCGGGTGGTTCCGGCCAAGCTTCGAGACCTGGTTGTCGACGAAGACCCCGTAGGGCGCCGACTCTTTTCTGACATCGTCGGCATCGTAGACAAAGACGCGCGGAATGCCGTCCTTGGCCTGCTCTTCCCGGGCGGCCCGGAGCTCCCGGGAAAGGAGGGTGCGCGAGGTCCACATGGTGCCCCAGAAAACGCGGGTGGCATTGGTGCTGGCGGCCATGTTCACGAGGTCTTTGTCGAACTTGCCGATCTGGATATCCTGGGCCTCATCGACTTCCAGAAGATGGGAAGCCGTGAGCCCGACGACGTTGGTTTCCGGCGCCCCGGAGATGAAGCTGACGTTCGCTTTGCCGAGGCGGTAGATGAACCCGGCTTCCTTGCGCCAGGCGTGTTTCGTGAGATGGTTCCGGGAGAGCACGCGCTCCAGGCGCCTCATGGCGTTCAGGGACTGGGGCTTCCAGGTGGGCGAGGCTTTCACGATATCGGTATCATGGAGGCTGAGGCGGCGCATGAGGTAGGTCTCGAGCTGGGTCTGGAGCTCGTTCTTGCCGGAGTGGCGCGGCATGATGATCACAATCGAATGGCCAAGACCGTTCAGAACGGAGTTGAGAATCGCCCGGGCCGGCGCCTGCTGGTAAGAGCGGAGTCGGATCTGGGAGGCATGGAACGAGAACTTAATAACGTCATCTTAGAATTCTTTTTCTGCATGAAGCCGAAGGATCATTGTCCGCTTTCAAGCAAACCCTTCTTCTGCAGGATGGCCACATAACCCGGTAAGGAAAGTGGGCAGTCGATCAACTCCCCAAAATCGTGTTCTGACAGCTTCAATTGACTTCGAATCTTATCAGCTAAGCGTCCCGGTAGATCTCCCCTGCCGTGAGAGAAATGCACCCTCAATATTTTTTTCCCGTTATGGCAAAACCACCCGTACCGGTGCTTCGTCGAACGAACCTCAAATTGGCGCTTTTCAAAGACCCTTTCCATTTCTGCTTTCTTCACTTGCATTCAACGATCTCCGTGAGACAATCCAGCCACTTCCTGGGCAGAGGTCCAAGGTTGCCTGCATCTGCACCCAGGTCTTCGAAGAGTTGGACGATCTCCTCGCAAAGGAGGTCGATGGCTTCTGACTCAGTCTCAGCATGGGAAAAAGCCTCAATATCATCGAAGCTGGCAATGACCATATCGTCAGCAGCTTCCAAAGTAATGAAAATCGGGACCTTCAAATGATACCGGGGATGCCTCAGAGAATTGAGCGGCACGATCCGGTAATGCTTCTCGATGGAATGAATGATCTTTCGTGTCAGATCACGATACTGATCGGGTGTTAGAAGATCTTGTTGCATAACCTTGTCTCCATTTCCTCTTGCTTTATCCATCCTCCTGCCGATTGGTAAGGTACTTTGTATTTGCAGACAAAAGCAAGGTGAAGTAGAGGAGTGACCGGCCCCCAGCTTTCGGAAAGGAAGGACCTTTGACGACGACCGACCCGGATTCAGGCGGGGTCTTGTAATGCTCGCGTTTCTCCTTGATCTTCTGGGCCGCCACCGTGACGATCCAGAGAAAGTCTCGGATCGCTCAGTGCAGCCGCACGCGGTCTTCGAGCATACGGGAATACCACTGCAGCCAGGGGAGCATGGTGGTGAGATCGGACTTGCCTGGGTTGGACGCCGTGACGGTCAGGCCCAGCGGCTCAAGGCACTGGTCCCGGATGATTTCGCCGGGGTGCGGCGGATTGTGCATCTTCATGGGTGCCTTCCTTTCTCGCGGTCAGTAGTAGTCGACAAGGTCGACATTCGCAGCGTTCTCGCCGTGGTAGTATGGGCTTGAAGGAATTGTTGAGAAATTAATACGATTACGAGTTACAAGATAAACGTATGAAAACTTATACCGAACGCCACATCCGCCGTTCCGAGCTTTTCCAGCTCATTCTTCTCCAGCGTGTTTACGCTCGTCCGGAAAGCTCCCGTCTGATTTTTCAGGGGGGTCAGCCCCCTATGCATCAGGCTAAGGGGTTTACCCGAGGTGGATTTGTGCCTGCGACCGGTTGCCAGTCGGATGCTGAATGCCCTGAAAGGGCTTCATAAAATAGCCCAGGGTCAGCAACAGCGCCACCCTGGGAGGGGAGAAGCCCAATTCCCTTTTCTTTACCCTGAAAGGGTTAGATAAATCGTTGTACCGCTATGTTTTATGCAACCCCTTCAGGGTAGATAGTCGTGTTGTGCCTGGCTCCCCAGGGTGGCGCTAGCGCTGACCCTGGGCTGATTTATCGAGCCCCTTCAGGGCAGTAAAGTTAGCTTGATGCATATGGGGCACGGCCCTCCGTTGGTATCACCACTGCGGGCGGTTTTCCGAAGACCTCGATTTTGTCACCCACCTCGACAGGCCGGGGCTGGAACGTCTGCTGAAGGGGGGTGAGCCGGCGGTGGCACGCGAGGCCATCGCCCACTTCGGGCCGGGCCGCCTTGTCATGACTGCCCGTGGTCCGCGTGAGGAAAGGATGGTCTGGCGCCTCGCCTTTGAGCCGCAGAACATGCGGGAACTGTATCTATTATCGGAAGAAGGTGCCATTTGCCGATGATCTGGAGCTGGAGGAGCTCGATACCGCGAGCCTGCGTGGGATGGCGCAATCTTTTCCGGTGCGGGTGCGGCGGGTGGTGGAGGAACTGGTGGGCGGGGCGCCGTGACGAGACTCCTAACAGCACAAACGGTCAATCCTTGGAGGTGTGCTTCGTCAACAAGTTCAGGGTGAACACGGAGAACATTTATGAATCGCAGTATCAGCGAGCGTTTGAGGGAACTACAGGGTGAAATGAGCGCACGGAAATTTGCCAAGGAACTGGATCTGAAGGTCACGACCCTGTGGGAATATCTACGCGGTCGAGAGCCTCCGGCATCAGTGATCGTGAGCATTGCGCGAAAACTGAATGTCCGTGCGTGGTGGCTTTTAACCGGTGAGGGTCCGAAATACGGTGTGGGATCAGAGGATGGACCCTATGAGACGTCAGTCTGCCGGGATTTGAGAGAGATCAGGGCACGGATCGATGCGCTCCAGTCCTGGCTCGATCAATGTGAAAGCCGCTATGAGTGTGACCGAAAGGGCTAACGGAAGAGTCTACTGTCGTACTTCGAAAATGGACCGTTACAAAATGATTCAGAAGCCGCACTTGCCGCGGGCGCCGACCAACACCTTCGTGCCCGGATCGTACTCAGGCCCGCCACTTCTTGACGCGCTACATTGGTGAAGAACGAATATCGAACAAGAAACCGCAGAATGCCGAAGGGGGACTGAAAACGATCGGCTCCGCTCGATTTTTGGCAGACGGCAAAAGTATGCGCCAATGTCAAAAAAATTTCATAATTCGACATTCCTTGTTCGATATTCAATATTCGATACTTGCCAAGCTTTGCTACTTGGTTACGCCAATCACGCCGCATGCCACGCGGGGGCCTGAGGCGCCGGTGGGTTGCGTGGTAAAATCGTCAGGCTGAGCGTGAACCACGACCCCACGCCCGATGATCGAATTGGGCCCTTCCAGAGAGAGCTTGGGGTCGACCAGGGTAAGCTTGCCGTTGCCCGAGGCATCCGCTGGGATGTTGCCAAAATCGCCGGCATGGCGCTTGTCTCCCGTTGCACCCCCGTGCGGCATGTTCATGGGATTGAAATGCCCGCCCGCGGAATTCGCATCGGGAGAACTGCAGTCACCATACTCGTGAAGGTGAAACCCGTGCAGACCGGGACTCAGTCCCTGAATTGACGCCTCGACGTGAACCCCGTCCCGTTCTTTGACAAAGGAGACTACTCCCTGCACCTTGTTCCCCTGAGTCGGATTAAGCACGGCAATCGCTTTGGTCGCGGAAACTCCATGTTCAGTGCTCCTGGAACAACCGCTCAGCCCGTAACCAACGACTAAGAGGAACACCAAAAGACTTAATCCAAATGCTCTTTTCATGGTCTGCTCTCCTCCTTTTACGGTCCAATACTGTTCTCTCATTGTCCAAACGTACAACGACATCGATCCTATGCTGCCTAGTAGCTCGATTCCCAATTACCATGTCATCTCGACCGAAGGGAGAGATCTTTAAATGAACAGCCACAGATGAAGAACTCTCGCTTCGCTCGAAATGATAGCGTTGCAACATTATTTATGAATCGATCTACTATACTCGTTGAGGTTAGAAATCTGCTTTGTGTAGGAGCGGCACTTTGCCGCGACCTTGATAAAATCGCGCCTAAGAGGCGCTCCTACAGAAAGGTGATGGTTCTGGCAAAATGAAAGATCTCTACCTTAATCAGTATAGTTGCCGGTGCTCGATGACTGCCCACTCAACCATCAACCATCAACTCAACATCAACTATCAACCACTCAACCCATCAACCATCAACCACCCTAAGCTGCCAGTTGCCGGCGCTCGAGGATGGTCCCTCGCACCCCGATGACCACCTCTTCCATGGGGACTTTCTTGCCTGCTGCTTCCATGCCCTTTTTTACGATTAAAGGCAAGGCGGAACAACAGGGAACTTCCATTTCCAGGACGGTTACGCTCTTGATCCCGGCGACGCTGAAGATCTCTGCAAATTTCTTGATGTACTGAGGAACGTCGTCAAACTTCGGGCAACCCAGCAGCAAGGCTTTCCCCTGCAGGAAGTCGCAGTGGAAGTTGCCATAGGCCACCGGCGTGCAATCGGCGGCAACGAGAAGATCGGCCCCTTTCAGAAAAGGCGCACTCGCCGGCACCAAGCGTATCTGGACGGGCCAGTGAGAGAGCGCAGAGGCGGCAGCATCCTGCGTTACCGGCCGGTTGGCGGCTTCGCATGAAGTGGTGAACAGGCGCAACTGGCTCGACGGACATTGAATAGGGGGTGCAGGCTTCGGAACGTCCTCGCCCTTGCCACTTCTTTCAAGGTGCTTTTCGACCTCTTCCGGATCGAATTCCGCAGCTTCCCGCTCGATGATCCGCAGCGCCCCCTGCGGACATTCTCCGAGGCACGCCCCGAGACCGTCGCAATAGGTCTCTTTGATCAGCCTGGCCTTGCCCTCCACAATTTCGATGGCGCCCTCGGCGCAGGCAATGACACACTGTCCGCAGCCGTCGCAACGCTCCTCGTCAATTTCGATAATTTTCCGGCTGGATTTCATGCTTTTCTCCCGGGGTCTTCGTCCTGCAATATCCCGCAAAAACGCATAGGCGTCAACTCAACGGTTTTCCGTGTGGTACTTGCTTATAGAACCGAAAAGGCACCCAGACGTCATTCCCGCATGCTTCCAGCGGGAATCCAGATTCTTTTAAACCCCTGGACCCCCGCCAAAAACATGCGAGGGTGACGATGTGTGTCAGCGGCTAAAGGCGTAAGTACCTTGAAAGCAAGCATAGCTCCTCTTAAGTTGACGTGCATGCGCTAAAACCGCAGCAAACGGGCATGTCACCCTGCAAAAGCCTCTCCGGCGAGTTTCCTGCCCGTTTCGGTAAGGAAGTTCTTATCAATCATTTTCGCCAGCCTCTCCGGAGCAATGGGTTGCTCTTTGTGATTCTCCTCCAGGTTTACGATGAGGTCGGCGTCGTAGAGGCACTTATAGTTGACCGTTTCAGGATCTCGCGGATGGTGGTGATGGCCGATGATGTCGCAGACCTCTTCGATCAGCTCCGGTCTGGCGCCAAGCCTGGTAAGGATCTCGCGGGCGATGGGCGGGCCTTCCTCCTCCTGGTAGCGGGCGGCGGTGCTGTTATACTTGCGTTCCGCCTCCTTGGTCCCAATATCGTGGAGGTACGCGGCAGCGAGAACCACAGCGGGATCTCCTCGTTCCACCTTGACGATCTGCTCGGCATAGCGGGCCACCCTGGCGGCATGGGCAATGCGCTTGAAATCGCGCCCAAAGGTGCGTTTCATTTCCAGGGCAACGCGGTCTTTCAAGAGGTCATCCCGCTGCGCGATGAGCTCGGGGGGAAGGTCCCCCAGACACTGTTGGGCATATTTGCAGTAGGAGGCGCATCCGAAGTCCATCTTCGGGTTGATGAATTTATAGCCGCAGTGCCGGCAATGTCTCTTCGACTCGTCTTTGAAGAATTCCACCAGATGCCCGCACTGCGGGCATTTGGCCTCAAAAATCGCCCCCGCCTCCCAATAACGGCTATCCTGGCCCGGACACTTCATCTTTGCTGCTCCTTAGGAATTGTCCAATAGTCAAGGTCAGGGACAGTTGTGGAAAGCGAGCTCCCGAAAAAAGAATAATGAATATCGAACAAGGAATTTCGAATGCTGAAGTATCTTGCTCCCCTTCGACATTCTGCGGTTCGATGTTCGATATTCGATATTCGATATTCACTTGCAGTTATGAAGTGGGGTCCAATCCCACCAGAGTCCGTAACCCTTGCTTTTGGAAGCCTGGTCAGCTTCCCGCGCCGCTACCCCAGAATGTCTTTCAGGTCCGCATCCGGGGTGCTGATCGGTTTGATGCCGTAATTCTTCACCAGCACATCGAGAACATTTGGTGAAGTAAAGGCCGGAAGCGAGGGTCCGAGCCGAATGTTCTTGATTCCGAGGGCCAGCAGCGTGAGCAGAATGGCCACCGCTTTCTGTTCATACCAGGAAAGGATCATGGAAAGCGGCAGGTCGTTCACGCCCACTCCAAAGGCCTTGGCGAGAGCCACCGCCACCTGGATTGCGGAGTACGCATCATTGCATTGCCCCACGTCCATCAGCCGGGGAAGGCCGCCAATGGTTCCCAGGTCCTTGTCAAAGAAGCGGAACTTGCCACAGGCAAGGGTCAACACCACACAGTCCTTGGGCACCTTTTCCACAAATTCCGTGTAGTAATTCCGTCCCGGTTTGGCGCCGTCACAGCCGGCGACCAGGAAGAAATGTCGGATGTCCTTGTTCTTGACCGCCTCGATCACCTTGTCCGCAACACCCAGGATCGTATTCCGGCCAAACCCGACCATCACCTCTTTGCCGTTGCTGTCCTCGGGAAAGCCGGGAAGCCCAAGGGCTTTCTGGATGACCGGACTGAAATCCTGATTGGAAACATGGGCTACATCCGGCCAGCCCACCAGGCCAGTGGTGAAGATATTGCCGCTGTAGACCGCCTGCGGTCTCTGGATGCAGTTGGTGGTCATCAGAATAGCCCCGGGGAAAGCCGAGAACTCCTTCTGCTGATTCTGCCAGGCCGTCCCATAGTGGCCGTAAAAGTGAGGATACTTCTTGAGCGCCGGATAGCCGTGAGTGGGCAACATTTCCCCGTGAGTGTAGACGTAAATGCCCTTCCCGGCGGTCTGCTTGAGGAGCTCTTCGAGGTCCTTGAGGTCATGCCCGGAGACGAGGATGGCTTTGCCCTTCTTGGCCCCGAGCGGCACTTTGGTCGGTACCGGATGGCCGTAGGCACCCGTGTTGGCCGCGTCGAGCAGTTCCATGGTGCGCAGATTGATTTCCCCGCATTTGAGAACCAGGCCCAGCCAGTCATTCAACGGGAGGTCCTCTCGCAAGGTCGCAGCCAGTGCCTCGTGGACAAAGGCATAGACCGCGTCGTCTTCCTGGCCGAGGATCTGAGCATGGTCCGCATAGGCCGCGATCCCTTTGATGCCGAAGAGCAGCGTATGCTGCAATGACAGGATATCCGGATCGGTGGTGGGATAGGATTTCAGTCCGACTTTCTCACCCTGGGCGACCAGCCCTTCCAAGGTGGCTTCAGGCTTGAAATTGGCCGCTTCTTCCGCAAAATCCACCTTGCCCCCGGCAGCCTTCACCTTTGCCTTGAGTCCTTCCCTCAAGGTTACGGCGCGATTGAGGAGCGGCACGAAACGGGCGGGGTCAAAATTCACATTGGTCAGGGTCGAGAACAATGCCTGAACCGTAAAAACATTGACCTCGGGGTCAATTACTCCTGCCTTCCGGCCCTCGATCGCATACAAGGCAAGGCCCTTCAGAGCATAGGCCAGTAAATCCTGGAGCGCCGATACGTCGTTTGGCTTCCCACAGACGCCGACCTTGGTGCAGCCTTCGCCTTTTGCTGTCTGTTCACATTGATAACAAAACATGTTCTTTCTCCTTTCGATTGACCTGGTTCGACCACCAATTTCGTTCATTACAGCTTCCTGACTTGACGCAATCTTTTTAATGTGATCCTTCGAAACTGTCTTTGATCTAAATCAAGAATTGGAAATATTTGAATTTTGCCCTATCCATCGAGTATTCTGAGATCGAGTCTTCTGTTACTGGATGGGCCGTGGCCCGTGAAGAGGTCGAATTGCCGGTTTCCGTTAAATATAAGGACGGCATCCGGATGGCTGCAAGGGCAGCATGGCCATTTTCCGGTGTCCCAACCATAATGGCTGTGGCGTTGTGCCGTCTGGTTTTGAGGTCAAAATGGACGGCGCTTCCGTAGTCATCCAAAAAGGAGAAGCCTTTGGAGCTGGTCGATCAGATCACCGAGATCCCACTTTTTAACGGACTACCCCGACCACAGCTCGAGCAGGTCGGGAAGATCGTTGTCGCCAAGAAATACCGCAAGGGGCAGACGCTTTTTTCTGAAGGCACCAAGGCCGATGGCTTTTACCTCATCGTGTCGGGAAAGATTAAAGTCTATAAGGTCTCGCTGGAGGGAAAAGAGCAAATCCTGCACATTTTTTCGAAAGGGGAGTTTTTCGGGGAGGTCCCCGTGTTCGCCGGCGGCAGCTACCCGGCCCATGCCGAGACTCTGGAAGCGAGTCACGTGCTCTTCATTCCGCGAGAGGCCTTCATCGAGCTCTTACATCGTGAACCTTCCCTGGCGCTCAACATGCTGGGAATCCTGTCTCAGCGTCTGCGCCGTTTTACCCACCTGATCGAGGACCTTTCCCTGAAGGAAGTGCCCGGGCGACTGGCCGCCTATTTTCTCTACCTCAGCAACCGCAGAAAAGACTCCGACACCTTCGAACTCGATATCACCAAGGCCCAGCTCGCCAGTTTTCTGGGAACCATCCCCGAGACGCTCTCCCGCATCCTGGCGCGGATGAGCCAACAGCAGCTCATCCAGGTGAAAGGTCGAGAGATAAGACTGCTCGACCACGAGGCGCTCGAGAACCTTGCCGCAGGGGAAAAGCTCATCTCTTAGGATAATGTCGGTTTTTTCCGTTTTTTTGGTGGCAGGCTGCTCAAAAGAAGATTATCATCCCTGCCGAAAATCGTCTTCGTGCTTAACAGTTCGATGTCTTTGGGATTTACACTGCCGGTCAGGGCCACCGCGGGAAGGGCCGACAACACCATTGCAGGGCAATGTCTTGAGGGATCGTCAACATGGAATATAAAGTAGCTTTCCTGGTCCTCCTGGTCGAGCTTATCGCCGGCATTTTGGTTTTTGTCTACTGGCGTCGTCACAAGAGCGAGCTCAATCTTGCCAAGGAGGAATTCGCACAGATTTTCAAGAAAAAATCTTGAGGAAGGCACTCTTTTGCAGCAGCTGGAGGATATCGCGGCGGGAAAGATCTCCGTTTACCAGCGCCCGAAATCGCTGATGATTTACGTCTGGACGGGGGTCTCGGCGGTCCTCGGGGTGGCCGTGATTTTTGTCGTTGCGCGCTTGATCGGGGCGGGTCTAATCATCAGGACCATTGTTGGCATCCTTTCAATCCTGCCCTTTATCTATTTCGTTGCCGTTGCCATCGCCGAGGAGTTTGACGACAACAGCATTTCCCGCTTCGAACGGAACACCAGCCGGCAACTCCTCATGAAAAGCCAGGAAGGATCGATCGAGAACGATATCAGCGAGATGCTTCGAGATGCTTGAACAATGACCATCGCTCCCCGGCAAGAACGCAAAGAACCCCGAGGAAGCTATTCTTGCCTGGATAGTTCCCATCCGGAAACCCACCTATTGCGTAGGGGCGGGCTTTACGCCCGCCCGAAATCGTCAATGAATCCGTCACCTTTCGGGAGGGGATAAACCCCTCCCCTACGATCTAAATTCAGATCTGCAGAGTTTCCGGATGGAAACGGAATAGGGCGTCCCCAGCCAGGGCCTTTCTCAGGGTTTTGCCTTCTTGATTTCCATCCCGACGCTGAAGGCCTCAGCCAGCCTCTGACCAAACGTATAATAGGTTTTCTCGGCCCCGGTGCAATAGATCAGCGGGTTGATCTTCGTCACATCCGGCTCGCCATTCACGAGGCAGTCTTCGCTGACATGGACTTCTTCGATCTGGCCGACCACCAGCGCATGACTGCCGAGATGCAGCATGTGCATCACCTTGCATTCCAGATTGACGGGGCATTGTTCGATCATCGGCGCGGTTTTCAGCACTCCATAAAAAATCGTGAAAGCGCAGGCGGCCACCTTGTCTTCCTTGGCGCCCGAGACAATGCCGCAATAATCGGTTTCCTTCACGATCTCTGCGGAGGGAACATTTACCGAGAAGGAGCCGTTCTCTTTGATTCCCTTCAACGTGAAACGATGATGCTGGAGGGCGACGGTGAGCATCGGAGGATTGCTGCAGGCAATCCCGCTCCAGGCGGCAGTCATAAAATTAGGCTTGCCGTCAACATTTGCGCCGATAAGGAAAGCGGGCATGGGATAGAGCAGCGTCCTCGGGCCAAGTTGGGTTTTTTTCATCTTTACCGTCTCCTTTTGCCAACAGGTATGATGTAGAGTGGTTCTTCCGTCGCCATCAGGTGCATGACCTTTTTTACCGCATCATCGTTGAAAGCGCCGATCACGACCGTCCCCAGGTCCAGGGAAACCGCCTGCAGGCAAACATTTTGCGCGGCATGACCGGCTTCCATGTGCACATAACGAATTCCGCGGTCCCGATACTTCTGCGTCGTGCGCTCGAAAATTGCCGTCACCACGATGGATACGGGCGCCTGCTTGAGGGCCGCTTGACTGAGCGCGGCGGCGTACAGTTCCGACCGTTTGTCTCCATCCCCAACCTGGATCAACTCGTGTCCGCGCGGCTTATAGCGGTAGATCCCGGCGGGGAGCGCGGCCACCTTTCCCGCAACGACATAGACTTCCAGGGGGTAGAGGGCTCCGGCCGAGGGCGCACTGCGATACCCGGCAGGATCGGTGAGCCCCTGCGCGGCCCAGAGCAGTTGCGACACCTCGGCAAGCGTCACGGGTTCGTCCGCATAATCCCGGATCGATCGTCTCTCGAAGAGCGCCTTTTCGACCGAGACCTTGCCGTCAAACTTCGGTTCCGGGAGCTTCAGCGGCTCTGCCAGAGCGGACCGTAACCCTCCGGAAAAAACCGGCAGGATCAGGCCAAACGTAATGAACGCCATCACCACCAGGATGCTTGTACTCATCGCACGCCCTCCTCCCTTTCTCCCCCTGTCGCACATCGTTTGTCTATTCAGGTTCGCACCGCGCAGCAGAAATCCTCATCCGTTATTGGTGGGCACGTCTTTTGGTGCCCACCGGGTCAGTTACAGCCGTTCGTTCAACTGTACTATGGTATGTTGTAGCCCGAGTCAAGGTGCTTGTCAGGAGGCGTCAGGCGCCTGGCAGTGTTCGCATGCAGACCTTCCCGTGATGGCCCAGAATGAGTCCCGCTATGCGTTTGCCTATTATGCGCCGCGATTTCCTGCTTGACACCTCAGGGGGTGCATGATAGAAAGACAGGTCTGCCAAAGCGGCAGCGGTGGGCCGTTAACTCAGGAGGTAGAGTATCTGCCTTTTAAGCAGAGAGTCGCCGGTTCGAATCCAGCACGGCCCACCAGTTCAATCACCAGCTCAGTCCTCCTTTCCCAACTCAAGCTTCATTCTGAATGAGATTTTGCCCAATACCATACTCGTTAAGGCTTAGGATCTGCTCCCTGTAGGGGCGGCACTTTGCCGCGACCTCGTTGAAATCGCGCCTCAGAGGCGCTCCTACAAGGAAGCGGTGGCTCCAACAGAGTGAAAGATCTCAACCTTAAGCGGAATAGAATGATCCTTTGAGGAAGGATGCAAAACTTGTGGGGCAGGCTTTCCAGCCTGCCATGACTGAATTGGCAGGCTGGAAAGCCTGCCCCACACAAGTACCAAAACCCAAAAGAGATCAACTGATTCTTGGACAGCTCCCTGGTGCCATGTCAGGAGTCGCTGCGGTGTTGCGGTGTTGAAGAAAACGTACGAGGAGAAGGGAAGAAATGAGCACCGGTATTGTATACTCGACGTCACACGGCAGGATGTGCCCCACCTGCGCCAGGCCCATCGCCGAATGCGTATGCAAAAAGAAAAAGGCCATACCGGAAGGCGACGGCGTGGTGAGAGTCGGGAGAGAAACGAAAGGACGCAAAGGGAAGGGGGTGACGGTGATTACCGGGGTCCCTCTTCATGAAACGGAGCTCAAAGAGCTGGCGAAACAGCTCAAAGCAAGGTGCGGCGCTGGCGGAACCGTGAAGGACGGCGTCATCGAAATCCAGGGCGACCATCGAGAGGTCCTGCTGGAAGAGCTGAGAAAACGCGGCTGGAAGGTAAAATGAGCAACTTCCTGACAGGAGTGAGGATTCCAAATGCAAAAGCAGAATATCGATACCAACGTTTATTTGTACCCGATGCCGGTTGTGCTGCTGGGAGCGGAGGTGCAGGGAAAACCCAATTTTATGACCGTCGGCTGGGTCAGCCGGGTGAATTTCAAGCCTCCCATGATCGCCGTCGGCATCAACAAGGCCCACTACACTCCGGGAGGGATTTTGAGAACCGAGCTTTCAGCATCAACATCCCAGGGAAATCGATGGTCGGGGTGACCGACTACTGTGGGCTCGTGTCGGGGAGAAAAGTCGACAAAGCAAGGCTCTTTGAGGTTTTCTACGGAGCATTGCAGGGGGCTCCCATGATCACGGAATGCCCCTTGAATATGGAGTGTGGCCTGGTTGATACGGTGGATCTTCCGTCAAACTACCTCTTTATCGGTGAAATAGTGGGGGCCTATTGTGGCGAGGAGTTCATGACGGATGGCAATCCGGACATCAGGAAGATTGATCCTTTGGTCCTGACCATGCCCGATAACAGCTACTGGGGCGTCGGTGAATTCATTGCCAAGGCCTGGAATGTCGGTAAGGAGCTGAAGAAGGTCTAACGGGAAAGGATGTCCGGTGGGTACGCAACAGCACTAGTCCCATAGCTTCTTGCGTGGCCGGAGGGGGCCCCCCCAGATGCATCAAGCCAACTTTTCTGCCCTGAAGGGGCTCCATAAATTAGCCCAGGGTAAGCGATAGCGCCACCCTGGGAAGCCAAGTTCAACACGAATATCTACCCTGAAAGGGTTACAGAAAACATCACGATATAACGATTTATCAAACCTTTCCGGGTAAGGGAAAAGGAGATTGGGCTTCCCAGCCCTCACTTGCCAAAGGAGCACGGTTATGGACAGAACCTTTTGCGACATCCACATGCACGCCATGGACCTGAGCCATCCCAACGTGCTGGCCTTTACCAGGCGGATCAAGACGGTAATCCCGAAGCTTTTATTCAGCGGAGACGCCGAGATGTTCCTGCATGCGAGTAAGAAGAATCTTTTCAATCTTCTCACCGTAATGGAGAACAGCATCGAGGACTACTTCATCCTCATGGAGTACTTCCTCAAGAACAAAGATCCGAGACCGACCGCAGGCGGCGCCATCAAGGATCGGGACGCGGGAGTTCGACACCATCCTCTTAACCCCCTTGATCGTGGACTTCGGCCTCAAGCAGATCAAGACCAATACCTTCTACAACACGGCCCTGGGGAAGCCGGTCGTCGGGCAGACGGTCGATATCCTCAACGCCATCAGAAAATACAGCCGCTTCAAATTCGCCCCCAAGCCCGGGAACGATCCGGAGGGGACGACGGTTCCCCGCAGCTCCACGCCCCTTTTCGAGATCTACCCGTTCCTGGGGATCAATACGCGGCACTATGACCTTTCTGAGGTGAAGGAGCTGCTCGACCGCTGCTTTCCGGTTACACCGGCAGGAGGGACGACCTCCACCGGCAGATGGGGACATTCGACGGCGACATCACGAAGGTGGGGAGCAACGTCTTTGCCGGCATCAAGCTCTATCCGCCCTTGGGGTTCGATCCCTGGCCGAAAGACGAGCCGAATGAAATGAAGAAGGTGAAGTACCTGTATGCTCTCTGTCAAGACAAGCAGATACCAATCACAGCTCACTGCAACGACGGCGGTTTTGCCCTGGACAAACAAAGCAGGGAGTACAGCAACCCGGACCGATGGCGTCAGGTGCTCGGTGCCTTCCGGCTGCTCAAACTGAACCTTGCTCATCTAGGTAACCAATGGAAATGGTTAAAAGTTCTTCCACGGCATGGCTGGCGTGACACCGTCATCGAACTGGTCTGTACCTTCAACAACGTCTATACCGACATCTCCTGCCTTGCCTTTGACGACGATTTCTACGTTGAGTTGAATCGAACTACTCGAGGACGCTGATCCTGCGACGCGGGACAAGCTATGCCGACGCATCCTGTTCGGCTCCGATTACATGATGAATCTGGTGCAGGCGCGGTCGTACAACGACTATCTGGAAACGTTCATCAGGACGCAGCAGATTGAGGATGAGCTCAAGGTGCTGCTGTGCAATGAGAATGCCGTGAGGTTCTTGTTTCGTTAAAGGTTTCAGGAAAGCCCCTGTTGACACCGAAGGGTGTCTTTTATAGTCTGAAAGGACTCCCGGTTTACAGCCGACCGGAAATTCAATCTCATCGCATCACAGGATTTAAAGGAGGAGGGCGATTTACTCATGAGTGCTGACGCATCCACGATCGATCCAAAGGATTTCAGAGACATCGACCCCGGCGACCGGCTTCTCATGGGACCGGGGCCGAGCGACGTTCCGGCAAGGGTGCTGCAGGCGATGGCCGCACCCTGCATCGGGCACCTGGACCCCTATTTCCTGGAAACGATGAACGAGACGCAGCAACTGCTGCGCCATCTCTTCCAGACGCAAAACGCCCTAACCATCCCGGTTTCCGCCACCGGCAGCGCCGGCATGGAAGCCTGCTTCGTCAATCTGGTGGAGCCCGGCGACGAGGTGGTGGTCGCCGTGAACGGCGTGTTCGGCACGCGCATGTGCGACATCGTCAATCGCATCGGCGGCAAACTGGTCAAGGTCGACGGCGAATGGGGCCGGGCGGTCGACCCGGAGGCGGTGGCCAGGGCGGTGAAGGGATGCAAGCCCAAGGTCGTAGCCGTGGTGCACGCCGAGACCTCGACCGGCGCCTGCACACCGCTGGAAGACCTCGCGAAAATCGCCCACGAAGCCGGGGCGCTTTTCCTGGTGGACTGCGTCACCTCGCTTGGCGGGATCGATGTGCCCATCGACCGGCTGAACGTCGATGCGGCCTATAGCGGCACCCAGAAGTGCATCTCCTGCCCGCCGGGGCTTTCTCCGGTGACCTTCAGCGCCGCGGCGGTCAAGGCCCTCGATCAGCGGAAACATCCCGTGGTGAGCTGGTATCTCGATTTCAGCATGATCCGCGACTACTGGGGCAACGAGCGCAAGTATCACCACACCGCACCGGTCAACATGATCTACGCCATCCGCGAGGCGTTGCGAATCATCGCCGAGGAGGGGCTCGAAGCGCGCTTTGCGCGGCATCGGCTGAACCACCGCGCCCTGGTTGCCGGGGTCGAAGCCATGGGGCTTTCGATGCTGGTCCCCGAGAAAGAGCGGCTGCCGATGCTGAATGCCATTCGCATCCCGGACGGGGTAAACGATCTCAAGGTGCGCAAGGCTCTGCTCAACGACTTTGCCATCGAGATCGGCGGCGGGCTGGGCCAGTTCGCCGGCAAGGTCTGGCGCGTCGGACTGATGGGCCATTCCTGTCGCCGCAAGAACGTGTTCCTATTCCTGGCCGCGCTGGAAACCGTGCTCAAAGCCGAGGGCTTCAAGGCCCGCCCGGGCGCCATCGAGGCGGCGACGGCGGTTTATGCGTCGGCATGAGGAGAAAGCGAATGAGCCGGGTTGCATTCGTCAGGACCAATGACAGAAGGCAGGGCGTGAAAGCCGCTCTGGGCGGTTTGGGAACCAATCCGGTCAAAGGGAAGGAAGTCCTGATCAAGCCCAACTTCAACACCGCCGATGCCTGTCCGGGTTCCACGCACAACGATACGCTGGTTGCCATTGTCGATGAACTTTGGGGGATGGGGGCAAAGGCGATCAGTTTGGGGGAGCGGAGCTATCCTCCGACCATTCAGGTTATGGAGGAGAAAGGGATCGTTCCTCTCATGCGGGAACGAGACGTTTCGATCATCAACTTCGATGACCTCGAAAAATCGGACTGGATCGAGTTCAGGCCCAAAGACAGTCACTGGCCGCATGGATACCGAATCGCTCGACCGATCCTGGAAGCCGAGTGCCTGGTTTCCACCTGCTGTCTCAAGACCCACCAGTATGGGGGCGTATTCACCATGTCGCTCAAACTCCATGTCGGGGTAGTTCCAACTTCGCGCCATGGCTTCAATTATATGACCGAACTCCACGGATCACCGCACCAGCGCAAAATGATCGCTGAGCTCAATGCGCCGTTCCAACCCGGTCTCGTGATCCTTGATGGGATAGACGCTTTCATCGATGGCGGTCCAATGAGCGGGAAACGTGCCAGGGGTGAGGTTTTCCTGGCTTCATCCGATCGCGTGGCCATCGATGCAGTGGGCGTTGCAGTCCTGAAGGTCCTCGGCAGCAATCCGGCGATCATGAACCGGAAGATATTCGACCAGGAGCAGATCGCAAGGGCCGCAGAGCTTGGCCTGGGAGCGTCGTCTCCCTCCGAGATTGAGTTATCGCCCATTGATGAAGGCAGTCGAGAATACTGTGCGAACGTTCAAGACATGCTGGAAGGGGCTGACCACGCCAGGAAGTTGCTGCCGACGTGGTCACACGATCTCTTATACTCGTTATGGTTGAAATCCTGTATTTGTGTCAGTTTCTGCACGATTATGAATCGGAAGATATTCGAGCAGGAGCAGCTCGCAAGGGCCGAGAGCTTGGCCTGGGAGCGTCGTCTCCCCCTGACATTGAGTTGTCGCCCATTGATGAAGGCAGCCGAGAATACTGTGCGAAGGTTCAAGACATGTTGGACAGGGGCTGACCACGCCAGGGAGATTGCTGCCAACGTGGTCACACGATCTCTTATACTCGTTATGGTTGAAATCCTTTATTTGTGTCAGTTTCTGGATTCCCGCCAAAAACCTGCGGGAATGACGGTTCGGCAACAGGTACCCTATCGTCATGCCCGCGTGCTTCTGGCGGGCATCCAGAAGGATGAAGAAACGCAACTTGCAATCCTTAACGGGCATAAGTCAAGATCGGGAATAGATGCCGAGGCAGGATCATGCGGCATCCCGAGGGGCACCAAAGCGGACAGATCAACTTTGCCACCTCCCCCAACCTCGCTTTTCCGCAAGCGGTGAACCCGGTGAGGCTGTCGGCGAAGGTGTCGGCAATGCGAAATTCCATCTATGCCACCCGAAATACCTTCATCACCTCGTCGCCGAGGTGGTTGATCACTTTGACCGCAATGCGGCCGGACCCGGGTTTGTCGAAGTTGAAGTCGCAAATTCCCGAAAGCGTGCCAGAGGGCTTCTGACCCCTTTGGTCACTCCTTTTTCCTTTTCGAATCTGCTGCGGATGGTTTTGACCCGCTTGCCTCATCTGCTGGCACATTTGGCACTTTGATGGCACGATTGGCGGTGTCAGGGTCCGGGAGAGGTTATGCCGTCAGCCGATGGCACGATTGGCAGGTTTATGGCGCGATTACGTACAAGCACGTAATGGGCGCTCCGTCCCGCTCCCAGTCGTTGAATGATACCTTTGGCGAGCAGTTCATCGAGGTCACGCGCAGCCGTTCTTCGCGAACATCCGACAAGACTCTGGTACTCCATGGTCGTAATTTGTTGTTCGACCTTCAGAGCTTTCAAACATAAGGTCTGCCGGTCATTGATCCCAAGTGACTGGATAACATCATCCGTCAGCCAGTCACGCCACAGGGTGACGACGAACGAGCCTCTGCGTTGCTCGAATTCGCGGCTCCGGCAGACCGGCTTCCCGGCAAAGTTCGATCATGGCCTGAGTGCCGGAGCCGACCCTTTCGATGTAGCGGGTCAGATAGAGTGACTCTGCGAGAAGCGGGTTGTAATGGGACCGAAGGATGGTCGTCGCGCAGGCTATCGAGTGTCAGGGT
This sequence comes from uncultured delta proteobacterium, assembly GCA_963808625.1. Lineage (GTDB taxonomy): Bacteria > Desulfobacterota > Syntrophobacteria > Syntrophobacterales > Syntrophobacteraceae > JADGQM01. The sequence goes on from CAWEHK010000006.1 coordinate 20,026, forward strand.
GACGGGGAGACGGCCGGGGTTCCAGACTTCGAGCCGGTCGGCGAAGAGGCGGACCTCGACCGAGGCGTTGCTGTGGTAATCACGATGGGCGATGGCATTAATGATGGCCTCGCCCACTGCATCCGGCGGCAGTTCATAGGTGGCCGGTGCGGTGATGCTGGCGGCGCGGGTGCCAATGGCGCGGTTGATCTTTGCCAGCACAAAGTCGCGAGCCTGATCCGCCTGTTCGAAGAGATCGCCGCCGTAGACCTGCAAGGAAGCGAAGGGGCGGAGATATTGCGTGCCGTGACAGTGGATGCATTTGGTCTCGGCGGTGCGGTGGAAGCGCTGCGGATTGTCGCCGAAGAGCAGCACTGCGGCGTTGGTCGGTTTTCCTTGGTCGAGCAGGTTGAGGTGGGTGAGCAGGGCCGGTGTCGTGGTGTTGGACTTGAGCGGAAAGCCGCGCTCGCGGCGGGCGGTTTCCAAGAACCAGCTTATGCGTTTGCGCGAGATGTCTTTCAGACTGGCGCCCTCACACGCGGAGGTGTCGAAGGGCGGGACGCGCAGCGCGCCGATGCCGTCCAGGTGGTCCACGAGGCTGGCGTAGACCTCGGCGGTCAGGGCGCTGACGTCTTCGACTCGGCGGCGGATCAGCTCGCTACTGACCTTGCTGATGAGTTGGCGCATCTTGGGTGCCCGTCTCTTTTCATCCGAGCCCCATACATAAACGAGTCGGGTTTTCCTCGTGTTTTGTAGCGTGGAGATATTCGTGTTCCGTCGGGGAGATACCTTCCTGGTCCTCATTGCCATACTCATAACCGAAGATGCCCAGATAAATGTCGCAGCGTTCGACTTCTTCGAGATAAACCTCGTCAGCACGGCGGTCCCTGGCAGGAAGATCCTCGAAGAGAAAAACCTCGGAGATAAATCGTTGCAGGACAGCATCTCCCAGCAGGAAAGCCTTCAAGGCCGGACGAAGCTGCCCAAATTCCTTTTGCACGCTGCTTATGAATATTCTGAGACGGGTAGCAACCATGAGATAACATGGGTGAAGGGTGAAGAGGGAAGGGTGAAAGTAGGGATTCCACGCTTCGAGCTTCAGACTTCACAACCTCCTTTTTTCAGGGTTCGTTCTGCACTTCTTAACAATCGTGATCAAGATTGCAACGAGCTGGTCCGCTTTATCCGTGAGGTCTTTCAGATGCTCCATCGGTATTACTTCTGGAACGGCAGGCAATCGCAGCCAATAATGCTTTTCCCAGGCTTCCTTGCAGGCAATTGATAATTTCGCGATGAGATCTGCTCGACTCTGGATTGCTCGTCATTTTTCGACATTCGCATCCGGTCATCCCGAACATCCTTGGGCGAAGCCAGGAAGGCCTTGTAGATGATGGGCTGAAGGCGCCACCCTTACCCCGGCGTATTTGAAGGTGACCACCTTATGCGGAGGCAGTGTCATTGGTTTACCACTCTGGGGGTTCCTTCCCCGCCGTTGGTGCTTTTCTTTACAGAGAACTTGCCAAAGCCACTGATGAGGACTTCATCGCCATCTGCCAGGGATTGCTTGATCAGCTTGAAGAGGGTTTCAACGATCCGGGCTGACCCGCCCTTGGTGAACAAGTTCTTGGCAAAAAGATTTTCAACGATGTGGGCTTTGGTGACAGTCATCGGTCATTCCTCAGAAATGAAGGTGCAAGAGCCCTTTGGTTTTGGTAGATTCCATAAAGTAACGAGGGCAATATAGTACTTTAGGGGATATCCGGATACAAGCCATGAGCTGTTGCATAACCAAAATATCTCGGGAGCAGGCTGCTGAGTATGCGCTGTGTGGAATCTCGCACATCTTCGGGTCGAGTCATTGCGGAGATGGTAAGATGACCAACCGATGGTACGTGACCTTATCCCCCAGGCCAACCTTTTCAGGAATCTTCTCAGGAGGTGGGGCGCCATGAACCGGCATAAATTTGTTGCCACCCGTGAAGATTGCCTGCTGCTGATTATTGACATCCAGCAGGCGATGCTCAAGGTCATTGAAACGTGGAAGGATGTGGCCCAAAGGGTGAATCAGCTTACGCAAGCCGCTGAAGCCCTCGGTATCCCGATTCTGCTGACAGAACAGTACAGCAAAGGACTCGGGGAAACCATTCCGGAAGTCATTGGTCAGATCAGGTCCCCGAAGGTTTTCCATAAGGAGCATTTCAGTGCCTGCCTTGAAACGGACTTCCTCGCATCGATCAAATCATACCATCGAAACAAGATCGTGGTCGTTGGCATGGAGACCCACGTCTGTGTTCTGCAAACAGGCCTGGATCTCATCAGGGAAGGTTATCAGCTCCAACTGGTAGCTGATGGCGTCGCGTCACGGACCACTCGGAACCGTGACCTCGCCGTAGACCTTTTCCGGGAGGCCGGAGCCGTGATCACCTCGGCAGAGATCGTGATCTTCCAGTGGGCCAAGCGCGCCAACACGGAAGACTTCCGCAAGATCCTCCCCATCGTGAAATGACCGTGTGCCTGCCAAAAGAGACAGAAAGAAGTCTGAATAATGATTTCTTGTGCCGAGTCACCTGGCGGCCAATCGATTGAAGGTTGAAAGGATTACGGAGATTGAAAAAGATTGTTTTCTGGGTGTTGCCCATTGTCCTTGGTTTTCTGATTTATCATGTCTTCAAGCCAACCCCCAGGGTCAAGAATATCCAGCCGATTGGTGAGAACATCATCTGCTTCGGCGACAGCCTGACCTTCGGTACGGGAGCAGCGAAAGGGATGGATTACCCTGCTCAGCTGGCTAAGTTAGTCTCGATGCCCGTTTTGAACAAAGGGGTGCCGGGTGACACCACCGCCAGGGCATTAGCAAGATTGGAGCAGGACGTTCTGTCTCAGTCACCTCGAATGGTTCTGGTCACCCTGGGTGGCAATGATTTGAAGAATGGCGTTCCCAGGGATGCTGCCTTCCAGAATCTGAAACAGATCATTGAAGCTATCCAAGCCAGGGGAGCGCTGGTGATTATCGGTGGCATCGATCTGCCAATCTGGGGACGAGGTTTTGGAGAGGGCTACGAAAAGCTCTGCAAAGAGACCGAGGCGGTCCTGATCCCCAACATCTTCGATGGCATCATGGGGGACCCTCGGTTGATGAACGATTCGATCCATCCCAACGAGGCTGGCTACAGCAAAATGGCCCGGCATTTCTACGAGGCGCTGAAGCCATACCTTTGAACCGTTGGCCGGCAGCCCCTGGCAACGCCATGGAAAGGAGATGGTGGTCGACGGATTGTGGCAAAAAAGCCAGGAAGGAACCACGCGTCCCGGCTTTTTTGCCTCCGGCAGCGGTTTATCTTTTTCCGCCCAGGATCGAACCCAACACCCCCCGAATAATCTGACGGCCGATGCTGCTTCCGATGGAGCGCATGGCACTCTTGGCAAAAGCTTCCGCAATGCTTTCCCGGGGCCGCCCGGGACTGCGGCGCGGGGGCGGTTCCCGGTAACGGGGCTGCGGCTGCGAATCGGTCTGCTCTTGCGCCTGACCAAGTTTTTGTTCGGTCCGTTTGCGAAGCACTTCGAACGCCGATTCTCGATCAACACCCTGTTCATAATTGCCAAAATGGATCGAGTTCTGAATAATGTTCTGCCGTTCCTCGGGAGTAATCGCACCCACGCGGCTTTCGGGCGGGCACACGAAGGCACGGTCGACCACGGCAGGAACTCCGTCTTCTTCCAGGAAGGAAATGAGGGCTTCTCCCACGCCCAGTTCCGTGATCACTTGTTCGATAATAAGTTGAGGATTGGGACGAAACGTCTGCGCCATAATCTTGACCGCTTTCTGTTCCTGCGGGGTAAAGGCCCGCAAGGCGTGCTGCACGCGGTTGCCCAACTGGGCTAACACTTTTTCCGGAACATCCTTCGGGTTCTGGGTGACGAAATACACCCCAATGCCTTTGGAACGGACCAGCCTCACCACCTGTTCGATTTTCTCCAGCAACGGCGGGGGAGCGTCTTCAAAAAGCAGATGGGCTTCATCAAAAAAGAAAACCAGGTTAGGCTTCTCGAGATCCCCCACTTCCGGCAGCCGCTCGAAAAGCTCCGCCAGAAGCCACAGCAGAAAGGTCGCGTAGACTTTGGGCCGGGCGACCAGTTGATCCGCTGCTAAAATATTGATGATGCCTCTTCCATCCGTATGGGTTTGAATGAGATCAAAAATATCCAGCATCGGTTCGCCGAAAAAGAGGCCTCCTCCCTGGGTCTCCAGCTCCAAAAGACCTCTCTGGATGGCTCCCACCGACGCCTTCGAGACATTTCCGTATGCGGTCGTGAATTGCTGAGCGTTATCGCCCACATATTGGGTCATGGCCCGCAGATCTTTCAGGTCCAGGAGCAATAATCCGCTATTATCGGCGATATTGAAGATCAAGGTCAGAACCCCGGTTTGCACGTCATTGAGATTTAGGAGCCGCCCCATAAGAAGCGGCCCCATATCGGAAACCGTCGCTCGAATCGGATGGCCGTATTTTCCGAAAACATCCCAAAACGCCACCGGAAATTCCCGAAAGCAATGATCGGAAAGATTGATCAGTTTGATGCGATCCATAATCTTGGGATGCTCGGTCCCTTTTTGGCTGATTCCCGCCAGGTCCCCTTTCACATCAGCCAGAAACACGGGAACGCCGTTTTCGCTCAGGCGCTCGGCGATTCTCTGGAGCGTGACGGTCTTGCCCGTTCCCGTGGCCCCGGCAACCAGCCCGTGCCGGTTAGCCATGCGAGGGATCAAATTGAATTCCGCTTGCTTAGCGCTCTTGGCAATAAGCATGGGTTTACTCATTTCAGCCGGCACCTTTCCGAGTCGAATCAATCACGATGGTCGATAGTTTTCAGGATCATGCCTTCATTGCCGTGGCTTTGGCGCGCTCCTCGGCGGTCATGGCGGCGAGGCGTTTGACCTCCTCGCCATCCAGCCCCAGTCCCACTGCCACGCGGCTCCCGTAATCGGGATCGGCCTTGAAAAACAGGGCGGTTTGACGAAGCTGGATGCGTTTTTGTGCGCCTCCCAGGTGGTCTACGATATTCCCCACCAGGTTGTCGCGGTCCTGATCGGTCATGACGTGACGGTAGAGGTTTCCCGCCTGAATGAAATCATCGTGGGGATGAGTGAATTCGAAGCGTCCGGCCTTGCCGGAGACCCAGAAGGTCGGCTCGCCCGCGTCGGCTGTGGGCTCGGGACCACCAAAGCTGTTTGGCCAGTAGTTGGGCCCGCCGCCGCCGTTGGCGTCGAAGCGCATGAAACCGTCCCGCTGATAGCTGTTTTCGGGGGCATTTTTGGGGGCGTTGACGGGCAACAGGTGATAGTTCGGGCCGAGGCGGTGAAGGTGGGTGTCGTGGTAGGAAAAGAGCCTGGCCTGGAGCATCTTGTCGGGTGAAGCGGCAATGCCGGGGACCAGGTTGCCCGGGCAGAAGGCGGCCTGTTCCACTTCGGCAAAATAGTTGGCCGGGTTGCGATCCAGCACCAGGCGGCCCACTTTGATCGGTGGAAAGTCGCCATGGGGCCAGACCTTGGTGATGTCAAGGATGTCAAAACGGTAATTCTTGGCCTGCTCGGGCGTCATGATCTGCATCTCGAGCGTCCAGGATGGGTAGTCTCCTCTGGCGATGGCATCAAAGAGGTCGCGCGTGGCGTGATCGGGGTCTTCCCCGGAGATGCGCGTCGCTTCCTCGCGGGTAAGGTTTTTGATGCCCTGATCGGTCTTGAAGTGGTACTGGACCCAAAAGAAATCTCCCTTCGCGTTGTACCACTTGAAGGTGTGGCTGCTGTATCCGTTCATGTGACGATAGGTAGCCGGAGTGCCCCGGTCGGAAAACAGAATGGTAACCTGATGGATCGATTCCGGGGTCAGTGACAGAAAGTCCCAGAACATGTCCGGGTCCTTGCAATTGGTGGCCGGATGGCGCTTCTGGGTGTGAATGAAGTCGGGAAATTTGAGTGGGTCGCGGATAAAGAAGACCGGCGTATTGTTGCCCACGAGATCGTAATTGCCCTCTTCGGTGTAAAACTTCATCGCGAACCCGCGAGGGTCGCGGGCCGCATCCGCTGAACCCTTCTCGCCTCCGACGGTGGAAAAGCGTACAAAGACCTCCGTGCGTTTGCCGATTTCCGAGAGGAACCTGGCCTTGGTGTATTGAGTCACATCGGCCGTTACCTCGAAGTAGCCCCCGGCACCCGCCCCCTTCGCATGAACAACGCGTTCGGGAATGCGCTCGCGGTCAAAATGCCCCAGTTTTTCGAGCAGGTGAACATCCTGCATCAAAACCGGCCCCCGGTCGCCGGCGGTCATGCTGTTCTGATCGTCAGCGACCGGGATTCCAAAAGCAGTGGTCAGGATCTTCTTGTCGGTTGCCATCTCAAAACTCCTTTGCCGTTTGCGGTATCCGTTGTGTCAATGATGATCGCACCTGCTGCCGAGTTAGCCAAGATCCACCACAAAGAGCATGAAGAGCACGAAGCAGTCGCATTCCACACCTGGTGATGAAAGCAGACGTGAAAACTTCTTCGTGGTCTCTGTGCACTCCGCGGCGACGCGCTTCTGAGGTTACTCAATCCATCACGAGATCAAGACCAAACCGCCTTGATTTTTGCCCACTGAACCCGCATCGAACGTGTGAAAGGACCGAACCAACCGGAAGCAGCACGTAAGGGATTGATTGCACAGCGCAACGAGTATGTCAAGAGGTCCTCGGACCGTCTTCCTGAGAAGCGCCTTCCTGATCAGCGAGAACACGCTCGGCACGGCGCCCGGTACCTTGATTACAGTGCTGCAGAATAGAGTGACCATATCCCTGACGACATGGCCGAAAAAACCTTTTTGGATAAAGGTTTTCGCCGGTATGACGAAGTGACTTCGGACACTCATTCATGCAGCGCTGCACTGAGGGGTGCAAATTTTTGGATTGCCCGGCAGCGACCGGGAGGGTACCATCCCGCTTAGCGGTGGTGATCATCCAGGTTCAAGACAGGTGGCGAATCGGCCCGATGGGTGTGCCGGGAACCGGAAACAGACGAAGAGCGGAGGGAGGAGTGGCCTATGCGGCTCGAAGAAGAACGTGAGAGTGAGAATGTTGAGGACCGCCGAGACGAAGTTGGCAGTAGCCGCCGCGGCTTCGGTGGCGGCCGGGGTATTGGTATCGGCACGGTCATAATCGCGCTGGTGGCGAGCTACTTCCTCGGTATCGACCCGTCGATCATGCTCAGCCTGTTCTCTGGTGGCGGCACCCCGGCGCCTCAGTCGGTGCCCGCGCGCAAGCCTCCGGCCGACGACGAGATGGCGATCTTCGTCTCGAAGGTGCTTGCCGACACTGAAGACACCTGGCGTGCGATCTTCGACCAGGCCAACCGCCAGTACCAGAACCCGAAGCTCGTTCTCTTCACGGGCGCGACGCCGACCGCCTGCGGCAGCGGTCAGACGGCAATGGGGCCGTTCTATTGCCCTCTTGACCAGAAGGTTTACATCGACCTCGCTTTCTTCCAGGATTTGAAAGCCCGCTACCGGGCGCCCGGCGATTTTGCCCAGGCTTATGTCATCGCGCACGAGATTGGCCACCACGTGCAGAACCAGCTTGGCATCATGAAACAAGTGCAGGCGGCGCAAAGCCGGGCCAGCGAAACCCAAGCCAACGCCTTGTCGGTGCGCCTTGAGCTTCAGGCCGATTGCTTCGCCGGGTTGTGGGCCTACCATGCCAATCGTACGCGCAACATCCTCGAGGCCGGCGACATCGAGGAAGCGCTGGGCGCGGCCAGTGCGATCGGCGACGACCGCATGCAGCAGCAGGCGCGAGGCTATATCGTTCCCGACTCATTTACCCACGGGAGTTCGGCGCAGCGCGTGACCTGGTTCAGGCGAGGCATCGAAAGCGGCGATTTCAAGCAATGCAATACCTTCGAGGCGCGGTAGAACTGACCACGGTGTGACTGCCGGGCCGCATGCTCGGAGCGCAAACGGCCTGCGGCCTGGTACGGGCCATGGAGATCGCTTTGCAGTTCTTGGGCGGAGCGGGCTTTGCTTATACCCTCCAGAAAGACAGGTTGCCGCTCCTGGGATTCGATTCTCTTCATTGGTGTAAGAAAATTTTCCTTATCATCTGTCTTCGGATGTCCCAAAGGGACATGAACGACCGCTAAAAACCGCCACCCGTGCGAAAACCGCCGCCGCCGAAGCTGCCCGCATCATCGCCAGACCCCCCGGAACCCCCACCAAAACCGCCCCAGTCGCCCGAGGGTTGGCTGCTGCGATGGTGGCGGCCGAGTTCCTGCCAGACCATGTCTGAATTCATAAGGCCTTCCAGCATCTGGCCGATCAGGACGCCGAGGGAAAAGTTGCCGGGAAAGGATACATTGTAGGCGTCATAGCCGTTCCGGCGGTAGCGGCGCCGCAGTTCCTCCAACTCCGCCAGATTTTTCTGCTGCTGCTGGAGAAACGTGTTGACGGACTGGATTTCCACGCCGATCTGGTTTTGCTGCTGCTGGATCTGCTGCAGTTTGGCAACGATGACGTCGTCTTCCGGCCGGGGAGTAGCGCGGGCTTGCCGCAGCAGTTCGGTGAGCTCCGCACGTTGCAACGCTGCCACTTGCAGCTCGATGATCTGCTTCGAAAGCGGGTCCGTCGCCTCATTGAAACCGGTCTGCTCCTGCAAGAGCGGGCGATGCCGGGCTTCTTCAGCCTCAATTTCTGCATCATGCTGCTTGAGCTGTTTTTCGGCATCCTGCACCCTGGTCTGAAGAGCAAGGATGCCGTCTTCTTCGGCGGCTTGCCGCTCCAAGGTCTGCAGCGCCTGAGCCTCGAGTTGCGCCGTCTGCTGCGCTTTGGCGGCATGCTCCCGGAGCCGGCGGGGCAGCTCTTGGAGCATGTGGTAGTTGGCGCGATTGCGCTGAAAGTCGATGTGTTTTGCCACCCAGTTGTCGAGTTGGCGGCTCAACCAACCGGCCTGATAATCCGGCGTCAGGTAGCGCTTCTTCCACAGGTACATGAAGAGGCTGTCAGCTTCGTAAGGTTTACCCTTTTCGACCTGGTCTTTTTCGGTCCGGGAGGCCTTCTCATCGGCCTGGCTGGCCACGGCCGCGGCCTCTTGCGCCCGTCCCTGCTGCTGGCGGTAGGTGTCCGTTTCCGTGATCCGTTTGCGAGTCTGTTCCAACTGGCGCTGCACTTCCACACCGGCCTCGTCCCGCTGCTGTTCCAGCCCTTTTCGTTGCTGTTCGAGCTGCTGTTTCCGCGCGACGCCGGCGTCGATTCTCGCCTGCAAGTCCTGCCGGGCCTGCCCGAGTTTCTCCAGCAGGGCAAGGATGGCCTGCTCGGTCTCATCCAGCCGGGAAACCACCTGGCTGGCCCGGAGGTCGTCCAGTCGAAGTCTGGCGAGCTGCCGGTAGCGTTCACCGGTTTCCTGGCGCAGGGCGTCGAGTTGCCGATAGAGCTCTCGCAGGCGCCCTCCAGCCTCTTCCTGCGCCGTTTGCGCCTGTTGCAGGTGCTGGTTGATCAACAGCAGGTTATCTCTTCCCGTCATCATGGGGTTGCTCTCCTACCACTGGGTAATTGCCCCGCCCGTGGTCGGCATCAGGTAGTGGGGGGTCAGATAGCCGCGTTCTTTGACGCCGAACCGATTATTTTGGATGATGCCGTCATCGGATTTGTCGCGGCGGATTTTCTCGAAAAGGGCGCCATCCACCCGAAGGCCCCATTGCGACACGTTGCGCGTGGTTCCGTCTTCCTCACTGGTGATGGGCAAAGTCAGCCGTTCTCCCTTGGGGGTGACGGCCTCGACGATGACATAATAGTTGCGGGCCCCGGCCCTGATCTGGGGTTCCCGCCACACCCCGCTGGGGGTATTCGGTCGGGAGACGATGCGCAGTTCGTGCTCCTGCACCACCCGAGCATACAACTCCTGGAGGGCCGCTGACCCCCGGCTGGCCGCCTGAACATTGCCGCTGTTCAGCGTTGCCAGGGCATCAGTGTAGAGCTTTTCTGCCTGCGCACGAGCTCTATCGTCCCGGCTTTCTGCCAGCAGGCTCTCGCGCTGACCGGTAAGTTTTTCCCGCAGTCCGGCAAGTTCTTCCCGCTGGCGAACTTCAGGGGCCACAAAGACAAACCGGTAGATGAAAAAAACGGCCATCAGGGCGATGGCCATAATCCCCATCGCTTTCGCCCAGCGGCCCCGGTTGACATAAAGCCTGGCCAACCAAAGGGAAGCTTTAGGCGGTGGCCTCCGGTAAGCGAATCGTTCCTCGCGCAGAGCGGCCACTCCCTCAGCGATCATCTTGTCGGTGACTTCCAACCCCTGGGAAGCGTACATGCGCTTCACTTTGTCAAACAGGGCCTGGTCGCGTTCGTCGGAGGCCAGTTCCCGTTCCACCAGTTGCTGTTCATGGCGTAGCGTGTCCACCACGTCCATGGCGAGCATCACTTCGTCGAGCTCGATTTTCTCCGGCTTCTCTTTATCAACCATGGCTCAGGGCTTCTCCGGCTTTGGCCAATGCCACAAGGCGGCGCTTTCCGGCTTCCACGGCCTGCCGGATCTCCTGTTCGTTGTGTGCACTGAGCTGCCGCAGTTCGGCAATGAGGGTTTGAGACTTCTCCTGGAAATTGATCACCGAATCCAGCAGCTTCTTGACGCTTTGGGCTTTCAGCGTTGGGCCATAGCCCGCCCGGAGGGCGTCTTCCTGGACTTTGCCTCCCACTTCGGCCAGCGTCTCGAGACTCTGATTGATCCCCTCTTTCATGACCTCGAGGGTCCGGGTGCTTTCGTGCAGTCCCTGCAGGCTGGTAAAGGAAGCGTTCAGAGCGGTGAAGACCGTTTCGTTGGTGCCGAAAAAGGTCACCGCCTGGGAATAGACCCGTTCTTTCACTTCATTGGACTGAACCAGTCGGGCCATGATCACTTCGGTCGTGTTGTAGTTGATGGACAGGTTTTCAGCCAGGTCTTTGGCCACCTGGTAGCGCTTGTCCTCCTCCTGGAGCTCCCGCAAACCTTCATCTCGAACCAACTCAAGTTTGGCGACTACCACCTGATCAGGATCGGTATTGGTTTCCAGTGCCTTGGACATTTCCTCGAGGCGGGTTTTGGCCTCCTGAAGCTGGTTTTCCGCTTTCTTCTGGATCTCGAAGGCCAGCACCTGAGCCTCTTTCAAAGCGCCGCGAAAATCCCGGTAACTCTCCAGAATGGTCACCTCGCGATCGATCTGGTCCCTGCTGTCGTGGGTCACCTCGGTATAAGTCTGCTTGATCTTATCGAAACGGCTCGGAATGTCACCCCGGGTGACCTTCATCCAGAAATTGCCCATGCGCTCCAGGGTGTCGATCCTGCCGTCTTCCAGTTGCTTCACCATGTTCTGAGCATCATCGCGAATGCTGTTGAAGGCGGCGGCGATCTGTTCGTAGCGCTCGCCTACTCCCATGGCCGCAACTTGTTCGCGTACCACCTCGTTGAATACGGTGGCGTGATTCAGAGTCCGGGCAATGGCAACGGCTTTTTCTTCATCCAGGTCACTGATCTTTTGAATCATTGCCAGCACCGGTGTTTCGTCCGGTTTCTCAGGCATGAGGCCCAGATCACGCAGTTTGGACAAGGCCTTGTCAAGGTAATTCAGAGGCTTGGGTACCAGGTCTGTGTTGGCCATGGTTTCGCTCCTTTCTTTATGGTTGGTGGCTGGTGACGGCTCACTGGTTGCTGGGGGCTCATCCGTAGACAGGAAACCCAATATCATCAGGCAGCGGCAGGCGCACGTGCGAGAGAGCGGGGTGAAACTGCTTTCAGTGGAGTTGCTGGAAAAGCCCGTTAACGGTGGCCCGAGGCTACCTGTGACAGCCTGGACTGATCCGATCCTGCCAAACGGAGCCTTGAGTCGTGAAGAACAACCCGCGGCACCGTTCGGGGATTGCGATAGTACAGCACATCAGAGTAACGTCTCCAGTATCCCAAATCTCTATTCCCGCATGCTCCCCGCCTATAGCCTGAGGGGAAAGCCCTGGGAGGAATGCAGCAACAAAGCCTGGATTTTCGCCCCTTGCCTGAAGTTTGCGGAGACAACCTTCGCGGGCATGACGACCGGAATTCATACACTCATTTGTGTGTCGCTGTACTATCCGTCCTTGCCAGTTTCCGGGTCAGGGAAATATCCTTCTTGACTCTTAAAGATCCCCAACCTTTCATGCTTGCTGTTGATAACGACATAAGTCTGTGGCTCCGTTCTTCGCAACTGCCACCCCGCCTTATCGCAAATTTCTTTCTTGAACTCCCAATATCCCATTTCTTGGGTGCCTTCCATGGGACCCGCTTCGATTCCAGCAGCCTCGGGACTCTTCTTGTCGGCTTCCATAGGTTTCCTTTCAATCAGGATGTGACGGTAAGCAACCAATAAGGCCACTTCTCACCTTACGTCAAATTTCCGTCGAAGAAAACGAAAATGCGCTGAAGGGTGCGGAAGCGACATGAACTATGCCTCAGTTCTAAAATTTATGGAACCGTGAAGAATTATTCAATGCGAGAATTGGGTTGACATCAAGAAGAGGGCAAGCTAGTTGTGCGAGAAGTGATCGTGGGATCTTGTGCTTCATTCCTTTGCCTTCCCTGACGCGATACTTCGAGTTGAGCCCAGCCAGGATCTATGAAATGGTCCCTGTCGTTTTACGGAGAAGACCAATCATTGCAGACGAAGGAGGATCATGCATGGGTGATGACATGAGCAAAAAATCATTCGCACCTCACACGTGGCGGTTTGCGCGGGTGGGAGGCTTCGATCAGGTACGCCTGGAAACGGGTGCGGACCTGCTTGATCTCGACCAACTTGACCAGAAATTGTGGGCCAGTCTTGCCTGTCCCAATCACGGCCTTGAGTTGGACCCCAAGACCCTCGAGCTCATTGACACTGATGGCGATGGACGCATCAGGGTCCCCGAGATCCTTGCCGCAGTGAGATGGATTGGATCCGTCCTCAAGAATGCTGACGACTTGACCAAGCGCGCTGCCGCTCTGCCGCTTTCAGCCATCGATGAGAGCACCCCGGAGGGCGGGCAGCTCCTGGCTTCGGCAAAGCAGATTCTGCTCAATCTTGGCAAGCCCGAGGCTTCCTTTGTGACGGCCGAAGACACTGCCGATACGGTCAAAATCTTTGCCCACACAAAGTTTAATGGCGACGGGATTATCCCTGTTGACGCCGCAGATGATGACAAGCTCAAGAACGTCATCAAGGACATCATGGAATGCATGGGTTCGGAGCTCGACCGCAGCGGGGAGCCCGGCATCACTCAGGAAAGGGCCGACCAATTCTATGCCGCCTTGCAGGAATATTCCGATTGGTGGCGGAAAGCGGAAGACGATGCGGCCAACGTTTTCCCCTTTGGCGATGCAACCGGGGAAGCCGCAGAGGTTTTCAAGGCGGTCAGGACCAAGGTGGACGACTACTTCACCCGCTGCCGCCTGGCGGAGTTTGATGCGGGAGCAGCCGGCCCGCTGAATCCGTCACCGGAAGAATACCAGGCCATGGCCCGCAAGGACCTCTCGGCGAGCGCCGAAGAGGTTGCGGTGCTGCCGTTGGCGACCGTCGGAGTCGGCAAGCCTTTGCCCCTGGAGGGAGGCATCAATCCGGCGTGGATACAGGCGATTTCGAAACTGCGCACGGCTGTCGTGAAGCCGATGTTCGGCGATAAAGCCGCCCTGGATGCCGGCGAGTGGACCCTCATCAGCGCCAAGTTTACGGCCTACGAAAGTTGGCTCGACGGTAAGCAGGGAACGGCCGTCGAAAGGCTGGGACTGACGCGCGTGCGAGAGATCCTGTCCGGCGGCATGAAGGAGCCCCTCGCCGCCCTCATGGCCAAGGACAAGGCCCTGGAACAGGAAGCGAACACCATTGCCTCCGTCGACAAGCTGGTCAGGTATCATCGCGATCTTTTCACCCTTCTGAACAACTTCGTATCGTTCCAGGATTTTTATTCTCCCGGGACCCAAGCCATCTTCCAGGTGGGCAGTCTCTATATCGACGGGCGCAGTAGCGAGCTTTGCATCAAAGTGGATGACATCGCCAAACACAGCGGCATGGCGACGCTGAGTCAAACGTATCTGGCCTACTGTGAGTGCACGCGTAAAGGAACTGCGGAAAAAATGAACATCGCCGCCGCGTTGACCGATGGGGATGCCGGCAACCTCATGGTCGGGCGCAACGGCGTCTTTTACGATCGGAAGGGCAACGATTGGGATGCTACCGTTGTCAAGTTGATTGAACACCCGATCAGTATTCGCGAGGCCTTCTGGAGCCCCTATCGACAGATCGCCAAAATGATCCACGAGCAGGTCCAAAAGGTAGCGGGCGCCCAGCAAAAAAAGGTGATGGATACCGCCGGCGCCGGTGTCTCTGGAGCGGCCGCAACGGCTGAGGCCGGAAAGCCGCCCGCTGAGGCGCCACCGTTCGATGTCGGAAAATTCGCCGGCATTTTCGCCGCAATCGGCCTTGCCATCGGCGCCATAGGAACCGCTATCGCCGCGGTCCTCACGGGATTCCTCAGCCTCAGCTGGTGGCAAATGCCGCTGGCGATTGCCGGTCTGCTGCTCCTCATTTCGGGACCATCCATGGTCCTCGCGTATTTCAAACTTCGCAAACGCAACCTGGCGCCTATCCTCGACGCCAACGGGTGGGCCGTGAACGCGCGCGCCATTGTCAACATTCCCTTCGGTCAAACGCTCACGGCTCTCGCGCGACTTCCCGAGGGAGCGCAGTCCTCGCTCTTGGATCCTTTTGCCGAGAAGGAGCGGCCCTGGAAGCTTTACCTGTTCTTAGCCGTGCTTGCCGCACTCGTCGTGCTGCTCTGGCAAAAAGGCTGCGTGAGTGGGTGGTTGAAGGCGAGCGCTCCCAAGCAGGAGACCAGTCAGTCTGCTCCCGCACCAGTTCCCGCCCCTGCGCCTGCTCCGGCGGCAGCGCCAGCGCCGGCACCGGCACCTGCGCCAGCACCTACGCCAGCTCCTGCAGCAGCGCCAGCACCTGCTCCGGCTCCTGCTCCTGCGGTTACACCGGCACCGGCAGCGACGCCGGCACCTGCACCTTCACTTGCACCTGCTCCGGCTCCCGACAAAGCCCAATGACAGTTGATCAAGGAAGCGAGAAGGGAAAGGTCTGCTTCATGCGGTCAGTGATCAGTGGTCAGTAGTCAGAAAAAGGTGAGTAAGTCGGTTATCGGGGGTTGCCAAACCTACAGGCCAGGGGATCAAGCTTTGGCGGGAGTCCAGGAAGAAACACAGTTGCTACAAGTGCTGGAGCGATTTACTGCGTAGCGGCAGGATTTAAGCCAATATGCGTCAAGCTGAGGTTTGCCCGGGGTGGGGGCCTGCCTGCGACTGCTTGGGGCGAGATGATCAACGCCCTGAAAGGGCTTCATAACATAGCCCAGGGTCAGCGAGAGCGCCACCCTGGGACGGAGAAAAGCCTAATCCCGTTTTGCCTTACCCTGAAAGGGTTAGATAAAGCGGTGTGTCGGTATGCTTTATGTAACCCCTTCAGGGTTGATGTTTGTGTTGTGCCTCGTATCTCCCAGGGTGGCGCTGCCGCTGACCCTGGGCTAATTTATTGAGCCCCTTCAGGGCAGTTATTGATGTCCCTTCGGGATACCCGAAGACACATGAAAAGGAACTTTTCGAAGCAGAAAAGTCAGCTTGATGGGAATCAGGTTTAACCCCTCCCCGCTGACCAACGCTTGATGGTCTCGTAAAAAGTCATTTCTCGAAGAACTGCACCTAGTAAATTCAATAGGTTGAGACAGGCAAAATGGCTGTTTTTGGACTTTTTACGAATTCATCAACGCTTGATTTTGACCCAAGTTGAGCGATTCCTTTTAGAGAGCCTACTCCCGTCATACCGGCGCAAGCCGGTATCCAGTCCATGGCTCTTCTTACTGGAGTCCGGCTTGCGCCGAAATCTTCCATGCAAGGGGCTTGCGCCCCGTTCAATGGAAGTAAAATTGGCATACAAATTGCTATCAACAAAATATAATCTATAAATGATTGATCTGCCATGATAAATCTTTACTTCCGTAGGAATGGCGTTGAGTCTCGTAGGTTGGGTTTCGTTCCTCACCATGATTGCGGCTCACAATGCCGTGATTGATCGAGGAACGAAACCCAACCTGCACATCTATGCATCGAATTTGGACACGTTTTTGTGCGGCGCTGTACTTAGATTAGGTTTGAGCAATTGCATGAAGCCTGCGGGAATGAGGATTTCAGATGGTTTCCGCAGAAAGTCACTCCCCCAGTCCGAATTGAGTGCGATAGAGGGAAGCAAAAAATCCGCCGGCATGGACCAGCTCCTCGAAGCTTCCCTGCTCGATGATCTCTCCTGCGCGCAGCACCAGGATCTTGTCCGCTCCCCTGACGGTGGACAAACGATGCGCGATGATGAAAGTCGTGCTCCCCACCATGAGCTGATTCAAACCCTCCATGATGGCGGCTTCGGTTTCGGCATCCACCGATGAGGTGGGTTCATCGAGAATGAGGATGGGCGAGTCCCGTAGAATGGCACGGGCGATCGTGATCCTCTGCCTCTCCCCCTCGGACAGGGTCGCGCCCTGTTCCCCCACCAGCGTATTGTAACCCTTGGGCAGCTTCATGATGGCGTCGTGAATCCGGGCGAGACGTGCCGCTGCAACGATCTCATCGTCGTTTGGCTTGATCCGGCCATAGGCGATGTTTTCCTTGATACTGATGGGAAAAACCAGGGGCGGCTGAAGCACCATCGAAATCTGACTGCGCAGAGACTTGAGCTGATATTCCCGAACGTCCACCCCATCGATCAGGACCCGACCCCCGAAGGGATCATAAAAGCGGGGAACGAGGCTCACCAGGGTCGATTTGCCAACGCCCGCGGGACCCACAATGGCTACTTTCTGGCCGGCTTAAATATGCACGGAGATCTTTTTCAGGATGGGCTGATCTGCCACGTATTGGAAGGACACATCTTCGAGCGTGATCTCCCCTTTCGCCCCCTTTTCGGGAAGAAACGGGGGCCGTCCTTCATGTCCCTTTCGACATCGAGAATTTCGAACACGCGCTGGACCCCGACCTTGGCCGTCTGAATGACCCCCCAGGTCTGGCTGAGGGTGTTGATCGGGGCGTAAAGGGAGGCAAGGTAGGACGTGAAAACGACAATGTCCCCAACACTGAGGGTGCCGGAAAGCACGTGCTTGGCCCCGATCCAGATGACAAAAGCCGTGCCGAGGGCCATCACCCCGTTCACGACCCCGGAATAAAAATTCTCGAGGGTGAACAGGCGCAGACTGGCGCCAAGACTCTCAACGCTGGCCCTCATGAACTTCCGGTGCTCTTCTTCTTCCTTGGTGAAGGCCTGGATGATCCGCATGGCGGACATGGCCCTCTGCACCACCGAAAAGACTTCACTCTCCCGCTCCCGGTAGTGGGTTGCCGCGACGGTGATCTTCCGGCTCATGAAGGATATGGTAATAACCAGCGCCGGGCAGATGCTGAGCGCCAGCAAGGTCAGTTGCCAGTCCAGTCTGATCATGACGAAGAACATCATCCCGAGCAGCGCGGTGGCGGTGACGACGGGAAAGACGCCGTTCATGGTAATGGCCTGAATCGAGTAGGTATCCGCCGTGACGCGGTAGAGGAGATCACCTACCTGCCTTCTGCTGTGGAAGGCAAGAGAGAGGCGCTGGAGGTGGCTGTAGAGGTCGCTTCTGAAATCGTTCACCATGCGCTGGCCGATCTTGATGGTGGTATAGTTGTTGACGATCGACAAACCACCCAGAGAGCAGATAGATCAGCACAAGACTGAAGCACGAGAGGAACAGGATCGTCTCGCTGTTGTAGGACGCCACAGAATGTCCCACGCCACAGGTTTTCCGGTCAGCACATTGTCGATCACGACCTTAAGGGGCCAGGGCTTCAGAATTTCAAAGGCACTGATCAAAAAGACCTGAAAGAGTGCAATAGTGAAAGAAACGCGTTAAGGCCACAGATACCTGAGAATTTCTCGTCTCATTTTACCGAATCTCCCCAGCAGGAATCCTCATAATGTCCGACGTAGTCCCTGCCAATCAGTCTTTCCATTTGCCCTCACCAGTTTGCCCGAGGAGGCTCCCAAAGGGCCTGCACCTGGTCTATTCTGCAATATCAGGCAATGGCTTTCCGAAAGGACACTATCCAAATAAACCCCTGGAAGCAACGGAAAACTGGTGAATGCATCCGTTCGAGCACTCATTGTTGCATTGCCGGGCCAAAGGCCGGCGGTGCCTGTCTCTCCAGCTTGCAGGACGTCTTTTTAATAGCGCGGGAAGAATTCTTTCGATAAACAGTCCAAGATGGTTTAGAATAAAAAGCTGAATTTCGACCGCATTATGCCCGAGCTGGCCGTTTCAGAGCGTTTGTTCGCCCTCATCGTGCACTTCGAATGCTTTTACGACGACAAATCATGGTTTTCGTTTGAGTGCTTCACCCCTTAGAGACCATCTCAAAATGGTCAAAACGATGCTGATCGTCAACCGGCAAAAGCCGGAATCCAGGTGTTCCTGGGGATTCTGGACCCTGGCTTCCGCCGGGGTGACGGGGTACGCCAGTTTTGAGATAGTCTCTTAGCCGGCAATGATATCCGGACGGGCTTACCGACAAACGGGGAGTCATCATCCAGGTTGCAGGTATTCCGGAAGGCTGGTCGAAGCATTTTGAGACTTGGGGAAAGGAGGGCCGACCGATGCCGGATCGGGTGTGATGAGGAGAAGCAAGACGAAGTTTGAGCAGTTTTGGAGAAGGTCTGGTCAATTGGTTCGCTGGGGTGAGAAGTTCCGTCTTGCGAGTTGCACTTTGCGAGTTACTCCCAGGCCTTTTCATGGTTCGGGGTGTCCAGAAGGGACATGAAGTACTGGCATGAAAAATCTCAGAACGAGGAGAATCTCCATGGGACTTTTTGATTTCGTGAAAGAAATTGGGAAAAAGCTCTTCAGCCGTGAAGACGACGCGGCTGAGAACATCAAGAAACACATTGAGGAAGCCAATCCTGGGATCGCGGGACTGAATGTTTCCTTCGACAACGGGGTCGTTTCTATTTCCGGACAGGCATCCAGCCCCGAGGCTATGGAAAAAGCCGTCCTGATGGCCGGAAACGTGGCGGGTGTCTCGGAAGTCAAGGTTGATGGCCTTCAAGCCCCACCGGTCCAGGAAAAGGTGGAATATTACCTTATCAAGAAGGGAGATACACTCTCGGCCATCGCCAAGCAGTTCCTGGGCAATGCCAATGACTACCCCAAGATCTTTGAAGCCAACCGGGAAGTCATCCGGGACCCGAACCTTATCTTTGTCGGCCAGAAAATCCGGATTCC
>CAWEHK010000007.1:0-29780 GCA_963808625.1 uncultured delta proteobacterium
ATCCTGCTCACCTATTTTGGCTATGAACACTTCCGCGGTCATCAGGAAGAGATCATCAATCAGGTGATATCCGCCGGGATGCCCTGGTCCTGATGCCGACGGGCAGCGGAAAATCAATCGTCTACCAGATCCCGGCGATGATCCGCCCTGGCGTGGGCGTCGTGATTTCACCATTGATCGCACTGATGCAGGACCAGGTTGATGCGGTCACGCAGCTCGGGATTCGAGCAGCATTCCTCAACTCCACTTTGAGCTCGGAGAAGCCCGTGCAGTGGAACGGAAGGTGCTCTCCGGTGACCTGGATCTTCTCTACGTGGCGCCGGAGCGCTTCATGATGCCCGATTTCCAGACGCTCCTCGGCCAATCCCAGGTGGCTCTTTTTGCCATCGATGAGGCTCACTGCGTGTCCCAGTGGGGGCATGACTTCCGGCCCGAGTATCTGCAGCTCTCGATCCTCCCGGAACGCTTTCCGGAAATCCCCCGCATTGCGGTTACGGCCACGGCCGACCTAGTGACGCGAAAGGAAATCATCGAGAAGCTCAAGCTCGAGAAGGCCGGGCAATTCATTTCGAGCCTCGACCGCGCCAATCTGTACTATCGTGTGGAACTGAAGGAAAACGAGAAGGCCCAGCTGCTGAACTTCCTTCGGACGGAACATCCGCACGATTCCGGGATCGTCTACTGCCTCAGCCGGAGGAGGGTCGATGTCATTGCCGAATGGCTCGCGGGGAAAGGTTTTACGGCGCTCCCCTACCACGCGGGAATGGAGAAGGAACTGCGCCTCAAGCACCAGCAGCGCTTTCTCCGGGAGGAAGGGGTCGTCATCGTTGCCACCATCGCTTTTGGCATGGGCATTGATAAACCCGATGTCCGGTTTGTGGCTCACCTGGACCTTCCCAAGACCCTCGATGCTACTACCAGGAAACGGGTCGTGCCGGCCGCGACGGCGAGAAAGCCGATGCCTGGATGCTGTATGGTCTGGGGGACGTCGTTACGCTCCGGCAGATGCTGGCGGCTTCCGAAGGAGACGAGCAGTTCAAGCGCATCCAGCAACGCAAGATGGAAGCCATGCTTGGTTTCTGCGAGATGACCCGGTGCCGGAGGCAGGTGCTCCTCGCCTATTTCGGCGAGGACCTGCCGGAGCCCTGCGGGAATTGCGACACCTGCGCCGGCAAGGTCGAGACCCGGGATGGAACGATTGTGGCGCAGAAGGCCCTCTCCTGTGTCTACCGTACCGGGCAGCTTTTTGGGGCCGGCTATCTCACCGACGTTCTTCTGGGAAAAGATGACGAGCGCATCCGCCGCTTCGGCCACGATAAGGTGTCAACCTTCGGTATCGGGAAAGAGCTCTCCGAGCGGGAGTGGAAATCGGTATTCCGCCAGCTTGTGGCCGCCGGGCTCATCAGCGTCGATCTCGAGGGCAAGGGAGGATTCCGCCTGGCGCCGAGGGCCTGGCCGGTCCTGAGAGGAGAGGAAAAGTTCGAGCTCCGAAAAGACCCTGTGGCGCCCAAGCCCGAGAGGAAGCCAACGATCAGGCCGGAGCGGGAAAGGCCTGGCCTGCCATCCGCTCCCATGTCCGGAGAGCTCTGGGAAAAGCTGCGCTCGCTGCGCCTCGAAATTGCGAGGAACCAGGGTATTGCACCCTTCATTATCTTTCACGACAGCACTCTACGGGAGATGATCAGGACCCTTCCGCGAACCATCGAGGAGATGGGCGAAATTTCGGGCATCGGTGAGAGAAAGCTGGAACGATACGGCGAGCAGTTCATGGCGCTGATCTTGGATTACCTGAAGGAGCAGCCCGCACCGTCTTTTGAAAAAGGACCGGATGCCGGTGATCGAGCGGGACCCGCCGCACTCGAACTTCATCTCGAGCGCGAACCGATGCATGGAAGTCCCGAGCAGCAAAAAGCCGAGATAATTCGCCCTATCAAAGAGGGCAAACCGAGCTCGAATGAAATTGTTGGGCAGGTTGGAGTGTCCAGGCCAACCATATGGGCGTACAAGGCTCACGTGACCATGGGAACGTACGGGAGCGATGGGGAAAGCGAAGCCGCTGATCCCGATGAGAATTCACTCGGGATTGCACATCCGCTTTCAACTCCGGACAGTGCGGTAGAGCAAATCCCATATGACAAGCTGCCGTTGGCTGGATTTAAAGAGCTGGTTGACCGTCTGCCGCCCAAGAGGTCAGACGAATCGTTCACGGATGAAAGGATCATCGACATCAGGAAGAAACATCCCCGAGCTTATGAACCGTGGAGCGATGAAGAAGATCGGTTGCTCATCAAATTATACAATGAGGAGCCGAGCATTGCCGCGTTGTCGAAGATCTTCCAGAGGCAACCCGGCGCTATTACCGCCCGGATTCGAAAGCTAACCGGGGCGTGATGCGGCGCTTCCCCGAACCGTCCCCTCACCAACCGCCTTCCCCCCAAAAAGGGTGTCCAAAGAGCCCGTCTACCCCGTCACCCCGGCGTGCTCCCCGCCAAAAGCCTGCGGGGACAAGCTTTGGCCGGGTCCAGGACATTTGCAGGAGCTGGATTCCGGCTGGAAGCATGCCGGAATGACGAAATGTGAATCGTGAGAATTTTTTCGACACACCCTGACTCGTGTCCATCCGGAAACCCCATTTTGTAGGAGGGGCTTCCAGCCGAGATCGGGGCTGGAAGCCCCTCCTACAAAACAAGGCGCCACTTTCCGGATGAGAATTAACTCGCATCCGTCGATGAAGTGGGTTTGGCGATCGATCATCGATCGACCTGGCTGAACATTCCCTATAATTAGACTGAAGTGTGAGATCGGCAGATTTTCGGATGATTCCGGCGAACCATCGGATGATTATCGGATGATTTGCTCATCGGCAGGGCCTTCCCGCAATATGTAAACGGTCCCGCGCCCCGAGCCCCGGCGCATGAGAAGCCCCTGTTTGACCACGTGCATCAAGTCTCAGTGGGCAGTATCCCTGACGCCATTCAGGGTCTCTTGTCAGACTTGTCCTTGACAGCATCCAGGGTGCGTGCTAGTCGGGAAACGGTGCAACACAATTGCTTATCACCAGGCTCATCCGGTGGTATTGCCGATGCCAACGACTTGAATGTTCATCCAAAATCGATGCGGCGAAGTTTCTGGCAACAAGTAGTCATCCTCCAAGCCAAAATGATCAGTCATCTGTACTGTTGCCTGGTTGGTCAAGAAATCAGAAGGCGCCGCCGCAGCAAACGGTTCAACCATTTTATCGAACCGGCACAATGCGTCGCGATTCTGGCACCGCACATGGATGACGAAATAATCGGTTGCGCGGGTCTGATGCATCGTTATGTACAGCAGGGAACCCGGGTGATGATTGTCTATCTCACCGATGGTGCCCACGCCCTGAGGGGGAAGAGTGGAAAGGGCGCAACCGGCAACGGCTTCAAGAGAGTGAGCGTGCCACTAATTTCTTCGGGATTCGGGATCGTTTCCTGTTGCAGCAACCCGACGGAGCTCTCAGCGCAGATTCATCGGCAGGGCTTCAGCTGGCGTCCATTTTTCATCGTGAGCGACCACAGATCGTCTTTCTCCCCTATCCGTGTGATCCTCATTCGGATCATCGTCAGACATTCCTGATCATGAAAGATATTATCCGGCAGGGCAAACTCGATGTGTCCGCGTTCTTCTATCAGGTTCGCGCTCCTATACCCGTCAGGCTGATCAGCACGATACTCGATATTTCGCCATCCGCAGCCTTGAAAAAACGGGCGCTGGGCTGCTTTGCTTCGCAGGACCAGATGGATTTCAACCTGTTGCTGCATTTGCAGCGATGTCAGGGTTATCTCCTGGGGTGGAAGCCAAGGCTGGTAGAGGTCTTTGCCCGCGTCGAGGCTGCAGCCTGGCAGTGGTCCCCGGCGTATTTATCCAATAACGGCAGGCAAATTTCAGGCCATCGCCATGTTCCATTCTATGCGCTGACGGGCAGTTAAACCCGTTAAGGATTGGAAGTTGCTGGCTCGCTTGTTTGCGGTTTCTGTTGTCAATGAGAGATTTTGAATTGAGGGTTTTCGAGATGTTTTCAAAAGGAGCCGCGAACCGATGGTTGCTCAGCCTCTACGAAAGGCTGCTCGATGCGACGCTGTCGAATCGCGTGCCGGGGCGTCTGCGCGGATTCCTGTATCGGAGCTGTTTTGAACTCCTTTATCTGGCGGGAGATCCGTGGCAGTATGAAACCAGCGGGTACGAAAGGACCAAGTACCTGCAAATCCTGGCTGGTTTGGGAGGGGAACGACCCCGGCGGGTTCTGGATGCCGGTTGCAGTATTGGGATTTTCACCGAACTTTTGGCGGAGCGCGTGGAATCCCTGGAGGCGTTTGACTTTTCATGGGTGGCAATCGGTCGGGCGAAGAAACGATGCCGCTGCCACCAAAACATAACCTTCCACCAGACCGATTTCTTTCGCTTTGACCCGAAGCAGCCTTTCGACGTCATTGTTTGTTCGGAAATCTTTTACTATTTCTGGGAACCCTTCCGCCTGCGGGTGCAAATGCGGCAGAAACTGCTGGATTGGCTGGCCGAGGGGGGCAGGCTCATCATCGTTTGGGGCGGGACGCGCCTGGACCTGGACCTCGATTCCTTCTTGGCGCAAACGCCCCGTTTGCGTCTTCTCGCTTCAAAGCACTATTGCGATCGTCACCGGGATTATCGGATCTCGACTTTTCAAAGGCAATGAACTGTTTCGACCAGTGCCTGCCCCTGTGGTTGCGTAGCCAGTTTACGGTCGAGGTGTTTTCAGGGATTACTCGACGCCAGGGATGGAATCCCTGGAGAGCTTGGACCCTTGCATGCAGGTAGATATCGTCTATCTCTGGGTGGATGGTTCAGCTCCCGGCTTCAAAAAAAAGCTGAGGCTGCGCCTGGGGTCATCTCCTTCGGTCGAGTCCGCCGACCGGAACGGAATCCATCGCTTTCGGAACAATCAGGAGTTGCTCTTCTCCTTGCGTTCGGTCCGCCGGTTTGTCCCCTGGGTGCGCAAGATTCATCTGGTAACGGATGGCACCTATCCCTCCTGGCTCGACGGTCATCACGAAAAAATCAACCTGGTGACTCATCGCCAGATTTTTCATCGCCGAGAGGATTTGCCGGTATTCAACTCCAATGCTATTGAGATGAACTTGCACCGCATTCCGGGCCTGGCCAAGAAATTCCTCTACTTTAACGATGATCTCTTCCTGGGGCGTCCGCTTCGGCTCGAGGACTTTCTGACCAGTACGGGCAGCCATATTTTCTATCTCGAGCCGAACGTCCTGCATCGGGATCCGGATTGCGGGCCGGTTCATGATCGCGCCTATGCTTACACGCAAAAACTGGTACGGGACCGATGGAACGGGGTCGCGCTCCCCTATCTTCCAGCCCATTGCCCACAACTCTACGACCGGGACCATCTCTTTCACCTGGAGCGACTTTTTCAGGAGGCATTCGAAAGAACCAGAGCGCATCCGTTTCGTTCACCTGAGGACCTGGTGTTGCGGATACTCTACTGTGCTTTCCTGCTATCTGATGAGGAGCGGGATAAAAGGCATCACAGCCGGTTGCTGACGTGGGGTGGTCCGGATTATTCGTTTATAAGCATGGAGAAAAAAACAATCGCTATGGTGCGTGCCTTTACCCATGTTATGTGGAGACGACCTAAATTCATCTGCATCAATGACGATCTCGGTGATTCTACAAAAGACCGTTTTCTTCTGAAATTGGAAAAGCTTGTCCTCAACCTGCTGTATCCACAAAAATCCTGTTTTGAAAAATAACTGCGGTTGCCTCGCCGTGATCCTTATCTACTCGTCCTCGAAGAGGAACAGCCCATGTTCGACACGTTTCGCGGCCGTCTTCGAGATTTTCGCGCCAAGCTCGCCGTTGCTCAGGACAGGTCTTCCCGAGTATCCCAATTCCTGGAGAAAAGTAAATATCTCTTCACATTCGTATCCGTATCTTTCAGTCCACCTTCGCTCAATTTCGAGCACAAGTGAAGGTCTCTGCTCGCGAAGCACACGGCACCCACCGTGCAATACCTTTAATTCCAACCCTTCGACGTCGCACTTGATAACTCGTGCGTCCGCAATCTCCTTTTCTCTACAGTAGACATCGATGGTTGTCGTCGGGACACGAACGCGGCGTGCCATCGTCTCATTCTTATTGCCCACTGCATGGCTCCACTGCCCGCTCGAGATCATGACCATGCTGCCGCACGCTTCCGCAACAGCCACGTTGTTCAGGACGATCCGGTGCGAAAGCTCACTCGCTTCAACGCCGAGCGCCAGGCCTCGGAAAATCTCCGGCACCGGTTCGAAAGCATGCACGCTTGCCCTGGCTGATGACTTTGCCGTCGCCATGGCGTAGTAGCCGAGATTGGCACCTATGTCGAGGAATGAACCTCCGTCTTTGAGCCTGTTCAGGCATATCCTGACCCCTCCGGTTTCCCATAACCCGCTCTTCTCCACTCCCCACAGCTTACCACTGCTTACGCGCGGATCGAACCACAGGTAAAAACCTGGAACGGTCCGGACAAACACATTTCCGGAATCGACCAGAAGGGGCCTGAGCCCCTGGTTGATGCTCAATTCCTTGCAGCGGCCAACCAGGTCGGCCAGTTCCAGCTCAGCCAGCACTGAGGGATGATTATGGTATCGCCATTTTCTAATGCGGGAGAGCAACTTGTGCAAAAGCGCAGAAGAAGTATCCATGCTTCACTACCTCCCCAGCCATTACCATTCGACCACCAGCCGGTAAGATTGCACCACGGCAAAGCCCCTCAATCTCGATGGCGCGGGGAGCTTTCCATGAGATGTTCTTCCAGACCGTCAAAGACCCTCTTCCACCGGTATTTTCGTGCCGCCAGCTCCCGTGATCGGTCCCGAAAGGCTTCCCATTTTGTCCGGTCGTCCAGAAGACTCCGGATTTCCCGGGCCATCGCTGCTGCCTCTTCGGCGACTCCCAGGTCCCTTCCCGGGACAACCTCCAGACCCTCCGCACCGATCGGTGTGGTCACCGTGGGAAGGCCCCGGTACATGGCCTCGATCACTTTGACCTTCATGCCGCTGCCAAACCGGAGAGGAGCGACAAAGACGCGACTCTTCGCATAATAAGCTTCGATGGCATCGACAAAACCCATCAGGTGAATGTCCTTGTGGTCGGCCACCAGTCTGGGGAGTCTCCTGCCCACGTGCCTCCCCACGATATAGAACCTCAAGTCGGGCTTTTCCTTCTTCAATGCCGCCCATACCTTCTCGATAAACCAGGCCAGGCCGTCCGCATTCGGCTCCCAATCCAGCGTGCCGACGGCGAGCAAAGCCTCTTCGGTGCTTTCGAATTCAAGCCTGGGAAGGTTGAGGAGCGCCTCGTTGCCAAGATGCAGGGTTTCCTCCAGGCGCGAGCGGGGGATTCCCAGCCTTGCCAGAGCTTCGATATCGTTTGGGGCCGCCAGGATGCGATGCGCCTTTTGGCCAATCACTTTCAGATAAGTGCCGATTCTCCTGGCTTCAAGAAGAATCAGTCCTCTTTTCAACAAATTCTGTTCGATTTTGGCGTAACGTTCCCAGACAAGGTACTCGGCATTGTGTTCATGCACGATCACCCTGCCGGAAAAACAGGGTGGAACGTACTGGAACATCAGGTACGAATCCACGAAAAGCACCTCATAAAGCGGCGCGATGCTTGCCACATGCTTCCTGAAAGTGGGAGAATAGTTTCGGTAGACCGTCAGGGGCACCCGCCGCACGTAGCACCTGATGAGATTTGCGGCATTTCTTGCACGGCTGAGCGACTCCGCATAAAAGGAGGTAACCTTGATCCTGGACAGAAGCGGTGCCTGCCAGCGCAGGTCTTCAGGGGGACCGAGGGCGGCGATGGCGAGATCGTGGCGTGCCGCGAGGTACTCGACGAGCTTCCAGCGTTTGATCGACCCGCCGCTGATGGGGGGATAGGGCAATTTGTGGCTGAGAAAAAGGATTTTCATGTCATGAAACCGAAGAAGGTCCTCATGGTCCAACCAACTCTCCAGCCTCCCGGAGGTGGCAATGCCGTCACTGCGCGTGGATCCTCGAGGCCCTCAAGGACGACCATGACCTGACGGTGCTGTCTCTGTGCCCCGTCGATCTGGCTTCGATCAACCGGCACTACGGCACGGCCTTACAGACATCCGAGCTTACCTGCCGTCTTGCCTGGGCGAGACTCATCCCCATCCTGGAGCGCATGATTCCCACACCGATGAGTCTGCTTAAGACTTCGCTCCTCCTTCGAGCCTGCAGGAAAATCGAAGCTGCTTACGATATCCTGGTGACCGCCAACAATGAAACCGATTTCGGCCGCCGGGGAATCCAGTACATTCACTATCCGTGGGGTTTTCCCCGTCCCCTCGTTGATTTGCGCTGGTACCACAATCCCCTGGGGCTGGTGCGGCTCTATCATCGCTTTTGTGGGCGCCTCGCCGATTTTTCGACGCCTCGCATGAAAGGTAACGTGACCTTGGTCAACTCCGACTGGATTAGCGGCGAGGTAAAGGCGCGTTATCCCGGGATTGCCACTCGTACAGTCTATCCTCCGGTCAGCGGGCGTTTCCCCGAGGTCCCCTGGGAGCGCAAAGAACCGGGTTTCCTTTGCATCGGTAGAATCTCACCCGAGAAGGAAATCGTCAAGGTAATCGAGGTCCTTGACCGTGTTCGCCGGCAGGTCCCCGGCCTTCATCTCCACATCGTGGGAAACCCCGATGATCCCCCGTATTTCCAGACGATTTCCAGGCTCGCAGCGACGATGGCTTCGTGGATTCACCTCGACCTGGATCTTCCCCGGGCGTCGCTGCTCGACCTCATATCCCGCCATCGGTTCGGAATTCACGGCATGGAGGAGGAACACTTCGGGATGGCCATGGCTGAAATGATCACCGCCGGCTCCCTGGTCTTTGCTCCCGACAGCGGCGGCCAGAGAGAAATCATCGGCCAGCGCCCGGAACTGCTCTATCGTGACCCTGACGAGGCCGTGGCGAAGATCGTGCAAGTTCTTCGGTCGCCGGAGCGACAAAGTTCCTTGAGGGCGTACCTTGGCACACGAGCTGAACGCTTCAGCTGCGATCGGTTCATGGCAGAAATAAGGCAAATCGTTGCCGAGCTTGGAGCATGAGGCTTGGGATGACAAAGAAGGAAAGGCGGAGATTCTTCTTGTGGTTTTTATTGCGTTATATTTATGGAGTATGCTAATTGGAAAGGGAGAGTCTGTTTTTCATTTAGGTCTCTCTCTTGAGTGGCTCTCCTTATGTTTTTTGGTCATTGAGTTTGCAGGTGCTGGCTTTCTTTTTTTTGTGGAGGGGATGCAATGAAACAGAAATCACTTCAGTGGCTTGGATGGGGACTTCTGATGGGGCTCGTTCTGGCATTGGCAACCGGTGGATCGGCTCACGCTGCAGACGGCGTTGCCCGGTACTTTGTGGGAGGGAGTTGTCCATTTACCCTCTTTACCACGTCGAATGACTCATACTTCATGTACTCATACGCTGAAGAGCTGAGTCCACCCCCGGAATGCGGGAATATAGTGCAGATTGGAATCAACCAGACCGTGAACTGGATCGCTGATCGATCCCCATTGCAGAATACCACGTTTGCTCCGGGCGATTGGGGCTATACTTTTGACTGGGCGATAACGATGTCGCCTGAGGCGCTCGGTCTCTCCAGTATTGCTTGTTACAAATACGCTATATCGCCAGGGATTTTCGATTCGTCTGGGAACTTTGCCCTGCTGGGTACTTCACTCTCTGGACCCTTCCCGCCCTCTCCCCTCAATGGTACGCTTCAGGGAATTATCAACCTCCCTTCATTCACCGTACCGGAGGGCTCCCGCTTTGGGGTGAGCTTTCTTTTTGGCGGGCGCGTTGGCTGCCCGCCGGCACTGCTCAGCATTACCACCGGCAACACGGTGAGGCTCTCCGCCACAGAGTCGGTCCCGCCGTATCCGCTCTCCTTATTTGGTGCCGTTCCCACGTTCACCCAATGGGGATTGTTGCTCATGTCCATCCTGATTGCCATGGTCGGCGTCTGGGCCGCAAGGAAGCGGGCGAAGGCACAGAGCTAGAACAGGACCTCATCCGGGAACCTTGATTTGTGGGGCGGGCTTTCCAGCCCGCCATGGCAGAGCGGTCTGCCGGCAGGCCGGAATCTCGCCTCGCAATGCCTTTGTTCTTCCTCAAACAGTGCTTGCAGAAGCAGTCTTTAGCCAAAGACGGTCACATCGCCAAACCCTCCCTTACAATACCCGTCAGGCAACCGGCAGTTGGTGGATTTCAGGGCATTCCCGCATCACCTTATCCAGCGAGTCACCCACAATGACATGGCCTTGGTGAAGCAGGAAGATCTTGCTGCAAAGCTTCAGCGCCTGCAAGCGGTGAGAAACGAGGATCAGGGTGGTCTGCCGGCAGCAGGCGTGAAGCGACTGGATGAGGAGTCTTTCGGTATGAGTGTCCAGGGCTGAGGTAGCTTCATCGAAAATCAGGACAGCAGGTTCCCGGTAGAGGGCGCGCGCGATGGCCAAACGCTGCCGTTCGCCCCCGGAGAGCCGCGTCCCCCGCTCGCCAACAACTGAATCCAGCCCCTGCGGGAGAGAAGCGACAAAACCTTCGAGCTGTGCCAGGCGGATGGCAGTCCGGAGCTTTTCGCCATTCACCTCATGATCGGGGACCCCCAAGGCCACATTCCTTCCCAGCGAATCGTCGATCAGATAAGGATGCTGGGGAACGTAACCAACGCCCCGGCGCCAGTTTGCCAGCTGTTGCTGAAGGCTCTCGCCGTCAAGCAGAATCGCTCCCGAGGTGGGACGCAGCAAACCCAGCATCAGGTCCAGGAACGTACTTTTCCCCGCCCCCGTGGGACCGGCAATACCGATTGATTCACCCCATCGGACCTCGACATTGACCCCTTCGAGGACCGGAGGTCGTCGGTTCGGATAGGCAAAGGAGACCTCTTCAAAGCGCAGCCCTTCTGCAAAACGCAGCGCTCTGTTGCCGGGACCCCGGGTGGATGTGACCTCGCGGCCAATGCCAAAGGCATTGAAATCTCTCGCTAACAGGCTGACATCAGTCCCCCCGTAGCGGATGTTGTTGAGGTACATGATCAGCCGATTGGCCGAGGGGATGGCCCGGAATCCCGCGTAAGCCAGCAGGCCGAGAAGGGCTACCGCATTCTGGTAATCGGTCAGGTGACCGAAGGTTGAAAAGACAATTCCCAAAGGAATGCAGACGAAAACGGTTTCTACGAGCAGGCGGGGGATGGCGTTGAGGGTGGCGTGCCATTCCCGCACCCGGGAGAGACTGTTCAGATGGTTTTGCAGGACCTCGAAGGAATAATCTTCCCGCGCCATGACCTTGATCTCCTTGATCCCACCGAGCGCTTGTTGGATGGTCTTCAAAACATCCTCTCTCAGGGTCTGCTCTTTCCCTCCCAACTTAAAAAAAAGGCGATGGGTTACGAACAGCAGCGAACCCAACAGGCAGGTCAGCAATAGTACCGCGACCATGGTCATGCCGGGTGCTGCCGCCAGGAGGACCCCAATGATCGCCGCCAGGACCAGGACCTCGGAGATGAGGGAAACCGTCGATTCCAGAACCATGTGAACGGCACTGTCCGTGCAACGGATGATACGGTTGATGAGGTCCGCAGAATTCCTTTCGAGGTGGAAGAGATAGGGTGCCTTGAGATAATTGCGGAAGAGTTGGCCAGCCAGCATGGCGATGGCCCGACTGGTGAGACGTGAACGGAGGAACGCGAAACCCATCAGATACACGTTCTTGAAAACATAAAAAGCGGCCACAAGGAAGGCGAAGAAGAAGACCGTGGTCTTGCCGTCGGTCCCTGATACGGCCACATAAAGGCCGGAAATAAAAGGGATATCCAGAATCTTGGACGGATCTGCAAGGATTTTGAGGAGGCAGAAGATGGCGCCTGCCCCAATGGCCTCGGCGATGGCTTCCACCAGCGACAGCGGGACCAGGGCGGCCCATTGGAAGCGCCTCCGAAGGTCGAGCAGGAGGAAGGCTTCTTTGATCGTTCTATACATGGCCATCCACGGCGGCGGTGGTGCGGATCAGATGATCAAGCCGAAGGCCAAAGACCTCCTTCGAGAACAACGCGGAAGCCCGCTTCTGTGCGGCAACTCCCAGCCCGGCGGCTCGTCGCGGATCGTGAATCAGCCCGGCGATGGCCTCAGCAAAAGCTTGAGGGGTTGGGTCCGAGAGGCATCCAGTGAGGCCGTCCTCAACGATTCCGAGGGCCCCCCCGGTTCACGGCAATAACCGCTTTCCTCGCCGCCATGGCTTCGACGATCCCGATACCGAAATGCTCTTCGACACTGGTATAGACGAGGCAGAAACAGTCCTGCAGGAGCTGCCGGCGGTGTCCATCGGTCACGTTGAGGAGGAAATCCACGCTTCCCTCCAGATTCAAGCGTCGTGACAGTCCCACCAGGCCCTGCCAGGTCCGCCGCTGCTCGACGAGGCGCTCGTCACAGCCCCCAACCATCGTCAGCCTCACCAAGGCAAAAACGTCCGGGGGTAAGAGCTCTCGCAAGCAGGCCAGCGATTCCAGCGCGAGCTGCAGATTCTTGCGGGGGTCAAAGCGGTTGACGGAGAGAATGGTCAAGGGATCCGGGCCTGAGTTCACCGATGGGTCCGGAAGATGCTGTTCCCGATTCATATAGGCTTTTACGTCAACGCCGGGATGGAGCACTTCGATGCGCCTGGTCCTGAGGGATGGAAAAGTCCGAAGGAGAACCTCCCTGGTGAAAAGGCTATTGACGAGGACCATGTGCGCCATCGCGATCCCCGCCTGTTCGAAGTAGTCGAGAGGGAGGCGATAGAGATTGTACCAGGGGTTTCGCGGTGGAGTCAGAAAGACGTCGGGAAAATGACAGTAGTAGAGCACTCTGGCTTTGGCAAAGCAACGCAGGAAGGGAATCACGTGCGGTACGAGATCGCAGAAAACCACGTCGGGTCCCATCTTTTCCCTGATCATAGCCCCAATGAGAAACCCCATGCGGGCGAGCATGCACGGGACCCTTAGATGACCGGCAATGCTTAATGGCATGGGCACTCTCGGCTGCCGTACAGTCAGGGGATACCCTTTTGGAACCTTATCCCTTGTCTCGCTGAGGCACCGTGAAGGATCGGCGCGGGCGGTCAGGATCGTTACCTCGTGACCGCGTTCGCGCAGCGCCAGGGCTGCGTCCACCACCAGCCGCTCCGAACCCCCGATACCGAGCTCCGGGTGGATAACCACAATCTTTAAAGACCTCGAAGGTCGGTGTGAGTCACCCATCAGCCGGTCACACCAAGCCTTCGGTCGCTTCTCGCTTCTCCGGGGGCTTCGTCCATAACATATACCACTTTTCTGAAAGGACGTTTTTTTAACCTTGATAAGTATACCACAACTCTGCCATAAGCAGCCAATAAGGCTTACGGTTTGAAAGGAATCCTTGATTTCTATCCGTGGAGGTTCGAGAGACTTTCGCTATGGCCTGCGTTCCCGAAGTTTCTGGTGGTGAGACCATTGAGCATCGAGCCTCCCGAAGCAATTGGTGGTGGTTTCTCCTTCCTTTTCTGGCTTTCATGCTCAGCTTCGGGATCAGATTGCTCGACCTTCGTGCCTGGCAGTCGCCGGAATTTTGGGCCTATGGCGAACGGCTCGCGACAAATGCTGACAGTTATGGATGGTATGCCGGCGCCGAGCGGATCAACCATCTTTCCAACCAATTCCTGGCCGGGCTGCTGCGATGCCTTCACGATAGCACCGGATGGAACATCGGAGAAATCGGTTTCTGGTTGCCGGCCTTTGTTGCTTCCCTGTCGGCGATTCCGCTTTGCCTGCTGGCAGTGGGCTGGGGCGTTCCCGAAGGAGCGCTGCTCACCGGGGTGCTGGGGGGGGCCGCGGTCCCCTACCTGATTCGAACTCGTCTCGGGGCCCCGGACATGGATGTGCTGACGCTCTTCTTCCCTATGACCATTGCCTTGTTGCTGTTGCTCTGGATGAAGGCCGCCGGCAGTATGGCTGAGAATTCAAATTGCGTGCAGTCCCCGGTTTCAAGAATCCCCCCCTGTCCCCCCTTTGCAAAAGGGGGGGATCAAAATTCCCGCTTCTTTCTCTTCGCCTTTCTTACCGGACTCATGGCGAAGCTTTATCTTCTGCTGTATCCGGGCGGGTTGCCCATTTTGGCGAGCTTGCTTGGCTGTGCCGGGGTGTTGGTCCTTCTCCCCTGGAGCGCCAGGAAAGCCTTGGTTTACGCTGTGGGGCTCATGGCCATTCTTGCCCTCGGTACCGGGGGTTGGTTTGCTTTTGTGCTCGTTGCGGCCATCATGATCCCGGGAATCTTCCGGCCGCAAATCATCTCGAGGGAGAAGGCGCTTGTCATTATTCCGGTCCTGCTCCTGGCAGTCTTCATCCTGGACACTGATTTGTCCGGGAAGATCTCCCAGGCATGGTCCGATGTCCTCCGCTACGGCCGCCGGTTGAACCCTGGCGCCTCGGTTCACATTCCTCCCACGATTATGACCGTGAGTGAGGCCGTCCTGGTGAATCTGCACGCCACAGTCAGAATGATTGCCGGCAATTGGGTCATTTTCACGCTCGGCTTGACCGGGTATTTTTACCTGATACGCCAGCGTTGGCACCTGCTGATTTTTCTTCCCCTGCTGATCCTGGCTATGGGCAGCATCAGATTTGGTGTCCGCTTCAGTATGTATGGGGGTTGCGTGATCGGGCTCGGTTTGGGTTGCGGTCTGGCCCTGATGATGCGGGACTTGCGCCTGCCGGCGATGCTGCGATGGGTCCTCTCAGCCAGCCTTCTGGCCTTCTTTCTATGGGACATGGTTGATACGATGAAAGTGTTCAAACCGGTCCCGGTCGTCTCGAAAGACTTTGCTCAGGCGCTCACGGACATCAAGGAAGACGTCCAACCGGATGCGCAATTTTGGGTCTGGTGGGATTTCGGTTATCCTGTGCAATATTTTGCCGAGCGGCGGACGTTTGCGGATGGGAGTCGGAACAGTGGCGAATATCTGGTTCCCCTCGCGCGCATCCTGACTAGCGACTCTCCGCGCCATGCCAGGGATTTGATAATCTTTACCGCTCAGGCCCAATTGACTTCCGGCCCGGAAAGGCATCCTCCAACAAAAGTCCCCCTGTTTCCAAACCCCTTCTTGAACCTGCTCCACCAATTGGACCCGGCGCAGGCGCAGAAGCTGATCGAAGGGCCGGCAAACCATCCCATCGGTCCCGGCGTTGCCCTTCCGCCTCAATATGTGGTGGTTTCCTGGGAGACCGTGGGATTGGCTCCGATCATCAGCAGCTTCGGCACCTGGAACCTCGTTGACGGCTCCTACCGGGCCGGCGGGATGTTCCGTCTCGCTCAAGCCAGCCCCGTCGACCTTGAGGAAGGGGTCCTGGAAGCAAATGAAGAGCGCATCCCGATAGCCCACCTTGATGTCCTCTCACAGGCGGGCAACCGGCATTTTGAATGGCCTGGAAACCAGACCGGCTGGTCGGTTTTGGCCAACAGCGAAAACAATATGGGCCTGATCATCGAGAGCAGGCTCTATTCCTCACTGATGGTGCAGATGCTCATTGCGGGTCCTGAGAAAATGATGCCATACTTTGATCTGGTCCTCGACCGTTCGCCCTTTGTGAGAATTTTCCGGGTCCGTGATAACGACAACGATTGGAAGAGTCATTGACCAACGAATCTGGAAGCCCCTGTGCACCGGCTGGAGTGCGCGAAATCGTCCCGCCGGAGGACGCCACCATCCTCGTATGCTGCGGCGATACGGCCGGCCACCTCTTCATGGCGGCCGCAGTGGCGGATATTATCAAGGAGCACTGGCCTTGGCGCGAGATTGTCTTTGTCGGAGCAAGAGGCCGCGTGCCCATCGAGGATTTGTTGGGACCAGAGGGAAAGATTCACCTTCTCAGAATATCCCCGTTCGAACGCAACAACCTTGCAGCCAACGTCTTATTGCCCTGGAAGATGGGCCTTAGCATGGTGCAGTCCTTTCAGCTCCTGAAAAAATACCGACCGGCATTGGTGATCGGTTTGGGCGGGTACCCCAGCGGGCCGCTGCTTGTTACCGCCGCGTTGCGCCGGGTCCCGTCCCTCATCATCGAGCCCAACTATGTCCCGGGACTCACCAACACTCTGCTCAAAAGTGGAGTCGATCGCATCTGTGTGTCTTTCCTGGACAC
Source organism: uncultured delta proteobacterium (assembly GCA_963808625.1). Lineage (GTDB taxonomy): Bacteria > Desulfobacterota > Syntrophobacteria > Syntrophobacterales > Syntrophobacteraceae > JADGQM01. The sequence goes on from CAWEHK010000007.1 coordinate 16,239, forward strand.
CATGAGGCGATTTCCAGAGAGAAAGACGGTTTGCACGGGGACTCCCATAAGAAAATCCATCCTCAGCACCAGCGTCCGTCGGGAAGAGGCATGCGCGAGGCTGCAACTCAGCCCGAATTTGAAAACGCTGCTGATCGTCGGGGGCAGCCTGGGCTCCGACTCGCTCAATCGGATGGTGCTGAAGAGCATGACTCCTCTCTCAGAGGAGCAAGACCTTCAGTTCTTGTGGCAAACCGGTGACCAGTACTTCGAACGAATCCAAAATGCCGTTGCCCAGAGGGGTATTGGTCGGTGCCGCGTGGTGCCGTTCATCGAACACATGGCAGAAGCCTACCGTGCTGCCGACCTCGTCGTTTCTGCGGCAGGGGCGGTTACCCTGGCGGAACTTGCCTGCCTGGGCAAGCCGATGATTGTCATTCCCTCGCAAGAGGTGACGGCCAATCATCAATTCATGAACGCTCGCTACTACGCGGCAAAGGGAGCATGCGTAATGATTTCCTCCCGGGATACGGGTTGCGTCCTGGCAGCAAGAACCATGGAGATGCTCCACAGCGAAAGAGAACTCAAGAGGCTGGCGGAGAGGGCCAAAGCCGCAGCACATCCCTTTGCCAACACCAGGATCGGAACGGAAATCGAAAAGTTATTATGGAACAGGCGCCGGGCTTTGACAAACTTCCTGGAAACATGACCGAAGAGAGCATCACGGCATCACCGACATTCCAGTCATCGCCCTCATGGACATCATCAATCATCGCCGCTTTCGGACAAACATCAGTACCTGTCAAGGATTGGGCCTCTGGCCTCTTGGGCCGATATGACGCCTCGTGAAGAGGGTGACATACCAATCAGACTTCAAAATTTCAGCGCCGAGTTTCAACTTAAATCGCACGGCAGGAGTGTTGAAACGCTCACTAATACTGTAAAGTTTAGTCCGGCCCTTCCGGGCCAATTCCTCGTATAGGCGATATCGGAGAGCTGGGGCCACTCCCTGCCCGCGTAACTCAGGGGCGGTATATGCGTCAAAGAGATAAGCCTCATCATCCTTAAGTGGAAACAAGTAGCCTGCAGTCTTACACCAAGTCAGGTTACACCATGTAAAAGCCGCCAAATGGGCGGCGCGTTTTGCACCGAGACAGAGGTTCCCGGCTTTCAATCGGCCCTCCAGTTCCTCATAGCGGAACGGCCTATACGGTATTCGCGCCATCTCCGTCATGTCCTCCAGTCCCAGAAACTCGACTTCATAATCCTCAAGCACATCCTGGCACGGCCGGGCAACACCTGCGACGATTCCTTCTCGGATAAGGTAAATGAGGCGGATCTGGATCCCTAACTTGTCAAGACCGTCGATGAAGAGGCGGGGTAGAGGGCTGTAACGGACCTTGTCTCGAAGGTGTTTGGGATAGCTCGTTCGGTTGGGCGACATCTTCGATAATTCCTTTTCGGATGAGCTGCTAGGAGATCGCTATTTGAGGCTTTTCGGGTAGCAAGTGCGGTCGATTCTGTCAAGGACATATTTCTTTGGAACGAAGAAGGTTGAATCCCTGTTGACACGTCATCGCCTGCAGCTATACTCAACTTGCCCATGGGTCAAGAAAACGGGGCAAGAAACAAGCAAGGACCCTCAGGCTACTGGGCAAGAGTAAAATCCATCGAAAACCCCGGTCCGCCGCCGTAAACCGCAGCACAACCCTCCTCCGTGGGGCATTTGAGGCAGGCATCTTTACGAAGACCAGGCCCCCCCTGGGATGGAGAGGCAAGAGGGATGCAGTTGGATCTGATCGTGAATTTCGCTCCCACCGGGATGATTCCGACCAAACAGTTGACTCCTCACGTACCGATCAGTGTCAGCGAAATCGTGGCAGAGGTCCACGAAGCCTATGAAATTGGGATTACCATGGTTCACCTTCACGCCCGGGACGAGCGCTCAGGAGAACCCACCTACAAGGCTGAGGTTTACCGGGAAATCATGGAGGGGATTCGGCGGTTTACCAAGGACTTGGTGGTGGGCGTGTCATTGAGCGGCCGTACCTTTCGGGAATTGGAGAAACGAACGGAGGTGCTGCAACTCGAAGGCCCCTTGAAACCGGATATGGGCAGTCTGACCTTGAGCTCGGTCAACTTTAACCGGGAGGCCAGTGTGAGTTCCCCGACATGATCCAAGCCCTCGCCGGAGAGATGAAGCACCGGGGGGTCCTGGCCGAATTGGAAGCATTCGATGTGGGCATGATTAACTACGCCAAGTACCTGGAGAAGAAGGACCTGTTGGCAGCTCCGCACTACTTCAACCTGGTGCTGGGTAACACGGCGTGTGCTCAGGCGGACCTCCTGCATGCGGGACTGATGGTCCGCGACTTGCCCCCGAACTCCTACTGGAGTATGGCAGGAATCGGCAATGCCCAACTGATGATGAATGCTGTCGCAATTGCTGCCGCCGGGGGAGTGAGAGTCGGTTTGGAAGACAACATCTGGTATGATCCAGGCCGCACCAGACTGGCCCGCAACGCCGATCTGATAAGGCGCATTCATCGTCTGGCCGATGCCAACGAGAGAAAAATCATGGCTCCTGTTCGGCTCAGGCAGTTGCTCCACCTGGAGCCGGGGCATGGACGGTATGGCAGGAGATGCCGGACGGAAAAGAATGTCCCCGAGCCATGCAGCAAACAAGCTTGGTGAATTTGTCAATTCATTCTCTCCCGACGGAATAATCCAAGCGGTGTGGAATCTTCATCAACCGGCAGCTCAACGAAACAGGTCCGGGGCAGCTCATTCACCGGTTTTTGCCAGGCGGGCGACGCGACCACATAGAGTTGGTGAAGCCCGGGTGTCAACAGGGAACGAACAATCATCCGAGCATGGCCCGCAGATACCGGTCTGCGGCTTTCAATCATCGTCAGTACCGACAGACTCTTCTGGTCGAGAAAAACAAGGGGCGTGGACGACAGGAAAGAAGCGACCGGCTCATTTAACCGCGGCCAGTATACCAAAAAATCATACCGGTTGTCAGGCTTCGCCGCAAGCTGCATCCCCCATTTGCGCTTGTACCTCAGCACCCCGTCGTTGAGCATTGGACGAGATCCACCGAAATTGATCCTTTTGCATCCAGCCTGACGAGCATATTCCACAGCGTAGTAGTAGAGGGCCGCTATCCCTCCCGCTTTAACCGGCGCCCATTTCCCATTCGCCGTGCCTTCTGCCAGCAAATGCAGCACTTCACCATGCTGCTCAAAAAGCATACCGGTGATCCGCTGGCCCTCCCGGACGGCCCATAAAAGACCCCCTTCCTGAAAGCTGCGGCGTATCTGATGTACATTGCGCAGAACTGCCTGATCTCCATACCGCATGAGAATGAAGGGAACGTACATCGTCTGGTAAAATAGTTCGAAGTCTGCCCACGAATGAGAAACCAGGGAGGTAAGGCCATTACGGCTTATCAGGCGCAGATCTTTAGCAACACTGTGGCTGGCATGAATCAAGTCCGCAGGATCATTGGGTACGGTCAGCCAGGCGTCAACCCACTCCGGTACAATCAAATAATCGTGATCAAAAAAAAGCTTAGCCGAAAACCGATCCACGCGGGCAATAGTCAAGTCGGCACAAGCCCGAAGACGCTTCAAAGTGCGGCATAGCTCCCAGATCGGGACCTTGGCGACCAAGTCTCGGTGAGGCTGTTCTTTAAAGAAGCGATTAGCCAGATAGCCAACCCGGGCTTCGGGGCCGGCAATAATGACGGTCGCGAACTCGTCGGAAAACCTGCTTGGACCCTTGAGTATGGTGATCGAATGCAAACAATTATAACATGGCAACAGATAGGGAAGGAATCGACCGAAAGCCCTTATGACTATGGCAGGCAAACATTCCTGCATCCTTCCAAGCATCTCAGGCACGAGAACTGTCGCATCAACCCCGACCGTCACTGCTAAGGAACCTCCCTCCTTTCGGTTCCACACCGTTCGGCAAGTTACCTCCCTCATGTATCTACTCCAGAAAAGATAGCGCTCGATGAATTATGGGACATTCAGCTAATGACTTCAAGAATAAGTTTATGGCGCAGCTGATTCGATTTCAGCCTCGTCGAAACCCGGAGGCTAAAATCAAAAATGGCCATAACTTAACAACTGAACCATGTTGAAGGTGTGAGCTGTTTATTGACGATATGCTTGCTTTATAGACAGTTCTTCAACCGTTGATTCTTCGGTGAACAGGGCAGGTATAGACACTCTTCAAAGATGATTTATCTCATCAAATGCCAAAAAATCGGCACGTGAATGTCCTTGACGGCATCCATGACAGCTGATATCCAAAAGCCTCAAAGAGTTTTATTTCATCTCGCTCCAAATGGACATTCGGGGCGAAATTCGCTGAAACAAGGGGAACTCTGTGTGTGGGATTGCAGGAATCTACCGAAGACAAGTCCCGGACCCATCCGATCCGTCGCGCCTGATCGCCATGAGCGGATATCTTGTTCATCGCGGCCCGGACGACTTTGGCTATCTGCTGCTCGATAGCCGTGACGGGACGTTTGAACTGGGGCAAGGAGACTTCAATCCAGGGTCCCCGGACGTATGCTTGGGTCACCGGCGGCTGTCCATCATTGATTTGTCGCCGCAAGGTCGTCAGCCCATGTCCAACGAGACCCACGATATTTTCGTAGCCTTCAACGGGGAGATCTTCAACTACCTCGAATTGCGTGACGAGCTCACGGCTAAGGGTCATCGCTTCCGCACTCAGAGCGACACGGAGGTGATCGTCCATGCTTACGAGCAATGGGGTTCGGATTGTGTGACGAGGTTCAATGGCATGTGGGCGCTGGTGGTTTGGGATCAGCGTCGGAGGGAGATGCTCTGCTCGCGCGATCGGTTCGGTATCAAGCCATTCTACTACTATCTCGACGATTCTGTCTTTCTGTTCGCTTCGGAAGTCAAAGGAATTCTTCCCGCTTTGAACGGCCGCCCCAGTGCCGATTACCCCGTCCTGGGTGACTATCTCATCGACGGATCGCTCTGCCGGACCGAAGATACCTTCTTCGAGGGCATTAAGAGGCTCTCGCCTGCGCACAACCTGATCGTTTCGGCGACAGAGATCAGGACACACCAATATTGGAGCTGTCAGACCCGAAGCCAACCTTATGATGAAGAGCAACCGGTAAGGACATTTCGCGATCTCCTTGGCGACGCGGTACAACTGCGGCTGCGGAGTGATGTCCCGGTGGGGATTGCGCTGAGCGGCGGCGTGGACTCAAGCTCGATCCTCGGTCTTGCCAGCGGCCTAACGGGCCCTACCCGCTTAAAGGCTTTCACGGCCATCTTCCCTGGTGAGAGTTTCGACGAGCTTGAATACGCACGGATCGCCTCCGAAGCAACCGGCTCCGAGCTCTTCTGCATCGACTATCAGCCGCAGCGTTTCCTGGAGGACCTGAGGCAGGTTATCTGGAGCATGGACTACCCGGCACTGGAAGGTCAGGTCCTGTCTCGCTGGGAGATCATGCGCCTGGCCAGCCGTCACGTGAAAGTCATTCTCGAAGGACAGGGAGCCGACGAGATGTTGGCGGGATATGTCGTCAGATATTTCGCTCCCTATTTGTTCGACGAGCTAACCGGTAGAGCGCTGCGAAAGAGCGGGCTGAGCTTCCGCGAAGTGTTTGGTTCCTGCCGAGACATATATCACCGGTACGGGCGGCGTGCGTCTAAGGAACTACTTCGTCAGCTTGTGCCACGATCGTTCTCTCACCGCGCCCTTCGCAACCTCTGGGCCTCTAACCGCGTGTACACGCAGGAATTCTCACGCCTGACTCCAGGGCGGCGGGAACCGCTGGCGGAAGGACCCTTCGGTGACCGCCTGACCAACCGGTTACACTTCGATTTGACGACAGGAACTCTGCCGGGGTTGCTGAAATTTGGGGATGCGCTCAGCATGGCTTTTTCGGTCGAATCGCGTCTGCCTTTTCTGGATCACCGTCTGGTCGAGTTCGTCTTTGGTCTGCCTGCGCATCACAAGCTGCGGGGATCGCAGTCCAAAGGCATTTTGCGCCAAGCCATGGCGGCCATCATTCCCGACCAGATTCGGTGCAGGACCGACAAGATCGGTTTTCAAACGCCACTTGCCCGCTGGCTGGGCGGATGTATGGAAGACAGTGTGCGCCCGCTGCTGCTCTCAAAGCGATGCAGAGAGAGAGGTATTTTCGATGAGAACAGAATCGAGAAGCTGCTCACCAGGCAAGCCTGCGGTCAAGTCGGTGTAGCGTATTCCATTTTCCGCTGGGTGTCCGTCGAGCTCTGGTTTCGGCTCTTCATCGATGGGGAACCCCTGGCCAGTGGCCGTGATTAAGTTGTCCAGGCTGACATTCATTTCGCCATCGAGCACTCTGCCGCTCCAAGTCAACCGAATCCAATGCGCATAGGCCGTGGCTGAGTATTGGCACGGCTGTTCGGGTTTTCGAGGCGGCAGCTTCGCTTACGCGGCAGCGTCATACGAAGCGGGGTTGATAAGAGGAGCTAGTTCTCATCCGGAAAGTGTCACCTTGCACTGTAGGGGCTTCCAGCCCCGGTCGCGGCTGGAAGCCCCTGGGAATTTTACCTACAAAATGGGGTTTCCGGGTGGCGGCGAGATAGACTCATTCTTGCAGACCCTGAAATAGTAGCCTTTATGATTCCGACAGAATAAAGCCTTTCCGGTGTTGTGTCCCGCAAGCTTCTCAATTTTGAGATTCAGCTGCTCAACGAGAAATTTAAACGGCGAAATATTAATTTGCCTGGGCGAGTAAATATGGGCGTTCGCTTTCATGCCCCCCAAGGAGCTCCCAGTAGCACAGAACTCAAAAAACCCCCTCCTGATCTGTTGATTCAGGGATCCTGTGCAACCCATCAACAAGTCCTCTTCTTTTGTTGAGCAAGGCCGCCATGAAAGTGGTGAAAGCTTGGCATCTACGCCAGGGTTTCACCTTTCATCAAATAGAGCGAAATGATCTCGGCGAGTGTCAGGCGGATATCAGGGACTGTGTCGCCGGCAAATCAGCCGGAATCATAGTGAGTTGTGATGATGTCCTTGTCTGAAGACTCAAACAGATCGAAAATATTGAAGTCCAGGCCAAGGGCCTGTTCGAGCTCATCTCGAGGGAGATATTGTGCATGATGACAGCAACCACCGATCTGACTCCGGCGGAGATACGATTACAGCCCCTCGTTTGATCTTCTGGAATTAAGAGGAGGACTGAAACATTGTCCGATCACAAGAGACTCTACACGCCAGTCAGAGGGAAAACGTACTCGCTGTTTGCGCGAGGGCGACGATAGCGAGCGTTACTTTGCCGAAATAAAGCACCTGGCGGATCTGTTCCTCCAACGCTGTCCTGATGAAGGAAAACTCTTGGGCCTGATCCGGAAGGCGGCAAAGATCCCCTTTCTTGAAGGCTGGAAAGCCTCCAGGGCCGATCGAAAGACCATTCAATTGGTGAAAGAGACACTCAGGCAGTTTTTGTCTATCTATACCCAGGATGTTTCGCACCACCTGCAAAGCTTGCCTCTGGCGAAGAGGTTCGACAGCACTCTTTCGACGAAGGAAGAAAAATACCACCTCTACATGATCGAGATCGAGCTGGTGAACAGAATCTACAGGGAAGCGTTCAAACGATCTGAATACAAGTTCGCACTCATCGCTCATTGCCTTCGTGACTTCAGGCCGGGGTGCCGATCAGTAAGGGGTGACATCGAGGCGGTGTGCAGCGGTTGCACCGAGGAATGCTTCGTTCGCCTGGGAAGTGTCCTCCTTGAGAAATACGGGATCAAACCCTATATTTCCGTAGAAATGGACCAGGCAAAACTCTTTGCAAGACTAAAGCAGGAACACCCCAGCATCGGTGCTCTGGGAATCGCATGCATCCCGGAACTGGCGATGGGCATGAGGCTATGCATCCGCACCGGCATCCCAGCCCTCGGAATTCCATTGAATGCGAACCGATGCGCCAGGTGGATGTCGCAGGCTAACGAGACCTCTTTCAATCTCGAGCAACTTGAAAAACTGCTCATCTGAGCACCGATTATAGTTGTGCAGGTTTGGATCTTTCACTTTTGTATTCACCGCAGAGACGCAGAGAGCGCAGAGAAAGCTCACAAACGGAGTCTCTGCGTCCTCTGCGTCTCTGCGATGAGAATTAAGCTTTTCATCTTCAACGACCAATGATTGTTCCGGGACATCCTCCTGCTTCACTGAATCTTTGGCATGAGGGCCCACTTGATGAACCAGGCGGGTTTGTCCGGGTCCATATCGAGACAGACGATGCCGCCGTTTTGGAACTTGAAGACAAGGCGTTCGCCAGATCCCGTGATAAGGGTGGACGTCAGTCGTTCCATAAATGGCAGGTGGCCGACGAGCATCAAGTCCTCCCTGCTGTTCGAAGCGGTGGCAAGCGGCCCCACATCGTCCAAAGGATTCAGCCCTCCACGCTCTTGTACACCTTTTTCGGGCCGCAGAGCGGCGGCAAAGATCTCAGCGGTTTGCCGGGCTCGTTTCTTCCCGCTGTGGGCAATGCAGGAGGGCCGGACCCCGTATCCCTTGGCCACGGCTGCGATCCGTTCGGTATCGGCGATTCCCTCTCCCGAAAGACCCTGCTCGGGGTCCTCGTCCTTGGCCAGGCTCTTGCCGTGTTGAACCAGAAAAAGCGCCATAATCCGTCCTCCTATCGTCCTGGGTCAGGTAAGAAGTAGTGCTGGGTGCTGAGTGCTGAGTAAGAGCTAATAATTCCCAGTGATGTCCGGTTAGGAAATTGCATGAAACAAGGTGTAAAAAAATGTTAAAAAACAACAGGTTGCCCCACTTTTTTACTTGACATTTCAATTAAGGTGTGGGTCGCGGTCATTATCGGAAAATCCTATATTTCTAAGGAGTTACGAAAATGCCGAAGACATTTCCACCCTTACGACCGTAAGTACGCTGCGCCAAGTTTTGATGAGCTCTTCAAACCAACTGAAATCACCCTTGCTACGGCTAATCCCCTTGGTGGCAAGAGGGAACCGACCCTTGCAGATGAACTTCGAACAACAACTCAGAGCATTGGTTTACTTTCATCACGAGGAACACACCTCTGGGCGGCATCTAATCCAGGCTCTCGAAGAGGACGACTTCGCCCGCAATCACATTGCGCCTCCCGATGGCATCCAGAAGAGCAGTTTTTTCGAGGCCATTAACAATCGCGGTCTTGAACAGCTTGGTCACGTGTACCAGCAACTTCAGAACCAAGCCTCTGCTGTTCTACCCGCCCAGCACAAGGAACTTGGTGAACTGGTAGGCATTGACGGCTCGCTCATCCAGGCTGTCCTCTCTATGTACTGGGCTGACTACCGTGACGGTTCAAAGAAAGCCAAAGTCCATGTTGGCTTTGACATCAATCGTGGCATTCCCTCCAAAATCTTTCTCACTGACGGTAAGGAGGGGGAGCGCCCCTTTGTGGCCATGATCCTCTCACCTGGTCAGACTGGTGTCATGGACCGGGGCTATCAGTGCCACAATAGCTTTGATCAATGGCAAACCGACGGCAAGCACTTCGTCTGCCGTATCAAGGCAAATACCAAGATAACCTGCATTCAAATGAACCCGGTCCCAACCAACAGCATCGTCTTCTACGATGCTATCGTTCTGCTCGGGACTCCAGGTATTATCTGGACACATAAGCCACTCCGCTTTGTTGGATACCGCTCCATAACGTAGACTACTGGGTGCGACCGATCGACATGATCTCTCTGCCGAGAAGATCGCGTTAATCTATAAACCGCGTTGGCAAATCGAGAACTTTTTTGCCTGGTGGAAACGTCACCTGAAGGTCTATCACCTTATCGCAAGGACAGAGTACGGGTTGATGGTGCAGATTCTCTCCGGACTTATTACCTATCTGCTACTAGCCATCTATTGCCATAATCACGACCGGGAAATGGTCAGCATCAAGAGAGTAAGAGAACTCCGGATAAGAATCAAGAATGAGCTTCGCGATTCCCAACAAAAAGCTCCGATTCCTTCGGATTTCAAAGAGCAAGCGAGGAGACAGCTTAATTGCAAAAACCTAACCGGACATCACTGAATAATTCCGGTTCATTTTCATCCTTTGCGGGTGCCGCTCCCGCCATGACAATTTCGGAGCAACCTCTTCATGCGCATCGACCCTGACAGTCATGGGAAAGCTTTTCGATCGGGAGGATTCTCGGAAGTCAGGTACCGGCCGACACAGCTCTGGAGCTCTTCCAGGATTTCCTCCCGCATCTCCTGTGGTTCCAGCACTTCCGCATGCATCCCATACGAAAGCACCCATCGTTTGACATCCAACCAGCCGCAAGTTTCCATCTCCAGGATGATCGAGCCTTCTGCATGGTTTTCCGTGATGCGCTGATTGGGCGCCCAGATGCGTTCCCTGATGTATGGGGCAACTTCCTTGGAGAACTTGATCTTCACTTGGATGGGCTTGTCGAAAATGATGCCGAAGGCTGAGCTGAGCAGTTTCTCGGGATCGAAGCCTTCAGGATAATCGAAGGGAATATCGGTTACCTCCAGCCGCTCGATCCGCTCGACCGCCAGGGTGCGGATGCCATCATAGGCGGTGATGTAGGCAAAGATATAGAGGCCGCCGTTGTTTTCAAAAAACTTGAGCGGATCGAGCTCATAGTCCCTCTTTTTCCCGGAACGGAAGGAGTGATATTTGACCGCACAGCGCTTCTGCTCGATCATCCCCCGCCGCAGACCGTCGATGATCTTCTCCTTGCCGGTATAATTCTTGGCGAACTTGCCGGACGGCACAAACAGCGTGCGAATCTTCTCCAGTTGCCGAGAAAAACCTTCAGGCATAAAGAATGACATTTTGGCAAAAGCCGAATTGGCCAATTTCTCGATCTCCGTGCCGTGAAAGAGCTGGGCTTCGCCTTTCATCAGATAGAGGGAGATAAGTTCGGGAAGCGTAAGCCGGATGTCGGGGAGGGTGATGTTGGGAAGTTTCATCACATAGGTGTCCACCATCCGCCAGGTCTTCTCGCCGGAGAGGGCTGTCCTGATCGTCGTAAACGGGGAAATTCAATTCCTCCAACAACCCGAGCAGCCGTTTCACGGTCCTTTTGTCGACCCCGAGGTGATCGGCCAGTTCCTGTTTGGTCGCTCCCGCTGGGGTGCTCAACAAATCGACTGCCCTTAACATCCTCACCATCAGTTCGCCGTACATTGCGGTCATCCTCTGCCGGGGAAGGATCGCTTAGAAAAACGTTTGAGGCCCGTGCCGCAGCCGGGGAAGAAATTCTATCAGATTTCTTTCTCCACGCGACAGGAATTGTCGCACCAGGGATGACATGGTAATTGGGAATCGAACTGCCGGGGATGACTTAGGGATTACCACCATGCGGAGCTCCAAGGTCCCCGGCGACTATCCATTATGCCTCTTTCCCAATCGCTCAGCATCCCCGATTTTGCCAATGGGAAGACGGATTTGGTTTTGACTGCCACAGGTAAGGGGGTATACAGAAAATCAGAACAACCGATTGAAATGAACAGGAAGATCTCTGACAAGGATTGAAACACACCATGAAGACCATCGGGCTTATCGGCGGCATGAGTTGGGAATCAACCGTTGAGTATTATCGGATCATCAATCAGGAAGTGGGCAGAAGGCTTGGAGGACTCCATTCAGCCAAGATCCTTATGTACTCAGTTGATTTTGGAGAACTGGAACCATTGATGCGGGAAGGAAAATGGGAAGAAATCGGCGGTCACGTTGCGGGAATTGCCAAGACCCTTGAGGGTGGCGGTGCGGATGTCATCCTTCTTTGCACCAACACCGTCCACAAAGTTGCCAGTTGGATCGAAAACGCAATCACGGTTCCCTTCATTCATATTGCCGATGCAGCGGGAGAAGAAATTTCCAGAAAGGGAATGAAGAAGGTTGCTCTTCTTGGGACTCGCTACACGATGGAAGGCGATTTCTACAGGGATCGGCTGACTGAAAAGTTTGGGCTTTCCGTCCTTATTCCTCCCGATGAAAAAAGGGGCATCGTCAATGACGTGATCTTCAATGAATTGTGCAAAGGGGTCATCAATCAATCATCAAAGGATCAGTTCAGGGCGGTCATTAATCAATTGGTCACACGGGGAGCGGAAGGGATCATCTTGGGCTGTACGGAGATCCCCATGTTGATCAAGGAAGGCGACTGTCCCGTACCCCTTTTTGACACCACTTCGATCCACGCTGTTCGTGCGGTTGATTATGCATTGGGTTAAGGAACCGTTGGATGGATTCATGGTCCCGCGTATTCTACACATAGACATGGATGCCTTTTATGCCTCGGTTGAACAGGTGGACCACCCTGAGTTGATCGGCAAACCTGTGATCATCGGTGGTTCTCAACGTGGAGTGGTGGCGGCCGCTTCCTATGAGGCTCGCAAGTTTGGAGTGCGTTCTGCCATGCCCATCTTCGAAGCCAGAAGACTCTGCCCTAATGGGGTTTTCTTGCCGGTACGAAGGCGCCGTTATCAGGAAGTCTCCCATCAGGTGATGCAGGTCCTTGATACTGTATCTCCCTTGGTGGAACAGGTTTCCATCGATGAGGCTTTCATTGACATCACGGGGACGGAATCCCTTCATGGACCGGAGACCGCCCTGATAAGGAAAATCAAGGACGCGATCAGGCAACGCACCTCTTTGACCTGCTCCATCGGCATTGCCCCCAACCGTTTTCTCGCAAAAATCGCCTCCGAGATGAACAAGCCTGATGGATGGACAATTATCAATGAGGAGGATGTACCGGCACTACTGCAAAAACTTCCCATCAACAAAATCCCCGGCATTGGTCCGAAGACAGCACAGGTCATGAAGGAACTGGGGATTCAAACGGCGGTGGATGTCTTGAGGTTTTCCCAGGAGTTTTGGGTGAAGCGGCTGGGTAAGGGCGGCGTAGACCTGTATGAACGAGCTCAAGGGATTGGCCCGACGGCGGTGATACCCCATAGAGCACCTAAATCCTGCAGCGCGGAAGATACCTTCGCTTCGGATACCGGTGATATGGAGGAGTTGAAGAAATGGCTCTTGTGCCAGGCGGAAGAGGTGGGACGAGACTTGCGAAAACATGGCTTCAAAGGGAAGACCATTACCCTCAAGGTCAAGTTTGCCAGTTTCAAGACGGTGACCCGGAGCACCACTTTGCCGGAAGCAACACACAGCACCCGGATCATCTATGATACCGCCCTGAAACTGTTGCTGGAGTTGAAGCTCACGGAAAAGGTTCGACTCATAGGGGTCGGAGTTTCCAACTTTGCTGTTGGAATGGAGCAGAAGAGCCTATTTCCCAACAAATTCCTCCATAAGCAGGAAGACCTTGATCGTGCCCTTGACCGGATTCACAATAAATTCGGCTGCAAAGCAATCCTTCGAGGCCGTATTGGAGAGATTGAGTCATGACTGCCATCGTCTTGACTGACCAGCAGGACAACCTCATAAGGCACACTATAAGACGCACTGATTTATTGCCCTTCCTGCAAGAGCTTGACGCTTCCCGTTTCACTGCCATTCCATGACCCTCTAAA
>CAWEHK010000008.1:0-270751 GCA_963808625.1 uncultured delta proteobacterium
CGAAATCAATCGCCTGGCAAGGGCAAAGGATGCGCAATTTCTGTTTTCCGATCCCTTTTCATGGTCGACGGAGGTAACCGATCCAAAAACTGGCTGGGCGGCACTTCCGACGGCGCCTTTTCGGGACGGGGCAAGGAAAACATCATCACTCTTCTGGAGGGAAAGATGGGCGCCCTTGCCCCCCCATGGCAGGTCGAACGTCACGGTCACATCTGGTGGAAGATTCGGACCCACAGCAACCATTTCGAATTGATCCGAAGCTGTTTCATCAAAGCGGTTCGATAAACCCAGAGGAATTCGACGGACGAAGAAGTAAGTAAAGAGAGGTGCTCATGACGATACGAGAAACCGTCTGCCGCCTTTGTTCCGCCTGCTGTCCGGTGTCCGTTGACATCCGGGACAATAAGCTTGTCAGGGCCGAACGGAAGTCATTTTTGCCGCCTGAAAAACGGCACCGGTGCCCCAAACTCGAAGCTGCGCCGGAAATCGTCTACTCCCCGGAACGGGTGCTGAAGCCTCTGATCAAAATCAAAGGCGCCTCGGGCAATCGCTTTCGGGAAGCGTCATGGGATGAGGCGATAGACCTGGTGGCCGAGAAATTCGCCTATTTCAAGCAAACTCACGGCGCCGAATCGGTCTGCTGGCTGCGCGGCATGGCTGCCGATTGGGGGGCCCAGTGGGATTATGCCAACCGGCTCATGAACCTGTTCGGTTCGCCCAACACCATCGGCAACGGCTCCGTCTGCCATGTGGGACGGGACATGGCCCACGTCTACACTTACGGGGCCATGACCTTGCCGCAGCCGAAAACCTCCCGATGCATCCTCATCTGGGGAAAGAACGACCGCAATACCGCGCCGGGCTTCAGCGAAGCCATTCTCTTTGCGAAACAGAGGGGCGCCAAGCTCATCGTCATCGACCCGGTGAAGACCTACTTTGCCAAAATGGCCGATATATGGCTCCAAATCAAACCGGGTCACGACGGCCAGTTGGCCATGGCCATGCTGCATGAAATCATCGCCGGGGGTCTTTGCGACGACGCCTTCGTGAAAGAACACTGCATCGGCTTCGAGGCATTGAAATCAGCAGCGAGTGCTTACCCGGCGGAAACGGTCGCGCCCCGCCTCTGGCTCGATCCGGACATGATCAGGCAGGCGGCGCGCCTGTACGCGACGACCAGGCCTGCCTGCATCATCGACGGAAACGGACTCGACATGCATTTTCAGGTCTTTGACACGACCCGCGCGGTGTGCATGCTTCGAGCCGTAACGGGAAATCTCGACAGGGACGGCGGCGATTTCATTCCCCAGCCCGTTCCGCTTCGCAACATACAACTCAAGGAGCGGCTGCCTGCGGGCGTCCCGCCCATCACGCAGGCTTATCCCCTGTTCAATACCTTTCACGAAACCTGGGGACTTCATGCGCAGTCCTGCCTGGTCGATGCGATCCTGGATGAAAAGCCCTACCCCATCCGGATGCTTGTGGTGCAGTCAGGCAATCCCCTTGTGACGATGACCGACGCCGGGCGGGTCCGGAAGGCCTTCGAAAAATTGGAATTTCTGGCAGTCATCGACCTCTTCCGAAACCGGACGGCCGAGTACGCTGATGTGATCCTGCCGGCCTCCAGTTGTTTTGAAAAAACCCAACTCAACCGTTCATCCATGCGCAACAGCCCGGTCATCCTGCAGAACCAGGTCATCGAATGGCAGGGCGACAGCCGGCCGGACTGGAAAATCGTCTTCGATCTGGGAAGGAAGCTTGGTTTTCAAGAGGAATTTCCCTGGCAAACGGCCGAGGAGGCGATCGATGATCAGCTGGCGCCTTCGGGACTGACCGTCCGGATGCTGAGGGAAAATCCGGACGGGCTTCGCGCAGAACCCCTGAAATTTGAAAAATTCAGGAGCCAGGGCTTTTCCACCCCTTCCGGCAAGGTGGAACTCTTCTCGGAGCGTCTCGAGAAAGCGGGACATCCGCCCGTACCGTTCCAGGGCGGCAGCTTGGAGGGCGCCATCGGCTTCGCCGATACCGTCGCAGACGGGGCCCTGATCGGTATGAGCGGGGAGCGGACCAACCGGTTCACCCATACGCAGTTTCACAACATCCCGTCGCTGTTGAAGCGCGAAGGGGAAGGCTATGCGGATCTGCACCCGGAAGACGCTCGCAAAAGAAACATCACAGACGGTCAGCCGATCGAGATTACCACTCCCAGGGGCCGGGTGCGAATGAAAGCCAGAATCTCGGATGCCGTGCATCCAGGCTCGATCAGGCTGGGCTGGGGTTGGGGGGAGGTCGATCCGGAATGCAACGTGAACAATCTGACCGACGACGACCGCCGTGACCCCGTTACCGGCACCCCATCCAATCGCAGCTTCATGTGCCGCATTGAAACGTGATTTTTGTACTCTTCCCTGGTCCTCCGCTCCCGCAGCGGGCAGAAGGGTGACAGGTATATCATGACCATTTTCATGCATGCATCGCACCGGGGAAAGCACTCAGCGCTATCCCAATCAGCACCTCCTTTTTGCTCAACAGCCCGGAAACCAGCACCGGGGAACCACTCGAAGAAATGTTGTGGGTTGTGTTCAGAGGGGGTAATGAGCTGTTATCTGGTGAGGGCTGTTCAGCAACATGCCCAGCGAGTCAACGATTTTGGCAAACCGGCCATCGGCCTCGAGAAGGAATCCATCCTCTTTTACCTCGGCCTCAAAGACATGGTACCGCCAAAATACGGACAGGAAAAACTGGATCAAATCATTCACGAAGAGCAACGGCACGTCACCCAGCTCAGTGCCTTTCGCAAAAAATTTCAAGGAAAAGGCGCATAGGCCATTGATGAATTCGCCGTCGAGCTGCTCCTCGGGCCGGCGAATGGGGGAGAGTGGCGACCAGGCTGCCGTCCGTCCGGTGATCGGGTCCGACCATAGGCCGTTGGCCTCCCCCCGGGTCGGTGAGCGAACCCGTAAGCCGGCGGCTGCTGGATGTGAGTGAAGCAATTCCAGCAGATCTGGAGTTTAGCATGAAGGGAGAACGCTCCATGGAAAGTCAACAAGCCCCCGAGCAAGCATCCCGGTCACGCGGGGCCCTGTATGGCCTATACATTGCTGACGCGCTGGCGATGCCGGTTCACTGGTATTATGATCGGCAGGCGCTCTTTCGCGATTACGGCTGGGTCGCCGATTATCTTGCTCCCAAGAATCCCCATCCTGACAGTATCCTGTGGCGTTCGTCGCACACAGCCCCCAATAAGAAGGGGGAGATTCTCCATGATCAGGATCGCTACTGGGGCAAAAGGGGGGTCCACTACCATCAGTTCCTTCAGCCTGGGGAAAACACCCTCAACGTGCAGCTGTGCACGCTGCTCATCAAATCCCTCAACGAAAATGGACTTTACGATCCCGCTGACTACCTTCAGCGCTACATCCGCTTCATGACATTTCCCGGCATGCATCGTGATACCTACATCGAGGAATGTCACCGGTATTTCTTCTCCCGTTATGCCCTGGGCTTTACTCCAGAGCACTGCGGAGCCCTCGAGAAACACATTGGTGGGCTGCCGGGGATCGTTCCCCTGGTGGTCTACTATCAGGAAGATCCCGGGACTGCTTATGAGGCAGCCATGACCCACCTTACCCTAACCCACAAGGGTCCTCAAATGGAGGACGCAGGCTCATTGATCATCCACCTTCTCCTGCGTGTACTGAAAGGTGGGTCCCTGAAACAGGCTATTTTCGATACCATCCAGAAGCAGATGAGCCCGCTCCTGGGTCACCCATTCCATGCATGGCTCAGCAAATCCGACGAGTCCGTCGTCGGCGGACATCTCAGCACCGCATGTTATGTGGAGGATTCAGTCCCGGCTGTAATCTATCTTGCTCTCAAGTACGCCGACCAGCCTGAGAAAGGGCTCATCGTCAATACCAATCTGGGGGGAGACAATGCATACCGAGGGGCCGTGCTCGGGGCGCTGCTTGGTGCGGCAAACGGACTTGAAGCGCTTCCGGAGCGCTGGATCCGGGGATTAATGAAACCGCCACCAGATTTGGATTTGGGCGGCCCAATCGCTGCGTGAACACGTTTCCCATCAGCAATGCCCGGAGTGTTTCCGACTGTTCGTCAGGAGGATCGGTATCGTATCGGAGCCGTTTCATCCTGAGCCTTCAAGCTTGCGGGTGGTCTGACGCCACCCTCCCTTTGAGGCCGACAGTAAGTCTCTTCTGACGGGCGGTAATGGCGGCCCGCAATCCTGAGGCATCGGCCCGGATTATCAGGGCCTCGAGCGAGTCTTTGAACCGAAATGACGACTTCTCAGGGGAGCGAAAGCACCCATCGGACCGCCCGGGCCAAAAGCGCGGCGGCCGATAGCCCGCTGCACCAGGCCCGCCAAACCAAAGCCATTGCCGTTGCTCCTCACTAATAGCCCTCACAGGAGGCTTTCCCTCTGAACAAATAGCAGCAAAATGCCGCATAGGTGAGCACGATGGGCAGCATCACGACTGCGGCCATGAGCAGCAGCGATTGGGAGGGAGGTGTCGCCGCGGGCTGAGCGCGTTTGGTTTATGCACGCCGGCAAAAAGAAAGGCAGAGTCATTGCTGACCCTGCCTTTGGTCTGGAATTGCGGGGGATAAGGGCTATGGCTCAGGGCTGACGCAATATCAAGCCACAGTATTCAACTCACAGATAAAAAAAATTAGTTAATGATCACATATGGTTAAAATGCTATCGCAGGAGCCGCTCAAGAGGAACCTCAAATTTTCACGAGTGGCTTTGACAATAGTGTCAAGCAGTGCTTGCGAGGGTTCAACGGCCTCAGAGCTTTCTTCCATAAATCCGGTTACCTGAACCTCCAGGAGGAGTTTACAATATTCTCATCGAACGATCACACACTCAGCAGACTGCCTCCTGGGAGCACTCAATCCCACTCCGTCAACCGGCTGCCCCGTTCGTGATCGCATGGGTCTCTTCCTCCTTCGAAGGCATTCCCGGACAGCGGCAGGCGACCCGGTTTTGGCCGTTCAATCTTCTTCTTCCCCGAGCTCAGAAGATCATCAAAGTAGTCGACGGTCTTGCGCAAACCCTCATCCAGCGGCACGTTGGGTTCCCATTTCAGGACTTCCTTGGCCAGACTGATATCCGGCTTGCGCATGATGGGATCGTCTGAAGGCAGCGGCATATAGATAATTTCCGAGCGCGAACCGGTCATGCTCAAGACTTTTTCGGCCAGCTCCATGATGGTGAATTCGCCGGGATTTCCAAGGTTCACCGGTCCGGTGAAAGGGTCTTCCGTCTGCATGAGCCGCAGGAACCCTTCCACCAGGTCATCCACATAGCAGAAGGAACGCGTTTGACTGCCATCCCCATAGATCGTAATGGGCTGACCCGTCAGGGCCTGCACGATAAAATTGGAGACGACGCGCCCATCATTGGGGTGCATCCTGGGACCATAGGTATTGAAGATGCGGGCTACCTTGATCTTGAGTCCATGCTGGCGGTGATAATCGAAGAACAGGGTCTCCGCACACCGCTTGCCTTCATCGTAGCACGATCGGCGGCCAATGGGATTCACGTGCCCCCAGTAGGATTCCGTCTGGGGGTGGACCTTCGGGTCACCGTAGACTTCCGATGTCGAAGCCTGCATGATCTTGGCCTTCAGCCGCTTGGCCAGTCCCAAGCATATTGATCGGTGCCGTGGACGTTTACTTTGGTCGTCTGAACCGGGTCATTCTGGTAATGAACGGGTGAGGCAGGACAGGCCAGGTTGTAGATTTCGTCAACTTCGACGTACAGCGGGTAAGTGATATCATGACGGTGAAGCTCGAAATAGGGATTGTCCAGCAGGTGAATGATGTTGCTCTTGCTTCCCGTATAGAGATTGTCGATGCACAGCACATCATGGCCCTCTTTGAGGAGCCTTTCGCAAAGGTGGGAACCCAGAAACCCGGCCCCACCCGTTACGGTGCAACGTTTACGAAGATGCATGAAAACTCCTTTCGCTTTCGACTTTAATGGTCACGTTCCCTGCTCAACCGGCTGCCCGGTAAGGAAAAAAAGCTCAAAGACGAGCGAGTTTAATCTATTTCATTCCCTATTCTTTGACAATCCCTATCTAGTTTCCATCCGGAAACACGTGTGACTGCAGGGGAGGGGTTTATCCCCTCCCGAAAATCCACAGCTTTTCGCCAGCTTGTCGGCGGGAATAAATCCCGCCCTTACGAATTATGGGGTTTCCGGAAGGACACTATCTACAATAGCAAGTACTCGCGGCTGATCAAAGAGGGAGCCGGTATCCTTCGCACCTCGCAGGGGACATGGATCGATTCCCTCCGACGCTGATTTTAATTGATTCCCTTATCTCAATAAGCTAGATATCCGCACGGTTGATTCTGGAGGGGTGAGGCTCGGAATACCGGTATCGTCATCGCGTCTCCCCTCCCACAGGAATCATGCTCTCGGGAGCGGCGCGCCGTCCCGGGGGCGGCATTGGCGACCGTGCAGAGCGGCGATCTTCCCGGTCTCCGTTTTTGTGCCCGCAACTGACCACCGGCAACCGACCACCGGTCACTGTCCACTGATGAAGCAATGGCAAGATTAGGATGATGAGACACAAGGTTCTTCAATATCTCAGGCCCTATCGGTTCTCCTTTTTGATCGCCCTGGGACAGGTATTTCTCATCAGTGGCTGCGAGCTTTTGAAACCATGGCCCCTCAAGATCATCATCGATAATGTACTCGGCGGCAAGCCCCTGCCATGGAAGACCGCGGAAGATTTTCCCATCCAGACCATCCTGCTCTTCGCATGCCTCGGAATGGTCGTAATTTACCTCCTCCTTGGAGGACTGACGCTCCTCAACAACTATACCACCATCAAGATCGGTCAGATGATGGTGAATGATATGCGGCGAGACATCTACAGTCACCTGCAGCGGCTGTCCCTGGCCTTTCACAGCCGGCGGCAGGTTGGTGATCTGCTTTATCGCGTCACCGCCGATACTTATGCCATCCAGAGCCTCACCATGAACGGCGTCTTTCCCATCGCTACCGCGGTGGTGCTGCTGAGCGGAATGTTTTTCGTCATGCTGCGGCTTGACTGGCAGCTCACCCTGCTGGCCCTGGCGGTGTGCCCCTTCCTGTTCCTTTCGATTTCTCTGATGAGCAGGAAGATTACGCTGGCTGCGACGCTTGCTCGGCAGCAGGAGAGTGAAGTCTATTCGGTGGTGCAACGAGCGATGTCGGCCATGCGCATCATTCAGGCGTTCACCAAGGAAGAGGAGGAGCACCGGAAATTCATGGAAGCCAGTGGTGAGAGCCTTGGCGCCAGTCTGCGGCTGTACACCCTGCAGACTTTCTATTCCGGTGTGATCAACACGGTAATGGCCCTGGGAACTGCGCTTGTCGTGTGGGTCGGGGCCCAGCATGTCCTGTCGGGCGTTTTGACCGTTGGTGAAATCATCGTCTTCACTACCTATCTCGCCTCTCTGTATGGTCCGATCAATACCATCAGCCAAACCTGGGGATTGATTCAGGGAGCGAAGGTCGGTGTGCAGCGGGTTTTTGAAATCCTCGATGTCGAACGGGATATCAAGGAAGGCACTCGTGCGTTTCCAGCGGCCGGCGCCAAGGGCGAGATCGTCTGGGAAGGAGTATCATTCCATTACGTCCCGAGCCAACCGGTGCTCAAGAAGATCGACCTCCATGTGCGCCGTGGTCAAAAAGTGGCCATCGTTGGCCCCACCGGCGTGGGCAAATCCACCCTGCTCGGCCTCCTGCCCCGTTTTTACGACCCTCAGGCGGGACGCATCCTCATCGACGGGGTCGACGTCCGGGAATTTCAGCTCAAGTCCCTGCGCCTTCAGGTTGCCATGGTGCTCCAACCACCCCTGGTCTTCCCGATCAGTGTCCGGGACAACATTGCCTACGGCCGCCCCGAAGCCACTCTCGAGGAGGTCATTGAGGCTGCCCGCCTGGCGCGCATCCACGATTCGATCATGCGTCTTCCCAATGACTACGATACCGTCGTCGGCGAACAGGGCGCCACCTTGTCCGAGGGCGAAAGGCAGCGCATTACGATTGCGCGAGCGATCCTTCGTAATGCTCCGATTTTGATTCTGGACGAACCGACTTCCTCGGTGGACGCAGAAACCGAGTCCCTGATCATGGAAGGCCTGAATCGTCTCACTGCCGATCGGACCACATTCATCATCGCTCACCGGCTTTCGACCGTACGGCAGGCTGACTCGATCCTGGTGCTGCGCTCGGGTGAAATTGTCGAGCGCGGGACCTTCGAGCAATTGATCCGGCAGGACGGCCCCTTTGCCGCACTCTACCGCTCGCAGTTCAGCACCCAGGAGTAGGCTCGCCGGCTGGCGCTCTTTTGCCATGCTTCCGTCTTTTTCAGGGCATAAGATTTGTCCTATGTTTGGGTCTGATGACATGGTAGTATAAAAATCTCATGACTTTGGGGGTGAGATTCCTTTCCTGGCAGGAGGATGTGTAAAAATGTGGCCTCGGCTGCTTACGATATCCCTGGTGTTCGTTTTGGTGATGCCGGTAAGTTCAACGTTTCATTCTCATGAAGAAATTTTCGCTCAGGAAGGGGTGGAAGACCCATACCTCATGGATGATGCGGTCGAGAGCGGAAGCGACGACCTCCTGGAAATTCTCTCGGGCCTCATTCGCCCCCTGGCGAGCACGGTTTCCACCTATGTCTCCCCATTTGACGACGAACTTTACGTAACCAAGGGCCTTCGCGTCATCATTTTCTCTCCCCACCCTGATGACGAATCGCTCGCCGCTGCCGGACTGATGCATCGTGTCGTGAGTAATGGCGGTGAAGTGCGCGTGGTTTTCGTGACCAATGGGGATGGCTACCCCGAGGCGGTGAGACGGCAGCTTGGCCACCCGCCGCGATCTTCTCACGACTTCATCGACTACGGCAGGCACCGATATCAGGAAGCACTGCAAGCCCTGTGTGAGGTGGGAGTGCCGCCCGATGATGCGATCTCCCTGGGATTTCCTGACGATGGCATCGATGACCTGCTGAAAGAACACTATTCGCCACAGAGGCCATACACTTCGCCCCATACGCGTTTCAGTCGCGTGGGATATAAGGAAAGCTTCAAGCGTTGGGTGGCCTATGCCGGGGTTAACCTCAAGGATGAGATGGCGAAGATTCTGCTCGACTTCTCTCCCGATTGGATTGTGCTGCCCGACCCCAGGGACTATCACCCCGACCATTGTGCAACCGGTTTGTTCGTCCTGGAAGCCCTGCGGAAACTGAGCCAGGAAGGTGATATTTCCTTCAATAGTACACAGATTCTGACCTATCTCGTCCACTTCAAGGATTATCCAACGTCACCCGAGTGGACGAAAGAAGCTCGACAATCAGGACTTTTCATGTCCCCAACCGGATGCGGCATTCTTTCATCCACAGAATGGCTCCGATTGCCGCTTAGCGATGAAGACCTGGAGGCAAAGGAACGCGCCCTCCTGGCTCATCAGTCGCAACAGCAAATGCTTGGGGGTTTCTTCAAAGATTTTCTAACTCCTCAGGAAACCTTCGGGGTATTGGACCCGGCGCAAGTGCTGGCCATCCCTCAGGAATATGCGCTGTTCTTCAAACAACCCAACAGCTAGCCCCGCCTACCGGAAAAATTCGTTGATGACTCGCTCTTTCTCCTTTCTTTTGGTCCTGCTGATGCTCGCGGTGACCAGCAGTGCAGGGGATCTTCCCCCGGCCGCGGTGTCCCGGGACCTGGAACTCGCCGGCCAGCGCTCGTCCTTCAGGACCAATGCCGCGGAGCTCACCCCTGCCGGCGTGTCCGCATGGCGCACCCTCGAAAAGGATGGAGTTCATTGGCTGGTCACACCGGATGGGCAGCTTTTTTATTCCAAGGGCGTCAACTTCCTCGACAGCGGCAAAGAAAGCCTCAAGAGCAGGGAAAAGCAAGCCTTTTACTGGGGCAATTTCTTGCCGACCATCGAAGCCTGGCGCCGTGCAGCCGGATCGCAACTCCTGGAATGGGGTTTCAACACCCGCGGGGGTTGGTCTGATCCTTCGCCCGAATTTGATCTTGCCCTCACGGTCGACCTCGAACTGGGGCGAAACTCGAAGTTCCACTGGTTTGACCCATTTGGTCCGGAACAGGAAAAGACCACTTTCGAATGGGCTGAAAAGTTAACGGCCCCCTACCGCAATGATCCCAAGCTCCTGGGCTATTTCAGCGACAATGAGGTTGGATGGTGGAATTCGGCGTTGTTTGTCTGGTACCTCGACAAGGGCTGGGAAAACCATACCAAACGCACGCTCTGGCAGTTGCTTTATGACTACTACGAAGGTCGTTGGGACAAACTTTTGAAGGACTGGGTCCCGGCGGGCTCGATTTCGGGTTTTGAGGACCTCAAGCGGGCCGACTCCAAAATGAAGCTTCGCCCCGGTGGCTACGGTATCCGTCTGGTCAACCGCTTCATGCGCCTCTATTGCCGCCATTACTACAAACTGATGGCCGATGCGCTGAGACGCGCTCATCCCGGCGCCCTGCTTCTTGGCGACCGTTTGCCGCTCTACTACCACCAGGACGCCGTGCTCGCCATGGATGACTATGTGGATGTCATTTCCACCAATTACAATGTGGACGTTCCGGACGGCTGGGTGGCGCCTTATTATTTCGATGGACTCCGCCGCCTGAGCAAAAAACCCGTTCTGGTTACCGAGTTTTTCTTTGCTTCCGAGGAGAATCGCAGCGGCAATCAAAACGAGACCGCCCGCAATAAGTATCCTAAGCCGGGCCATCTCATGACCGTCAACACTCAGACTGAACGCGCTATGGCATGAGGAACGCGATTCGCAATTTTGCCCGCTTCCCCAATGTGGTGGGCACCCACTGGTTCCAATACTGCGATGAACCTCTTGGCGGCCGGGAAGACGGTGAGGATTACAACATGGGGCTGATCGATCTCGCCAACCGACCTTACGAGGAGGTCACGGAAGTATTCCGCCAGGGGAACCCCAAGCTTGATGAGATCCATCGCGAGAGCGGCAATCGAAATGAGAGCGAAAGTGCCCCCCAAAAAGCAGGCGAGAGCTCTGTCAACGCTCTCGCCGGCGCGCCCCCTGCTAAACCTCAATCTCGCGCCTTCCAAACTCAGCACCCAGCACTTAACAAAGGGCGCCCAACCATCAACCATCAACCGTCAACCATCGACTCTCAGCACTCAGCACCCAGCACCCAGCACTCAGCACTGCAGGCACCCAGCACCCTCACCAGCACTCACCCTCAGCACTCAGCACCCAGCACTCAGCACTATTATTCGCCATACCCGGTAATCCGAGCAACCAGACCAATTAAGGTAACCGATCAGTCGCTCATGGACTGGGATAAGGAAAGAACACGGCTGCTCGATTTCCAGGCGCCGCCGCCCTATGTACCGTTTGGGGATGTCCACCTGGCGTGGGCGCCGGAAGGCCTCTACCTGGCGACCCTGGCCAATACTTTCGTGGACCCGGAGTTTCTCGCCTATCAGGGGGAGTTCCCGCTTGCCGAGACTTTCCAAATCCATTTGCAGGTCGGATCTTCGGGAAAAGTAAAACACTATGGCATTCACCTTATCCCTCAGCCCAATGCCGCCTTCCCTGACGGCTTTGAAGTGAAGCCTTACCTTTATCGCTATGCAAAGGGACGCCCGGCGGAACGGCTCCTGAATGAAGGAAAACTGCAGCGGATCGAGAAATCCTTGCCCCATATGGTCGTCGAGGCCTTTTTCCCGGCTGAGTGGTTTGGGGTCAAGGAGCTTCGTGCCGGGCTGAAGCTGCAGATGAATATCCAGGTGATGAGCTACTATCGCGAGTTCATCATGAGCTGGGCCGGGGCGCCGCAGCTGCAGCCCACAAAACTCTCGGAATCCTTAAGAGAAATTGTGCTCCAGGAGAGCGGCAACTGAGACCTGCTGTCTGGTGATCTCGAGCCTTCATTCCTGCGAAGATGGGAATCCAGAGTACAGCGTACGCGATCAATCCGCTGTTACTGCCAGTGTGCCCCATTGGGACCAAGAGTCAAAGAAATAGACTGTTTGGTTTCGTGGTTTTTTGAAAGCCTCCCTCGGTTGTCCTCCAAAAGGCAGGGGTGAGCCAGAGTGCCTGATACCTCGTCAAGTGACCAGAACAGAATTGATGGCTTTGATGCTGCGCAGGATTCGCCCACCTTCCTGAAAGATTTTCTGCTCCTGGATTTGGAAGCCGGAAAGAACCGAATTTATGGTATTGGGGCTGTCCTTGACGGCAAGGTCTTTGCGCGGCAGGGGAGATTCGACGTCAATGAAGCCCTGAGCGCTCTCGATAGTTTCGCCGAAAATGCCCAAGGGGTCCTTGGCCACAATATCCTGGAGCACGACCTGCCGATTCTTGAGAACCTGCAGCCGCGCCTGACCCTCCTTGGGAAGCCGGTTATCGATACCCTCTTTCTTTCGCCTCTGGCCTTTCCCGAAAATCCCTATCACCGCCTGGTGAAGGACTACAAACTGGTTAAAGACTCGGTCAGTGATCCGGTCGCTGATGCGAGACTCGCGGCCTCTGTCTTCCTCGATCAATGGGAGAGTTTCAGCAAAATGGTCTCAGACGGGCACGCCGACATTCTTTCCTTCTACCGATTCTGCTTCGATATTCCTGATGGACCTGGCGGTGTTTCCTACCAGGGGAATAGCCTCGGTTTTCGCCACTCTCGGTGCAACGCCCGTCAGTGTTGACCAGGCTTGCGATATCCTTGAGGGAAACGTAATCAACCTCGTCTGCCGGTCGGCGTATCGCGAGCACCTGGTACCGGCCATCGAGGACCCAGCGGCGCGACCGGCTCTCTCCTATATCCTCGCGTGGCTGCGCGTTGCCGGCTCGAATTCCGTGCTGCCGCCCTGGGTACTCCGTCGCTTCCCTGAGGTGAGACGGACTCCTCAACCTGCTTCGCGCCACCCCCTGCACGGACATCAATTGTGCCTACTGCCGAGCAAATTTCGACCCATCAAGCCAACTTCAGCGCTATTTCGGCTTTTCCCAATTCCGCCCCTCTCCCACCACCGATGAAGGCGCAAGTCTGCAGGAAGCGATCGTTGCGGCTGGAATGAATGATCGTCCCCTTCTTGCGATCCTTCCCACGGGAGGCGGGAAATCGCTCTGCTACCAACTTCCGGCGCTTGCTCGCTATTATCGCCTTGGCCTCCTGACGATTGTCATCTCTCCCCTGCAAGCCCTGATGAAAGACCAGGTCGACAATCTTGCCGAAATCACCGGGACCCCCTACGCTGCCGCAATCAATGGGCTGCTGACGCCGCCCGAACGAGGCGAGGTGTTTGAACGCGTCCGCCTTGGCGATATCGCCATCCTCTACGTTGCTCCGGAACAGCTTCGCAACCGATCGTTTCGGGAAACCATCGGTCTTCGTCAAATTGGGGCATGGGTGATCGATGAGGCTCATTGCATCTCCAAGTGGGGACACGATTTTCGCCCCGATTATCTGTACACGGCCCGCTTTATCCGGGAATTTTCAGCGGAACAGAAAGTGCCCTGTGCTCCCGTGGCCTGTTTTACCGCTACCGCCAAGATCGAAGTGAAGAGCGAAATCATCGATTACTTCGAAAAGGAGCTTGGCCAGGAGCTTGAGCTCTTCGAAGCCAGTGTGGAGCGGGAAAATCTTCATTTTGAGGTCCGTG
Source organism: uncultured delta proteobacterium (assembly GCA_963808625.1). Taxonomy (GTDB): domain Bacteria; phylum Desulfobacterota; class Syntrophobacteria; order Syntrophobacterales; family Syntrophobacteraceae; genus JADGQM01. The sequence goes on from CAWEHK010000008.1 coordinate 13,694, forward strand.
CGGTCAACCGGCCGGAGAAATATTCGGCCATTCATGAAATCCTCGCCGACCGCTTATCCGCGCCCATCAGCGGCAGCGCCATCGTCTACACCGCCACGAGAAAAGGCGCGGAAAGAATCGCTCAGTATCTGAAGGACCAGGGCTGGCGCTGCGAGGCCTTCCACGCCGGGCTCAACGCCGCCGAAAAGCGCGCCATCCAGGAGCAATTTATCACCGGTGCGCTGCCGGTTATCGCTGCAACCAATGCCTTTGGGATGGGCATCGATAAGAAGGATATCCGCCTGGTGCTGCATGCGGACATCTCGGGATCTTTGGAAAGCTATCTTCAGGAAGCGGGAAGGGCCGGCCGCGACCTGAGGAATGCGGAATGCGTCCTTGCTCTACGATGAAAACGATATCGAAACCCAGTTTAGACTCGGTTCGGCCTCCCAGCTCAGCCGCAAGGACATCGCCCAGATTCTCAGAGGGATCCGCAGCGCACGCCGCAATCGCGAGCAGGAAATCGTCATTACTGCCGGGGAGCTGCTTCGCGACGAGGAGGTTGAGACCAGTTTCGATCTCAGCGATCGCCAGGCGGATACCAAGGTGAAAACCGCCATTGCCTGGCTTGAGAGAACCAGCTTCCTGGAGCGCAACGAAAACCAGACGCGGGTGTTCCAGGGAAAGCTTCTGGTAAAGAGTCTGGAAGAGGCCGCGAAAAAGATTGCCCGGCTCAATCTTTCTCCCACCCAGCAGGAACATTGGCTCACCATCCTGAGAGCCATGATCAATGCCGATAGCGATGAAGCACTCGATGCCGACCGGCTGGCCGAGCTGGCGCGAATCCCCGAACCAAAGCCAAGCGATGACGAGCCCGCCGCCAAACAGGATACGGCTTCGCAGCGGGTGATCCGCATTCTGCACCAAATGGCTGAGGCGGGTCTCCTTGAGAAGGGTGTGATGCTCACCGCCTTCGTTCGCCATAAGGTGATAAATCCGTCTCGTCAAATTCTTGAAGCAGGTTGACGCGCTCGAAGAAGATATGCTCAGGCTCATGAGGGAAGAGGCCCCCGATGCGGAGGAGATTGGCTGGTCGACCCTTTCCCTGCGCGTGCTGAATCAGCGGTTGAAGGGACTCGGGCATGAGACCAATCCGGAAGTGCTGGCGCGGCTCCTCAGGAGTCTGAGCCTCGATGGCAGAGGTTTTGCGGGAAGCCACGGAAGCCTTCAGATCCGCCACAGTTACCAGGATCACTACCGGGTAAAACTTCTGAGAAGCTGGGATGGCGGTGATCGAAACATCGAAAAGGCGAAGGGCCATCGCCCGTGTCCTGCTCGATACCATCCTCGCGCAGATTGATCCCGATCAGCCCCCGAGCGGTGACCTCCTGCTCAGCTTTTCCACCAATGATCTTGCCAATGCGCTCAGGTCACACCTCTTTCTCTCCCGAGAGATCAAAGACCCGCTCGCCGCCATCGACCGGGGCCTGATGTTCCTGCACGAACAGAAGGCCATCATCCTCCAACAGGGGCTGGCGGTGTTTCGGCAGGCGATGAGTATCCGCATCCTCCCCGAAACGCAAAAACGCAGGTACGTCAAAGCCGATTATGAACCCCTTGCCCAACACTACCAGGAACGCACCTTTCAGATTCATGTGATGAACGAATACGCCCGTCTCGGGCTGCGGGCGATCAGCCGGGCGCTCGAACTGGTGCTTGCCTATTTCACCATGGATAAGGCCGCCTTCGTCAAACGATATTTTCCCGGAAGAAAGGAGATGCTCGAACGCGCCACGGGAGAAGCCTCCTATCAGCGCATCGTGAAAGACCTCGGCAATCCCGTGCAAATGCAGATTGTCGCTGCCGGAGATGAAACCAACATGCTGGTTCTGGCCGGCCCCGGCTCCGGCAAGACCCGCGTGGTGGTCCACCGCTGCGCCTTCCTTATCCGCGTGCTTCGCACCCCGCCGGAGAGCGTCCTCGTCGTCTGCTTTAACCATTACGCTGCCGTTTCCCTGCGGCGGCGTCTGTTCGAACTGCTCGGCGAGGATGCCAGAGGCGTCACCGTGCAGACTTATCACGGAATCGCCATGCGCATCACCGGCGCCTCCTTTGCGGAATTGATCGAGCGGGGTCATGGTCGCGATGACGAGCTTCCCTTCAACGAACTCATCCCCGATGCCATCCGCCTGCTTCGCGGTGAAACGGAGCTTCCCGGACTCCCTCCGATGAGTTGAGGGAACAGCTCCTCTCGAGCTTCCGTCACATCCTGGTTGACGAGTACCAGGATATAGACGAGTCGCAGTACGAGCTGATCTCGGCACTGGCGGGTCGAACGGATAACGATCCCGACCGAAAGCTCACGATTCTGGCCGTGGGGGATGATGATCAGAACATTTACACATGGCGCGGCGCCAACGTGGAATTCATTCAAAGGTTCCGCGAAGACTATGACGCTAAAATCTGCTGCCTCGTGGAGAACTATCGCTCAACGGATCACATCATCGCCGCCGCAAACGCCCTCATTCGATGACAACAAAGACCGCATGAAAACCGGCCATCCGATCTGCAGGGACAATCTGCGGGCTGGTGATCCTCCCGGCGGCAGGTGGGCGAAGCTTGACCCCCTTGTCCAGGGACGCGTTCAGGTGATGGCGGTGCCTCACCTGGCGGCGCAGGCTGCGGCCCTCGTCGAAGAATGGAAACGGATGCAGGAACTGGATCCGGACCTCACATGGTCAGATATGGCGGTGCTGGCCAGAACGAGGGAAAGCCTTGCACCGATTCGCGCCCTTTGCGAACATCACAATATTCCGGTTACCTGGGGCATAGATCAGAAACGAAGCCCGGCGTTGCATCGCCTTCGCGAAATCGCCTGTTTCCTGGACCTGTTAAAAACTCAAAGGGAAAAGTTCCACCGCGCCTCGGAATTGCAGAACCTTCTGCAAGTGACGGCAGGAAGTCACATCAGAAATCCCTGGTGGGGGCTCCTTCGAGAGCTCCTTTCGGCGTGGGAGCATGAAACGGCTGACGCGGAACTTCCTGTCTCGCAAGTGATCGAATGGATCTATGAGAGCCTGCTCGAAAGGCGAAGGGAGCAGCGCCTCGGGCAGGGAGTGTTGCTCTCCACGGTCCACGGCGCCAAGGGCATGGAATACCCGCACGTGTTCATCCTGGATGGAGACTGGAAAGTCAAGCCCTCGGAAAAACCTCGGGAAGAAGAACGGCGTCTGCTCTATGTCGCTATAACCAGGGCCCGGGAGACACTGTGCATCTTCCAGCGCCCGCATGCTCCCAATCCTTACCTGAATTTCCTCCAGGGTGAGTTCCTGATGTGGCGCAGGGCTGAACCCCGGGAGACGCCCCCGCCCGAGATCCTGAAGTTGCGCTATGAGCTGCTGGGAATGAAGGATATCGATCTCGGTTTTGCCGGCAGGCGCCCTCCCGACCACCCGATCCATCAGCACCTCTCGGCCCTGGAACCCGGCGCCACCCTGACGCCCCAAGCCGAGGGCTCGGCCATCACGCTTCACGACCCTTCCGGAAACCGAGTTGCCAGACTATCCACGAAAGCATCCCAACACTGGCTCCCGAAAATCTCAACAATCAGGCACATCCGGGTAGTCGGCATGCTGCGGCGCACCGCAAAAGACGAGGCCGAAGCCTTCAAACCTCAATGCAAATGTGAACAGTGGGAGGTGCCTTGGGTTGAGTTCCTCCACTTGCCCCGTGAAGACTGATTTTTTCCGATCTAAGTGCAGCGCCACAAAATAAAGTGACCATAAACCTGACGCGTCATTCCGGTGAAAACCGGAATCCAGAAAAACGGCCTGGATACCGACTTTCGCCGGTATGACGATTTTGATTATGGACACTTTATTGTGAGGAGCTGTGTTGGGGGACGAGCGAATGCCGTCAGTAACTGAAGGTGCCTGTCTCAGTCCGTGGCTGTCTCATGCCAATGGTTTCCTGGCGGGTTTGATACTATACAAAGCCTGGTCTTCAGCCACTCCCAGATGCCCTGATTCATCAGAGTACAGTTTTTCGAAGGACAGGCGAGGCCTGTAAAACATGTTCATATCGGTCGTCTCGGCCTTAAGAAAACGTGCAGCGAAACGGCAATATTCCAGGTCTATCTCGACCCCAACACTGTCGCGGCCAGTCCGCAATGCTGCAATCAGCGAAGTACCCGTTCCGCAGAATGGATCCAACACGGTGTCACCGACAAAAGAGAACATCTTAATCAAACGACTAGCAAGTTCGAGCGGAAAAGGAGCAGGGTGATTCTTTGTGGAAGCACCCGGAATAGTCCATATTTGCCTAAACCAGGTATTGAAGTCTTTCTTTTTAATTCTGCTCATGTCTCTTTGCCGTTCGGTGGGTTGTCTGTATCCACCCGGCTTTCTTTGCATCAGAATGAATTCTATATCATTTTTGATTATGGCGTTTGGTTCATAGGGTTTGCCAAGGAATTTGGTACCGTTTTCCACTTCAAAGCAAGCGTTTGAAATTTTGTGCCAAATTATAGGATTAAGGTTGTCAAAACCAATCTTTCTGCAGGATACGCTGATGTCTGAATGCAGCGGAAAAACAAGATGACGCCCAAATTTCCTGCGAGACACACACACATCGCCGACCACACACACCAAACGTCCTCCTGGAACCAAAACACGGAATATATGACGCCATACCTTTTCGAGTTCGGCCACAAACAATTCGTAGTCGTCAATATGGCCCAACTGATCCGGGTTTTCGTTGTAGCGCTTAAGGTTCCAATAGGGCGGGGAGGTGATGGCCAGATGAATTGATTCGTCGGAGAGAAAGGACAGATCACGGGCATCGGCGTTGATAAGGCGATGATGCGTTTCAATCACTTGATTCATTGAGTAAACGCTCCAACATGGGAAACAATGGACCTCGCAAAGTTCTCGAAAGCCAGGTCCTTGGCGGGTTCCCTGAATTCACCTTTGAGGCCGGTGTCAGTTTTGGAGGTCAGGAAGCATACCGAAGTGTAATGCCGTTCCAGAATCAATTTCCGACAAAGCAATTCATACCTTTTCATGTAGGAGGCCCCAATGAATTCAGGGAACACCTTTGATCTTCCCTGGTCATCCAGTAGTGAGCAACCGCATTTCTCAGATGTGTTTCGAGCTTGTTGAGCATTCTTTTCACAGCCCCGCAGCATTCCAATCAAAATAACCCGGTTGTTCCAAGAGCAATTTGGTCTGAAAATCCCGGAAAGAGCGGGCCGACTCTTTCCGGGATCTTCTTTTGCCTGCTGATTATATGCGAGATTGATAACCCTTCAGAAAATTTCTGCAATGGCTCAATCGGGCAGTCTTACGACCGTTCTCCCTTTGTGCTTCCGCTCCAGAATCATCGCGATCCGATCATCGAGACCCTCCAGGGGGACCTCCGTGGTCAATTGGTCAAGATCATCCAGTTTCCAGTCGCCGGCAATCTTCTGCCAGACTTTCAGACGGGTCGGCATGGGACAGTTTTGCGAATCGATGCCGATCAGGGTCACGGCCCGCAAAATGAAGGGATAGACGTTTGTGGGCAGGTCAGGTGCAGCGGCATTGCCGCAGCAGGTTACCGTGGCCCCATAGAGTGTGGACTTGAGCGTAGTCGCCAGAATCGGGCCGCCCAGGGTATCGATGGCGCCGGCCCAAAGCCCTTTCAGCAGCGGCCTGCTGCTGGTGTCCGTCGCCTCTTCGATACTGACGACGGTCTTGGCTCCCAGCTTGAGGAGGTAGTCTTTTTCGTCCACAATCCCATTTACGGCGGCAACTTCATACTTTTCTTTGGCAAGGATCGAAACCGCAATGCTCCCGACCCCTCCGGTCGCGCCTGAAACCAGCACCGGTCCCTGGTCCGGAGTTATGCCGGAACCGAACAACTTGTAGACGGAAAGGGCCGCCGTAAAGCCCGCCGTGCCGTAGACCATGCTCTCCCGCAGGGACAGATTCGCCGGCTTTTTCACCACCCAGTCCGCCGGCACGCGGATATACTGACCGAACCCGCCCGAGGTATTCATGCCAAGGTCGTAGCTGGTGACAATGACTTCATCGCCGACGGCGAAATCACCGCTGAGGCTTTCCTCCACGATGCCCGCAGCATCAATTCCCGGAGTATGCGGGTATTTCCTGGTAACCCCCCGGTTTCCCGTGGCCGAAAGAACATCCTTGAAATTGAGGGACGAGTACTTCACTCTGACGAGCACATCACCCTGGGGAAGTTCATCAAGACCCCTCTCCGTAACCTGCCTCGTAAACGTGCTGTCCTTCCCTTCCGTGGCGACCATTGCCTTAAATGTCTTCTGACTCATGACTCAGCTCCTTTAGTGATGGTTGACTTAGCGCCCTTCGAGCAGACTCCAAGCAATATCTACCCACAATGTCAAGCTCTTTTTGCAGCATCGGTAAACCGGTTGAGCTTGCAGATTCGCCGCCTATGATTTATCGTGCGCGAACAGATGGTAACGAAAATCCGAAGGCCTCTGCAGACGGGCCTAAAGGCTGTTATACCTGTTTAATTTGAAAAGTAACCGTTTATGACTCACGCGGAGAGGCGGAGACGCGGAGATCGCGGAGAAAGACCATTCTCATAAAGCTCTGCGTCGTCTGCGGCTCCGCGTGAAAATGAAACTTCTGAACCTTCGCGAGTATGGTTGGGGAGCATCCAAGAATTCAGGGCCTTCTCTTACCACGAAGAACACGAAGTCATTTCTTCGTGTTCTTCGTGGTTCAAAAAAGGGCTGGAATGAGGGCCCGTTGTTTTTGGACAGTTCCAAGGACCGGAAGCCGCTGGTTAGATAACGCTTCATCCTAACAGGACAATCGTATGCTCATCATACCCATGACCGGAAGAATAAGCTGGCGAAACCCTCCCTTCATCACGATGCTGCTGATCCTGGTGAATTGCCTGGTCTATTTTGCGATTCAGTCCGGAGACGAGAGAAAGTATCAGGAGGCAGCGGAATATTACCTGGAATCGGGTCTCGCCGAAATCGAGACCGCCAGGTTCATACAATACCTGAAAGCGGCCAACCGGTCGGGAGAGCTCTCCATTCCGGGAAACATGAAGATGAACGATCCGGTGGTTCTCGCCCATTTGCGCCAGAAAATGATCGCCGACCGGGAGTTCATGAAGAAATTGAACAACAATGAGATCATTACCGAGATCGATCCGCAGTATTCCCGGTGGAAAGACCTGAAGAAACACTACGACCAGATGCTCTCGGAGATCGTCGGCTACCAATACGGATACAAGCCGTCCGAGGGCAGCATCAAGACCGCGTTCACCTATATGTTTCTTCACGGCAGCGCATCGCATCTCGTTGGGAACATGATTTTTTTGTGGCTGGTGGGATGCACCCTCGAGCTCGCGGGCAGGCGTCCGGTCTACGCCTTGATTTATCTTTTGACCGGGATGGTTTCGGCCATGGTTTACGGAACTGGTTTACCGAGGCAGCGTCGTGCCGCTGGTTGGAGCTTCAGGGGCAATTTCCGGTATTATTGGCGCCTACACGGTCCTCTACGGCATGAGGAAAGTAAAGATTTTCTTCTCCGTGGGGTTTTATTTCAGCACGGCAAAGGTGGCAGCGATCTTTCTGCTGCCCTTCTGGATTGCCAACGAGGCGTACCAACTGTTCTTCGGAGGGGTCAGCAATGTTGCTTACGTCGGCCACCTCGGGGGTCTGGTGAGTGGTGCCCTGCTGGGGTTGATTTGGGCAAAAGTGCTGGGTGGCGTCAGCGATGAAGTCCCGCTGGAGGAGCAGGCGGACCAGACCGCTGCATTGCTGGAAAGTGGTCTGCAAAAGCTTGCGGACCTCGACCTGGCGGGTGCACGGGCGGTGATGAACCAGGTCCTCGAGATGGAGCCGGACAATCGCGCTGCCCTGACTCACCTTTTCAACATCGAAAAGTTGAATTCCGGGCGCGAAGAGTTTCATACCACGGCGGCAAACCTCCTCCTTCGCCTGCAAAGGGAGCCCGATGCCGATCAAGCCCTCTTTGACGCTTACCGGGAATATTGCCGCGTGGTCAAAAACCCGAGGCTACCCACCGATTTGTGGTCGCGGCTGAGTTTGGCCTTTTCCGAAAGTTCCCACCTCGAGGATTCCGCAAAGATTGCCGCACTCCTCCTGCGCCACAACCCCCAGTTCCCCGCCGTTCCCCCGGTGCTGCTCAACCTCTCGCGAGCCTACCTCAGGGCGGGGCTCCGCGAGAAAGGCGAGCAATGCCTGCGGCTGCTCTGCCACCGCTACCCTGAGTCAGCCGAGTCGCAGATTGCCCAAGGACTGATGTCTGAACATTCCTAAGTACTACACCGAGGTTTCCGCTAGGGGACTTTAATTCTGGTGGGCAAAAAGACTTTCCAGCCTGCCTTTTGTCCAATTCGGCATGGCAGGCTGGAAAGCCTGCCCCACAGAGTATTGTCCTTCATCCAAGTATCCTTGTAGTATCAGGCGCTGGCCGCACTCATTTTGCCCATCTGTTCCAGGTAACCTCCGCGCGTGAACAGCCAATTCATGGTCCGGGAATTGGTGGAGCAGACTCTTGAACGCTTTTTGAGCGCGGGCGGAGTCGCGGAGTTTTTCACTGGCATTTTTGCCGAGGAGGAAATAGGCCTTGGGGACCAGCCCATGCTGCGGATTCGCTTTGATGAACCGGACAAAGGCGTTCCATCCGGTCTTGGCGTCCCCCTCTTCCATGCACCACTCGGCGATCTTGAACAAGGCTTCGGGGTTCGGGATGAATTGACGGTCCAGGGCCAGGCATTCCCGGTATGTGTCACAAGCCGCCCCCTTGTCGTCTGCAGCAGCGAGCAGGTCCAGATAAGTGACGCCGTGGCTCACCATCTCATGCTTCCGCCCGGTGACTTTGAGCAGACTATAATAACGTTCGGCCAAAACCCGATCGGCGGTGCCCTTCCGCATGCTGTCCCGCAATACGACGATGGCATCCTCGGCCCTGCCGTCCTTCATCAGGATACTGACTTCATTCAAGATTGCTTCTCTCGCCTCCAATTTCTTATCACCGGAGGCGGCGGGGCCCCGCGACAGCACCGGCGCCTGATCCGTGAAATCTTCAGGGTTCACTTCATAGCCAATCTCCTCATGGTACTGGAGAATTACATATCCCATAAGGCAGTACGAAATAACGGTGTAATAATTGCTGACGGCAAAGCCGAGGAAAAGGCGCAGTTCGGGTGCCATAAAGGAAGTGAAATTGTTGAGGATATACGCGGGAGCTCCATAGAGGAGAGACAGGAAGAGATACATCAGGAGGTATCCCCAGCCGATGCGGTAGGCAATGGTCACAAAGGCCACCGGATTCAGGGCCTTGAGCAAACTATTGCTGATCACGAGCACGATGATCATCGCAGGGGACAGCAAAATGCCGAGGAACATGCACAGAAAGAACATGTTCACCCCAAAAAAGACGATAATCGGAACCAGGGCGAGGCCCATAAGGAAGAACAGGGCGATTTGCTTGAATGCCTGTCCCACGTCTTTCCCGAGGACTTCATAGGAAAGCGGCGGCGGCTGCAGGTTCCCCTGAACGGTATTTCTCAGCACCGCATAGCAGTATTTGATCAGGACCACCCAGAGGATGCCATAGATGTATGGGAACCGAAGGAGGAAGGCGCCCGCCGAGGCGAGGATCAAAATCAGGAGCAGGGGCCTGGGGTGCAAGGGATAGGCGAAGAACTGCGGAAGCCTGTTCCAGAAAGGAGTAATGAAGCTCCCGACGCTCAGCATGTCTGCCTGAACATTGCATTTGGGGCAAAAAAAGAAGTCCCTGACTTTTCCGTACACTTCGGTTCGGCGATGGGAAATGCACTGGCAGGGCAAAAATTCGCCCCGCACCTGGGACAATGATATCGGGCCGCCTTGGTGGGATGATAACTACAGGGCTCCGCAACACTCATGATGGCTCCTCTCCCGATGGTCCTTAAGGGATTGCCTCTTCTCCCCGTATCCTGTTATTCAATCAACAAAAAGGCGTAGCGGTTCATGGCCTGAGAATATTCCGACAGAACTTGGATCGGATAACCATATGGCCTGACGGTCGAGAAGACATCCACTGCCATCGATTCGGGAGATGGCCTTGCCGAGCGGGGGTTTTTGCACTTTTTCCTCAGACCCGGGCAGTCCTCACAGAGGTAGCAGCTATCCATAAAGAGGAGAAAAGCTTTCGCATAACCCTTGAAAAAGACCGCCCTCTCCAGCTTCAGCAAATCCTCATTCACCCCTCTTGACCAGGAATGACGGTCCTCGGGGTTATCTACCTTCTTTTCAAAATGGAAGATCGCTGCCGTGCGGTATTCGTTAAAGAACTGCCGGCATTCAGACACCGAAGGGACATTGGGGGGACATGACGCATTATTTCCATAGTTCCCGCACCCGAAGGTGCACTTCATGCGCACCCATTGGGAAACGACAATGTCTTCGGGCTTAATCCATTTGAAGTCGGTATAACCATGTTCCGCAAATAGGGCTTCCAGTTCCGCTTGATTGTTCATGTCCGGCTCCTTTTCTCTCCGGTGGCCTCCCCACCTCAGCGTCAACCACGGTTTGCTTTAGGTTGATAAAGGAGGCTGTTGGTGAGGTAATTGACGTACCACTCGATGAGCATGCTGAGGATCGTGATGATGCCGAGGATCAGGAACGCATAGAGCACAAAATGCAGCATGGGCTGTTCGCGCAGGCGTTCGCCGAAATAGATCACATACGGTTGATGGAAAAGATAAAGTCCGTAGGAATAGGCGCCGACACTCACGAGGGCGGACCTCACGAGAGTCAAGCGGTCAACCCAGCGGGCGCACTGGGCGAGAATGATGGTAAGGCCGGTGCCAATGAAACCATCGGTAAACACATGGAAAAAGACCGGTTGATAACTGTAGACACCGAGTACATAAATGACGATTCCCGCAACCAGTGTTTTTCCCGCAAACAGGCGCTCCTCCACCAAACCCGGGTGTTCGCTATAATAGTATGCCAACACCATCCCCGTGGCGAACTCCCAGAGCCGCCCCATAAAGAAGGCCCCCTGCGCATAATCGCTGTTTGCATGCAGCACGTCCACCAGAACGAAGCGGGTGACGATCGTCGCCAGAATGCTCAGGACCAGATATTGTGCCGGACCGAGCTTCTTCATCAGCCAAAAAAGCAGCGGGAAGACCACGTAGAGCTGAATCAGCAAACCAAAATACCACCAGGCCGGAACAAGATAATAGAAGACCGCATCGGGAGGGAAAAAACGGTTGCCGAGGAAGCTCAGGAGGAACCGATAGTCGATGGGGTCCTTGAGCGAAACAAAGGGCGAAACGAGGCAAATCAGGTGACCAAGCCAGTATAAAGGGAACAGGCGAAGCACCCGTCGTCGGTACCAGCGCCCCCAACCTCCCGGAGGCATGCCTTTTTTCACCAGCGAGTAGGTCAACCCAAAACCGCTGGCAACGACGAAAACGGCAACAGCCTGCGACCCCCTCTCAAAGACGGCCGCAACCAATCCATCCAGGGCGCAGCCAATGGTTCCCAGAAGGGACGACGCTGCACATTCCTCCAGAAATGCCGGAAATGCGGCAAAGCCAAGGATCCATGGGTGGCGGCCGGCATCGTAGGCCATGAAAAAATGGAAGATCGCAATCCAGAGGATGGAAATTCCCCTCAGACTGTCAAACCAGGTAAGCCGTAACGTCTTAGCTTGCGCTGCGGGCATATTTAAACGAACTTTCAGATTGGGCGCTGACGACTATCTTCATGGGAATCGCCAGCACTGTTCGGCGTAAGTTTCTTTACGATTTCGGTGGGCACAAAAAGACGTGCCCACCCTACCCAGCTAGCCACTGACCGCTCAGCACCCATGCACTCATCACTCATCACTGATCACTGACCACTTCACAGTCCCGCCCGGGCCATCAAGCTGCCCAGCACTTTCTCGGCGGCGAAATACTCGGCGGCAATTTCTCTGGCAGCACGGCAGCTCCCGGCATAGTCACTTTCGATAACATCGACGGCGGCGAGAATGTCCTCCATCGTAAGGAAACCGAAAAGCCCTCTCCCGGTCGGCAGGAATTTGCTGAAACCCGTTTCCTGGGTGATCACCGGGCGCCCCGCCGCCAGGTAACAGCAGCTGCGGTCGCTGAACCAGCCCGTCAGAGGACGCACCACCTGGTCCTTGGCCACCGTAAATTCCCCTCGCGATCGTTGGACGTAATTGCGATAGCGATCGATGTCCTGCGATATGGGCAGGGAATGGACAATGTTCCAGCCATGACTGCGAAGCAGACGCTCCGTCGGTTCATCCAGCACCACCGCCAGTTCGAACGGCGCCGAACGGCGTTGCGGAAGGTCGATGAATCTCAGGAACTCCCGGTCCTTCGTCCAATAGTACACCTCGCCGCGGAACGTCAGGTCCTTGCCTTTATTGTGCCAGGTCGTGATCGTGCTGTAGGAAGAAGCGGCGGAAGGCTCGTGCGGATTCTCCCACAGCTCGAGGGCTACGGGCTGGCGTGTCGGCAGCCAGGTGAAATGCTCCACCGGCACGCCGCAGTCGGAGGCACCCAGGTTTTCCCCAAAACTGAAATGAATATCGTGGGCAGCTAGCGCCGCAAGGGTCGGTTCATCCCCCTCCGCCACCTTGATCTGCACCGCGAACGGGTCCGTCTCCACATAGATTCGGCGGGGACAGACCAGGTGTTCTTCGCGCAGTTCCTGAGAGGCCGTGACATTGAGGAAGGCATCAGCTTCGCGATAGAGTTCGAGCAGGTCCGCTTCGCTCATACCGTAACACCTGCCACCCGGGTAGTTGCCACGAAAGGCCCATTTTCCTTCGAAGCCATGAGCTTGAAGAATAGGGGCTACCGCTGCGATATTGTCCGAAGCATCGGGAGTGAATTCATAGCTCTCGGCATGGTAGACCCACCTCCCGGAGTCCTCCACATAATAGACATCGTAACCAAGCCGCCGCAGGCCGATAAGGTAATGCAGGAACTGATACGTCACCCCGGCCAGCGGGTACCAGAAGATGATTCCAAAGACGATGATTTTACCTTTACCGCCGCTTTTATCAGCCATCTCGAATTGCTTTCCTTTACTCAGAGGTCTTCAATCATCCTGCCAAGGACCTTGCCGGAATCGAGATATTCGCTCGCTATTGATCGCGCTGCCCTCGCGTGTCGCTCATAGTTTCCTTCGACTTCGAGGATTCCTGCAATCGCTTCCTCTGCCGTATTGAACGGGAGGAGTCCTTCGCCGCCGGGATAAACAGAGCTAAAGCCGGTGTCTTGCACCACCACCGGACGACCCGCGGCCAGGTAGCAGGCAGAGCGGCAACTGAACCAGCCCGTACGCATTGCCACGTAGACGTGTTTGGCCGGAGATATTTCGCCCCGCGAGCGGCGAATGAATTCCTGGTAGGTGGCCGGCGTCAGCGTCTGTTCCGGGCCATCCACCACCTGCCAGCCATTCTCCGCAAGGCGCTCGAGCGGCGCCGTCACCCCGCCTACGGCAACCTTGAGGGGTGTTGAAAGGCGTTTTGGAAGACCCATCAGTTTCTCGAATTCCGCGCCTTTGCTGGCATATTCGATGCCCTGGTAGATGAGTTTTCCCTTGAAGGCATTCCAGGTCATGATCGTCGTCCACGGAAGAGCATTGGGTATCGGTTCCGCGGCGAGGGAATCCCACAAATCCAACACCACCGGCATGCGGGTGGGCTTCCAGGCAAATTCCATGTGCGGGACGGTGCAGTCGGCCCCGTAGATATTTTCCGCATAGGTGAAATGCTGGTCATGATCCTGCACGCTCTGACACCACCGTTCCACGTTTTCCGACCAGGCAAGGCGCTCGCTCAACATGATCTGGTTGTAGCCGGGGTCGGTGTCGAGGAAGATCTTGATGCATCGGGGAGAAAGGTTTTCGGGGATCATGCAAGCGCCGCTGACGTTGATGAAGAGATCAGCGGTTTCCGCTGCTCGGTCGAATTCCTGCCGGCTCATGCCAAAACTGGTTTCATGCAGATGGAGATAATGCCAGCGATGGACCAGTTCCGGTGCGTAGGTCTTGAAAGAAGTTAAGGATATAGTTTGCGGAATAGTCGCCCTCGGGAGTGTTGGTCTTCTGCACGGGATGGTAGGGCCAGCTCCAGGTATCTTCATGGTAGCAAACCTCATGTCCCAGGCGCGCCAGCCCCACTGCGTACTGCAGATAATCCCAGGCCACCCCGCCAACCGGATACAGGCCAACCAGACCAGTGACAATAATGCGCAGTCGTGAATTCGTCATCGCATATCCTGATAAATCGAACACTTCCTCACCGCCAGGGCGGCTTCATGCAAGGCTTCGGAAAAGGTCGGATGGCCGTGGACCGTGCGGGCAAAATCCCGGGAAGTCATATTGAATTCCAGGGCAAGCGCGGCCTCGCCGATCATATCCGAAGCCCGAGCCCCAAAAATGTGCACCCCCAGGATACGGTCCGTCCTGGCATGGGTGATAACTTTTGCCAGGCCCTCCGTTGCTCCCATGCAACGCGCCCGCCCCGCGCCCGTAAACGGATACGTGCCGACACCATGGTCGATCCCGCGCGCGTGAACCTGCTCTTCCGTCAACCCCACGCTCGCCACTTCCGGAAAGGTATAAATCACCGCCGGGATGGCATCATAATTCACCTCACCGGGAAGGCCAACCATGCATTCCACCGCCGCCATCCCCTCAGCCGAGGCCTTGTGCGCCAGCATCGGCCCGGCGACGAGGTCTCCGATGGCATAGATTGAGGGAATGCTGGTGCGGTAGCCCTCATCGACCAATACCTGGCCGCTCCCGGGATCAAGCCTCACACCGAGTTCCTCGAGCCCCAGCCCGCGGGTAAGCGGTCGCCGCCCCACCGCTACCAGGAGCCGGTCGCAGGCAATCTCTTCTTCCCGCCCTTCAGATTCCGCACCCAAGTGGACCCCGTCGGCCTCAACTCGAGCCGCCACGACCTTGGTGCGCAAACGGAAGGTGAAGCCCTGCCCGGTAAGAGATCTCTCCAGGGCCCGCCGGATTTGGCCGTCCAGGTTGGAGGCAATGGTCGGCAGCATTTCGATGACCGTCACCTTTGAACCCAGACGCCGCCACACCGACCCCAGTTCGAGACCGATATAGCCGCCGCCCACGATGGCCAGATGTCGGGGCACCGAATCAAAGGCCAGGGCTTCCGTGGAACTGACGATCCGGGAGCCATCGAAGGGGATGCCGGGCAGAGAAACCGGTTCGCTGCCGGTTGCCAGCAGGATCGACTTAGCCTGGATGATCGTGCGACCTTCGCCGAGGCTGTTATCGTCGCCGCGGGTAACCTCGACCTGGTTTTTGGCCACCAAGCGGGCGGGACCTTGAACGACCTTGACCCGGTTGCCTTCCAGCAGTTTTCGAACATTGTCGCTCAGGTCCTTCACGACCTGATCTTTTCGCGCCATCATGACCGCTAAATCGAGTTTTATGCCCTCGATCAAAATCCCGTGATCGGTCAGCCGGCTTTTCGCCGTATGGTAGTGTTCGCTGGAATCGAGCAGGGCCTTGCTGGGAATACAGCCAACGTTCAGGCACACGCCTCCGAGTCGCGGCTCCTTCTCCACACAGACCACCTTCAGGCCAAGCTGAACCGCACGGACGCACGCGACATACCCACCCGGACCGGCACCGATGACGCACAGGTCGTAACCTTCTTGATCCGCCATGTCATATCTCCAACATGATTCGCTCAGGATTTTCGACACATTCCTTGATGCGTTTCAGAAAAGAAACCGCCTCCCGTCCGTCGACAATGCGGTGATCGTAAGTGAGAGCGACATACATCATGGGCCGAATCACCACTTCACCGGCAATTGCCACCGGGCGATCCTCGATTTTGTGAAGCCCCAGGATCCCGCTCTGCGGGGTGTTCAGAATCGGGGTGCTGAGCAGCGAACCGTAAACCCCGCCGTTGCTGATGGTGAAGGTGCCGCCCTCGAGGTCAGCCAGTTCCAGGCGATTTTCCTGAATCTTCTTCACGTAAGTGAGAATCGCTTGCTCGAGACCGGCATGGCTCAGCCGGTCCGCGTGACGAATCACCGGAACCACGAGGCCGCGTTCGCCCCCAATGGCGACGCCAATGTGATAGTAATGGTGATAAACGATGTCCTGACCGTCAATGAAGGCATTCACCGCGGGATATTCCTGCAGCGCGCTCACCGCGGCCTTGACAAAAAACGACATGATGCCCAGGGACACATCGTATTTGGTCTTGTATGCTTCTCTGAACTGAGTGCGCATGGCCTGCACCCGGCTCATGTCGACCTCGTTGAAGGTCGTGAGCATGGCGGTGCTTTGCCTGGCACTGAGGAGCCGTTCCGCAATCCGCAGGCGAATGCGGCTCATGGGCCTGCGGGTGGTTTCTTCCGCCGGCGGCAGAGGCGTTTCCGCGGTCACCACCGTCGCATGGGATGCGGCAGCGGGTGCAGATGGCCGGGTCCTGTCCCATTCTGCGGCTTCTTTGAACAGGGTTGTAGAGTAGGGCGGGCCAGGCGCGTCTTCTTGCGCCTTAGCCCACCGAGAGGAAGACTCCTCCAGATAAAGCAGGACATCGCCCCTGGTTATGCGGCCGCCGGGTCCGGTTCCATGGACCTTCGCGAGGTCGACCCCTTCCGCCGCAGCCATCTGCAGTGCCGAAGGCGCAGCATTTAACCCGGAAGGCAACGGCTCATGCGGCACTTCTCCCGGAGCAACTGCAGGGCTCGGCCCGGCCTCTTGCAGGGCGGCAGGGCGCGGCGCTTCCTGTTCCGGTCCTGCCGGCGCAGCGATTGCTTCCCTCGCTGGCGGCAGAGGCTTCTCCGTCGCACCCACCGGCGCAGCCTCGGTTTCAATGGTGCCGACCACGGCACCGACCGGCACCGTGGCTCCCTCCGCTGCCAGGATCTTCAAAATCCCATCCGCTTCCGCAACCACTTCCAGGGTCACCTTGTCGGTTTCAATAATAAAGAGAATTTCCCCCTTGCGCACGAAATCGCCATCACGCCTGTACCATTGGGACAACAGCGCTTCCCTTACTGACTCTCCCACCTCGGGAATTTTGACTTCCGTTTTCATGGTCGTTATCCTCATCTCGGCTGAGATCCTTCGCTTCGGCAAGCCCGGCAATCAACCGCAGAGTACGCAGAGATCGCAGAGAAAACCAGAGATTCTCTCTTCACTGCTAACATGCAAATTCTCGAAATTTTGTCAGGATTTTATCCTAACTCATTGTTTACTCTGTGTTCTCTGCGCTCTCTGCGGTTAATTCTTTTGGTTGCGGCCATCGGCTGTCCTGCGGATTCTGCGCTCTCAGCGGTGAAAACGAAACATCTGAATCTTAACGGGTATACTTCCTAACAAGAATAGAGAATCGCCATATGCTCATCGAGAGCCCATCGCCTGCTCGACTATCGCAGCCTGTTCACGTTTGTAAATGCTATGGTAGCCGGTCGCAGGACTGGCGGCAGCCTTTCTGCCGAGGTACCGCATTTCCCTGCCAAGGGCCTCCTGCAGATACCCCCTTGCGAAGCTCCATCCGCCCATATTCTCGGGCTCTTCCTGGACCCAGAACCATTCCTTCGCCCCGAGGCAGCGGTCGGCAACACGCCTCATTTGCTCGACCGGGAAAGGATAGAATTGCTCGAGCCTGAGAATCGTCGTGTTGTTCGCCGGTTCCATGTCACGCGCTGCCACCAGGTCGTAGTAGATCTTTCCGCTGCAGAGGAGCACTCGCCTGGGAGAGTCAATTACTGAAGGGTCATCCAGTACTTCCTGAAAATTCCCCGAGGTCATCTCCTCCAGCCTGGAAACCGCCGCCGGATGGCGCAGCACGCTCTTCGGCGCCATCATGATAAGGGGCTTGCGGAACGCGCGCTTGACCTGTCGCCGCAACAAGTGAAAGTACTGAGCCGGGGTGGTGGGATAGCAAACCTGGATATTGTCCTCGGCACAGAGTTGCAGATAGCGTTCGAGGCGGGCGCTGGAGTGCTCGGGCCCCTGCCCTTCGAAGCCGTGGGGCAGCAGCATGACAAGGCCGCACCGACGGCCCCACTTGGCCTCCCCGGCGGCGATATACTGGTCGATGATGACCTGCGCATTGTTGGCGAAATCCCCAAATTGGGCTTCCCAGATTACCAGAGCATGGGGACTGACGAGGGCGTAGCCGTACTCGAAGCCGAGGACCGCATTTTCCGAGAGCATGCTGTCGTAGACCATAAAAGGCGCCTGGTTTTCAGCGAGCGAATTCAACGGCGTGAAATGCTCACCGGTCTTCGTGTCAACGAGCACGCTGTGTCTCTGGCTGAAGGTGCCCCGGCGACTGTCTTCGCCGCTCAGCCGAACCGGGGTCCCTTCCGACAGGAGCGAGGCGAAGGCCAGCATCTCCGCAGTGGCCCAGTCGATGTCCTGACCCTTCTTGACGGTTTCCAGTCGCCGCTCCAGAATGCGCTGAAGCCGCGAGTGCACGCTGAAACCTTCCGGATACACGTGGGCCTTTTCCGCAAGGGAAACCAGCCGCTCCTGCACGAGCCCCGTCGGCACCGGCTCGTGTGAGTATTTCCCGTCAAGACCTCCCCAATCTTCAAAAAACGTCATGAATGGCGGGACACAAGCTTGTTCTTGAGCACTCTTGTGAGCGGCTTCCAGGCATTGGGTAATTCCGCTCTCAATCGTTTTGAGATCGTCCCCGGTCACGACCCCTTCAGCGATCAGCTTCTCGGCATAAATCTGGCTCGACGGAGGGCGATTCTTGATCCGTTCATACATCTGCGGCTGGGTATAGTAGGGTTCGTCGCCCTCGCTGTGACCGTAGCGCCGGTAGCACACGACATCGATCACGACATCCTTGGAGAATTCGCGCCGGTAATCGACTGCCAGCCTGGCCACATGGATTGCGGCTTCCGGGTCCTCACCATGGACGTGAAAGATCGGCACCATGAGCATTTTGGCGACATCGGTGGAATACCTCGTGGAGCGGGCATCCTGCGGCAGCGTGGTGAACCCGATCTGATTGTTGATGATGACGTGGAGGGTTCCTCCCGTGGTGTAGCCTTCCAACTGTGACAGATTCAGGGTCTCGGCAACGACGCCCTCGCCGGCAAAGGCCGCGTCGCCATGGATCAGGATCGGCAGTACCGCTTGCCGGCCTTCGGCGCCAAAGGATTCCTGCCTTGCGCGCGCAATTCCCTCCACAATGGGGTCGACCGATTCCAGGTGACTGGCGTTCGCTGCCATCAAGATCCGCAAACCTTCAGCCTCTCGGATTTTGAGGTCGGCAAGGTAGCCCATATGGTATTTGACATCTCCACTGCCCACCAGGGCATCCGGATCGTAACTGTCCTCAAATTGACAGAACACCGCTTCGTAAAGTTTTTCGAGCACGTTGGTCTGAACGTTCAGCCTTCCCCGGTGGGCCATTCCCAGGATGATTTCTTTGCAGCCATGTTCCGCTTCGTGGTGGGCAAGGGCATCGAGCATGGCGACGATGGCTTCTGCCCCTTCGATGGAGAAGCGTTTCTGACCCAGGTATTTGGTATGAAGGAACTGATCGAAGAGCGTTGCCTGTTGGAGCTTATTCAGGATGCGGATTTGTGCTTCCTTCCCGAGCCCGGGTCGATTCCGCTTCGGTTCCATCCGTTCCTGAAGCCAGAGCCGCTCAGCAGGGTCCTGCAGGTGCGATGTATTCGACCCCGATGGAGCGGCAGTAGGTCTCATGCAGCAGAGGAACGATCTCGCGCAGGGGCATCTGCTCCGCTCGAAAAGTGCCGGGTACAAAGAAGGTCCGTTCGAGGTCCTCCTCCGTGAGATCAAAAGCCGCCAGACTCAGTAATGGATGGTCGATGGGACAGGCCTCGAGCGGGTCCAGGCACGAAAGCAGATGACCGACATCACGGTAGCGATGAATCAGTTGTTCCACCCGGGATTGCCGCAGCACCTGGGTTTCTTCACAGATACCCGCGGCTCTGCATTCTCCGAGGGCGCCGAGGTCGAACCCCTCAAAAAAAATCTGCCAATCCCGGGGAATGCTGTTCGGGTCGGATTTCCACTGCTGATACTGGGAATCCACAAAATCGGCATTTAAAGCAAAGGGAATGTCCATATGATGGTATCCTTTGGAAACAAAAGGTCCGAATCTATCTGGCGGGACCTTAAAGCGGCACCATAGAAAGGATTCACAGTTTTGCATAAAGTGAAGCTGGCAATACCTTCAGCAGCCAACCAATGAGACGCCACCGCTTTGTTATATAGCAGTGTTTTGCATTTCTCTGAATAGCTTTGTAAATCTGCCATGCAGCTTTTTGGGGTGGAGCGACCCAGAAAAGCCTTTCGCCCTTGGCCATTTGCGTATCCACAAATCCCGGCTGGATATCGGTAACCACAATCGGGAGGCCGGCCTTTGCGGCCCTGTTTCTTAGACCTTCCAGGTAGTTTGACATGAACGCCTTTGAGGCATGGCAAGCTCCCTGCCGATAACAGAACTTGCCCCGACAATAATGGCTCGTTTCATTTCGGCTGGTCCCTGTGCGTTCCGGATTATCGAAAAAGGGCATAAGTGAAAAGTGTGGGGAAGGTGGGCTACTCCACCCTCCCCTGCTATGAGGAAGGGTGGAGTAGAGTTGCGGAAGAAATTACTATCCCTTCTTGACCTCGAGCGGGCGTAGCACGGTGGTGACGGCGCTCATGGCTGCCGAGCATTCTTTGAAGATGCGCATCATGAAGAGGAAGGCAACGGCATTCAGGGCGGCGAAGGTGATCCAGGCCTGCCCGACGGCAGCCCCGGCTGAAAGCCCGGCAAAGAGCAGGGCCAGGAAAATCCCCGCGGCCGTGCATTTTGGCCACGTCCGGAACCGCACCAGTTGCTTGCCGCCACCGTGTTCTTCCACCGCCATGAGCACGCGGACCGACCCCAGCAGGCCACCGCGCAATTCCAGGTCCCACCGGTCATAGTCCCCGCCTCTCATGACCACCGTCCGCAGGGCCTTGATGCTTGCTTCAAGCGATTCGAGCCAGTCAATGGAGGACCTCCAGGTTTCACTCCAGAGGTTGAAGGTCTTCGGCCACGGCCATGGAACTGAAACTCCGGTCACTTCGCACCGGCGCCAGGGGGTGAGACCCAGGCGAATGCGCCCCCACAGGCGGACAAAGGGTTGCGCCATATGGAGATAAGCGGTCAGCGCACGCATCTTCATCAAGTCACGCCGCGATTCAGGGGGCGTGGTAAACTGCGCGCGAATTCCACAAAAGACCGCGTGCACAAAAGGAACAATCATCGCCGCCAGCAGCAGAGGCACCGCCACGAGCAACGGCGACCATTCGAGACCCAGCAGCGAGAGGCCCGTGAGCGCCGCTACCACCACGTACCACTCCGGCATCATGGGCAGGGAGCTCAGCAATCCCGAGGCCGGCTGATAGATGGACTGGAACAGGGCCGTGCCCCAGGTGCCCTGATACACGCGCCCGCGGAAGAACCCGAGAAGTTGCTCAAAACCCTTGAAGTAGAGCCGGCCCGCCCAGGGAATATGCCCCGCGGCGTTATACTTTTCCGGCCATTTCTTCTCCAGCATTGCCTCCGCTTTGCCGTAATTCATTTGCTGCTTCAGGTAAGCTTTCACCGAGTTGCGGCGATGGTGCCAGACCATTGCCGCCGGATTGAATCCCAGGGTCCAACCCTGCTGTTGGATGCGCCAGCACAGATCGACATCGTCTCCGGCAATGCGGAAATTGACGTCAAAGCCGTTGACAGCCTCCAGCGCGGCCTTGCGAAAGGACATGTTGCAGCCGGGGATATGTTCCGCCACTTCATCCGTAAGGAGCACATGGACGGGTCCGCCGGGTGAATTGGCCACGCAATCGGCAACGGCGCCATCATTGCGGGGCGGCAGATTGGGACCGCCGATGCCCATGTGGTTCGTTCTCAAATAACTTGCGGCAAGGTACGTCAGCCAATGGGGATCTGGGATCGCATCGTCATCGATATAGGCCACGATCTCCCCTTTGGCGGCGCGCATCCCGGTGTTCCGGGCGCTGCTCAGACCGCGGTTTTCCGTCGTAATCACCTGGATATCCGAACTCCTTCGCAATCGCCTCCGTCTGGTCTTTCGATCCGTCGTTGACAACGATGACTTCGTAGTTCGGATAGTCGAGTTTGCGGAGACCCTGCAGACAGTCACGAATGGTACGGGCGCCATTGTACGAGCAAACCACAACGGAGACGCTGGGCCAGGGCAAATCCGGAGGGAACGGGACTTCGGCGAAGGCTTTCCGAATCATTTCCAGGGACTGCTTCGGCTGCCGGTTGCGGTCGGTAAGTCCGAACCCCCAATCGTCAATGTCAAAACCGCCGCGATGCCATTCATCCGTCCAGGCAAAGACAAAAACCCCCGCACAACCGGCCGCAAAGGTGGAACGGATCTGCCATTCCAGCGTCGAGGCTTGTTTGTCCTCGCCGTTTCGCATACTGTCGAGGCCAATCTCGGCCATCAGACAGGGGGCGGTCTCCGGCAAGGTTCTGAAGGCGGGCCAGATAGCCGTCAAGCTTCTCCTGGGTTTCCAGGTAGACATTAAAAGAGACAAAATCCACGAACGGTAACTGCAAATATTCGGTGGTCGGGAAGTTGACGTAGGTGACCAGGGCTTCAGGATCTTCGTCCTTGGTAGCCTGGTAGAGCCGCTCAAGGAAGGCCTCAATGCGGTGATGGCCGTACCAGCGCACGATGGAAGCCGGGATTTCATTGCCGATGGTGTAACAGAGCAGTGCCGGGTGTCCCGCACAGGCACGCACCCCCTCGCGGACACGGCGCTCGATGTCGCCGGCAAGTTTCTTGCTGTCGAGAAACGTGATGTGTTCCTCCCACGGCAGTCCGATCATGATGCGCAGGCCGTGGCGCTGAGCCACATCGAGGAGCCAACGCGGCGGTACGGTATAGACGCGAACCGCGTTGATCCCGTGTTCCGCCATTTGGGCGAAGTCCCGATCGACGGTTTCGGGGTCGTGGTATTCACACCCGTTTTCATCCGGACGAAACGGGCCATAGGTTACGCCGCGCACATAAAATTTCTCTTCGCCAACAAAAATGAACTTTCCCTCGACCTTGGGTCTGATCCCCTCAACAACCGGGATACTCTTCGGGGGTTCAAGAAAGAACTGTGCAATCCCGCTCGCGCCCGGGGTCTTTGGGAAATACCGGCCGGAGGATCACACCTTCATCCATTTTACCCTTCTGCAAATCATCCCGATAGATTTTGCCGGGCCACTCCTCGGCCGGGCTTGTTCCTCACCGCGACGGTTTTCCTTGCGGACAAAAGGCCTTACTACTCCACCCGCCTCGGGACCGGCTTCCACTGGAAGATCGCCGGGAACATGCCCGGCTTGATCATCGGTGAGAAGGTCCTCAGCTATGCTGGACAGTTCGCTCTGCAATGCTGGTTTTGCCATGTGCTCCTCACTTTCACGCCTGTTCTTTAAACTCACAACCGAGTATCGGCCTCGGTCTCCTTTTCTGGAATGAACCGCTCATCCTTAGGGCAACAACTGTGCCAGGGTATAACCGGTATGGGTTAACGCCGTGTTCCCGGCCTGAGATCGCCTGTCCATGAACCTGCCAGTTACGATTCTTGCACACGCGGTTACGATTCCTGCACAGTTGCCCCTTTGACATTTCCGATGTCCCTTGGTAGGCTTCCGAACCTGTCGGGAAGTCTGTGACTTCTCAATCAGGATGAGCCAATCCGTCACCCCCGCATGCTTTTAGCGGGAGTCCAGGGATCAGAACGACCCTGGATTCCCGCTAAAAGCATGCGGGAATGACGGCATGGGACTCTCGTGGCTCGTTGTGTGACCCTACGGTTATTAAGAAGTCACAGAAATTTCACGATTCGGATTGGTTCGGATGGACCCAGTGCTTTTGGAAGTAAAAGACCTTCAGACTTATTTCTTCACCGAAAGGGGTACGGCCAGGGCTGTCGATCGGGTGAGCTTCCGGGTCCCTGAAGCGCAGGTCTTCGGGATTGTCGGGGAGTCCGGATGTGGCAAGAGCATGACGGCCCTCTCCATCATGCGCCTGATTCCGTCGCCCCCCGGCAGAATCGTGGGAGGAGAGGTCTGGTTCAACGGTACGAACCTTCTTGCCATCTCTGAAAGCGAGATGCAGTCGCTGAGGGGAAACAAGATTTCGATGATTTTTCAGGAGCCGATGACCGCTCTCAACCCGGTTTTTCGGGTTGGCGACCAAATTGCCGAGGTGATCGAACGGCATTTCGCGATTACCAGGAAGGAAGCGCTGACCCGGGCCGCCGAACTCCTGGCAAAGGTGGGCATCCCGCTTCCGGCCGCAAGGATGAGGGACTACCCGCACCAGATGAGCGGCGGCATGCGCCAGCGGGTCATGATTGCCATGGCCATTGCCTGCCATCCCAGGTTGATCATGGCCGATGAACCCACGACCGCCCTCGACGTCACCATTCAGGCCCAAATTCTGGAATTGTTGAAGCAGCTTCAGGAAACCATCCGGACCACCATTCTTCTCATCACCCATGATCTTGGGGTCGTCGCCGAAATCGCCGAACAGGTGCTGGTCATGTATGCGGGGCGGATGGTGGAGGAAGCGCCGGTGGTCGATCTCTTCCATCATCCCCTGCACCCTTACACCCAGGGGACTGATGCGCTCGATCCCCGGGCGTGCCTCGAGCACCGAAAGCAGGCGCCTGGAGGCGATTCAGGGCGTGGTGCCCAGTCTTTTTGCGCTGCCTTCCGGGTGCAAATTCAATACGCGCTGTCCTTATGCCTTCGAGCGTTGCTTCCATGAGCCGGAACCCGACCTTCGAACACCGCTCGGCGGTCATCCCGTCCGCTGCTGGTTGTATGAGGAGGCTTGAGATGCCAGAATTAGCCACTTCGGGACCACCTTATGATGAGCATCTTGCTCGTTGTCCGCAATATTAAGAAGTACTATCCGCTGAGCAGCGGGTTCCTGCGCCGGGAAGCGGGAATGGTAAGGGCGGTGGACGGGGTCGATATGACGGTGCGGAGAGGGGAAACGCTGGGGCTGGTAGGAGAGAGCGGGTGCGGCAAATCCACCCTGGGCCGCGTAATCCTGAGGCTGGAAGAACCGACCGAAGGGGAGATCGCCTTCGCCGGGCAAAGCCTCGTCGGCCTGGCTCGCAACGAAATGCACACGCTCAGGAGACGGATGCAGATTATTTTTCAGGACCCCTACTCTTCTCTCAACCCGCGCCAGACAGCGGGTCGCATCGTTGGCGAGGGATTGAACATCCACCAGGTTGGGACCCCTGCGGAACGTAAAGAACGAGTGCGCTATCTGATGGAAGTTGTGGGCCTCCAGGCGGACGACCTCAACCACTACCCGCATGAATTCAGCGGCGGCCAGCGCCAGCGCATCGGCATCGCGCGGGCGCTCGCGCTCCAGCCCGAGTTTATCATCTGCGACGAACCGCTGTCGGCCCTGGATGTCTCCATTCAGGCCCAGATCATCAATCTCTTGCAGGACCTTCAGGAACAACACCAGCTCACCTATCTCTTCATCTCTCATGATCTTTCGGTCGTGCGTCACATCAGCGACCGGGTTGCCGTCATGTACCTGGGCTGCCTTGTGGAACTCGCCGCAAAACAAGAACTCTTTGATCAGCCCCTGCATCCTTACACAAAGCTCTGCTTCAGGCGATCCCCGTGCCCGATCCGGTCGCCGCGAGGAGAGCAAGGCCAATTGTCCATGAACCCGACACCCAGCCAACGGTCCTCGGCTGCCGCTTCGAACCGCGCTGCCCGCAGGCAATAAGCTCATGCAAGACCGAAAGGCCCCCCTTGGTGCAGTGCGGATCCAATCACTGGGTGAGGTGCTTCCTGTTTTCTGATGCGTAGAGGGTAAGTGAAGACTGAGCTTTACCGACCTGGCCCAGCCGGAGATTACAAGGCGAAGGAGAGAGGGGGTAGCGGCAGGCGCTTAAAATTGCATCTTCAAAACGGTTTCTACGAGATGATTTTGGCGACTATCGCCGATCTGCATGTTGTAGTTTTCAATCGTCTCAAATCCGTAGCGGGTCATGAGACTCAGCGATCGATCAAAGAAAGTAAATGTCAAGTCGGTAGCATATTGAATGACTTTCTCCTCCGTAAAACCCAGCATCACTCCTCTCACCATATAATCGTAGTCAAGGCCAAACCGAATGTCGTTGGTCAGGTAATAGGTCGAGCGCAGGTAGAAATCCTCAGCGTCGGGGCCCAGGTGGTGCCCCATGATCATGTCGTCGTGGGTATATCCCGAACGGTACTGGCTGTGAGCGTACCACATGCCGGGGGTAGGATCGGTCGGGTAATAATTGCTTAAGAATTCCACCCGCAAATCGAGCCGGCCATCGTCGGTCACGCTGGGACAGTAGAATCCGAGCATCCAGGCGATATCTTTAATGAGAATATTCCATGGGTGTTGATAATCGCCAAAGCCGCTGTCATCCCCTCCGTATTCCAGGTAGAGCTGGGTATTGCGCAACCATGGAATGTATAAGCGAAAGTCGAAGACCGTCAACTGGTTGGAGTTCGGAAGCGAGGCTCCCGCCGAAGAGTCTAAGAAAATCGGAGGGTTTAAGCGATGGAACACCTTCCCCGCCGAACTGAACGGCGGAGCTGAACCCCATCTCAAAAATTGAGGAAGGCTTAAAATTGATGCGCCACCCCATAAGATTTGCATTGGGAGGATTTTCATACCCGGCCTCTTGAGACAGAAAGAAAACGTACTTGAAGGGGCCGAGATATTTGAAAATCCAGGGCAGGAGCGTGGGTTCGGGATTGGAGAGTTTGACCATGGTAAGGGGAAAAGCATTGTTCGTCATGATTTCGTCCCCGTGATGCCCTTGCCCCCACCACAGGGAGTCTCTCCCCCCTTGAATTTCGGTATTCCATCCCGTCAGCTTGGCATAGCCCGCGAGCAGGTCCACCTCGGAACCGGTCGAACCATACAGGCCCACCGGGTTCTCGCGAACGACGGCGATAGGCTCGACATAAGCGGAAAAGAAATCGCGGAATCCAAGAATGGAGGAGAACTGAAATGAAAAATTACTGCCTGCCCCGTACATGATTCCGTCGTTGTTGTAGACAAGAGGAGTCCCTTCGGTCGCCAGAATTCCCGCACTGCTGCCGGGATATTGCCGGTAATTCTTGCCCTGGTTTATGAACTTCCTTGGTTCACCGTCAACATAGGCGTAGCGCATCTGCACTTCATCCACCGGCTTTATGAAACTCTTCTGGAGGATGTCCGTGGTCTTGCCGACCAGCGGCAGTTCCTGCCTGAATTCCTTGTCGAGGTCCCGCAGGAGAGTTTCGACCAGTGGCGGAAGGGTAATTCCCTTGAGTTCTCTTCCCACGTGCGCTTCATGGATCAGGCGCGCCATTTCCAGGCGTGAATAGGGGCGGGTGCCGTGCAAGCGGGAATCAATCAACCCGAACCCTTCCAACTTATCCAGCGCCTCATAGGACCAATCCCCCAGGGGAACATTTACCGAGGAAAAGGCAAGCACATTCGAGCAGCAGCTTGACAGGAGCAGCACCAGAAAAGCCAGAACCCTCAAAAACAGAAACATTCACAAGCCTTCTGAATCGTTCAATGAACACCCCGGAGAAAGGCCGACATGCGCAATCCCGTCAACGACGAACGGTCGGGTATTCAATCAGCTTTACTGACAATGGTCAAGTCCTCCTCCTTGATTTCCGAGACCGGACCGGCCAGGTGTGAACCATAGCGCGCAAACATCCAGAGCTCGGGGATGATCTCCGAGATGATTTCGCCGTCATCGAACACACGCACGATGGAACTCTCGGAAACGACCACCGCGACGGCATTGGTCTGTTTGGTGATCGAGGCCGCCGCCACATGTCTGCTGCCCAGCCCGAGGGGGAGCTGGATTCCCTCTGAAAAGGCATCGATGTATCGGCACGCAGAGATGATGACACCCGCGTCCGAGACGACAAAGGCGCCGTCAAGTTGAGCCAATTCTTTCACCGTTTCCCGCATGTCGGGAAGATGAATGAGTTTGAATTCATCGGGGTGTCCAAAAAGGGGATCCAGAATAAGACTTCTCGAGTGTTTCAAGACTTCCACGGAGTCTCCGACCACAAACATTGTGCCGATTTTTCTGCCCTCCCTGCCTTCCCGAGCGATTTCGACGGCGAGGATGACGGTATGTTTCAGGGTCTCGGGATTGATTCCCCGTTTTTCGTTGCAAATCCCGCAGAAAATCTCCTCGGGAGTTCGCATCATTTTATGCTTTGGCATCAGTTGGCTGCTCCTCTCTTCTGGCGTAAGCGTTAGCGTAAGTCACCGGAGCTACAAGTACCGTGAAAAAGGTCCGTACAGCAATTTCAAAAATGCGCGCCTCCGCTCCTTATACTGGCGCCTCTTCGGTGTTTCAAGCAATTTCCCTGTCATGAAACCCGCGGCAAACCATGCAGGCTTGCGCCGGCCTTTCTGCCGGCTGCTCTGGCGACCGCTGACCACCAGCAATCGACCACGGATGAATTTTGACATCCTTCAGGATATAGTGCATATAAAGATCGGACTGATGTGGTGCGCGGGTTTATGGTTTATGGTGGCTGGTCCGCGAGGAATGCCAAGGAAGAGGAAAGGTTTTTGAAGATTATGGTTCCACGGAAGACCAAGCCGGTGCTGGTCGTGGGAGCTACCGGGCTACGTCGGGGGGCGGCTGGTGCCGGAGCTCCTTGAGCAAGGATACCGCGTCCGGGCCATGGCGCGATCCATGGCCAAGCTGGCAAACCGGCCATGGGCGTCCCATACCAATCTAGAAGCGGTCGAAGGTGACGTGCAGGAGCTCGATTCGCTCAGGAGAGCAACAGCGGGTTGTGGGGCCGCGTTCTATCTGGTTCACTCGCTGACCTCGGCCAACAAGAACTTCGTTGAAGCCGACCGCATGTCAGCGCAGAACATGGTCACGGCAGCAGCCGAAGCAGGTCTGGAAAGGATCATTTATCTGGGAGGGCTGGGGAGAACAACCGATCCCTGTTTGAGCACTCATCTGCGGTCAAGGCACGAAGTCGCACGCATTCTCCAGTCCGGACCGGTGCCGACAACCCTGCTCCGTTCGGCCATGATTCTCGGGTCGGGGAGTGCTTCCTTCGAAATGCTGCGCTATCTGGTCGACCGTATGCCCATCATGTTTACCCCGCCATGGGTTCACACGCCGGTCCAGCCCATCTCCATCCGCAATATCCTGAACTACCTGGCGGGGTGCCTGGAACATGATGAAACCATCGGCCAAGCCTATGACGTCGGCGGCCCCGATGTCCTGACCTATGAAGGTCTCATCCAGATTTATGCGGAGGTTGCCGGCCTCAAGCGACGCCGGATCATACCCCAGCCGTTTATCACTCCCCGCATGAGCGCCCTCTGGATCCATGTTATCAGTCCCATTCCGGCATCACTCGCTCAACCGCTCGTGGAAGGACTGTTGAACCAGGTGGTATGCCTGGACACCCGCATCCAAACCATCATTCCTCAGGAGCTCCTGGATTCCAGAGAAACCATTCGCCGAGCCCTCGAGAAAACGCAGTTGCAGCGCGTTGAAGGCTGCTGGACGGACGCGGGAGAATTGCACCCGCCGGAGTGGACGCAAATCGGCGATGCCGCATATGCCGGGGGGACCGTCAAGGAGTGTGGCTATCGCATCCGCCTCAAGGCCAGTCCTCAGGAAGTCTGGGAACCGATTGTGAGGATCGGCGGTCTGACGGGCTGGTACTACGGCGAACGACTCTGGAAAATGAGAGGGTGGCTGGACCTCATCGTAGGCGGCATGGGACTGAGACGAGGGAGGCGGGCTTCAACCGAGCTTTATGTTGGCGACGCCCTCGATTTCTGGCGGGTGCTGGATCTGGCGGCCCCTTATCGCCTGGTGCTCCTCTCCGAGATGAAGCTCCCCGGGGAGGCCATCCTGGAATTTACGATTACTCCTTGCGGGCCTGAAGAAACCGAACTGCAGCAACTTTCCCGCTTTGTCCCAAAAGGCTTTGCCGGTCTTTGCTACTGGTATACCCTCTATTTTCCTCACCACTGGCTGTTCCGGGGGATGCTCCGAACCATCGCCAGGGCTGTAGGAAAACCTTTATTGGAGGGCCCGCTGCCGTTTATCCCGGAATTGCGATGGACCTGTCCCATCGGGAATGGAGCAAGCGCGGACTGATCAGGGACGGGCCACCGCCGACCAGTGCTGTCGATACAATTTCATTGAGAATATTTTTTTGAGTCAAAGGAGGAGTCAATCATGTCACATCATGATCAGGCATCGGAGCTAGCGTCGACGATTGCCAAAACCAGTGGAAGACATTCGCTTTTTGAGGAGGAAATCCGGAAGCTTCCGGTTCCCGTTTGTTCGGTGTTCCTCAATACGGCAGGGAAAATCTGCCCCGCGGCCTTCAGAGAAACCGAGACCGTGCTGCAGAGCAAAGACCATGAGCGGACTGCCGAGGTCTTTCCAATAACCGTTGGCAAGAACCGAAATGTCGTTCTCGAAGCGACTCCCCAGCCGGTCCCCGAGGCGATTACCGGAAAACGTGTTGCCGTGCTCTTTTCCGGCGGACCTGCGGCAGGCGGTCACAATGTGCTGGCCGGTCTCAAGGCCGCCCTGGGCAAGGACAACACCCTGCTTGGTGTCAAAAAGGGACCCAAAGGGCTGATCAACGGCGATGTCTTTGAGATCAGCTGCAAACATATCGAGGGCATCATCAATACCGGCGGCTTCGACATGCTGGGGACCGACCGAACGAAAATCAAGAGCCCTGAACAGTTCGCCAAAGTCAAAGAGACGGTGCTCAATAACAAATTAGATGGCCTCATCGTCATTGGCGGAGACGATTCGAACACCAATGCCGCATTCATTGCCGAATACCTGGAGAGGGAAGGCGTGAAGTGCAGTGTCATCGGGATTCCCAAAACCATCGACGGGGACCTGGCGGTCGGCAAATACCTGCCCATTTCGTTTGGTTACGATACGGCTTCGAAGATCTACTCGGAAATGGTCGGCAATTTGACGCAGGATGCGGCCTCTGCGGTAAAATACTGGCATTTCGTGAAAGCTCATGGGACGCACGGCCAGCAAGATCACCCTGGAGGTGGCTCTCCAGACCAAGCCCGCGGTTGCTTTGATCTCCGAAGAAGTGGCCGAAAAGAACATGTCCCTCGATGACATCGTAAATTACATCGTGGATACCATCACCGATCGCCGTTTGAAAGGGATCAATCATGGTGTGGTGCTGGTGCCGGAAGGGCTGGTCGAGTTTATCCCCGAGATGAGGACCCTCATCCAGGAACTCAACAGGGTGCTGGCCGAATATGAAGCCGACATCAAGGACCTTCCTGCCATGAAGAACAAACAGGAGTTCATTTATCCTCTGTTGTCGCCCCAATCCGCTCAGCTTATGGCTTCCCTGCCCGATGAAATAGAGGAGATGCTGATCCTGGATCGTGATGAGCATGGTAATGTCAAGGTTTCCCAGATCGAAACGGAGAAATTGCTGATTGATAAGATCCGGTACCGGGTTTCCGAAATCAAGCGGCATCCTGAGAAATTCTTCGGAAAGGGTAAGGGAAAAATCGACGCCACCCCGGAACAGATCGAAAAGGTCAAAAGTCTGAGCCTCTCCACCCAGTCGCACTTCCTCGGCTACGAAGGCCGCTGCGGCAAACCCACACCGTTCGATGCAGCCTTCACCTTCAATCTCGGCTTGACCGCCGGCTCCCTCGTTTTGGCCGGGAAAACCGGTTACATGGCTGCGGTGACCGATTTCGACAAAGGCGGCAGAGCTCTCGCCCTGCCCCTCTCCGGCCTGATTACCGGTGAAATGAGGAAGGGAAAACCGGAGGCGGTCATCGAGAAATCGCTCGTCGAGCTCACCTCTCCCTCCTTCAGGGTCTTCGCCGAAAACCGCGAAAAGTGGGCCCACGGAGACCTCTTTAGCAGCCCCGGCCCCATTCAGCACTGGGGACCAACAAGCAAACAAATCCCCGTCTCCGTCGCCCTGGACCAGGGTTATGAGGACTACAAAAGCTTCCACCTCGGGGAGGAGCGGAAACTCGAGTTAGAATAGAAACAAAGGATGAGGTTCGAAGCTATTTTGAGAAGTTCGGGCAGCGGGAGAAATTCGATGAGCTTACCGGTAGAAGATAAGAGATTGCTCATCCTGGAGATTGATCTCCCACTGACCCCGGAGGATTTTCAGGCCATGCGTCAACCTCCCCGCGAGGAGGATCGCAATCTTTTGGGCTATCTTACCTTTCTGGAAGAGATCGGGGCGTTTGCATCAAAGAAAACCGAGGTGAAGATCTACTCAGAAGAGTTCAAACTTTAGACTCCACAAGATATGAACGCCCCTAATCGTTCTGAAGCAAGCAACCCTGTAGGTTGGGTGCAGCGGAGCGGAACCCGACAGCGCCTTGCACAGGCAACAAGCAAAGGTTTCAACCTTGTCAGGTATCTCTATGATCCTTGGGTTTGGCGTTCTGAGCAGACCGATTGAAAGAGTCTCTCGAATCCGTTGCGATCACGTTGGCTCGGGACCTCGGGGGCGTCAGCACCCATTTCCTTGAGATCAATGCCGGTGACGACGTCACGCTGAATCAATTCCTTCAGCGCCAGGCGGGCAAGTCCCATTTTCCGCAAGTGATCCCGCACTCGAAAATATAAGACCCGCTTCGCTTCATCCAACACCGTGAAGCCGAAATTAAATTCCAGCCTTTCCAACCCTTCCGGTCTTGGCGGCAGGATGACAAGTTTCAGCGGGATGATGGTAATTTTCTCTTCGATCAGCTCCGCATTTCGTCTTATGAAAGAATGCAGTAGTTGAATTTCGAGGAAATTGAGGCTCGGCTCGCCGGCTTCCTTCACGCTGAGACGTTGTGCCACTTCGACGCTACCAAGCTCCAGCCCCAGATACCTTTGACAGAATCCCTGAAAGCGTGCGCCAAAGTTGCAGGCGCTGATTGCCCAGGTTACGCGGAACATTCCCGACCATGACCAATGCCTGAAGAGGTTCATCCAGCCCCGATTGTCAGGATGGTCATAGTTTTGCTTCAGGTTGAGGTCATGGTAAACGTTTTCCATTAACTGGATTACCGAGTTACAGAGATAAAAACCGCCGCGAAGTTCCTCGTACTTTTTTGGCAACCACCATTCGGGTCCCTTCTTAACGTCGCCGGTCGCGTGCAGGCTGAGACTTTCCCATTCCGGGCAAATTTGCGCATCGAGGAACTTCAGGTTCTCATCCTTCCGAATCCTCTCAAGAATCCCGTCCATGGCCTGGGCGTGTCTGGTGAAAGCAGCACGCACGTCGAAACTGGGAGGATACCAAACCTGTCGCAACTCGGATAAGAGCGCCTCCGGATCGACGTCTGATCTTAGCTGATTGGTTTTCTTGAGCTTTTCGACCACCTCTTTAAAAACCGATGAGGCAACATGATAGCCAAGCTTACGGTAGCTTTCGAATTGCGCTTCATCAAACCACTGATCTGCCGTTGTCTCGTGGGGAAACTCCGGATTGCTCGCATGGTAGCTGAGCAGGTCGGTCGGTTCATCTCCCGTAAGCGACGTCTTGAGGAAAACGAGCGTGCCGGCAGTTGCGTCACGGTCCACTCGTTCATAATGAATGGCGCCGATGGCACAATGCCAGAGGCTGCGGTTCGAGTCACCCTGAGGCCTGATGGGGTTGACATCAATCTCGATCTCAATGCCGAAGTCCGCATTGCATTTCCTGATGGCATTGCCAAGGTCAGCGAACGCAAATTTACCGTCCTCAGTCGCATCGCAGGCCACGATGAAATGGCAGCGCCGCTTCACCAATTCATAGATGCCAAGATTCTCAAAGTGTCCCCCATCGGACAGGTAGACAAAGCTCGAATCGGCATTGGAAAGACCAAACAGTTCCTCCATCAGATATTTGAGCCCAAACCGAGGCCCGGGCTCCATCCATTTGGACTGGGCGGGATTTCCAACCCACCAGCCCAGGCGCACGTTAAAGATCGTGAGAAGAAATGCCAGAGGTGGTGAGGAGTGGTATCCCATGTTCGGGCTGGCGGCAGCTCCGGAGATGGCCAATGCCGTCCCCAGGGAGATGCCTCCATCGGGATTGGTGAAATTGATCGTCGGGCGGTAACATCCCGTCAACTGGTGGTCTGCATCCTTCCTGCCACCACCCGGCCCGCCATCAGCGGAAGGCCATTCATAGCCGCAGAAGCGCGGCGTGAATACAAAAGACGCCGCTTTCCTCTGCTGCCACGCGAGCTCCTTCCCTCCAACCAGATTCAAAGCGGCATTAATGATCAAGTAAGGTCCCCGGTAGATCATGCCATCTTTGCGGGGTTCCGATGGGGAAAGCTCTTTGAGTCTCAGGTCGTCATTGGCGGAAAATCCGGTGAACGGCTGGGGTTTGCGAGAACGATTGGAGGCCCCCAAATAGCAGCGCGTAAGTCGATTCCGATAAAGGTGGTGCATCGAAAATTCGTTAATGTCTACACGCAATGATAGAGCACCCATCAATAATGAGAAACCGAGAAACAAGAGAAACAAGAACTTGCCGTCCAGCGTCAGATTCATGGTGTAGAAATAACATCCGATGAGACCATCGAGGGCGCTCGCTCCGGCCGCAGGTGCACAGCTGTAATCTTGACCATATTCGGTCATGATTCTGGTTAATTGCGGGATCAGCCACTCATTCAACATCGCTGCCGAAAGGACCGACAGCAAAATGAACAGGCCGACGACAAAGATGCCCGGCGTGAACAAGGCGATCATTTCAATCCAGTTCTTGGCCCCTGGCTTGCCCGCTTTCGAGCTTTTGGCTGCAATGACACCTCCGATTGTCGAAACCAACCACCCTGAAGTCAGGCACCATTTGACCCAATCCTCCGCGAACTTCAGCTTAAGAACCAGAGGACCGTAAATGGCAATCCCGAAGCCTCCCCCCCAAACCAGCATGACAATGAGGAGCCACCCACCCAGGCGGCTCCACCACTCCCGCTTTTCCTCGGGGAATTCTCTGCCCATCAAGCCTATATGCAAGGCGACAATAGCCGAAAAAACCAGAATCATAATGGGTGGGCCGAAACTCACGATACCCCATAGCCCCGACAAACCGCTGTAGAGCTCACCCAGGAGACTGGCGCAGCCCCACATCAGAAGGCCGCCAAAAAATCCTGCCAGCGGAGCGGAAAGCCAGACGGCTCGTTTCAAAACCTTCTGTTCGCCTGACCTATCCTGCCGGGTAATCGTCGCGGGTGGCCCATCCTGAACCTTTGATTTTCTCTCCAGGATTTTCCCCTGTGCCCATTGGGAAAACTGACCGGTCGACCAGCAAAGCACCCATAGCAGGAGATATCCTGCGGCGCCGCCGAATGCCCAATGACTCCATTTCATCTGATTCACGGCTGGGATCGCCGAAACCATGTAACTTATAAGCAAAGCCGCCACCACAACAGGTAAAACAACGAGCCATAGAATCCCGCGTTGACTGACATAGAACGGCGCCTTTGCCGTTATCCCGGCTGACGAAGGGCCAAGATTAAGGGTGATGGTCAGGAGGCTCACTGAGAGAAGCACGATGGTAAGGGGAATGAAGATAAATGGAACCAAACTCACGTACAATGATTCTTTCAAGGGTGTCAGTGCCCACACCAGAAGGCGAGGAATGATAAGAAGGCTGAAGAGGCCGGCTGAAAGAATGGTGAGGTTGAGGCACAGGTTGCGCGAATAGGTGGACACCACCGACCATGCATCAGCACTGAACAGTCCCGTTTTGGGGGTGATGTAGTTGCTGTACCTCCGAAGAAAGCTGATGGCCGCAGGTTCGTGCCTCGTTCGCTGCTCGTTGACTACTGGATTTTGGGGCACGGCAGGGTCGGAAAAATCCGGCGCGATCTCTTCCTCCACCCCGGGCAGCAAGGGTTCGCGCCTGATCAGGGCGGAGAACCAGCTTCCGATGTAACCCCCTCCCGATACTGTCGAAAGGTAATCGAAGAGGCGCAGCAATCTTCAACTCGGCGAATGCCTGCAAGACACCAAGGTTGAAGGTGGCGCTTCGAATTCCGCCCCCGGAGAAAGCGAGGCCCACAAGCTGAGCATGGTGGGCATCTTCCACTCCGCGTTCCTGCTGCAATACCTCGCTGTGGAAATTGCAGCCGTCTTTTGCGCGAGAGGCTGATTTCAAAGAGTTCCCTTTTCAAGATATCCGTAAACGTATATCCATCCTTCTGTTCATCAAGGAAAAAAATCTGCCGCCACGTTTCGGGATTGGTAATCACATCTTCTGCCAGGTTGTGATCGTGCTGGAAGGCTTTAACGGCCCTTACCGTTTCTTCATCAAAGTTCCCATGAATCTCGCCCCGATAGTATCCCAACTCTGCCAGGCGGGTTTGAATCATTTCCACCGTTTCCGATCTGAGCATGCTCTGATCGCTTGGCATCAATGCCTCCTTCCTCGGCTATCCTGATTCAACGGGGAGCGTGACCACGACCTGGCAGCCCTGCCCCAGAGTGCTTTTGATTTCGATATTGCCCCGATGGACTTTGATGATTCCATAGGAAACCGCCAGCCCCAGTCCTGTGCCCATTTCCTTGGTAGTGAAAAACGGGTCGAAAAGCTTGTCCAGGTTTTGCGCGGTTATGCCCGGGCCATTGTCTTCGAAATAGATAACCGCCTGGGAGCGCTCCGGAAGGTGCTCGGTCCGGATCGTTATGGTTCCCCCGTTGGTCATGGCTTCGGAGGCGTTGACCACGATATTGAAAAAGACCTGCTTGAGCTGGTCCCGGTCTGCCATCAACGGCGGGACCTCGCCCTCCATTTCCCTCACCAGGTGAATGTTCTGGAAGGATTCCTGGTTCGCCACGATGTTCAGGACCTCCGTCAGGAGCACACGAATATCGACGGAACGCTTTTCGGGGGCCGTCTGCCGTGAAAACTCGAGGAGCCCGCGCACAATTTTTCGGCAGCGCAGGGTCTCCTGATGGATCACTTTGAGGTCCTGGTAGGCGGTGCTTTCCGGGGGAAATTGTTCCATCAGGAGCTGGCTGAAGGTGAGGACGCCGGTGAGAGGATTATTGATCTCATGGGCCACACCCGCCGCGAGTTTTCCGACGGATGCCAGCTTCTCACTCCGCACGAGCCGCTCCTGGGCTTCCCGCAGGTCGCGGGTGCGCTCATCCACGAGATGTTCCAGCCGGTTGCCCCACTCCGTGAGCGCGGTTTTTGCCCGCTTCAAATCCTGGGTCATTTGATTGAACGAGCGGGCGAAAATGCCCAACTCATCCTCTGTGCGAATCGGGATTTGAAAATCCAGGTCCCCCTGAGCCACGCGATGGGTGCCCTCGATGAGCTGTCTCACCGGTTGATTCAGAAAGCGGTTCATCAGGAACTTGATGAGGCAGGCAAGAGAAATGAGCGTCGCCAGGCCGATCAGGACGAGATTCACTTCCGCTGCCACAATGCGCTCATCCGTCGGCTGCAGGGAAACGTCAATGTCGAGCACCCCCAAGACTTTCTGCTCCGGAGGGTGGACATGGCAGGCGGCATTGTAACAATCGGGTTCGTTGTAGATGGGATTGATGATGCCGAGCACCCGGTATCCTCCCGGGGCGCGAAAAATCCTGGTGCGCTCGGGCATGGCCAGCCTTTCCAGCGGCTTTTCGGCGGCATGGCAGGCGTAGCACTGCTCGGCCCGCTTATCCACCAGCATGTTCATCTCCGCCTTGTCCGAGGAATAGATGATCTCCCCCAGGGAATTGAAAATCCGCATCTTATCGAGAGATGGCTGGGCCCCGAGCGTGTCCACCAACTGGTGAAGGCGGTCGGGGGCATAGAGAAGCATGTCCTTGCGGGTACTGAGTTTTACGGTATCGCTGAGGATATTGGCGCTTCTGATGACTTCTTCGATGAGCTGCTTGCGCTGATTCTGGATGGCGAAGTAGGTATAGGCGGTAATCAGAACGATCACCAGGAGACTGGTCAGGACGCTCATTTTGGCGCCGATGCGCTGGTGCCAGGCCAGCTTTTTCAGCCACATGCGGTGTTCTCCCGTATCAACGTGAGACGTTGAAGTCCCTGACCGAAATGGTGATTCAGACTAACTTCCATTACCCACAGGGTCACAACAAAGCATGAAAACCCCCTGTGTCATTCCGGCGTACGCCGGAATCCAGAAGAATAGCCTGGATACCGGCTTTCACCGGTATGACAGGAGTAATCCCATATAAACCAATTGGCCGGCGACTCTCAAGGATCATTTCCATTGACGGATGCATGGAGAAGGCAACGGGCAAACTTTTTCATCAACTGCACCTTCGTCAGCTTGCATTTTTTGCTTCCTGTCCCTATGCTATCTCGCTTGCTCGTGGAGGGCGCTGCAGGCTCATCCCCCCAGACGCCGGGGTCATGATGAGACTCAACTAAACCCGGATGGCCTACGGTCACAACCAACTATGAAAATGGCGGCCGCCTGCAATTTTGGCCTTTTTCTGACCACTGGCCACTGACCACCGGCCACTATTTTTTATGCAACAGGACTTGCTGATGACCGTCAAGCTCACTTTTGATCCTTATGACATCACTATCGAAGTCCCGGAGGGGGAAAATCTGCTCCGGGCCGCCTCGGATGCCGGTATCCATATCAATGCCTCCTGCGGAGGCGAAGGCGTGTGCGGCAAATGCAGGATTCTCCTGGAATCGGGGGAACTGGATACGACCCGTTCCGGATTCCTGAGCGATGAAGCCTGGAACCTGGGTTATCGTCAGGCGTGCCAGTGCCGCCTTCAGTCCGATGCGGTAATCCGGGTCCCGCCTGAATCTCTTTTAGACCACCACACGCTCACGCGCCGCCGCTCAGGGATCGCTCTGCGCCCAAGCGCCATCGACATCGAAGCTCTGAAGGCATCAGGGTTTTATCATCCTGCTTTCCAAAAGCGGTTCGTCAAACTCCCGCCACCAACCTTACATGACAATGTCTGCGATCTCTCCCGTCTGGAGCAGGGTTTGGCCCGCCAACACGCTCTTGGCACGGTCACGATAGACTATTACCTGCTGCGGAAGCTTGCCCAGGTGATGCGCGAGGGCAATTATCAAATCACCGCCTCTCTCGATTATTCGCGCCGGCGCTATCGCTTTCCGCACATGCTGAACGTTGAGCCCGGCGACACCACCCAGCGCCACTTCGCTCTTGCGGTAGATATCGGCACCACCACGGTCTGGGTCCAGTTGGTGGATCTCGCCAAAGGGAAGATTCTCGACCACGCTGCCGATTACAACGGTCAGATCAGCTATGGGGATGACGTCATCACCCGGATCATTTTCAGCCAGACCGACCAGGGGCTGCAGAAGCTACAGCGTTCGGCGGCGGCTTCGATCAACCAGATCATGCACCGGTTGCTGAAGCGACACCATTTGTCAGTGGATGAGATTTCGCACCTGACGCTGGCGGCCAATACCACCATGACGCACCTTTTCTACGGTCTCGAGTCAAGATATATCCGGCTGGCACCCTACACTCCCGCAGCCTGCAGCATCCCGCTCACGCGGGCGCGCGACCTGGGACTGGACCTGCCGCCCCATGTTTTCATCTATTGCGTAAGCTCGGTCGCGAGCTTCGTCGGTGGTGACATTGTCGCCGGGGTGCTCGCCTCGGGCATTTTTAAGGACCACAGACTGACCCTCTACATCGATATCGGGACCAACGGCGAGATTGTCATCGGCAATGAAGACTGGCTTGCCTGCGCCGCGTGCTCGGCCGGGCCGGCCTTCGAGGGCGGCGGCATCCGGTTTGGCATGCGCGCCACCAGCGGCGCCATCGAAGATGTGAGCGTCAATCCCGACACCTATGAACCCATGATCATAACCATCGACATGGTGAAACCGAAAGGGATCTGCGGGTCGGGCTTGATCAATCTCCTGGCGGCCCTCATGGAAGCCAATCTCATCGGACCCAACGGCCGGTTCCGGGACGACCTGGACACGCCCCGGATTCGCATGGGAGAGTTTGGCCGGGAATATGTTCTGGCCACCGCGCCCGACACTCAGAGCGGCCGGGATATCACCCTGAGTGAAGCCGACGTCGACAACCTCATGCGCGCCAAAGCGGCCATGTTTGCCGGCTATGTGACGCTGCTCCAAAATGTCGGGTACACGCTGCAGGACCTCGAACAGGTGATCCTTGCCGGAGCGTTCGGCAATTTCATCAATATCGAAAATGCCATTACCATTGGTCTCCTCCCCGACCTCCCCCGCGAGCGCTTTCAATTCGTCGGCAACGGCTCCCTCCAGGGCGCCACGCTGCTGGCCTTATCGCGCGAACTGCTGGCCGAGGAGCGCCGGGTAGCGTCGATGATGACCAACTTCG
The DNA here is from genome assembly GCA_963808625.1 of uncultured delta proteobacterium. Classification (GTDB taxonomy): domain Bacteria; phylum Desulfobacterota; class Syntrophobacteria; order Syntrophobacterales; family Syntrophobacteraceae; genus JADGQM01. The sequence continues at coordinate 54,098 of CAWEHK010000008.1, forward strand.
AACTCTCGGAAACCCCCGGCTTCATGAACCACTACACCGCCGCCCTCTTTCTCCCGCACACGCAGATGGACCTCTTCCCCACGGTAAAGGAGCGCGTCCAGGGTCGCAAGTAGGGCTTACCCACCAGAAAGACGGCCTTGAGTTGGAAGTTTTGAGCCAGTTTCTCATTACAAGTTTGAGAAAAAGGTCAAAGCACGAGCCGGCAGCAGATTGAATTGGCTCGACTGGAGTTTTCCTGAACTGGGATATCTTTCGTCTTGTATGAGCTACCACAGAAGCGGGCACCCTATCAGAAACCGCTTGTCGCGAGTCTGTGCATCAAATATATTGAAAAAACAAAGTCATGCGGGAAGTCAGGACACGAGCAGACGCCCATAGGATAGGCCATTCCAGGGCTGAGCCCACCTTCTCAGGTTGTGGAGTTATACAGAAACCACAGAATCACTGGCTGATCAGGACACCGTGGGCTTGGGTCGACAATTGGCAATAAATATGCTGAACGCGAAGCATGCTTCGTGTTTGCCTTCAAAGGAGAATTGTGCACCTCCTGCCCTGGCGCCTATCAACCAAAAGTTTCACCTTAGTCCTTTCAGTCACAGGTGACCTTTGTGTTGGAGCACGGAGATTATATCAAGGAGGATTATTATGACCTTATCTAAGAAGGTGTTCATCAGTTACGACAAGGCGGATACTACGTTCGCTCATCATTTATCTGAAGATCTAAAGCGTTTAGACGTGGAAGTCTGGATTGCCCCTGAAAGTATTCTGCCCGGCGAAGCTTGGGTCGATGCGATCAACGTATTAAGAATTTCGGTGTGGCGCGGGCAAGACGGAGAACTCTCATAGCAGTGCGGACTGAGCCGCCACACAATTCTGGGTTGAACTAAGCCGGGCGGGACATCTTATTTGGAGTTTGAATACCTGAGGTACCTGAAGGGGGAGTGTGTTTTGACCGGAGAGGGGGACAAAAAGGACAGGACGATGTGTGTGAGGGGGTGAAATGAGTGTGGTGCACCGAATTGGGACTCCCTTCTGAGGAGAAAAAGGCATCATTCATCTTTGCCTGAGTATTGTTGCCATGAGAACGGCGCAATCGTCCCTTGTAGCTAAAAGGAGTCTTTTTGCACCGCCCGTTCCTTGCTACTCAAGAAGAACCCCATCGAGAGCCGGTATTATGGAGGCAATCGACCCATGGGTTTAAGAACCTCAACATGTATCAGGATGGTCCCGCACTTGGGGCAACGCGGAGCATCCATTTGTTCTTTGGCATCTGAAGAATCTCCTTTTGTCTTGGCTTCAGTCGGGCCCGCGGCGAGCAGTTCTTTTACCCTTCTTAGCAAATGGCGATTGCCGGGAGCCAAGAAACCATAATACCTGACCTTGATGAATCGATCCGGCAAGATGTGGCATAAAAACCTGCGGATAAACTCCTCGGCACTGATCGTACAAAGCTTGATCCGGCCGGTGTCCGGCTCCTTGTACTCGAAAGTGACCCTGCCGTCTTCCAGTTTGCGGATGCGATTGTTCGTGATGGCTACGCGAAAGATGTAGGGAGCGAGATACTGGAAGGCTTCCTCTCCAGACCCCACAGGCTCACAGTCAACCACCCATTCCTTTTTCCACGCGCCGGGATCGATTTCGAGGAAGAGATCGGTTTGTTTAAGCTCATCTCGGAACTTGGCTCTAAAAAGCATGGCGAGTGGCTTGGTGTGAAAAAGGAAGTCCTTGCGTGATGAAAGCCACTTACTGCCATCGCATGACATGCCTCCTCCGGGAACGAGGTAGTGAATGTGGGGATGATACCAAATGTCCCGTGTCCAGGTCTGGAGGACACCCACCATGCCGATGAGTCCTCCGATGAATCTGGGATCTTTTGCAATCTGCTGCATGGCTTCCGCCGAGGTACGAAAGAGGATATTGTAGAGGAGCTTCTGGTGCCGGCGCACCAGGTTCCGGAATTCCTCGGGAAGAGTGAATGTCACCATGAAATAGGTGATGGGGAGCAGCAAATGCTTTTGGCTCTCCAGCCACACTCGTGCCTGATCGTTCTGACATTTGGGGCAGTGCCTGTTCTTGCAGGAGTGGTAGCTGTAGCGGTGTTCGGCGCATGTCTCGCAATAGTAGACATGGCCCCCCATGGCCTCGGTTCGGCATTGCTCGATGTCGTCCATGGCCTCAAGATGGCTCGGGAGCATTCGATGGGAGAACTTTTCCCGGTACTCAGGTCCATGAAGGCGGAAGATATCCGCTACTTCCGCTTTCACAGATCACCCATGATTTGATTGATGGCCTCAACTGCAATGCTTTCGGCTCGCACGGTCAAGTGGGTGTAGATGGCCGTGGTGGTTGGGGAATCGTGCCCCAGATACTCCTGGATGAGACGAAGGTTGACTCCGGCTTCGAGCAAATGAGTAGCCCACGAGTGGCGAAGCGTATGCACACTGGCCAGCTTATTGACCCCGCTCTCCTTGAGAGCTTCCTTGAAGGTGATCTGTACACTGCTCTTTGGCATGGACTCGGTTGCTCCGGGCATGTGGATGCCGCCGCGACCCGGTGCGGGGAAGATAAGGTTGGGATTGCGATGAGTGGCCCAGTAGCGTCGCAGGATCTCAAGAGTGGTCTTGGGCAGGGGGACATAGCGATCCTTGGCGCCTTTGCCATGGCGTACATGAATGAGCATCCTTGAGCTATCGATATCGGTAACCCGAAGGTGTGTGCCCTCCTGTAGGCGCAGTCCGCATGAGTAGATGGTGGTGAGGCATGCTCGATAGCGGTCCAATCGGATGCAGTTCAAGATCTTTCGGACCTCTTCGATGCTCAGGACGACGGGAAGCTTTTTCTCTCGGGGAGGCCGGACGAAGGTGAGGGTGCTCCAGTCACGTTTTAAGGTGTGCCGGAAGAAGAACTTGATCCCGCAAAGAGCAATGGTGCTGGCAGTTCTGGAAAACTTTTTGACGTTCTTGAGATAAAGAAAATACTGGCGAAGCTCTTCATCTGTGACTTGATCGGGAGATTTGTGATAGTGTTCGGAAAGCTTGCGCACTGCCCTGACGTACATTTTCTGAGTTGTGTCAGACATGCCCCTGAGTTGAAGATCCTCGATCATTCTCTTTCTGAGCTCAGTCATGGCTATACCTCCTTGGAGTTTGGGTGAAGGGTTGACACTCCAAGTATAGGCATGCTGGACTCTTCAGAGAATTGTCGGGATTCACTCGGGGGCTGGCAGTGCGGCACTGCGCGTAGCGCTTAGTTCAACCGAGGGTTGGAGCGGAGTACCCACGTGATTACGGTGCTTACACCGTCGGCACTAGAATCAGAGTGGGTGAGAATGGAGACAAACGTGGCAATCGCCTTAGAACGAAAAGGGAAACTACAGGTAATCCCTCTCGATGTCATGTCTTGTGATCCGCCCTCTCTTTGGACAAGCTATCAAACGATTTCTTTCCAGTCCAATTATAAGGAGGGTCTCAGCAAGCTTGCCGATATTTTGGAAATCCGCGCTACACCTCCCCAAATAGCCGGTGTATTGAAATCTGGTGCGATTTCAGACCTCAGGGCGGTAACCGTTCTGGAGCCTGAAGGAAACCTAGCGGCAGAAGTGATGGACCTATCATCCGAGTTGCAGCGGGAATCAAGTCAAGGAGACCGGACCACACCTGAACTGCCACAAGTGATGAACCAAGAGCGGCCTTCCATCAAGACCAAAATCACCTTGAAGCATTGGGTAGCTATTTTGGGCCTGATCGTGGCCATCTTTGCGCTTCCATGGATTTGGGAGAAGTTGACCTCCAACCCGCCTCCCCTGCCAGCAAGTGAGACCGTAAAGGAGTTGACCCCCACCCCGCCTCCCCCGCCACCACGTGAGACCGTAACTGTATACCCGCAAATCGGGCAGGATAAAGATAGAGGTCAATATACTTCCATCAAGAACACTTTAGCCAAGTCTCGATTCACGGTGATGCCACTGGAGGTTTTGAACCGCAGAATCAGTCGTAGTGAAATTCGGTATTGCAATCCAAGCAATACTGAAGATGCCACCGCACTAAAGAGTCTCCTTGAGTCAAAAGGCTTTGGCGAACTTGGCCTAGTGAATATCAGCGATTGCGACGCCAAAGCGAATCGAAACATCCTTGAGCTCTGGGTTCAATCCAGCAATTGATGCTGCGTGATGCCAAACAATTACCGAAGACTCTAACGAGTGACGAGACGAGTGGGGTCGGGCCTAATGCCGTTAACTTAAGGAAAATCTCGTCGGCCACGTCGTCATCCCAGGAAAGGCTTGGTCTGGAAGACTTTGAAAACACACCATTTCGCGTTTCGCCTGAATGGCGCCAAGGTGTCTCCACATCAGGGTGAGAGCTTAAGTTAACGGCATTAGGTCGGGCCAAGCTAGGTGTCCTATGTCCCAGGAAAACCGTTCAGGATAAAGGGCTTTTTTGACTTTAGAAGTGCATTTTTGATGGGGAAATTGACCGTTTAAGGCAAAGAGTAATAGGATATGGCAAGAGCCAAACGGTATTTCCTGTCTGGATATGCGTGACATCTAACTCATCGGCGTCACAAGAAGGAATTTCTCCTCAAGTTCGCAAGGCGCAAGGGGCCGCAGGCGATGGTTCCACTGGCGGTTCGAGGCAAAGAAACGTTATGGTCTGCGGGTTCTGAACTACATGGTCATATCCAAATAGATCCATGCTACGGAGATTGACTATGAACGACAACCCGAACGGAGACACATCCCACGAAATCACTTAGCATCATTACCAAAGAAGGCTACTCGCGCGCTGCCATGGAAGACGATGTGCATGGAAAAGCAAAGGAATGTCGTGTGTCTGCAGTAGGCGTGCCTGGCGAGCAGGGTCGGGCCGTAAGCGCCGGGATAAACCGGCATAGAGTAGGGGATGAAAGAGCCCCACATGAAAGGAGGAGCTGCTCCATCGTGGCCCCGAGTCATGTGCGGGTAGCCGTGAGGTTACACGTGATGCAGTTGACAGGGGAAAACGCAGGCCAGCCATTGAGCTCCGAAATCACCCATCCGGGATGCCGACCTTGTGGTCCGAGGGGGAAGGCAATACTGGATGAGGGCGTTAGACAGCGAGCCCTCGCCAGGTCCCGCGGAGTCTAAGACCCTGTGCATGCGTGGACAGTCTATGCTCGAGAACCGGGAGATCTCCATAGCCTCTGGGGGCATCATCGCAGAGCGGTCGGGGAAGGCCTGTGGCCATAAGCCCGATGTGAACGCTATGGAGAAGTCAGACATCGGCGTAGTACCGAAGAAGGAGCCGAACAACGCACAGTGGCGGCGGAGGCTCTGGAGGGAAGGCCGGTGACCGAGGGGAATTCTGTAAAGCCCGACTGGGACCTGCACACAGTGGCAGGAGTAAACATTGATCGGACTTGACAGAATACGTGAAACAGCAGAAATCAGCGACTTTGCGTCATTAACCCAAGGTAGGAGCCGTATGAGATAATTCCTCACGTACGGATCTGTGCGGGGGGTGCCGGGCGACCGGCATTCCTACCGCGATAAGCCAAGTGTTCCATGTCTCAGGAAAACCTTTCAGGATAGAGGGCTTTTTTGATCTTAGGAGTGCATTTTTGATGGAGAAATTGACCGTTTAAGGCAAAGGAGTAAAGGGATACGGCGAGAGCCAAACAGCAGTCTTTATCCGGCTATGCGTGACATCTAACTCATCGGTGTCACAAGAAGGAATTTCTCCTCAAGTTCGCATGGCGCAGGGGGCCGCAGGCGATGGCTCCACTGGCGGTTCGAGGCAAAGAAACATTATGGTCTGCGGGTTCTGAACTACATGGTCATATCCAAGTACATCCATGCTACAGAGATTGACTATGAACGACAACCCGAACGGAGACACATGCCATGAAATCACTTGGCATCGTTACCAAAGAAGGCTACTCGCGCGCTGTTATGGAAAACGATGTGCATGGAAAACCAATGGAATATCGTGCACTTGTAGTAGGCGTGCCAGTCTTGAGAGTACAAGACCACAGGTGACAGCGATAGGAAACCTTGACCATCTTGGATGACTTGGGTGAGGTTATCAGAAGGAACGGATAAACCGTGAAATTTGAACTCATCAGCCAAATCGAAGGGATCGAGGTCATCGCGGTCGGGACCAGCATCCGCAATTTGGCTTATCTTGAAAAGATTTATGGCTCGGGGCGATGGAGAAAGCTCAAGGGCAGAGCTCATGCCCGACTCCCCAATGGAAACATCAGGTGGGTTGAGTTACCCTGGTACGAAGCTCATGGGATTGGCCGTAAAGATATAAAAATTAAGCGTTATATGGAATGAGACAATGATTAAGCACAAAACACATTTTGCCATCTGCGTTGATAATACCGACTACGAAGCTTCTCTGGTCTTGAGAAAGATCTATGAGATCATTCCGGATGAGGCGGCTGCCAGGGACGATCTCTTAAGAATTGTGGATGAGAGCGGGGAGGACTACCTCTATCACAGGAGCCAGTTCGTGGTGGTGGAGTTTCCAGTAGAAGTGGAGCATGCATTGCTCGCTGCGCAGGGTATGACAGCGTAGCGGTAACTCATCGCTGTCACAAGAAGGAATTTCTCCTCAAGTTCGCAAGCGACCGCGGGCGATGCCTCCGCTGGCTGTTCGAAGCAAAAAAACGATATGGACAGCGTGTTCTGAGTTACATGGGCGCATCCAACCACATCCATTTGGAGCACAAGTGGAGTGAGAGCATTGCCGTAGGAAGCAGCAATTTTGTCGAAAGGATGAAGGGTGGATTACTAACCGCAACTCGAACGGAGACGCATCCTATGAAAACACTTGGCATCATTTCCAACGAAGGCTATTCGTGCACGGTCATGGAAGACGACGAAGGGCGCGTTTTTTACACAGCAGATGGCGATATTGATGCTGATGGAGCGAACGGCCAGAATGGAGCTCCAGCCGCCTATAGAGCCGACGATAAGGGTACGGAGAGTCTCGCCAATGGCGGGATGGCGATCCGCGACGGGAAAGTCATCTGCGCGAATTCCTGGGCGCGGGATATCGTAATTCTCGGGCCAGACAATGAGCCCAAGATTTTCCCAGGCGGTATCATCGCGTCTTGCACATGGTATCGCCACCCCGGCAAGCCAGCCAATGACCCGGCGGCTTACGTCGATGCCGAAACGGTGCCCTACATCGTCGTTCCTCCGCTCATTATCCAAGCCACAGCCGGCGTGGTGCGCGGATGCAAGGCCCGCGTGACCTGGCGCAGCAAATCCGTCGATTGCGTCGTTGCCGACAAAGGCCCGAGGAACAAAATCGGTGAGTTAAGCATTGCCGCAGCCCGTGAGATCGGTCTGCCGTCCAGTCCCCGCAGCGGCGGAACGGACAAGCCCGAAATTTTCTATGAACTGTGGCCAGGCGTCGCAGCGCCAGGTTTCGTGCTCCAACCAGCGTAATGGCCATTTGGGGCGGGTGGGGTCGGGTTCACTGCCCAGGCAATGCCTATGGAGATGCAACACCAATAAAGCACTCATTCTTATTCAGATAGGCTCTCCAAATCCCTGCTTTGCGGATGCTGATTAATGCCCAACCAACTTTTCGGGTTGCTCAGAGAAGAAATTTATAGGACACCATGGCAGAGCGATCCTGCGTGAACATACAGAGCAAAAAAGGAAAGGCCAGGACCTACCAGGTAAGGCAAGTGCGCTCAAGGCCTTCGAGAGGTTGAAATTGGAGCATGGCACTGAAAGATGATCGTTACACTTACCGGGTTACATGGTCTGAGGACGATAAAGAGTACGTGGGTTTGTGCGCGGAATTCCCCAGTTTGAGCTGGCTGGCGCGTACTCCTGAGGCAGCCCTGAAAGGTATTCGCAAGGTCGTTGCAGAGGTCGTTGTGGATATGAAAGACAACGGCGAGCCCCTCACAGTGCCCATTGCATCCAGACAGTATAGTGGCAAATTCGTGATCCGGGTTCCCCCTGAAGTACATCGCAACCTGGCAGTCCAGGCTGCAGAAGCCAGCGTGAGCTTGAATCGTTTGGCCGGTTCAAAGCTGGCTCAGTAGCATGAAACCCGCATAAACAGTCATGACTGCATGCCGAAAAAAAAGATTGGCGGTTGACACCACTCCTGGTATGGGCTTACAATGTAGCTACATAATATCGGGAGGATTGTCTAATGAAGACGCGCCTAATTCGTATTGGAAATTCTCGTGGCATCCGACTGCCAAAGCCGCTCATCGCTCAAGCCGGCCTGACCGACGAGGTGGAACTGCATGTAAGAGAGGGAGCCATAGTGATCGAGGCCACCTCCAAACCGAGGGGTGGATGGGCTCAAGCTGCCAAAGATATGCATGAATGCGATGACGATCTGCTGTTAGATCCACCTGCGCCTACCCAATTTGACGAGAAGGAGTGGGAATGGTAGTGGCTGGAGATGTTCGCAGAGGTGATGTTTTCCTGATCAGCCTGGACCCGACTCGTGGGGGTGAGATCCAGAAGACCCGCCCTTGTGTAATCGTCTCGCCGGATGAACTCAATGCCAATTTACGGACATTCATTGTTGCGCCTCTCACGACGGGCGAGCATCCTTATCCCTTTCGGGTGCCCTGCAAGTTTCAAGGCCGTTCAGACCATATCGTTCTCGATCAAATTCGCACTGTGGATCGTGAGCGGTTGGAACGGCGACTGGGAAAGCTTTCCTCATCTACCCTCGGGCGTGTTTTGGCAATTTTGCAGGAGATGTTCACACCATAGCTATGGCCTGACCTGCCGCCCAAATGGTTTCAGCTGTTTTCGAGTGGTGTCAGGCAAAGCTAAATATTCCATGTCTCAGGAAAACGTTCCAGGATCAGATCATATGAGAGAGGAAAGAATTAAGCCTGTTCATCCCGGTGAGGTCCTCTTAGAGGAGTTCCTTAAGCCCATGGGGATTAGCCAGAACAAGCTGGCGCTTGATATACGTGTTCCGCCGCGCCGCATTAACGAGATCGTGCACGGAAAACGCAGAATTACGGCAGATACAGCTCTACGTCTTGCGCGCTGCTTTGGCACATCTCCGCAGTTCTGGCTAGGCCTTCAGATGGACTACGATCTTGACGTTGAGGAAGACAGGCTCGGCGATAGGCTGCAACACGATGTGCGCCAGTATGCAGCTACCGGTTAATTACGATCAAGGGCTTCCAGTGGACGCTCGCTTTGCTCGCGCCAATGAAGCACGCGCCGTTATGCTCAAATACCAGAGGATGAAACCGATGCCAACAATACTTTTAATACTCGGGTGGAGAGTGTTCTTCTACACCAATGAGGGGAATGAACCCATCCATGTCCATTGCCGCAAAGGAGACATGGAATGCAAATATTGGCTGGATCCCCAGAGATTTAATATTGAGGAGGCTTTTGCCTATAATGTCTCACCAGCAGATAAGAGGCAGATCAGGAAAATCATCTATGAGCATTTCGAATATATCGAACAGCAATGGGATGAGTTTCAAAGGAGGTCACATCAATGAGGAAACATCATGATATCAAAAACGTGACGTTTGAAGGTGACGCCCTGGTTTTGACTATCGACGGTGAGGAAAGACGATTCCAACTGAAGGAGATATCCCCTCTCCTTCAAAAAGCGTCAGATCAAGAGAGAAACACTCTCGAAATCTCACCCTCGGGCTATGGGATACATTGGCCTCTATTAGATGAAGACATTTCCATCGATGGATTGCTCGGAATTTATCATGCACCGGAATGGCAACGAAAGAGCGCATAACCAGGAGGGAGAAATGGTAAGCCCATGCAGGCAAGCATGGAGTTCATCACCACCTCGCGCTGCGCGCTTTTCGCTTATTCAATCCACAAAAAGAAAGCACAAAGAAGTGTCCACTTCCTTTTCGTAGTTCAAAACCAGGTCAAAATGAGTGGAGCGTGTTTTCGTTAAGCTCCTCAGCGGGCACCCAAAAGGGCCAGCAGGACGCCGCCGGCCACCACGCTGGCGATCTGCCCGGCGGTGTTGGCGCCCATGGCGTGCATGAGGAGGAAATTCTCGAAATCCTCTTCCTGGCCTACCTTTTGGACCACGCGAGCGGCCATGGGAAAGGCGCTGATGCCGGCCGCGCCGAGCAGCGGGTTGAAACGCCCTCGGCTGAGAAAGTTGAGGAACTTGGCAAACATCAAGCCGGCTGCGGTGTCAAGGCCGAACGCCAGAATCCCGAGGGCTAGAATCGCCAGGGTCTGCATCTGCAGGAAGGTATCGGCCCGCATGGTCGATCCCACCGCGAGCCCCAGAAACAGGGTCACGACGTTGGCGATTTCATTGGACGACGCCCCCGTCAACCGCTCCACCACCCCGGACTCCCTCAGGAGATTGCCCAGCATCAACGTGCCGATCAACGGAATGGCCATGGGCACCAGCGTGCCGATGACAATCACGACCGCCAGGGGAAAAATGATGCGGGTGCGGCGGCTGATGGTGCGGGAGGTGTAAGGCATGCGGATGGCTCGTTCCTTGCGCGAGGTCATGGCTCGCATGATGGGCGGTTGGATGATGGGGACCAGCGACATGTAGCTGTACGCCGTGACGGCAATGGGCCCGAGCAGGTGGGGGGCGAGCAGGTTGCTCACATAGATCGAAGTCGGGCCGTCGATGGCGCCGATGATGCCGATGGAGGCCGCTTCGTTGAGGTCGAAGCCGAGGGCGAGAGCGAGCATCAGGGTGCCGAAGATGCCGAACTGACCGGCGGCCCCCAGCAGCATCATGCGGGGGTTCTCCAGGAGCGGGCCAAAATCGGTCATGGCGCCGATGCCGATGAACACCAGCAGAGGGAAGAGTTCGTTGTCCACACCCGCCCGCTTGAGCACCTCGAGCATCCCGTCGTCCTGAATCATGGGAGAGAGCGGCAGGTTGGCAAGAATGGCCCCCGCGCCGATGGGCAGGAGCAGCATCGGTTCGTATTCCTTGACTACGGCCAGATAGATCAGGACACAGCCCACCGCGATCATCAGGAGCGATCCGGGTGACACGTTCTGAAGGCCTTGCAGGAGTTGCGCAAAGGAGACCGTCACAATTACACCTCCCCAAACTTTACGAGGGTGTCGCCATAGCCCACATTTTGGCCGACACGCACCAGGACCTCGGAAATCACTCCATCCCGGGGCGAGCGGATGGCGTTCTTCATTTTCATGGCTTCAAGGACCACGACCGTCTGGCCGTGCTTCACCTCATCGCCCACCTGAACTTCCACGGCTTGAATTACTCCCGGCATGGGAGCGCAGACCTCCGGGCGCGACGCCCCTTCGAGGTCGGGCTTGGGCGGCTGGGCTGGTGAGGAGACCCGCAACGGCTGGCCGAGAGTGTCCGGGTCGGGTGGGCGATAGGTAGCCGTCGGCCGGTCCACCACAGCCTCATCATCGGTCCTCAAAGGAATCATCGACGGGGTGATGCGGGCTTCTGCCAGGTCCTCGTCGGAAGTGACCTGGACCTCGAAGACCTGGTCATCGAGAATAGTCCGGAACTGATTGGCGGACAGTTCCATCACGTCAATCACATACTCTTTGCCTTTGACTTCTATTCGGTATCGTCTCATGAACTCCTCCGTCCCGGTTGCCATGCGGTGTTCTGCAGGCTGCGCCCGACGCTCACCCAGCGGCTGGGCCGCGTGCCCGGCTGGTAATGGCGCATGGCGGGCGCCGCTTCTTTACGCAGCACGGCCTGGTGCATGGTCACGGCAATGGTGATGGCGGCGAGGGCTTCGGCATCGAGGCCGGCGGGGTAGCGGGGGCCGGCTGGCGGTTCCATTTCCGGCGCCACGCGGTCAAATCGCAGCAGCAGCGTGATCAGCCCTGCCATCACGGCAAGCAGCAGGAACACCAAAGCCATGCCGTAGACAGTCAGCTGCAAACCAATGTTGAGTGATCCCATATTCGCCCTCCCCTGCTGGTCTTGTACTTGTTTATGCTGAGAACCTTCATTTTGTCAGACTTAGGAATTGACCGCAGAGCTCGCAGAGAAGTCTTTCTATTGCAGAGCGATATTTCGCTGTGCACTCTGCAATGCTAACGTCCAATTCCCTGGAATGTTATCACGATTTATCTTTAACTCTTTGTTTCTCTGCGTTCTCTGCGCTCTCTGCGCTCTCTGCGGTTAATTCTTTTAGCTGTAGCCGGCGGCGGCCCTGAGCTCTCCGCGGTGAAGTGTGGCTACATTGGCATCAAGCCGTGCTTCTTCGGCGGGTTCTGGAGCACCTTGGTGCGCAGCACTTCCATGGCGCGAATCAGCCGCGGGCGGGTTTCCTTGGGCTCGATGACCTCATCGATTTGCCCCACATTGGCAGCGATGTAAGGGTTGAAGAACCGGGCGCGATATTCTTCCACAAATTGGCACGCGAGGGCTGCAGGGTCCTCACAATGGGCCAGTTCGCGCTTGCGCAGGATGCGCACCGCCCCTTCCGCCCCCATGACGGCGATCTGAGCGGAAGGCCAGGCAAAGGAGAGATCGCAGCGCATCTGGCGGGAGCTCATGGCGATGTAAGCGCCCCCGATGGCCTTCCGCGTGACGATGGAGATTTTCGGCACGGTGGCTTCACAATAGGCATAAATCACCTTGGCACCGTGGCGGATGATCCCGTAGTGTTCCTGTTCCAGTCCGGGCAAATAGCCGGGGGTGTCCACAAAGGTAATGAGAGGGATATTGAAGGCATCGCAGATGCGCACGAAGCGGGCGATCTTGTCACTGGAATCGATATCCAGCACACCCGCCAGATAGGCCGGCTGATTGGCAACGATGCCCACCGAGTAGCCGTCAAGGCGGGCAAAGCCGACCACGGCATTGCGCGCATAGTAGGGGTGCACCTGCAAAAAGCTGCCGTGGTCGACGATGGCTTCAATGACCTGAAGCATGTCATAGGGCTCATTTTCATCTTCCGGCACGATGGTGTTGAGGGACTCCTCCATCCGCTCCGGTGAGTCATAACGCGCTACCCGGGGCGGATCTTCGGCATTGTTCTGGGGCAGATAGCTGAGCAGCAGCTTCACCAGTTCCATGGCCTGATGATCGCTTTCGGCCAGGAAGTGAGCTACTCCGCTCTTGCTGTTATGCACCAGGGTGCCGCCGAGATCGGAGAAGTTGACCTCCTCCCCGGTCACGGCCTTGATGACGTCCGGCCCGGTAATGAACATGTAGCTGATGCCACGGGCCATGATGATAAAGTCGGTCAGGGCCGGAGAGTAGACCGAACCGCCCGCACAGGGTCCAAGCATTACCGAGATCTGAGGAATGACGCCGGAAGAGAGAACGTTGCGCACGAACACTTCGCCGTAAGCCGCCAGGCTGCGAAACCCTTCCTGGATGCGGGCCCCCCCCGAGTCATTGAGGCCGATCATGGGAATACCACTTTCCAGGGCCACATCCTGGAGGCGGCAGATCTTGTTGGCCTGGACTTCCGAAAAGGACCCGCCCACCACCGTGAAATCCTGGGCAAACACGGCAACCCGGCGACCGTTGATCTTGCCAAAACCCGTGACGACGCCGTCGCCGGGAAAGCGCTGCCGATCCATGCCAAATTCAGTCATGTTGTGGGTCGCCAGTGCTCCGAGTTCCTGAAAGGTCCCTTCGTCCAGGAGCAGCGCCAACCGCTCCCGAGCGGTCATTTTTCCGCGCGCGTGCTGTTGCGCAATGCGCTCAGCGCCACCGCCCTCCATAGCGCGCTCACGCATCTCACGGAGTCTATCCAAGTAATTTGTCATATATTCTCCTTCGATTGTGTTGAGCGATGAAAGAACCGCCGCAATCCTGCAGCCCAATCTAACCCCTTCAGCTGTGTTCAGTCAAACCGTTGCTTCGCCTTCGAGAGAATCATGTGCGAAACGCACATGCTCCGTTGATTGTTCAACAGCAGCCTCGTCGGCTGGGTTTCGCTCCTCACCATGACTGGGGCTCACAATGCCGTCATTGATCGAGGAACGAAACCCACCATTCAGCATCAGCTGGTCGGCTCTTGCTGGGTTTCGTTCCCAGGATGCTCTACAATTTTATGCGTGTTTCGTAAGGGAACGAAACCCAAGCTACACATCTACGCATCGAATCAGGACGCTCTTTTATGCAGCGCTTTTCCAAGGTGATCGTGCGGAGGAAGTTGGAAGTTTCAGGATCACCCGTCGTTAGCGCTTGACAAAGGAGAGGCTCCCTGTTACTGAACAGCACAATTCTAAAGCCAGTGCTGCGCTTGGATCCTGAAGGGACCAAGACGGAACACACTGAGTACGGGGAGAGGGTTTGGATATATATTCCCGGCCTGTTTTATGGAGGAGCCTTCCGGACCAGGGTCTCGAAGGCTTTTTGCCGTTTTTGAGCAGCAGCAAGAAAGGAGAAAGCATGCGCATCATCGAAAGCATTGCCGAGATGCAGCAAGCAGCAGAAGCTTGGCGTTGCGAACGGAAGCGAGTCGGCTTGGTGCCGACCATGGGCTATCTTCACGAGGGTCATCTCGAGCTCATGCGGGCCCTTCGGCGTCGCAGCGACGTCTTGGTCGCCAGCGTCTTCGTTAATCCGGCTCAATTCGGGCCTAACGAGGACCTCGCCCGATACCCTCGCGACCTCGAACGAGACGTCCGCCTGATGACCGAGGCGGGAGTCGATATCGCATTCATCCCTCAGGCGAGGGACATATACCCTGATGGGTACCAGACATTCGTAAATGTCACCGAGGTCACCGCGCCGCTGTGCGGACGCAGTCGTCCTGCCTTTTTCCGTGGCGTTGCCACCGTCGTTGCCAAGCTGTTCAATATCGTAAGACCGCATGCCGCAATTTTCGGTGAAAAGGACTTCCAGCAACTGGTGACGATCCGGAGAATGGTTCAGGACCTGAACATGGACATCGAGATAATCGGTCATCCCACCGTGCGTGAGGCGGATGGCCTCGCAATGAGCAGTCGCAATGCCTATCTGACGCCCGAACAACACGAGAAAGCCATTCGCCTGAACCGCTCATTGAGAGAAGCTCAAACCCTGGTGCAAAGCGGAGAGAGGAGTAGCGCAGTAATCCTGGACAAGGTACGGGAAGTTTTGGCAGAAGGCGATGACGTGAGGATTGACTACGTGCAACTTTGCGCCCCCGCCACCCTGGAGGAGGTCGCCCAGATCGCCGGTCCGGCATTGCTGGCCCTGGCAGTGCATGTAGGACCTGCCCGCCTGATCGATAATGCGATTTTGAGTCCTTCTGCGTGAGCTGAAACTTGCTGAGAACTTACCTTCAACGTTCAGGAGAAAACCATGCAGCGCATTCTGCTCAAGTCCAAGATCCACCGGGCAACGGTGACCGATTCGAACCTTCAATATGAAGGAAGCCTGACCATAGATGAAGAACTGTTACGATCTGCAGATATCCTCCAATACGAGCAGATCAAAATTTATAACGTCTCCAATGGCGAGCGGTTCGATACGTACGCCATTGCCGGTCGCGCCGGAAGCGGCGAAATCTGTCTCAATGGGGCGGCAGCGCGTAAGGGGGCGAAGGGAGACCTCATTATCATCGCTTCCTATGGCCACTATGACGAGGCGGAACTGGCGCAACATAAGCCGAAAGTCGTTCTTTTGGGCGCCCAGAATAGACCGCTGCCGATGAAAGGTTAGCTTCCGTATCAGAGAGTCTTAATTGTGCTGACGAATTAAGCCGAATGGACATCAGATTCCCTTACCAGAAGGAGGAAGTTTCACAATGTCAATGAGTAACTACCTGTTTTCTTCGGAATCGGTCGCCGAAGGTCATCCCGACAAAGTTGCCGATCAGATTTCCGACGGTATCCTCGATGCCATCATTGCTGAGGACAAGGCGGCTCGCGTCGCCGCGGAGACTCTGGTCACCACCGGGCTGGTCTTTCTCGCAGGAGAAATCACCACCTCATCCTGGGTGGACATCCCGGGAATTGTACGCGAGATCATTAAGGAGATTGGCTACAACGATTCGTCCATGGGCTTCGACTGGGAAACCTGTGCGGTCATCACCAGCATTGACAAGCAGTCTCCTGACATTGCCATCGGCGTCAACCCCGGGGAAGGCCTCTTCGAGGAACAGGGCGCCGGAGACCAGGGTTTGATGTTTGGGTTCGCCTGCAATGAGACCCCCGTGCTGATGCCCATGCCGATTTACTACGCCCATCGCATCTCGCGGAGGCTGGCCGAGGTGAGGAAAAACGGGATTGTCGATTTCCTGCGCCCCGATGGCAAGAGCCAGGTCACGGTGGAATATGAAGATCACAAACCGAAACGCATCGATACGGTTGTGGTGGCGGCCCAGCACACTCCTAATGTTTCCTATGACAAGATCCGAGAAGCGATCATCGAAGAGGTCATCAAGAAGGCCATTCCGCTGGCGCTGTTGGACCAAAAGACCAAGTACTTCATCAACTCAACCGGTCGCTTCGTGGTTGGCGGTCCGCTTGCGGACTGCGGCATGACGGGGCGGAAAATCATCGCCGACACCTATGGCGGCCAGGGCAGCCATGGCGGTGGTGCGTTCTCCGGCAAGGACCCTTCCAAGGTAGACCGCACGGCCTCCTACATGTGCCGCTACGTCGCGAAGAATATCGTGGCTGCCGGCTTGGCGGACCGCGTCGAAGTGCAGGTCGCCTACACCATCGGGGTGGCCGAACCGGTCTCCCTCATGGTGGATACGTTTGGCACCGGGAAAATCTCCCCGGATCGCATTGCCGAGATAATCCGGGAGTGCTTCAGTTTTAAGCCGGCAAACATGATCAAACACCTCAGGCTGCTTCGGCCGATTTACAAGAAAACCGCCTGCCACGGTCACTTTGGCCGGAGCGATCCCGACTTCACCTGGGAAAAGATCGACATGGTAGACACCTTGCGGGAAAAAGCCGGGTTATAGAAAAGGGAGAACTTATGGACTTCGATATTAAGGATCAGGGGCTTGCAGAGAAAGGCCGACTCAGGATTGAATGGGCGGCGCACTCGATGCCGGTGTTGCGCTCCATCAAGGAGCGCTTTGCTGCTGAAAAACCCCTGACTGGCATAAGAATGGCGGCGTGCCTGCATGTTACGACGGAAACCGCGACCCTGGCACAAACCCTCAAGGCCGGTGGCGCCGAGGTTTGCATCTGCGCCTCCAACCCTCTGAGCACCCAGGACGATGTGGCCGCATCCCTGGCGGTCCATGACGGTATCCCGGTTTTTGCCATCAAGGGCGAGGACAAGGACACCTATTACCGGCACATCCATGCGGCGCTGGCCACCAAACCGCAGATCACCATGGATGACGGGGCCGACCTGGTGACCACCCTTCATTCTGAAAGAAAGGAGCTCCTACCAGGGATCCTCGGCGGCACGGAAGAAACCACCACGGGCGTTATCCGACTCAGAAGCATGGCTGAAAAAGGCGTCCTGCAATACCCCATCATCGCCGTAAACGATGCCAACACCAAGCATCTCTTCGACAACCGTTACGGCACCGGGCAAAGCACCATTGACGGCATCGTTCGAGCCACCAACCGCCTCCTTGCCGGTTCCAATTTCGTGGTCAGCGGGTACGGTTGGTGCGGCCGCGGTGTGGCCATGCGCGCCGCCGGCATGGGCGCCAGGGTGATCGTCACGGAAGTCGACCCCTTGCGCGCTCTCGAAGCGGTGATGGACGGCTATCAGGTGATGCCCATGGCGACCGCAGCTCCTCTTGGCGATTTTTTCTGCACGCTCACAGGTGATATTCACGTGCTCCGACGCGAGCACTTCGAAGCCATGAAGGATGGCGCCATTGTCTGCAACTCGGGCCATTTTAACGTTGAGATCGATCTTGACAGCCTGGCGCAAATGACGGTGGCCCGCCGCGAGATAAGGGACTTTGTGGAGGAATTCACCTTGGGTGACGGGCGCCGCCTTTATGTCCTCGGAGAAGGTCGCCTCATTAACCTGGCGGCGGCAGAAGGACATCCATCGAGTGTCATGGACATGAGTTTCGCGAACCAGGCGCTGTGTTCCGAATACATGGTAAGACACGCTGCCAATCTCAAAAAAGAAGTCTATCGCGTGCCCACGGTAATCGATCGGGAAATAGCCAAACTGAAACTGGCAAGCATGGGAATTCCGGTCGATATTCTTACGGAAGAGCAGGAAAAGTACCTCCATTCTTGGGAAATGGGTACCTAAAGAGTCGTCTCATGAAGGTGCAGATGATCTTGGGGGTCTGCGTGGCAGTGCTCTTTAGCGCCTGCTCGCAGCCCCCCCGAGAACCTTCGAAGACCGCGATCATGGAACGGGTCCCGAGGGACCAGCTGCCGCAATTCGATGACGATCTGGATCCGCAGTCACTGCGGGCAGCCATTGAGAAGAGCCTCGATTTTTTCGAACGAGTTCCCGGAAACCAGACATTTCCCCTGGGTGAGACAGAACTCAGGGTCGAAGTTCTTAGAACTTCCCTGCTCCACTTTTTGAAACTTTTGGAGGGGGGCCGTTTGGATACGGATGCGGTGGCCCAATCATTTGACGTGTACCGGGCGGGCGGCGAGAAGACCGAGGAGCAGCCCCTGGCGACCGGATATTATGAACCGATTGTTGAAGGCCGGCTCGAGCGGGACGGCCCTTTCTGTTACCCTCTCTATGGGGTCCCGCCTGATCTCCTGTCCATCGATCTGGCATCATTCGACCCCGTACGCTTCCCTGGCGAGCGTCTGGTGGGACGCCTTCAGGGAAACCGGGTGGCCCCCTACTATACCAGGGCCGAAATTGACGGGGAGAGAAAGCTTGAACCGTATGGCTGTCAATTAGCCTGGTTGCGGGACCCCGTCGAGGCGTTTTTTCTTCATGTGCAAGGCTCCGGGATCATCCAACTGCCCGATGGACATTCGTTTCGCGTCGGTTACGCGGGAGCGAACGGACGCCCCTACCGCAGCATCGGCAAGGTCCTGATTGACAGGGGCGTGATCTCGCGCGAAGAGATGTCGCTGCAAGCGCTTCGCAGCTACCTGCGGGACCACCCTGAGAGCCGCGACGAGGTTATGTGGCACAATGAAAGCTACGTCTTTTTTCGCCAGGTTAAGGATGGCCCCATGGGAAGCTTGAACGTCCCTTTGACCGCCGGACGCTCCATTGCCACAGACCCGCGATACCACCCCAGGGGGGCCCTGGCTTACCTGGAAACGACGAAGCCCCGCATCGACGCAGCCGGGCGCGTTACGGGGTGGGACCCCCTCGCCAGGTGGGTCCTGAACCAGGATACCGGGGGGGCCATCAAGGGACCCGGGCGTGTTGACCTCTTCTGCGGAACAGGATATGAAGCAGGAGAGTTAGCCGGGCGCATGAAATATTCCGGCAAGCTCTATTTCTTGGTAAAAAAGGGTGAGAGTCAGGATTAGCTGGAACGAATTCCTACGCTTGCGACCTGTTTTGGTGCAAGATCTGGAACAAGATACGCATTTCGTCGAAACAGCTGCAAAGGGCCATGAACGCTTCGATCTGTTGGTTTTCACCGGGAATTTCGTCGGCCGCAAGCATGGCAAGCAAAGCCTGTTGCGCTGATCGGAAACGGTCCGTGGTTCGTTCTCCCAGGAGTTTCAGCTGCGTCATCAGGTCTGCAGGCTGAGCGTTGTGAGCGAATTCGTCGAGCTCCCTGTATTTGCGATCATATTCTCGGGCCAGTTGACCAAGCTGCTGAAGATGGTTGGTTGCAGGATTCAAGTCTGTGCCTCCCTTTGATTTTGGATGATCCGGGACCGAGGAATGGAAACCGTTTGCCTTCTGGCTTTACCGCAGGGACCCAGAGAGCGCAAAGCACGCTTGCTGAAGTGTTGCGTCTTCCGCATTTTTGCTTTAACACGCGAAAGAGGACAGTAGTCAATTCAAAGAACCGTGTCAAATCATAGTTCGACGGTTCGACGGCCGAATTCATGGTGGATATACATCCAGCAGGGGCTGATCCGTGACTCTTACGTCATATTTATCCGGCACGTGCACGCTTCGAACCGACTGAATACGGAAAATGAGGAAGAACTTTACTCGCCCCGCAAAGGGAGTTAAGATGTTGGAAGTCCAGCGATTGCAGCCGTGCGCCTGCCTTCGAGGACTTTGTTGTGCCCGCGAATGAATAAACTTTTCTGTGATGTCATTTCAGAGCGGAAGATTATTGATCATGCTGCCGGATAAAAGGGCTCCGCTGAGTGGCGGCATGATATAAAAGTGAAAGGTTGCTGTGGATGTTCGTTAAAACGCTTAATATTTTACTTGCGGAATGTCTCAAGATCCCCTCCGATGGAATATCTCCCCTCCTGGACCGCAAAATCCACGAACGGCTGGTATTCACCAATCCGGATTACGAATTGCGACACAACCGGGGCGAGTGGATTGGAAATATACCTCCTCAAATCAATTGCATGCGGCAGAAGGGGCACAGCTATCTATTGCCCCGAGGTTTCCTCGAGCAGTTGCTGGAACTCTGCAAAAGATTTCAGCAACCCTACCGCCTGGTTGATCGCAGGCGCACCATGGACCCCTTGCCGCTTGAATTCCATGGGGAGTTGAAAGGGTACCAGCAGGATGCCGCCGAGGCGGTTTTGGAACGCGAATTTGCCACCCTCATCGGGGGCCACAAGAGCGGGAAGACGGTCATTGCCTTGTATACCATTGCACAGCGCCGTCAGCCCACGCTGGTGCTCATTCCCAAGTTGGACCTTCTCGAAGGCTGGTTGACAAAAATTGAGAATTTTCTCCAAATTCCCCGCGCCGAAGTTGGCCTTTTTGCCGAAGGCGTTCACCAACCAGGGAATGCCATAACGATCGGCCACACCGGCGAGGTGATGCGTTACTGGCGAAAGATTTGGGACCGCATCGGCTACCTGATAATGGACGAATGCCAGCGCTGTCCGTCAAAGGTCCTCACCCATCTGATTCCCAATTTTGATTCCCGTTACATGCTGGGGCTCTCCAACACCACGCAGCGCAGGGACAGGCTTTCCAGGCTGGTGTACTACTACATCGGTGATATGGTCTACACGATCGATGAAAGGGATGCCCGAGAGGGTCGAGGGATTATCCACGCCCATGTGGTAGCGCGTGAGACCGGCTTCGAGTACCCTTATTATTCGCGTTCCGACTATGTTCCCATGCTGGGGGCGCTCATGCGAGATGCCCACCGAACCGGCATCATCGCTGATGACATCGAGGCGGAACTCGATCGTGAGCCGCAACCACTCGTTGTCCTGTGCGGCGGTGAAGAGCAGAACCAGCTGCTGAAAGCGGAGCTGTCACAGCGCGGCATCCACGCCGTGAGCTACGGTAAAGAGCCCGCGGATATCGAGGAGGCTCTGAAAGAAGTGGCCGACAACGGCGACCCCTGCACCGATTTGCCTGAAGCCTCCGGGCCGGTGGCAATCCTTGTCACCCCTCAGACCTTGATGCAGTGTTTTCGTAGCCTCAATTCCAAGGTCATATTTCTTGCGGTACCCCTGTATTTCGGGAATCATTTGGCAAATGCCCTGCGGGAAATGCATCTGAATGGAACGGGAGCCGACCGGCGACTCAAGATTTATGATTACGTAGACCGGCGCATCGGCCTCCTCGATAATTACTTTCGCATGCGAAGCTACAATTATGGCGTGCACCCGGATGTTCTTCTCAATGCGAGCTCCAATTGAGCGGTTTGTGAATCCCGGCCATCCGGGCGAACGCATATTTCCATTGAGCATTTCATGGCGCGCGTGGCGCCCGGCTGGGTTCGCGGCAAGTGATCCCCAACCGCTTCTGATCCACATTCGCTTGCAGAACTGACGATGCAACCCGGCAAAGTTGCCCTGGGGCCATTCCTTCGTTCGTGCACGGCGATCAGGACCCTGGGGGTCCGTCAAACCATCGATGATTACTCGACCGAAGAAAAGGACCTCCTGCGCTCCGCCGTCCGGGTTTTCTTTCCAACTCAGCGCTATGCTTATCTTTTCAACGCGCTGGAAATACCTACCTTCCCGAGCTACACGACCTATCGCTTCCAGCACTCCCGCGTCCTGCAGCAGGTCCTGATGGCTTATGCGGGGATGCCGCACCCGCTCACCCGTATCTATTTCGGCAAACGGCAGAAAGCAAAGATTCCCGAGGCCTTTCCCTTTCCGTTCCTAGCAATGGGTCCCCATGCCGCTTTGCACCGTAAATTCCTGGTTGAGAATGCCACGGCTCTCGAGGAATGTTCACAGCACTATAACCCGCTCATCATCCAGGAAGCCGTGGCCTGGACCGAACGCATCCGCATTTTATGCGTCCATGACGACTGCGTGGGCGTCGTTCGGCAGCACGGTAGAGGTGCTTCGGGCCCCGGCTTTCAACCCGTTTCCATGGAACAGCCGGCATTGCGGTTGGTCATCGAGATGACGCGAGATTTTGTCCGCAGGGTGCGACTGGACGATATCGTGATCGAATGGGGCTGTCGCGATGGCCAATGGCAGTTGCTTGAAATGATGCGCCCCCCCGTCAGGTGGCCGATGCCGGATGGGCTTCTTGACCGTCATCATTATATTTGCGATTTAGTAAAGGCCGGGCGCCTGTAATGGGCCCTTTTTAACGATTGCTGATTAATTAGGTTTTTTTTCTACCATGAAATACACGAAAGACACGAAACACGCGCAAGACCTAAAGTGATTTTTTTCGTGTTTTCCGTGTGTTTCGTGGTTTCAATAAGGCCCTGATCACTAGCATAAGGAAGGGAAAAGGATGCGCAAAAAAGTATCGGTTGGGATAGTTTTGGTTCTGCTCTTATGTGGTCTGGCTCCCCTGGCGCGGGCGTTCGAAATCCCGCAGCAGCCCCCTGCCCTTCCCTCTAACGTCAAGGAATCGGTGCAGAGGACCCTTTCCTCGAAGCCCGGTGATACCTTCGTTGTGTTGAATAATGGCTTGACGGTACTGATTCGTTCTCATTCCGCAAGCGATGTCGTTTCCTCCCAGGTATTTGTGCGGGCTGGTTCCGTATACGAGGGAAAATATCTGACGGCGGGAATTTCGCATTACCTCGAGCACGTGCTTTCCGGGGGCTCGACGCGCTCGTTTACCGAAACGGAAGCGAAGGAGCGGCTCGAGCGTATCGGCGGCGCCACCAATGCCTCCACCTCCTTCGACCGCACCAATTATTACATCAACACCTCGAAAGCACACTGGAAGGAAGCCCTCGATCTCCTCCTTTCCTATGTCAGCGAGAGCACCCTCGACCCCCAACAGGTGGTGCGGGAGAAGGCCGTGATTCAGCAGGAGATCAAGATGGGTGAAAACGACCCCGGAAATCAACTGTGGAAGCTCTATATGAAGACGGCTTATCGTAGCAACCCTGCGCGCATTCCGGTGATTGGATACGAAGAAGTCTTTGTCAAACTGGACCGCGACGCTCTCGAAGATTACTACCGCCAGCGCTACCAGCCCGAAAACATCGTCGTGGTTGTGGTCGGGAACGTTGAGCCGGGTGAGGTCCTCGAATTCATTTCCCAGAAAACCAGGGACTTCGCCCGCAGGGCCGACGCGCCGCTGGTGTTGCCGCCGGAACCCGAACAGGTGAGCCCGCGGTGGGAGGAGAAGGGACTCCCCCTGGCACGGTTGACTCAGGCCATACTTGGCTTTCCTTCCGTCACTCTTTACAGCAAAGACCTTTATGCTCTCGATGTGCTCGCCCTGCTGCTCGGTGAAGGGGAGACTTCGCGCCTCTCGTACCGCCTGAAGGACAGGGAAAACAAGGTCTTGAACGTAAGCGCCTCAAATTGGACCCCGTCTTTTGTCCAGGGTCAATTCGTGATTTCGCTCACGCTCGATCCGCCGAATTGGCCCGGTATCTTGGGACCAATCGAACAAGAGATCAATCGCCTCAAAAATGACCTGGTTGCTCCGGAAGAGCTCGAAAAGGCAAAAAAGCTCGTCCTCGCTCAGCATATCTTTGGCAAGGAGAGTGTCTCCGCTCTGGCCTCCTCGCTCGCTTCCTCCTATTTCGAAACGGGCGACCCCTACTTCGATGAAAAGTATGTGGAAGGGATCCGGAAGGTTTCGCGGGAAGACATCCGCGAGGTTGCCCGGCGCTATCTCCTGATGAATCGTTCGAACGTGGCGGTGATCAAACCGGAGGCACCGAAAGAGCCGGTCGCCCGCCTGGAAACAGCCCCGGAGGGACCGCTGCAACCCCCGCCGTCGCGGTTCACGATCTGAAAAACGGCTTGAAGCTGCTGCTCAAGGGCGACGCCTCTCTTCCACTGGTGACCATCCAGCTTTACGGGCTGGGCGGTTTGCTGCTTGAAGACCTGCAGCAGCCCGGGCTCTCCGCCTTCACCGCCTCACTCATGACGGCCGGGACGAAGACCAGAAGCAAACGCCAGATCGCCCAGGCCATCGAAGGCATCGGAGGAAGCATTGAAAGCAGAGCGGACAGCAACACTTACCACATCTCGATCAAGGTCTTGAAAGAGGACCTTGGGCTGGCGCTGGACATCCTGGCGGACATCGTCCAGAATGCCCAATTCCCCCAGGATGAAATCGAGAAGCGGCGGAAAGAAACCCTGCTCGCGATCAGGAAGCTCGACGAAAGCTGGCAGTTCGAAGTCATGCGCCTCTTCAAACAGAACTACTTCCAGCAGTCATCCTACAAGAATGATCGGCTGGGGACCCCCGAGTCGGTGCAGTCTTTCTCGAGAAATGACGTGCTGGCGTTCTATCGGCGCATGGTGAATCCCCATCACTCGGTCCTGGCAATTTACGGCGACCTGGACGAAAAGAAAACGCTCGAGACCTTGCAAAAGAAACTTGCGACCTGGAGCATGCCTGCCGTTACGCTCGGCGAGCAACCCGATGAAACCCGCCCGCTCAAGGCTGATCGCACGATCGAAAAGAAGAATGACAAGACCAGTTGCGCCCTTTTCATCGGCACCAACGGGATGAGCCTTGACGACCCTCGGCGGCCGGTCCTGGATGTTCTGGATGGCGTCCTTTCGGGCTCGGGTTACCCCGGCGGGCGCCTTTTTGAAGCGTTGCGCGGGGGCAAAGAGGACCTGGTTTACGTGGTCGGCGCCTTTCCCTTTTATGGCGTGAGAGCCGGCTACTTCGGGGTGATCACCCAGACCACCATGCAGAACCTCGACAAGGTGCAGGAGATTGTCCTCTCGAACCTCAAACGCCTTGCCGAAGAACCCGTCCCTGCCCAGGAACTGGAGAATGCCAAGGACATGATGCGCACGATGCACCAATTGGGGCTGGAGACCCTGGACGCCCAGGCCCGCAGCGCGGCGGTGAACGAAGTCCTCGGCCTCGGGTGGAATTACGACCAGAAGTATGTCTCGCTGATCGAAGTCGTAACGGTCGAGCAAATCCAGACCGTGGCCCGGGAGCTGTTCTCAAAAACCTTGATTACCCGCACCCTGCCCGAGCACCCGGTGGACGAAGCCGTGACGGCCGAAGAAATCCAGACCGTCGCCCGGGAGCTCTTCGCAAGAACCCTTACCGCACGGACTATCCCCGAGCACCCGGTAAGTATTCTGAACAATAAGGCCCCGTCGAAGAGCGACGTAGTGAATCAGTAACCACTGGCCGAATCCTTAAGCTGAGGGGAGCCTCTGCGATTGATCTATTTTGATTGCTGGCCGTTCATCGTTCATCTCATATTCATTCGGTTCGGCAGTTATATGAGCAGACGAGAGTCCAAAGTCAGGCCCAATGGTTTCCCTTCTCACGCTTTGATCTCTTTCGCCTCTGTCGGTTTGCAGGCTGCCATACAAATGTACTCCAGGCCCTCGAAAACATAGCGGGCTATCTCTTCTCTTCGCAGCAGATCGGCAAGGGTGCGGTGCAAGTCTTCCAGGGGCACACCAAGAGACGCAGCCATTTCTTCGACGGTGCAGGGGCGTCTCCGCACCATGTGCATGATCCGGTGGTCGGTGTTAAGGTCTCGCTCCATGCCACGAAAACCCTTGAAGCGTCCGATGATCTCCGTGCTGCCGGCAGGGAAAAGCTCCCGCACTGTCTCCATCTCCGCTGACGAAAGCCCCCGGCAACAGGGATCGGCCGGCGGACGCACCACGGTGTTGAGTTCGACCTGATCAGGATGCAGGAGGTCGATTAGCGGGCGCATTTTCTTCAGTTCATCAGGGTGATCGTTGAAGCCGGAAACGAGCATGACCTCGAGGTGAAATTGCCCCCGATAGTCCTTGCGAAATGCCTTCAAACCTTCAAGGATTACCTCGAGATCGAGGCTCGGATGGGGCCGGTTCAGGCTCCGGAAAACGGCTTCCGTAACCGCATCCAGGGAAGGCACCACGCGGTCGGCAGCCAGCAGGGCCTCGCGCACCCTCGAGTCCCAGAGCAGCGAGCCATTGGTGAGCACCACGAGCGGCAGTGACGGGAAGTGCTTCTTAATCACCTGGATGAGCTCGTCCATAGGTTCATACAGGGTGGGTTCGCCGGCGCTGGAGAAGGTCAGTACGTCAGCACTGTCAGGAAAATCCCGGAAATAGGCCAGTAAATCCTCGATCACCCTATCAGGATAAACAAAAGCCTGCCTCTTCACGGTAAGGTGCGTGGTGGGGCCGGACTCGCAGTAAACGCAATCATAACTGCAGGTCTTGGGAGGAATTACGTCAATCCCGAGGGACCGACCGAGGCGGCGTGATGGCACCGGCCCAAAAATTAATGACATACGACCACCTTCGTTCATCTTTGGACTAAGCAACTTTGTCGATAGGTAATTTATTGGACAATTCCGACGCGAGAAAGGAGATTCTCACGGAAATCCTTAGACTCTTCGGATTTTCCATCAGCAATCAGATCGATATGGTAGAACCTATCCGTGGTAGGAGATTCTTTTCTCGCCAATTCCACATTCAGATCGGTCACACCGACCATCGTCCAGCACTCGACATAACCATCCTTGCGAGCCTTTTGGTGGCTCTTCTCCGCTTCGCCAATTCTATTGTGGATATTCGAGTAGTCTTTCCCGCCCTTGATCTCAATTGCCACCAGATTGTGGAATCTACCTGAGGGCAGCTCTTCCCTGATGCATATGTCCGGATCATTTGCAAATTCGACCCTGACAATGCGGCCGGCCGCGTTTTGAAGTTTGAAATATTTCTGAGTGCTCGACACTACGGCAGGAGCAACCATGGAGTCTATTAAGTCAAATACGCGCCGCGTTGCTCGACTCCCATACAGGTTCAAAACGCCGCCTCGAAGCTGTGGACCGAGAGTGAGCAGCGTGAGTTCATGCACTGAATTTTGTGACAAATGGCCGGTCCCGGCAACGAGAAGCTCGGCACTGGCGCAAAGCGCTCGACAGAGCTCATACAAATGGTCTCCGTGGTTGGCCGTGAGCCGTCCCTTGTCTTCCATCGATTTGAAAGGAGCAAATCCATACCGCTCACCGTAGAATTGCTTCTGGGAAAACCCCAGCAGCAGGCGATAGTATCCCAATAACCTGGGCTGACTTCTGAGGACATAGGGCACAGCAAAGATGATCTCGCCTCGGAGCCCCCAGCTTGCCAGCCTTTGCAGAGCTGAACCGGGCACCAGATCACCAAGTTCTTTGTCGATGTCGGGGATCGACAGGTTCGAGACTGCGGAAAGTAAAGCGTCAAGGAGATATATTTCCCGGACTTGCATCAGCCGATGGAAAAACTCCACTTGCAGATCAGGTTCCGGGATCTTAAATAGCTTCAATTCATTCGCTCCCTGTCATGGGTGAATAGCAACAGCTGGGTACTTTGAATCCGTTTGACAGCAAGCTGAACATATTCAGGATTGAGTTCTATGCCCACATATTTCCGGCGCTGTTGCTCGCACACAGCTCCCACTGTACCCGACCCAAAGAACGGATCGATGACCCAATCGCCAGGCTGAGATCCAGCCAAAATGCAGGGTTCGACCAGCTTGGGCGGAAAGGTCGCAAAGTGGGCTCCCAGAAAAGGCTCCGTTGGAATGGACCAGACGGTGCGCCGGTTTCTCCCGTTTGGTTCCGTGACATTTTTAAAATTATAATAATATTTCGAAGACTTGGTCAGAAGAAATACATATTCATGAGCCCGGGTTGGTCGGTCCCTGACGCTTTCCGGCATGCAGTTGGGTTTCTCCCAGATGATATCACTACGGAGATACCACCCAGCTTCCTGAAGGGCAAAGGCAAGACGCCAGGGAATTCCCACGAGATCTTTGGGTTTCAGACCCTCAGGAGTTGGTGCCCGGTAGGACATTGCCCGGATTGGATTCTTCTTGTCAGGTGCCCGGTATGCCCTGTTACCGCTCGTATAGGAATCGCCTATATTTAGCCATAGCGAACCATCCTCCGTGAGGATGCGGCGAACCTCTTCAAAAACCGCGACCAGATGCTGAATATAGCTTGCAGGTTCTTCCTCCGCGCCGATTTGCCCCTCAGCGCCATAATCCCTTAGGCCCCAGTAGGGTGGAGAGGTGACACAGCATCTGAAAAAATTTGCTGGAAACGACTTGAGTAAGAGTTGCGCATCACCCAAGAGTATTGTGGACTCTTTGAGGCCAGCTATGTCCTGCCTACCGGGTTCACACACGACTTTCATACATTAAGCCATTCTGGTTTGGTTTGGAGAGCCTAAGCTCACCAAATGAGGCAAACCGTTCAATCTCGGTGCTTTCGGAAGCGGCAAGGAACACATCATCCCCGGTTGTCATTTCCGCGTGCTTTTTAGCGGGAATCCAGCAAAAAAGACTGGATGCCCGCCTTTGAGGGCATGGCGGGTGGGGAGTACGAACACTCCTCTACGAGGCAATGTGCTTAGCCGCCCAGAGCTTC
This sequence comes from uncultured delta proteobacterium, assembly GCA_963808625.1. Classification (GTDB taxonomy): domain Bacteria; phylum Desulfobacterota; class Syntrophobacteria; order Syntrophobacterales; family Syntrophobacteraceae; genus JADGQM01. The sequence continues at coordinate 82,835 of CAWEHK010000008.1, forward strand.
TGTCTCGGTGCTGCTCAGGTAGGACAGGATTTCCTGTTCTCGTTGCTGCAGTTCGATGAGGATCGGGGCAGACAGCAACTTGTACTCGTGCGGGCCATGGACTTTGCGGGCCGCCACCAGGACGCGCTGTAGATTGTCGACAGCTGCTAGCGCTAACTGGAGTTGTTGGTCATTGTGAATCATGATAAGATAACCTCCACAATACCCCTCCGTTTGAAATCCTTTGCCGTTTGGTATGTGTCCAACCAGATATGCAGTACCTCTGATCCGATGGAGGCTTTTGTCCAAGACACGTCAGCCTGAAAACGGAGTCGCGCTTGAACATGGTCAAATAAGATGTCCATCGGTGCCGATACGGCCTCGACGGTAAACTCCGCGCTCATCACGAGCAATACATCGAGATCGTTTGGGACCTCCTTGCTGGTGACAAAGCTGCCCCACAGAAACACGCGGGCAAGATGTCCCGTGGAGCTCGCCAGACCCAAGAGGGTGCGCAACTGTTCCCCCAACCATTGCCGACGTGCAGAGGGGGTGGTGAACCGGGCAAAGACCTCGTTTTTGTAGCAAGGTGAATGCCCTCCGGTAAATTACCTTCGTTGTCAAATGCTGGAAGCATGGCCTATGTCACTCCCACAGTGGTCATGCAAGTGTATGCATGCAACTCGTGTTGATTCGGCGACATTGTACCCTTTTACCTCTGATTTTGATAGTGTTCTTGGCAGGTAATCAAGCCGTCTCATTTCCCCATCTTACCGTCCCGTGCGCTGCTTGCTGCCGGATTGGATTCCGTCACAGCTTTCGCAGTTCTTCTTGCAGAGCGCGCAGTTGTTGGTTGCCGGTCTTCACCCTGGTGAAGAGGGATACCCTTCGTATGGACAATCGTAGGAAGCATTGATTCTGTCTCCATTGCCTCTGCCGGTAGGCAATCTGCGATGCAAATGTATTCAAAGCCTTCGAAAACGCAGCGGGTGATCTCTTCTCTTCGAAGTAGGTCGGACAGGGTGCGCTGCAAGTCTTCCAATGGCACGCCCAGGGACGCCGCCATCTCCTCGACCGTGCAGGGGCGTCTCCTCACCATGTCTATAATCCGCTGGTTGGTGTTAAGGTCTCGCTCCATGCCACGAAAACCTTTGAAGCGCCCGATGATCTCCGTGCTGCCGGCAGGAAAAAACTTACGCACTGCCTCCATCCCGGCTGACGAAAGTCCCTGGCAACAGGGATCGGCCGGCGGGCGCACCACGGTGTTGAGCTCCACTTGATCAGGATGCAGGAGGTCGATAAGCGGACGCATCTTTTTCAGTTCATCAGGGTAATCGTTGAAACCCGAAACAAGCATGACTTCAAGGTGAAATTGCCCCCGATAGTCTCTGCGAAACGCCTTCAAACCTTCGAGGATTACCTCGAGATCGAGGTCCGGATGGGGCCGGTTCAGGCTCCGAAAAACCGCTTCCGTAACCGCATCCAGGGAAGGCACCACGCGGTCGGCAGCAAGGAGTGCCTCGCGCACCCTGGAATCCCAGAGCAGCGAGCCATTGGTGAGCACCACGAGCGGCAGTGACCGGAAATGCCTCTTAATCACCCGGATGAGCTCGCCCAGAGGTTCATACAGGGTGGGTTCGCCGGCGCTGGAAAGAGTCAGCACGTCAGCGCTGTCGGGAAAATCCCGAAAATAGGCCTGAAGATCCGCGATGACCCGGTTGGGATCAATGAAAGCCTGCCGCTTGACCGTAAGATGCGTCGTAGGTCCGGACTCGCAGTAAACCAATCGTAACTGCACGTCTTGGGAGGAATCACATCGATCCCGAGTGATCGCCCGAGGCGGCGTGACGGCACCGGCCCAAAAATCGTTCTCATATCGTTTTTCCCAGTCCTTGCAGTGGCCTCATTCGAAACAGGATCCTGAACTACAAGAAGGTTTCCACAGGCCGTCGTGACTTGCAGGGCCGCCTTTCGAGCCTGCGTTTTGGCCAGTTTGGCATGGCAGGCTGGAAAGCCTGCCCCACACGCTTGGCGCGCTGTCAGTGTTTTGTTGCAGCACCAAGAATTGCAGAAAATTATATAGCCTCATGCCAACATTGTCAAAATGCCACCGAATCGTAAATCTTGCCGCCTTCTCTTTCCCCTTTTATCCTTGCCAAGATTATCCGGGATACAGTAATTTTCAACTCAGCGGCCAATGACTCCCTGTCAGTGACCGGATGGATAAGAAATTCCAATGCACTCGAGGATACTCATGCGCCCGGAAGGGACGATGCCGATCCCTTCTCTTTGATGGCTCATATGCGAATGACACCAGGCAACGCGGTCTTTTTGAGATGATGGGAAGGGACCCAGAAACGAGGCCTGCTGAAGAGCTTCGAATATTATTCACGATTGAAACCATACACTCAACTGGAGGCAACAATGCGCAGTGATTTAATGAAAAAAGGGATTGAGAAGGCCCCTCACCGCTCTCTCTTCAAAGCCATGGGCTACACGCAGGACGAGCTTGACCGGCCGCTCATCGGCGTCGCCAATTCTGCCAACGAGATCATTCCCGGGCACATCCATCTCGACAAGGTGAGCGAAGCGGTAAAAGCCGGGATCCGTCTTGCCGGAGGGACCCCGATCGAATTCAGCACCATTGGGGTGTGTGACGGCATCGCCATGAATCATCAGGGCATGCGCTATTCGCTGGCAAGCAGGGAACTGATTGCGGACTCGGTTGAAATCATGGCCATGGCTCATCCCTTCGACGGGTTGGTCCTCATTCCCAACTGCGATAAGATTATCCCGGGAATGCTGATGGCCGCCATGCGGCTCAACATTCCATCCATTGTCGTGAGCGGTGGTCCCATGATGGCCGGGCGTGCCGGGGGCAAAGCCGTGGACCTGGTGACCGTCTTCGAGGCGGTGGGCTCATTCAAATCCGGAAAAATTAACGCCGATCAACTCTTGGAACTCGAGGATTACGCCTGTCCCGGATGCGGCTCCTGTGCCGGCATGTTCACCGCGAACTCCATGAATTGCCTTACCGAGGCTCTGGGTATGGGCCTTCCCGGCAATGGTACGATCCCCGCCGTCACGGCCGCCCGGATCCGTTTGGCGAAGGTGGCCGGAATGAGGATTTTGGAACTGGTGCATCACAACCTCTGTCCGCGTGATATCGCCACCAATGAAGCCTTCGAAAATGCCATCGCGGTGGATATGGCGCTCGGGTGCTCCACCAACACCGTGCTTCACGTTCCTGCCATCGCCCACGAAGCAGGGATTGATCTCAATCTGGAGACCTTCAACCGGATCAGCGCCCGCACCCCTCACCTTTGCAGCCTGCGGCCCTCGGGCGCCCATTTCCTCGAAGATTTGAATGCTGCCGGAGGCGTGCACGCGGTCATGAATGAACTCGCTGCTGGAAATCTTATCAATTTGAATGCCATGACCGTCACGGGCAAGACTGTGGGTGACAACCTCAAGGGATTCCCCGTTCTCGATCGCGATGTCATTCGCTCCCTTGACCAACCCTATCACCGTGAGGGCGGAATCGCCGTTCTGTATGGTAACCTGGCCCCGGAAGGCGCCGTCGTCAAGCAGTCCGCCGTCGCTCCCGAGATGCTCCAGCGGACCTGCCGGGCACGCGTATTTGAGAGCGAGTCCGAGGCGGCAACGGCTATCCTTGATGGGGTCATCAAGCCCGGAGATGTGGTCGTGATTCGCTACGAAGGACCCAAGGGCGGCCCCGGTATGCAGGAAATGCTCACCCCCACAGCCGCTCTCATCGGTATGGGTCTGGGCAAAGAAGCCGCCCTCATCACCGACGGCCGCTTCAGCGGCGGGACTCACGGGGCCGCGATCGGGCACGTGTCGCCGGAAGCCGCAGTGGGCGGGCCCATAGCCCTGGTCAAAGAAGGAGATACAATTGTCATCGACATTCCGAACAAGAAACTCGAACTGCGCGTCGATGCGGCCACTCTCCAGCAGCGCCGCGACCAATGGACCGCTCCCGCTCCCCGCATCAAGGAGGGCTATCTGGCTCGCTACGCTCATCTGGTGACTTCCGGTTCCCGGGGTGCTATTCTTGAATGGAGTGACAAGAAGTAGCCGAGGATAGATCCCGTGGGCTATGTCTTCCAGTTTGAAGATGCTCTGCGCTACGACGACTGGTTCACCTCTGAGCCGGGGCGCACCGCGGCCGCTATCGAGCAGGACCTGCTCTCGCGGTTGTGGGCGCCCAAGGCGCCCCAGAGTGTCCTCGAGGTCGGTTGTGGCACCGGGCTTTTTCTGGAATGGTTCGTGCGCATGGGGCATCAGGTTACCGGCCTGGATCCCTCGCCTTACATGCTCAATGTTGCGCGCCGCCTCGCCCCGGAGCGCGTGGCTCTGGATCGGGGGTTCGCAGAGGAGTTGCCGTACGAAGACAACGCCTTTGACACGGTGGCGCTGATTACCGCTCTGGAGTTTGTGAACGACCCCCATCTGGCGCTCCAGGAAGCCTTGCGAGTGGCGCGGCGACAGGTGCTCCTGGGGGTGCTGAACAAATATTCGGTAACCACATGGCAGCATTGTTGGGGGAGGCTCTGGCGGCCTTCCATTTACAGTCATGCACACTTCTTCAGCATCTCTCAACTCCGGCGCATGGTCACCGAGGTCCTCAGCGGGGCGGTTCCAATTCAGTGGCGTACATGCCTCTTTTTCCCTGTACGCTGGTTGCGTTATCTCCACTTCCTCGAATGTTCCCGGTTGCTCCATCGGCTTCCCTTCGGTCATTTCATAGGAATGCGGATTGACCTGCGCTATCCCCTCAGGACGGTGCAGCAACCGGTATTGTGCAAAATCGGCTCCGGAGTTGGACAGACGCAACTCCGCACGCCCTGTTGGCGAGGTCCGGGAGGAGAAGGCCGCAACCAGAATTCTTTGCCCTCGCCTGATGATTGATGGTTGATGGTTGATAGTTGATGGTTGATGGTGGGCATCGGGAAAGGGCGAAACGTTCATGCCCAAAGGAACCACAACATGAAAGAGGCGATGTTTTACAGAAAACTGGACGGCGGCGAGGTCGCATGCTTTCTTTGTGCTCAGTTCTGCCGGATAGAACCTGGGAAACGAGGTCAATGCGGAGTGCGTGAAAACCGTGACGGTACCCTCCTGACCCTGGTCTACGGGAGGCTCATCGCCCAGAATGTGGACCCGATTGAAAAGAAGCCGTTGTATCACTTCTACCCGGCACCCGAAGCTATTCGATTGCCACAGTAGGGTGCAATTTCCGCTGTCTTTTCTGTCAGAATGCCGACATCTCGCAGGCGCCGCGAGAGTACAAGGCTATTTTCGGACACGATATCCGTCCGGAGGACGTGGTCGCTCAGGCTCGAAACACCCATTGTAAAACCATCTCCTATACCTACACCGAACCCACGGTGTTTATGGAATATGCTCTTGACGTTGCCAGGAAGGCCCACGCGGTGGGCATTCGGAATGTTTTTGTGAGCAACGGGTACATGACCAGGGAGGCCATGGAGGCCATCGGCCCCTATTTGGATGCGGCCAATGTCGATCTCAAAGCCTACTCCGACCACTTCTATTCCGAACAGTGCGGGGCCCACCTCAAACCGGTACTCAAGACTCTTGAGGAAATGAAAAAAAGGGACATCTGGCTCGAGGTCACCACCCTCCTCATTCCAGGCCTTAATGACCGTCCCGATGAATTGCGACAACTGGCAGTATTCCTGGCCTCGTTAACCCGGAAATTCCGTGGCACATAAGCCGCTTCCATCCCACGTATCGTCTTACCGATCGCCCAGCCACCCCCGTGGAAACCTTGCACATGGCCCGTGACATCGGCTACGAGGCCGGCCTGCACTATGTCTATACCGGCAATGTAACGGGCGACGACGGGGAAAACACCTATTGTCATCAATGCAAGCGCCTGCTCGTCGAGCGTTTCGGTTTTTCCATCCAGAGGCGGGGGCTTACGGAGGGAAGGTGCACCCAATGTGGGACCCCGCTGCGCGGGGTTGCGATCGGCTGACGACGATGGAAAGACGCCAGGCACTGCTCCAGGGAGTATTCGAACAGCTCCTTTCCACTCTTGGCCCACAGTATTGGTGGCCGGCGGACAGTCCTTTTGAAGTAATCGTGGGGGCGATTCTCACGCAAAATACCGCGTGGAAAAACGTGAAGCAGGCTATCGGGAAGCTCCGCGAGCACAATCTCCTGAACGCTGAAGCCATCTCTTCCATAGCACTCCCGGATTTGGCAACATTGATTCGTTCGTCGGGATATTACAATCAAAAGGCCCTCAAACTGATGGTCTTTTGCGAGCATATCCGGAATCACTGGCGGGACAATCTCGGTGCTTTTCTTTGCCAGGACATGGAAAAGTTACGCGCGGAACTTCTCGGTCTCCACGGCATCGGCCCGGAAACGGCCGACAGCATTATCCTCTATGCCGCCGAGCAACCCTCGTTTGTTGTGGACGCTTACACCTACCGCATCTTTCAGCGTCATGGCTGGGTTCCCGAGGCGATAAGCTACGGGGAACTGCGTTCCTTTTTCATGGACGCGGTTGCACCGGATGTGGCGTTCTTCCAGGAATACCATGCCCTCCTCGTGCGCACCGGTCATCTCTACTGCAAAAGGAAGCCGGCATGTGAGGCCTGCCCTCTCAACCATTGGCAAGAGACCTGAGGGACTTTGAGAATAGAAGAATCCTCCCTTTATCGGCAGCCGATGAGCAGTTCGCGATGGCGGGAAGTCACGGAAAGATTGAGGACCGGCCTCGCGCTGCTGGACCAGGAAGCGGTCCAATCATCAGCCGGACAAATTCGCGAGGCTTTGGAGTGGCTGGACCCGATTATGACAAGATACTGTGCGATTACGTGCCCGCATTGTAAAGACCCATGCTGCCGGGCGCAGGCCATCTTTTTCAACCGGACGGACCTGCTTTTCCTGATCGCCTCAGGGACCAGCCTGCCGCCGGGACAGACCCGCGTCAGCCCCCTCGCACCATGCCGCTACCTGCAGTCGACGGGCTGCTGCCTGCCGCGCACGCGCCCGGCCCTATGTATGCGTGTGGTATCTTTGCGAAGCTCAGATGGACCTGTTTGGGGAGGAGCGTGCTGCGACCCAGAGACTCTTTGTGATGCATCTTGAGAAGATCAGACGAAACCGGCTGCGGCTTGAGTCGCTCTATGAAAGTCACTGTGCTCCGGGGCTTCGCTCAAGTTGATATCGAGGATGGTGCGGCAGTCTGGTGGGGAACGGTCAAACCCTGACCCGATGAACCAATGGCTTGGTGGGGCAGGTTTTCCAGCTGGTCATCGTCATGGCAGGCTGGAAAACCTGCCCTACAGACATGATGGTTTCTCCGACAAACGCGAAAGCCTGTCCGACAAACAGCCATCAAATTGCGCCACTTAATTTCGAAAAGTCCGTAAGTACAGAGCCACCTACATGAGTGTCCGGATTTCCATCGTCACGCCCGCGAAAGCGGGCATCCAGGCTTTTCTTCTGGATTCCCGCCAAAAACATGTGGGAATGACGTTCTTGGTTCATGGTCACTTTATTCTGTGGTGCTTTACTAAGCAGGCTTGAAAATCTTCTCCAGGGGCCGCCGTTCAGGGACATAGACGTCCGTTGCTATCGTTCCTTCATTCCATGCCTGCGATACGTAAAGACCACAGTAGCAGCTTCCATATTCGTCGACGTCGGGCACCCGATAGGATGCAGGGACAAATGATGTCTTTGTCCCATTCGCGATCGGCGGCGGACAAGCGGCATGGGCAGCTCATGTAGCCATAACGCTCTTTGTTGATGAGCAGGCCTTCCAGGAGATCGAAGACACTCTTTTTCTCCCGGTTAAAGAAGTAACCCTTTGGTTCCTGGGTTTTCCTAAGCATCTCATAAAGCTGCTCGACATCGCTCATAAGTTGAGCGCCTCCTTGAGCTCGTCCTGTCTGAAACCGACGATCACCTTGTCGCCGATAACAATCGTGGGGAACGAACAGCGCGGATTGTACTGCTTCACTTCATCGATGATTTTCTGCCGTTCTTCACCATCCAACTTGTCAACTTCAATACATTTATAGTCGATCCCGCAGGTGTTCAGGAACTCTTTGGTATTCCTGCAGTGAATGCAGGTGCTCAAAGCGTAAAGCGTAATATCACATTGACTCATGTCCTCTCTCCTCTCGTCTCTCGAGTTTTGAACGCAACTTGCCCAAGACTTAAAATCAAATACTTTATATCACGAATTCCCAGGCGTGTCAGGGCGAAGTCATAGCGCACCGGATCTTCGGGCGCGATTGCCCGAAAAGCTCTGGTAACCTCGAGGGCCGTCTGCATGTCCGCCTGTTTGCGCCGGGTCAATCCCACTTCAAGGGCAACGCGATGCATATGAGTATCGAGCGGCACGATCAGCTTGCAGGCCTCGACTCCGCGCCATCCTCCGGGGTCGACATCATCAGAGCGCACCATCCACCGGAGAAATAGATTCAGGCGTTTGCAGGCGCTCCCTTTACCGGGTGAAGGCAATAACATCGTCATTTCCTCCGGAGCATCTGCACGCAGTTCCCGAACCAGGGCGGTCAGAGCGGGAAGAACCGTAGCGTCTCGCGCTTCACAATGGGCAACGAAACACGCCTCCAACGATCCATAGCGCTCGATGACGCGCTTGATGCCTCCAGAAGGGCAGCCAACTGGTCGCCTCGGGTGAAGCGATGTCTGAAGTCCATAAGCGTTTTCTGAATGCTTCCCCGGGAATGGGTCAGGACGAATTCCGCCGGAGATCCACCCATGCGGCGCAAGACCTCAGACACACTCTTCAGGATCTGACGGACCCGACCATAGGCAAGAGCTGAGGCCACCATGCCGACGACTTCACGATCCAGCGTACCCGAGTATTGGTGCACAAATTCCAGAGGGTCCGGGTGGATGAATTCTCGACGATTATAGTCAGCATAGAGCTGTTCCAGTGATTCTCTACAAAACGCTGAAGAATCAGACCATCTCATAGGGTCGCATCCAGATCTGAAAATGTGCCACACGGACACTGCAAGTTGGCCGCTGTCCGGGTTGTACTCACCGCAACATGAACGCTCATTGCAGGCGGTGCGACGATAAGACATGTAAGTATAATGGCCGCCAATCGACCTGTCATCCCCTTTCGCGTGAAGCAGTTGAACGGTTACATCGTTATTCCAATAACAGACCGGCTTCCAGAAACACTTAGAGCACCAAGTACTGTGCCGCAGAAACGAGTGTCCGCATCCACCCGTCATGCCCCCAAAGACGGGCATCCAGGCTGTTCTCCTGGATTCGCGCTAAAAGCATGCGGAAATGGCGTCCCGGGATTATGCCGACTTTATTCTGTGGTGCTCTACCAAGCAGTAGGGTATTACTTGTGCTGTCGGGGGTCCTCGAAATTTGACGAGGTTTCCAGGAGGCTCTCCCAAGGGGTGGTCATGACACCTGAGTTTATGCCGATTTTGTCGGCTGATGGACGGTTGCTCTTCTGCACCAGGATCGTCCGGCTGTTCGCCTACGGATTCCTGTCGGTGATCCTGGTGTTGTACCTGGTGCAGGTCGGCCTTACCGAAACGCAGGTCGGGCTGCTGCTGAGCCTGACCCTGGTCGGGGACACGTTGATCTCTCTCTGGCTCACCACCGTGGCCGACCGCGTCGGAAGACGGCGTGTACTCATTGTGGGGACCATCCTGATGATCTTAGCCGGGGTGCTCTTCGCCCTCACGCGCAACTTCTTCCTGCTCCTCGTTGCTGCCACCATCGGCGTAATCAGCCCGAGCGGCTACGAAGTGGGTCCGTTCCTCTCCGTCGAACAGGCAGCACTCTCCCAGATTATTCCCGACGAACTTCGGACCAGGATTTTCGCCTGGTACAATTTGGTCGGCACCTTCGCCACGGCGTTCGGTTCCATGGTCGGAGGCGCATCGGTCCAGGTTTTGGAAAGTATCAGTCTGACTCCCCTGGGAAGCTATCGCGTCGTGGTGGCGAGTTATGCGGTGCTCGGACTGGTGATGACGATCCTCTTCACCCGCCTTTCGCCCGGCGTGGAAGCTTCTCCCATCGGACGCAACGCGGGGTCGCACCTGGTCCCCGGGTCCTGGTTCGGGTTGCGGCACTCCCGTGGGATCGTCCTCAAGCTCTCCGCCTTGTTTTCACTGGACGCGTTCGGCGGCGGGTTTGTCATCCAAAGCATCGTTGCTTACTGGTTTTACCTGCGTTTTCATGTTGAACCGGCGACCCTCGGGGGCATTTTTTTCGGGGCCAACATCCTTGCCGGCCTGTCCTACCTGGCCGCCGCGCATGTCGCTTCCAGGATTGGGCTCATCAGGACCATGGTGTTTACCCATATTCCCTCGAACATCCTGTTGATCCTGGTGCCGCTCATGCCGAACCTGCCGCTGGCAATTGCGGTGCTGCTGGTGCGGTTCAGCATTAGCCAGATGGATATTCCGACGCGGCAATCCTACACGATGGCAGTTGTTGCTCCCGAAGAGCGGTCAGCCGCAGCGGGAATAACCGGCGTTGCCCGCACCATCGGGGCCTCCCTGTCACCGCTTTTGGCCACGCCCATGCTGGCCAGCGCTTCCCTGCTCAGCGTGCCTTTCTTTCTCGCCGGAGGATTGAAAATTGGCTACGATCTGGCCCTCTACCGGAGCTTTAAGGCCGTCAAACCTCCGGAAGAGAGATGAGGCCCATGAGAACAAGGTTCCACCGCAGAGGCGCAGAGGACGCAGAGAATTCACCCTTGGAATTGACATGGGGCAAAGGAAACTAGCATTAAGCAGGGGCAAAATCCGTTGCCGCCGCGCGAGATGATTTTGAGCAGCAAACCGATGTGCGGAGAACACATGTGAAGAGATTTTCCTTGGTGAAGACCATGACCGACACGATTAGCCATGGATTTTCGTCCTGGTTGTTCCACAACTGGTACGCCCTGCCCTTTTCACCGCCACCATGGCCTCTGTACAAGGTGCTCCGTCTTGGCGTCACCTTCTACAAAGCGGGTTTGCACCACCACCAGCAGGAGGCGAGGCAGCGCCGGAGGCGACTCCCGGCCTACGTCATCAGTGTTGGCAATCTGGTTGTTGGAGGCGCCGGGAAGACCCCCCTGACCCTGTGGCTGGCAAACCATCTGCGGAGCCTCGGCAGGAAGCCCGCTGTCCTCAGCAGGGGATACAAGAGAAAAGGTCTGGCCCCGGCGAGAGTGCCGTCAACCGGGCAAAGCTCCCAGCAAGTGCCGGCGTTCGGGGATGAACCGGTCCTCATGGCGTGCAAGGCAAAACCGGTCCCCGTTTGGGTCGGTAGAGATCGCTGGCAGTCAGGAAATCAGGCCATTCAAAACGATCACGTGGATACCCTGGTCCTGGATGACGGCTTTCAGCACCTGGCGCTGGATCGCAACCTGGATTTGGTCCTGCTTGATGCGCATAACCCCTTCGGGAATGGTGCCCTGCTGCCCCTGGGTCCGCTGCGGGAACCGCCGGCACACCTTGACCGCGCGGATGCCATTGTGCTCACGCGTGCCGAAGATAGACAACTGACCGAGGCGACGCGATCGAAGATCACCGGGTTGTTCCCTCGAAAACCGATTTATTCCTGTGTTCATCGTTTCACCGGGCTGAGGGTGGGACTTGGCGGTGAACGCATCCCGCTTGCAGCCCTGCATGCGGAGAAGGCGGTCGCCTTTGCCGGCATCGCCCGACCCGAGAGCTTTTATCATCTGCTCCGAGAGGCCGGAATTGTCGTTGGTCCAAGCTTTGCTTTCCCTGACCATCACCAGTACTGCGGAGCCGACCTGGCGATGGTGCTGAAGGTTGCGGCAGAAAGCAATGCAGCCTTCCTCATTACCACCGAAAAAGACATGGTTCGACTCCCGCCTGAGTTCCAAGCATTCACTCTCGCCGCCCTCCTGGAAATCGACTTCCTTTCCGAACACCAGGCCTTTTGCAACTTTCTCACGGAAAGACTTCCCTCCCACTGATCCTTCTCTTTGACGGACTTAAAGACTCACCGCAGTCACTCATGTCCCTTCGGGACACCCGAAGACACATGAAAAGAAACTCTTCGGAGCTGAGGCTCAGAGAGCGCAGAGGAAACCAATCAAGTCTCTCTGCACTGCAACTTGCAGTTTGTTGGAATTCTATCACAATATTGCCTTAATTTATTGTTATCTCTGCGTTCTCTGCGTCTCTGCGGTGAAAGAAAAGGATTGTGACTCTTATGGGTGTAAAATTGATGTTTGCTTTTTTTCAGGACGGAGATGGTCTTTATTGATAAGATATTTGCGAGTGACGAAGCATTAATGGGGCCTGATTCAAAAGCAGGTAATCAACCGAGGGCCAAGTGATTCAAATTGACGGCTCGACACACTCGGGAAGCGGGACGCTTCTCCGCTACGCTGCGACCTTGGCTACGCTTGTCGGGGAACCGTTGCATGTGTTCCACATTCGCGCCAAGAGGCCGAAGCCCGGACTCAGACCGCAGCATGTTGAGGCGCTCCGAGCCTGCTGCGCCCTCTCTGGAGGTCGCATGGAAGGTGCCGAAGTGGGGGCGGACAACATCTATTACTACCCCGGGAACCAGTTGCATGCCGGGGAATTCAATTGGGACATCGGCACCGCCGGTTCCACGACAATGTTGGCCCTCACGGTAATTCCCCTGGTTCTCTATGGTCGCAACCCATGCCTTATGACCATTCAGGGCGGGCTTTTCCAGGACTTCGCACCCAGCGCGCTACACCTTCAGAAAGTGCTCCTGCCGTTAATCCGCAGGATGGGGGCCGAGATCGACCTGAGAATACTCCGCCCGGGATATGTCCCCAAAGGCCAGGGGCGCCTGTCGCTCGGGGTGAATGCTCTCAAACAGCCGCTTACACCGCTCACGTTGGTCACGCAGGGGAATCTGAAGGGCCTCCATGCCATTTCCCTGGCGTCCCATCTCGACGAGGAGGAGGTGAGCGCGAGGATGGCCACCCGCTGCCGGAGTCTGCTCGAGAAGCATGGGTACCCGGTCCGGATGGAAGTCATCGATGACACGACAGCCATTCAGAAGGGAGCGGCACTGCTCGTGTGGGCGGAGACCGAGACCGGCTGTCTCCTGGGGGCAGACCGGGCAGGCAAGAGGGGCAGGAGTTCGGAGAGCATTGCCGAGTTCGTGGTGAAAGCTCTCCTGGAAGATCTGCAGACCAAAGCGACAACCGACCGTTATGTCGCCGATCAACTGATCATCTTTGCAGCATTGGCCGACGGTCAGACGGAATATCTTATGCCCCGCGTAACCGAACATGTAGAATCGAACCTCTGGCTGATTGAGAAGGTCCTTGGAGCCAGGACGGAATTGCGCGAGAATCGTCTCAAGATTCATGGTGTGGGGTTGAACCCAGACCGCAATTGATCCAACGTGTGCAGGAAGAAAAGGTTTGCGTTATGAGCACCTGTATAAAGATCCGCGGTATTTACGCCACAGCCCTGACCAAGCTTATGCTGGACTCGGGTTACCATATCGCTGACCCCTCCAACAAGATCCGAGAACTCTTCGGATTGGACGAGACCCCCGTGGACTATGAAATTTTGATCATTGACCGCGCTGATTTTCAGGGGGTGGACCTCACCGGCCCGCCGGAAAAGATGACCCAGTGCCTTACTTTCCTTCAGGAACGCCTGCTGGATGCAACCTTGCTCGAATTTGTCGCGGTGGAAGAGGAGATCGGTTTGGTCCGGGCTTCACTCGAATTTCCAGGGTTCTCGAAAGAGCTCCTCGATGAAGTCCGCCTCACGGTCACGCCCACGCTCCACAGGCATCACCGCTTGCGGAGCATTGCCGGCAAGGCTCTCGAGCAGGCGGAACACGCACTGGCGAAGCATCCGGAGAAGAGAGAATCTCTGGAAAACGATCTCTTTCGGGACGAAATCCTGCTCCCTCTTGAAAATGCAGGTCTGGTCAGGGTCGAACATATCCGACCGGCAGGCAGACCCATGCGCCCCCGTGAGGGTGTCCTGGTCAGTGTGGATGCCCACGGATTTGTCTTCAGGCGGACCTTTTCAAAAGGCCGTTACGATGGACTGGATGTGCCCATCCAGGAGGGGGATTACGGCCTGACCGAGGTCAGGGAGGGGGCCTGGCATATCAAGCATTCCTATTATACCAAAGAGCATAAACTCATCGGTGAATACTTCAATATCAACACCCCTGTTGAGCTCTACCCATACGGCGCCCGCTATCTGGACCTCGAAGCGGATGTGGTCTGTCGGACGGGCGAGAAACCGTTCCTCATCGACCGGGAAAAACTCGCCCTGCTGTCTCGCAATGGCTGCATTTCCAGTGATCTGGAAAAGCAGGCCGCCGCGGTCGCCGAGGATCTCCTGCAAACCTTACGCGCATGAATTCATGAGTGGACGGACGGAACAGAGTCATCGCTTGTCCAATGCGGATTTTTCGATTAAGGTGATGCGCGCAATTTTTCCATGATCGTGTTTGGCGTGTTGTATCGTGCATATCTGAGGAGCGGAGCATGCAATCCAAGAAAGTCTGGGCCATACAATCTTTGCTTTCATGTCTGGTGGTGAATTCCATATTCCTCGTCCTGTTCTTCATCATGGCAAAACAGGTCCTGGCGGCGTTTCGCCAGTGGGTGGGCCCGGTCTTAGCGGTTGAAAGTCCAAGTTTGCCGGCTGATGCCCGTTCGGCATTCACCGGATTGAACCAGCTTATCGGTGAAACCGACCAGTATCTGGCAGTCGTGGTCTTCGGCCTGGGACTGATGATCACCCTGCTGCTATGGCTGGTTCTTCAGGTCCAGGGCCGTCGCTTGTTGGTTCCCGCCGAACCGGAAATGATTTCGAGCAGCCCTGCCGTTTCTGCGAGCACTGTGGAACAAGTGACGGCAGCAGCCCCTCCTCAAGAGCCTCCGTCAGAGGTGCGAAAATCACTCCCGACATCCCCGCAGACGGCCGTACAGATGCTTGCTATCCTCCAGCGGGAAGGCCGATTGGTTGATTTTCTTCAAGAGGACCTCCGTCCCTATAGCGACGATCAGGTTGGGGCAGCGGTCCGGAGCATTCATCAGGGCTGCCGGGCAGCATTGCTGGAGCACGTTGACCTCAAGCCGATCGTGGAAGACGCTGAGGGTGCCGAGATCACCGTTCCTCCAGCTTTCGATCCCGAAGCGATCCGGCTGACCGGCAACGTTTCTGGAGATCCGCCTTTTAAAGGGATCCTGCGGCATCACGGATGGAGGGTCATGCGCCTTGACCTTCCCCAGGTGACGGCACCCCGGCAGAAGGGCTGGGTCTTGGCTCCGGCCGAAGTGGAAATTCCTGAATAGACCTGAACGGATGCTATACGGCCATTCATTCTATACCGAAGGTGTTCGCCTCGACTTAGCGCGAGGCGAGCCATACTATTAAAGCCGGGAGTTCCATTTTGAGTGACTCAAAATTCATTATCGGCATCGACCTGGGCACGACCCATTCGGTGCTTGCTTACACCGAGGCACGGACAGCCGAAGAAGCAGAACCGGCCATTCACATCTTGCCTCTTCCCCAGGTTGTAAGCCCTGGCGAAGTGAAGGCTCAGCCGTTACTGCCCTCCTTCATTTTTTTGCCCGGCCCCCACGATGTTCCCCCGGGGGGCCTTGCTTTGCCGTGGGATTCTCACCTCGATTTTGCGGTAGGAGAATTTGCCCGGAGGCGCGGCGCCGAACTGCCCCACCGCCTCGTTTCCTCCGCCAAGTCATGGCTTTGCCATAGCGGGGTCGACCGTATGGAGAGCATCCTGCCCTGGGACAGCCCTCCCGACGCCAGGCGGATATCGCCGGTGGAAGCCGCTTCCCGTTTCTTGCAGCATCTGCGCCATGCGTGGAATGATGAAATGGCAGCGGATGATCCGGAGGCGCGGTTTGAAGCCCAGGATATCTACCTGACCGTTCCTGCTTCCTTTGACGCAGTGGCCCGGGAACTGACGGTGAAAGCCGCGCAGTCTGCCGGGTTGGAAAACATTACCCTGCTCGAAGAACCGCAGGCCGCTTTCTATGCCTGGGTGGAGGCACAGAAGGAGCGCTGGCGCAAGGCGGTGCATGTGGGAGAATCCATCCTGGTTTGCGATGTCGGGGGCGGGACCACTGACTTCAGCCTGATTCAGGTGACCGAAGAACATGGTGACCTGACCCTGCGCCGCGTGGCCGTGGGTGACCACCTCCTGCTGGGGGGCGACAACATGGATCTGGCGTTGGCCTACGCGGTGCGGGCGCGGCTGGCGCAAAAGGGGGTGAAGCTTGACGCCTGGCAGTTTCGCGGCCTCTGGCACAGTGCCCGCACCGCCAAGGAACGCCTTCTTTCGGACCCCGAATTGCAGGCTGAACCCATCGTCGTCCTCGGCCGCGGATCGTCCCTGATCGGGGGTACCATCCGTGCGGAGTTGACCCGGGAAGAGGTGGAGGAGGCCCTGCTCGACGGTTTTTTCCCCCTCGGCGAGAGCTCTGATTATCCCGAAGAGAAGCCGAAGGTCGGGGTGCGGGAAATGGGTCTGCCCTATGAGGCGGACCCTGCGGTGACGAGGCATCTTGCACGCTTCCTCGGGCGCCAGGCGCAAGGGCGATCTGAGTCAGTCCGGGGTGCCGGTGGGCTACCCTGCGGCGGTCCTGTTCAACGGCGGTGTCATGAAGTCCGGCCTGCTCCGCGGGCGGGTGCTTTCGGTTCTCGATCGCTGGCACGGCCCGGGGGAAATCCGCGAGCTCGCCTCGGTGGATCTTGATCTTGCCGTGGCCCGTGGGGCCGCCTACTACGGATTGGCGCGCCGTGGCCAGGGGATTCGCATTCGCGGAGGCACTGCCCGGTCGTATTACATCGGCATCGAAAGCTCGCTGCCTTCTGTGCCCGGCATCCCCGCGCCAATGAAAGCTTTGTGCGTGGTGCCCTTCGGTATGGAGGAAGGAAGCGACGCCGAGATCCGCCAGCGGGAGTTCGGTCTGGTGGTAGGGGAGTCAGCGGTTTTCCACTTGCTCGATTCCACTGTCCGTAAGCAGGACCAGGCCGGAGAAATGATTGAGGAGTGGCAGGGTGATATTGAAGAAGTGACCACCATGGAAACCATTCTTCCCGCGACAGAAGAGGAAGAAGGAGGAAAAATCATTCCGGTCTGGCTGCAGAGCAAGGTGACGGAGGTCGGAACGCTGGAGCTCTGGTGTGTGGCGAGGGACGAGAATCGCCGGTGGAAACTGGAATTTAATCTTCGAGAACGGGAAAACGACTAGAACTTCGGACTTCACATTCCTCGCGGGATATGCTGTGCGACTATGGATAATCAATTTGAGTCTGCGGATGCACCCTATCGATACATCGTCGGGATCGATCTTGGCACCACCAATTCGGCGCTGGCCTATGTCGATCTGACAACGGATGAGGCGGCACCCCGGCACATCCGTTTCTTAGAGATCCTGCAACTGACCGCCCCGGCTGAATTGCGGCGGCGGCCGATTCTGCCTTCCTTTTTGTATGCTCCCGGTCCTCACGAACTGCCGCCCGGGAGCACCGGACTTCCCTGGGACCCGGAGAGAGCATACGCGGTCGGAGAATTTGCTCGGGAACAGGGCGCCCTGGTGCCTGGGCGCCTGGTGGCCTCAGCCAAGTCCTGGCTCTGCCACGGCGGCGTTGACCGCACCGCCGCGATCCTCCCGTGGGCCGTCGGACCTGATGTCAAGAAGATATCCCCGGTGGAAGCCAGTTCGCGCTACCTTCAACACCTCAGAGAAGCCTGGAATGATGCTGTTGCCAGGGGACGAGAAGGATACCGCCTGGAAGAACAGCTGGTCATCCTCACCGTTCCCGCCTCCTTCGATGAAGTTGCTCGGGAACTCACCGTGACCGCCGCACGTGACGCCGGCCTTCCTCGCGTCATCCTGGTGGAGGAACCCCTTGCCGCCTTTTATGCCTGGCTGTCAAGGCACGAAGCCGACTGGGAAGGTTGGATGCATGAAGGTCAGGTGATTTTGGTTTGTGACGTTGGGGGAGGCACGACGGATTTTACGATCATTGCCGTCAGACGAGGGGAGAAGGGCCTGCGCTTCGACCGCCTCGCCGTGGGGGAGCACCTGATGCTTGGCGGCGACAATATGGATCTGTCCCTGGCGCGCCATCTCGAGGCCCAAGTCGTCGGCAAGCCTGGTCAGCTCGATTCGCGCCGCTGGCATCAACTCTGGCATCAATGCCGAAAAGCGAAAGAAGTTCTGCTGGGGCAGTCCGAGGGCCGGGACACACCCGGCAGCGACCGGACGGATGCCATCACCGTTACCATCATGGGATCCGGCAGCAGACTCATTGGGGACACCCTGAAGGGGACCCTCACCCTGGACCTGGTGGAAGAACTGATTCTGGACGGCTTCTTCCCTTCAGTTGCCATTGACGAGACGCCGCAGAGCAGTCGCCGGACCGGACTTACCGAATGGGGCCTCCCATACGTTCAGGACCCGGCGATAACCCGCCACCTTGCTGCTTTCTGGCAGCGTTACCGGAGGCTGCTCGAAAATGAAACCGGGCGAACTTCGCTCTATCCGGACTTCATCCTTTTCAACGGCGGGGCCCTGACTCCCGGTTCCGTGCGCAATCGGGTCCTCGAGGTCGTGCACGAATGGTTCCAATTGAAAGCTGGGCCAGACTGGGCACCCGTCGAGCTGCAAAATCCACGCCCCGAACTCGCCGTCGCCATCGGGGCCGCCTACTACGGTCTGGTGCGATGCGGAGCGGGAATCCGCGTGGGGGCAGGCAGTCCGCGCGCCTACTACGTCGAAGTTGCTCCGCCTGCGGAGCGCAATGCCGATGCCGGTGACCTGAAGGCCGTTTGCCTCGTCCCGCGGGGCACTGAGGAAGGTTTCGAAGCGCATCTGCAGCAACCTGCCTTTGAAGTCCTCACCAACCAGCCTGCAACCTTCCGGCTCTTCACCTCCTTCACCCGCCTGGGAGATCATCTTGGCGACCTCGTCAGCCTCTCGGAAAATGAGATCACTCCCCTCCCCCCCATCCGCACCGTGCTCAGATACGGCAAAAGGAGCACCGCGCAAAGGCTTCCTGTGCACCTTGCCATTCGCCTCACCGAAATCGGCACCCTGGAGCTCTGGTGTGAATCGGTGCGGAGTCCTCACCGCTGGCAACTCCAATTCGATGTCCGCGAGCAGGGATCACCCCAGGAGGCAGCCCTTCCTGCGGCTGGCGAAACCTTTGATGCCACCGTGATTGAGCGGGCTCGGGAGAGCATTCAAGAGGCCTTTTGTAGAGAAAAGATCGGGGCCAAAAATCTTCCGCAAAAGCTCACCAGGGAACTGGTCTCAATTTTCGAACTCGGCAAAGAAAAATGGCCCACATCACTCATCCGGAAGCTCGCCGACGCTTTATACGAATGCCGGCAGGGCCGGGACCTCACCTTTCACCATGAATCCCGGTGGTTGAATTTGCTCGGGTTTTGTATGAGACCCGGGTTTGGCGCCCCGCTTGATGACTGGCGCATGAAAGAGATCTGGAAAATCTATCCCTTGGGGCTTCAATTTCCGCGCCAGGCCCAATGCCGATCCGAGTGGTGGATCTTTTGGAGGCGCGTGGCCGGAGGCTTAAGCGCCGGACAGCAATGGCACATCTATCAGAATCTCCTGCCCGTCTTACAGACCGTGGACAAAAGGAAGCCAAAACCGCCAGCGAAGAGTTCCGTCAGCCGAAGTGACCAGGAAGAGCTCGAAATCTGGATGGCTCTGGCTAACTTCGAGTATCTCCCCGCGATGAACAAGATTGAACTCGGTCGGCGTATCCTGGAGCGCATCGAGAAGGGCCGACCGCGGGCCCAGGAGTTATGGGCGCTGGGCAGACTGGGGGCGAGGGTCCCCTTTTACGGTCCACTGGACCAGGTTGTTTCAAGCGAGGAGGCCTCCCGGTGGCTCCGCCACATCCTTTCCCTGCCCTCGACGCCACGGACGCTCTTGCGCGGACCCTAGTGCAACTGGCACGACGGACGGGAGACCGCGCTCGCGATCTCCCCTCGGAGAACGTGGACCGACTCGCCGAGTGGTTGCAGCAGATTCCCCAGGCCGACCGTTACCGGCAACTTCTTACTGATCCTGAAGTTGATCTGTTCTCCCAGGAAGAAGAATGGATTTTCGGCGAAGGTCTGCCCGCCGGGCTCACCGTATCGGATTCCGGCATGTGACGAGATCTAACTGTGAATATGGTGACGAGTCTCGATTTTGAGAGAGTGTCCGTGAATTTAACCGGAAGAGCTCGCCAATGTCCTGAAGCGGCGTCCATGTCAACGAACATTTTATCTTGAAACGTCCTCCGCGCTCTCCCCGCGTGTTTCTGGCAAGAATTCGTGTTAAGTAAATTCTATGAGGTTCCCGCTAAGAGCATGCGGTTGACGACCGGGGTCCCATATTTGAGGAGGGTGCTTAGGTCGATGTGATGATGAAGTCACACTGTTCTCTCCCGAAGAAATCGCCCTCTATGCGGCGACGATCTCGGCCTGCATCATGGCGCTCACGCTGTCGCTCCTGATCGACGCTACGAGTCGGAAGGTGAAACCAGCCCATGGCGGGAAGTGGATGACGGCTTGCTGCTCGGAGAGTTCCAGCCCCCGCAGTGTTTTGGCCTGACCGATACCAGGATTCTCATATTGAAAATCGATCCCCAAAAGTACTCCTTCAAGCTGATGAGTGCCTCGGAGCATGGCGGCAGAAAAATGACTCTCAAGGAATGGTGCACGAAACATGGGCTTGTGGCGGCTTTTAACGCCGGAATGTACCAGGAGGACGGTATTACCAGTGTCGGGTACATGAAAAACTTCAAACACATCAACAATGGCAGACTGAATACTAACAAGGCTGTTTTGGCCTTCAACCCCGTTGATGCCAGTGTCCCGGAAATCCAGATCATCGACAGGGAATGTCAGGATTTTGAAAACCTCAAGGGAAAATACCGAACGTTTCTTCAAAGCATCAGAATGGTCTCTTGTGAGCAGAAGAATGTCTGGAGCCCACAGACCACCGCGTGGAGCACCCTGGCGATAGGCATTGACAAGGCTCAGAAGGTCCTGATTGTCTTCAGTCAGCAACCGTATCCGGTGCATGACCTCATCGAGATTCTCCTCTCACTGCCGATCTCCCTCTACAACGCCATGTATCTGGAAGGCGGACCGCAGGCATCGGTCTATTTATCGAGCAACAACAGCACGATTGAAACCCAGGGGAGATGGGAGGGCAGTCCCGACAGTCCCAATCCGCTTCGGATTTCCTGGCCGATCCCGAACGTCCTCGGTATTGTCAAGAAATGAAGGTCATCCAGACCCCTTCCTGGCCTTCGCCACGATCTTCCACAAACCATCACCTCTCAACCATCAACCATCAACTATCAACTATCAACCATCAACCATCAACTATTTCACGACCTTCGCCACGATCTTGCCAAGAACCGGCTGGTGGGTCCCAAGGGCGGCGTAAGGGCACACTTCGAGACAGCAATAGCAGCGGATACATTTCCCGTAATCGAAGCTGATCCTTTCATGTCGGCAGGATATCGCCCCGGCCGGACAATAGCGTTCGCAATCGCCGCAGGATTTGCACAGCGCTTCCCTGACCCGGGGCCGCTGAATGAGATGCCTTCGCAGGAAAGCATGGGCGAACCGAGGCCCGAAGATCAACGGCGCCATTACCGGCAGCTTGAAGTCGCTTATTTCGACCCGGTCGCCGATCATTTCAACGGGATCATCCAACAAGCCGAGCGTTCTGCCAATCCTGTTGGTCAGCAACTCATCCTCGGCCAAGCCGAGCAGGCGGCAGACCGCCGCATCCAGAGCCGCGGCGTCGGCACTGCCCATCAGCAGCCCGACCTCTTTCGGCCGCCCGCCCCGTCCGGGGCCCTCTCCTTCCATGGCCAGAATCCCATCAAGGATGGTCAGTTTCGGCCGGATGGCCTGATAGGTCCTCACCAGGAGCGCCGCGAACACCTCTCGATCGACGCCCGCTCGCAGATGCCATTGCGGTTTCCTGAAACCCACGATACACCCGAAAAGGTTCTTTACGCCGAGGGTCAGCAGCATCTGGCCATGGGTCTTAAGCTTTGGGAGATTGATCAGCACGTCGGCTTCCAGAGCATCCCGGGCTATTTCAATCTTCTTGAACGGTTCGCCCACATCGACGGTCGTGGACTCTTCGAATTCCTTGAAAGTGACCTCGAAACCCTCAAGCGCTTCCTGGATGCCGCTTTTCTTCAGCACCTTGTGAAATGTCCCCATCGCGGGGCTGTCGGAAATCTGGACCTTGCCTCGTTTCTCAAGAACGTATTCGGCGACGCCTTTTACCACCATCGGGTGGGTGAGCACCGCCCGCCGGGGGGATGCGGGCGCAAGGAGATTCGGTTTGAGGACCACCCGGCTGTTCTTTTCGATCAGCAGTCCACCCCCGAGCGTTTCCAACATCTCGAATAATTGGTGTTTCAGGATCTGGTAATCGTATGTTGCTCGTTTTGTGACAACTGTGCTCATCGCCTCTCTCTTTCGGCACTAACAGGTTCGCTAAACGATGCTATACCTTGGATCTTCGATATGGCTCCCTTTGCAGCGCGGGCACCTGCCGGGTTTCGTCAGCCGCGCCCGGTCGGCAAAAACATACTGACATTCCAGGCATTGTGCCGGCTGGACACGGAGTGCCATCTTCTGGGAAGCGAGGGATCGCTTGATATGGGAGAGGTGATCGTAGACCTCCTTCTCCCGGATTTTGAGGGCCGCAGACAGGTCCAGGGCACTATGCCGGGCTCTGGAAAGAAGGATGACCATCTCTTGCCGTATGGTCTTCGTACAACAAACGTGTTCAACGTGTGTGGAGTGTTTTCTCATTCAGGAGTGTCCCCCTGCTGCTTCGAGCATAAAAGTCGTCCGGGTCTATCTCATTTGGTCCCTATTTAGAATAGCGGGAGGAGATTGTAAAGTTGCTTGGAGAGCGGCGCAGCGAGTATTCACAAGCGATTGCAATATTGCCAGTTGTTTGATATGCTTATTCAAACTGGCATCAGCCGGGATGTCCCAGCGGTCTTCGACTACATTTTATCGTGAGATTCTTTTGCGATGTCAGTGTATTGAACTTTCACAAGATCACATAAACCTTAACACAGGCACGGTAAAATCGAAGAGGAGTTTGCAATGTTGGAACTGATGAAGAAGGGTTTGATGGCGGGCATTGGCATCGTGGTTTTGACGACCGAAAAAGTGCAGGAAGCTGTGCGCAAGCTGGTGGACGAAGGGAAGATCAGCACGGAAGAAGGGGAAAAGCTGGCTCAGGAATTGGTCAAAACCGGTCAGCACCAATGGGAAGAGATTAGCTCCACAATAGCCGAGAAGACCAAGAAATGGACGGAAAATGTGGAAATCGTCAAGAGGAAGGAACTGGAGGAGCTTAGAGAGCGCGTTCAGAATCTGGAACAACGCATAGCGGAAATGGAAAAGGGGGAAACCCCAAAAGCCGGGGCTTGAATCGCGCTGATCCGAGGCCGCCGTTCGCAGGGACTGATGCGCAGGCCCTTGCTCGTTGCGTCGAAACCGCTGTGCAACCCCGTCAAGGGATTGCGCTGCGCCATCGATAAAGCACGAAAGCCGCCAGGAGGGCGCCCCCTGCCACCAGAAAAAGGGGTTGGAAGCCGGCAAACTGCCCGATAAAACCGAGGATGATCGAGCCGGCAAAAGCCCCGGCGTCAATACTGCCGGTGAAGACCCCCGTGATTTTTCCCCTGATTGCCGTGGGAGCGTCGCGGATCGCCAGGACATTGAGACCGGGATAAAGAAAACCGTGACCGCAGCCGGCCATCAGCCCGGCAGCAACCAGAATCAGGCTGCCATCGAGGAAGACGAGGCTGGCGAGTCCCACACCGGTCAGAATCATGGCGTAAGGAATGATGCGATCCTCCCCCAGACGATCGACCAGTCTGGCTCCAAAAACCCGGGTCAGGACCGCAGACCCGGAATAAGCAATGTAATAGACGGAAACGAACAGGATTTGCCGCTCGCTGGCAAAGGGTGAAACAAAGCCGTTGGACGCCGCCAGGCCAAAACCGAAAAGAGCTGCCAGCACTGCCACCAGCGATATTTTCCTGATTCTGAGCACGGCAAAAAACGAGGTGACGTTATTCGATGAATCATGGACCAGGGTTTCGCTGAGGGGAAGATGGATGACCAGCGCAATCGTTGCCATCAGCCCTGCGGTGATGAACAGCGTCTGGAAACCGAATTCGGCGATGACCAGTTCGGCAATGACCGGCCCGACAGCCGTGCCGATCAGCCCCGAAACTCCAAAAATACCGAACCCCTCATTCAGCCGCCCTTCGGGGATCATATCGGAAATATACGTAAAAGCGGCGGTAAGACAAATGGCAAACCCCATCCCGTGGACAATTCGAACGCCCAGGAGGGGGAGATAGAAGGCGGTCAGGTCACCCTGGAAGGAGAGGTAGGCCAGCGGCAGCACGCTCATTTTCAGGCAACCCACGGTGTAGCTCTTCTTGCGCCCAAACCGGTCAATCATCTCTGAAATCCACGGGCGGCACACGACCGATGCCAGCGTGAACGCTCCCATGATCACCCCGATATCAACCTCATTCCCCCCATGGTTCAAAACGAATAATGGAAAGAGGAAGAACATGCTGAAACTTGAGAGGATGAGGAAATTGGCCAGGGCCATGGCGAAGAAAGAGCGACTGTACAACACTTGAAGGTTCACAGCAGGTTCACGCACGTCAGGCCTCACCGGACAATCCCCGATGATTCTTGCCCGGTGAAAATCGGGCACTGCT
Source organism: uncultured delta proteobacterium (assembly GCA_963808625.1). Taxonomy (GTDB): domain Bacteria; phylum Desulfobacterota; class Syntrophobacteria; order Syntrophobacterales; family Syntrophobacteraceae; genus JADGQM01. The sequence continues at coordinate 107,641 of CAWEHK010000008.1, forward strand.
CACAAAATGGTCTCAAGAGAGCTCGGTGATCTAGCTGTCAAGTGAAGTCAGTCCTTCCCTTATGGCGTACTTGATCAATTCCGCCACACTGTGGATATTCAGTTTACCCATGATCTGCTGCCGGTGCGTCTCGACCGTCTTGATACTCACGCAAAGGACCGCTGCGACTTCTTTGGTGCTCTTTCCCTCGGCAAGGAGCTGCAGCACTTCTCGCTCTCTCGGCGAAAGGGCGCTAAATTCGCCGTTGGCAGTCGCAAGGTGGTGAATGTAGCCTTCCATAACCGGTCCAGCCACAGCCGGGCTCAAGTAAGTTTGGTTCTTCAGGACGGCATGAACCGCCCTGGCGAGTTCTTCAAAAGCACAATCCTTTAGCAGATATCCCGAGGCTCCAGCGCGGAACATCTGGACCACAAAGCGTCGGTCCGAGTGCATGGAAAGCGCGATTACCTTGACGCGGGGGAGCTCGGTAATGATCTGACGGGTCGCATCGATGCCGTTCAGGTCAGGCATGCCGATGTCCATGATCACCAGATCAGGCAGCAACTCGCGAGCCAGCTGCACCGTCGCCCGGCCGTTGTCGGCTTCAGCGATGACGGACATCTCCGGCTGGTTTTCGAGCAGCGCCCGCAAACCGTCCCGGACAATCTTGTGGTCATCCGCCAGAAGGATTTTAATGGCCATTCAGTTCACCGCCAGGTTTGACTCTAATAAAGTGCTCAGCCCACGCTGCTCGGTGCCGGGCGCAGACGCCGGTCTGCAACATCCCAGGTTCGCACATGGCAGGCTCATTCCGGGAGGAACATGCTTAAAAGCTGCAGACTGCTTCGCCGTGCTTGGTTTCTTCAGGCCCTTAACTATACTATGAGGCAACTTCTCGCAAGAGATTTGGGTGGCTGGTTGGCTGAGGTCGGCGTGATTCGGGTCACCTGCTTCTCTTAACCTCTTCTATCTTTGTCACTTCAAGCACCCGACCCTTTTCGGTACGAGTCATGGTACCGGTCACTTTCACTTTCTTGCCAACCCATGGGGAAAGGTCCCGGCCAATAATACGGTAAGTAGTCCTGCCGCTCTGGATGACAAATTGAGAATCTATCTGCTTGAGTATTCCCAGGCGGATGGTTGTTGCTTTGGCTTTGGACTTGGACTGATCGGCGAATGTCGAATTGACATCGGTCATGGGGATTAGCAGCCCAACAAAAAGAGCCAAGACAAACGATGCCACAATCCTTTTCCCGCTTCTCACAATTATCTCCCTTCCAGGCGATTTCATGAGCTCTGTCCCCCAGCTCCTTCGAAACACTCGCAACCATGAAAGGCAATCTTGCGCCTCGTACAGCTCCACAGAATAAAGCAGCCATAAGCCAAAACCGTCATTCCCGCATGCTTTTGGCGGGAATCCATGTGCTTTTGGACACCCTCACCCCTGCCAAAAACATGCGGGAGTGACGACGTGCGTCAGCGACTCAGGCTTAAGTACCTGAAAGTAAGCATCGCTCAGCTTCCGAATCCTCTGGTACACGAGGTGAATGCTCGCGAACATCAGGAAATACCTGAATGCAAGGGGCTATTTTCCTGATTCAGGGCGGGAAATACCCTGATCGCCGGGACCTCTCAGGGGGGCGATGAGCGTAATCCGGGTACCCTTTCCAGGCTGCGAGTCAACGTTGAGAGAGCCGCCAACGTATTTCAAACGTTCCCTGATGCTGAAGAGGCCAAAACCCTGATTCTTGCCCCACCATGAGGACATCTGCGCCGGCTCGAACCCGATGCCGTCATCCTCAACAACCACCAGGATCTTGTCGCCATCGCGTTTGGTCGAAATCTCCACATGCCTGGCCCGAGCGTGTTTGACGACGTTGACCAGGAGTTCGTTGGCGGCTTGAAACAGCAGCACACGGATGTCGTCATCGAGGAGCTTGGGATGTCCGTCATCCCGGTAGCGGGACGACAGGGAATGCTGCTTTTCCATCTTTTCGGCAAGCCATTCGAGGGCAGCCTCCAGACCGAGTTCATAGAGAAGGGGAGAGCTGATCTCAAAAATCAGGGACCGTGTTTCCTGAATCGCCTGTTCGAGGAGATGGCGTATGTCGTCAATACACTGGTCCTGACCCGCCGCTGACAGCGTCTCCTTGAGCACACCCAACTTCACTTTCGAAACCGCCAGCGTCTGGCCAACCCGGTCGTGCAAATCCGTCGCAATGCGCCGCCGTTCTCGTTCTTCGGCCAGAGATAAGGAGGAAGCCAATGAGCGGAGCTGTTCCTGATAGCCAAGCAACTGAACCTGAGCCTGTTTCTGTTCCGTGACGTCCCTCATCACCCCATGCAGAGATCGCCTGCCGCCTCCCTCTTCGTGCACCATCAGCGCCTCGTCATGGATGTGGAGCATGCGGCCATCGCTGGAAAAAATACGGTACTCAGCCTGAAATCCACCGGCCCCTCGGTCGGGACCGCTCTTGAGAAACCCATCGAGTGCCCGCAGACGATCTTCGGGATGGATCTGTCTTAGCCAGAGCAGCGGGTCGGCGATCCATGCTTCGGGCGAGAAACCGAGAATGGATTGGACTTGGGGGCTGATATAGAGGGTGCTCCTCGCCTCATCGGGCCTGGCAATGTAGGCGATTACGGGAAGTTGTTCTACGAGGGTGCGGTATTTGGTCTCTGCCTGAGACAGTTGCGTGGCCTGCTGTTCCAAGGCTTCGGCCATCTCGTCAAAGGTGCGGGCCAGTTGGTCCAACTCACCCGCGCCCGCGTTCAGGCCCGTTCGCGCCTTCATGTCACCGCTTGACAGGCGCCTGGCAGCATTCACCAGGGCCCTCACCCGGCGCAAAATGAGGACATCGCCCCCGAACCAGACGGCCAGCAGCGCCAGGACCGTGATCAGAGCCAGGCCTGCCAGGTGCCGCGCCAGGGTCAGGTTCGCCTCACTGTAGGCAATGGTGGTAGGAATTCCAATACCAACGTAAAGGCCCGTTTCCACAGTGCTCCGCAGCGGTGTGAAGGCGTAGAGGCGCTCCCGCCCATCAAGCCCCGGAAGCTCGACGATATCCTGGCCTTTGTTCAGGATCGTGCTGACCAGGGGCGGTTCCCGCAGGGTTTTTCCAACCCATTTCTCCGGATCGGGCAGATAGGCCAGAACGTTTCCTTTGGTGTCAATCATGATGAATTCGGTTTCGTCGGGCATCTGGACTTCGCCGGTGAGCTGGTTGAGCTGCTCCAAATCCAGGGCCGCAAAGGCTACTGCGCCAATCTTTCCCGATCCATCCATCACCGGATAGCTCAGGTTGAGTGCCGCCCTGCCCGCGGTATACTCGTCATGACCCGCAGCGATCACGAGAGCGCGACTTTCGATGGTCTGTTGAAACCATGGCAGATCTTTGAAGCTCGCCGACTCTGGTATGGGCGAAGCAAGACAAATGGGCTCACCGTCCAGACGAACCACACCCATGTTGGCATATCGCGAATATTCCCTGAACATTTCGGCAAAATGCCGGCTGCAAAGGAGAGGGTCCTGGTCCTGGACACCGGGATGCCTGGCCAAAGCTACCAGGAGCTGTCTGGTCCCTTCGATCAGCTGTTCCTGAAATGCTGAAGCAGACCCGGCAAACTGCTGCACGTCTCCTTCCACCATGGAGATCGCGAAATTCCTCTCTTCCATGTAGCTGTAGAGCGTCAACCCGAACATCGGCAGGATGGCAAGGACGATCAAAAGGCCTAAGCGGACGCGCAGGCTCGACAATCTCATATATCTCATAATCCTCCTCTCTTCTCTTCACTCCCCCCGCGCCGCCCTCTCAGAGCCGCCATTCATTTCAGGTTTTGAATTAAAGGGATGAATTGGAGTATAGTGCATCGTTTCCAAAAGTGCCAGATGGCCGCCGAGACGGCCAGACTCGCTGACAATTTTTACCGCCAGGTCAAGGAAGGGAGAAGAGCAGATGAAGGTCATCGCCTTTAACGGCAGCGCCCGCAAAGACGGCAACACCGCGGTCCTCATCCGAACGGTTTTCAATGAGCTGGAAAAGGAAGGGATTGAAACCGAGCTTTTCCAGTTCGCCGGGAAAAAGATTCAGGGCTGCATAGCCTGCTTCAAATGCTTCCAGAATAAGGACCGGCGGTGTTCCCAAAAGAAGGATGTGGTGAATGAATGCATCGAAAAGATGATGGAGGCGGAAGGGATTATCCTCGGATCGCCCACCTACTTCGCGGACGTTTCCTCAGAGCTGAAAGCCCTGATCGATCGCGCCGGGCTGGTGGCCAAAGCGAACGCTGACATGTTCCGGCGCAAAGTCGGCGCCGCGGTCGTGGCGGTGCGCCGCGGCGGTGCCATCCACGCCTTCGATTCCATCAACCACTTCTTCTTCATTGGTCAGATGATCGTGCCGGGCTCAAGCTATTGGAACATGGGAATCGGCCTGGATAAAGGCGCGGTTGAACAGGACGCCGAAGGCCTGCAGACCATGCAGATCCTCGGCCAGAATATGGCCTGGCTGCTCAAGAAAATTCACGCGTAGGCACCAGTTCGCCCCCGACCGCACACGGTGCTCAAAACCACGCCGCATGCGCAGTCGTTCGCATGCCTTCGTGGGAGAAACCGCACCGTTGTCGGTGAGAACCGCCGGTGCTAAGACATTCGTATGCCCTCGTCGGAGAAACAAGTTGAGAATGAGTGCAGCGGTTTTTGAAGTGACTCTTAATCATTGTCAGCAATCGTGACCACCGCACTGGCCGTCGATCCCACGATGTACGTTGTGGTGTCGGACAGTTTGATGATAACGGTTTCTGCTCCCTCAGTGACGGCGTCATCAATGGGGGTAATGAAGACATTTACGGAAGCGGCTCCGGCGGCGATGGTGGCCGCTGCAGTCCGTTTCACGTAGTCTACACCGTTGGTCGCCGTACCTCCGAGTGTGTATTCGATCCTGAGAGCCAGATCCAGTAGCACCCGTTCGGGTAATGGTGAACTTACCGGCTTTGGGACCCGTTTCCGAGGCCTTGGGGATCGCTGCCTTGACGGTTACGGTCGGAAGGTTGTTGCCCAGAATGGTAACCGTCTTACTGCTGCCTGCCCCGATCCGGTAGGCGCTATCCTCGTCAAGGGCAAGAACGACGGTCTTGTTGTCCAGCCTTTCCGTGTTTGCCAGAGCGGTTATCACGATATCGACAGTGGATGATCCCTTGGGAATCACCGCGGTGCCGGAGAGTGGCGTATAATCGAGGCCGGATTGGGCCGTACCGCTGTCGGAGCTGTACCGAACCGTCAGCGCGGTACTGGTGGCTCCGTCCCGTTTGATCCTGATCCTTCCCGTATTATCCGGCGCTGCGGCAATGGCATCCGGAACGGACATCGTTACCACCGGTAAGTCATCATCCTTGATCGCTATCGTAGCATTATCGGGCGAACCCAGTTTGTACTGGCTGCTGCTCTGGAGCGTAGCCCTGACCGTCCGGCTCCCCTTGTAGGTCCCGTCATCGATGGGTATCACCTCGATGCTTGCCGAAGATGAGCCCGCCTCGATCGCTACGGAACCGGAAAGGGTCTGATAATCGGTACCGTTTTTCGCCGTTCCACCGAGCGCATAATTGGCGGTGAGGGGTGGAGAGGTTGTCCCCATGCGCGTGACAATGAATTGCCCGGTGGTAGTGCCCGCCTCAGTAATGCTGGCAGTGCTGGATTTGATCGTAAGAACAGGCAAATCATTGTCGACAATGGTAACCCTGGCAATGTTCGACTCACCAATACTATACGCGGCGGCATTGGGAGTAAGCGTGAGCTCCACCGTCTCATCATTTTCGGTTTCACTGTCGTCGATGGCTGTCACCTTGATCAGTTGCCGAAGATGCTCCGATCGGGATAGTCACGGACCCGAGAAGGGTTTTGTAATCCTTACCGGCTGTTGCCGTGCCCCCGATGCTGTACTTGACAATGAGCGCGGCTTTGGTGATCCCCGTCCGGGAGACCGTGAAGGTGGCCGTGTCCGTGCCGGGTTCGGAAGCCGTATCGTCTGTTGCAGCAACGGTAACCGTAGGCAAGTCATTATCGCCAATAACGATGGTGGCACTCTTTGCCGTTCCCAAGGTATACGCAGTGTCAGGGGAAAGCGTGATGATAACGCTTTCATCCCCTTCGTACTCGGCATCGTCGATCGGATTCACATCGATCGTGATCGATGCCTGGCCTGCAGGGATAGTTATCGTTCCGGGCAAGACCTCATAATCAATCTCATTGGTTGCGGTACCGGTTACCGTGTATGCTACGATCAAATCCGAATGGGTATTGCCTGCTCGCGAGACCCTGAACTGTCCCACCGTTCCCGGTTCAGCGGCGTTACGGCCGAGATAAACGGATACCACCGGGTATTCGTCATCTACAATGATGACAGCCGCCTCATTTGGTGATCCAACGTAATAGGATGCACTCTCTGCAAGAGTCAAGACAACCGATTTGTCGGCATCCACGGTTTTATTGTCCAATGGCACGACCGGAACATCCACGGAAGATGCATCGGCCGGGATAATCACAGTCCCGGAGAGAGCCACGTAATTCGAACCGGGAACTGCGGTGCCGCTCATGCCATACTTCACGGTCAGCGGCGCACCGGTTTCTCCAGTCCGGAAAATGGTGAAGGTGCCCGTATCGGTTCCAGGCTCGGAAGCGAAATCATCCGTTGCAACGACACTGACCTTTGGCCATTCGTCGTCGCGAATGCTGATGGCAGCATTGCCGGGAGGTGCGATATTGATGAAGGAATCAGGCGTCAGGTTCAGGATCACCGTTCTGGTTCCTTTCGCCAATTGATCATTGATGGGAGCAACTGGAATATCTATGGAAGCAGCGCCCGTTGGTAGGGTTACTGTGCCGTTGAGCGTTGCGTCATAGTCGACACCAGTGACGGCCGTACCGGTAACGCTGTAAGCCACCGTTAACGGCAAGGCCGTACTCCCCAGGCGACTGATCGTGAAAACACCGACATCGGTGCCGTTTTCATCGATGATACTTGGCAAGGCCGAGATGCTGATCGTGGGAAGATCATTATCATGAATGGTGACTGTTCCACTGCCAGGTGAACCGACCGTGTAGAGGCTGTTTGCCGAGATCGCCACTTTAACCGTTTCATCCCCTTCATATATGCTGTCATCGTAGGGTACGACGTTGATCTTTGCCGATGCGGAACCGGCGGAGATGGTCACGCTACCGTTAAGTTTCTGATATCTCACCCCGTTACTGGCTGAACCGCCGATTGCATAACGCACAAGCAATGACCCACTGGTCGTGCCGTTTCGGAAAATCGTGAAGGTCCCGTTCTTGGGGCCGGTCTCAGAGGCATTATCATCGGTTGCTTCAATCGTAATGGTTGGCAAATCATTATCGTTAATGAGTATACTGGCACTGTATGGGGCACCGACTTTGTACCAATCGTTGGGCAGAATGGTCAGGAGAACGGTTTCTCGATCTTCAGGCAGAGCATCATCGATAGGCGTAATTTGAATGAGCGCTGAAGATGAACCGCTCGGGATCGTCACACTGCCGGAAAGCAAGTTGTAATCATCGCCATTGGCAGCGGTCCCGGTTGCCTTGTAGTATACGGTCAGCGGGCCGGTGATGTCTCCCACCCGGGAGACCTTAAATTCGCCAGGGTCCGAGTCGGTCTCGGACGCTCGGTTGTCAGTGTAGACGATAGTCACCGTGGGCAGGTCGTCATCCGTAATGGTGACGGTGGCGCTGCTGGACGAACCGATGGTATAAGACTCACTTGGCGAAATCGTGAGGACGACCGTCTCCGGGCCCTCCAGTTTCATGTCATCGATGGGTTTGACCAGGATGTCTGCGGAAGAGGCACCGGCGGCGATGGTCACCGTCCCGGAAAGCGTGGCATAATCGGTACCGTTCGTCGCCGTACCACCAATGCTGTAGGAGATGGTCAGCAACGCGGTCGTGACTCCCGTTCGAGAGACAGTAAACTGGCCCTGGTCTGCTGGTTCAGCGGCCTTGGGGTCACTGGCGGTGATCGTGACTACCGAACGATCATCATCAGCAATGGTTACGGTCGCTGTGTTTTGCGCGCCGATCTTGTAGGCGGCATCAGCGGAAAGGGTAAAAATAACTATTTCCTGGCCCTCATATTCTTCGTCCTGAAGCGGAGTGATCACGACATTGAAACTGGAAGAACCAGCGGGAATCGTCACCGGGCTGGTTATCAGCGAATAATCGGTCCCATTCGTTGCGGTCCCGCTGAGAGCGTAGCCCACAGCTAATGGCTTTGTCGTGCTTCCCGAACGATACACCGTGAGCAGGCCTGTGTCAGGCCCCTTTTCAGAGGCGTTAGGATCGGTTGCGATAATCGTCACGATCGGACGCGTGTCGTCGGCAATGGTAACCGTAGCGCTCGCGGGAGTTCCCGCATTGTACGCAGCAGTGCCGAAAACACTAAGGACAACCGTTTCATCTCCCTCCAGAAGATCATCATCGATCGGCGTCAGACTGACAGTTGCCGAAGGTGAGCCGGCCGGGATGACAAGAGACCCTGGAAGGGCGATATAATCGGTCCCGCTTGTTGCGGTACCACTGAGAGTGTAGGTTACGGTCAATGCGGAGGTCGTAATTCCGCTTCGAGAGACCGTGAATTCCCCTGAATTTGGTCCCATTTCAGAAGCACTGGGATTGGTAGCAGCAATCGTCACCACAGGCAGATCATTGTCTTTGATCGTGACCGTTGCGCTGCTGGCTGACCCCGTTTGATATGAGGGGTTACTCACCAGACTTAGTATTACCGTCTCGTCCCCCTCATATTCCATGTCTTCGATTGGCTGCACCGTGACCGTTACCGAGGAAAAACCGGCAGGAATAGTGACGGGACTGAGGGAAGCACTATAATCGACGCCATTAGTCGCCGTACCGCTGAAGGAAAAATAAACCGTGAGCGGTGAACTGGTCGACCCGGTACGAGAGAGCGTAAATTGGCCGATATCGGGGCTCGTTTCTGAGGCGTTCGCATCGTTTGCGGCAACGCTCACGACAGGCAGATCGTTGTCAGTAATGGTGACGGTTGCGGTGCCTGGCGAACCAATATTGTACAGACTACTGGCCGCAAGGCTGAGAATAACCGTCTCATTACCATCAAACACCGTGTCATCAACAGGCGTTACCGTGATCACTGCCGCAGAGGCACCAGTCGCAATGGTTACACTGCCCGAAAGGAGCGAATAGTCAGCACCATTGGTGGCTGTGCCGCTTACGGTGTAGTTCACCACCAAGGTAGAACTGGTAATGCCGCTACGGGTGAGTTGAAATTCCCCCTTTTGCGCTCCCGATTCCGAGATGATGGGCTTGGTCGCCGCTACTGTGACGGTTGGCAGGTCATTGTCGGTAATGGTAACGGTTGCACTGGCGGGAGAACCTACGGTGTAAGAGGGGCTTGGCGAGAGGGTCAGCACCACCGTTTCCGCCCCCTCATATTCGTCATCATCAACGGGTGTCACGGTAATTACCGTAGAAGATGCACCAGCCGGTATCGTGACCGAACCTGGAAGTCTCGCACAGTCAGTGCCATTGGTGGCAGTGCCACTGATGGCATAATTCACGGTGAGTGGATTCGCGGTGTTCTCTGTCCGGTAGATGGTAAATCGACCGGGATCCCGCTCGGATTCATAAGCGGTGGAGTCGGTAGCTGCTATCGTTACCACCGGCAAATCGTTGTCCACAATGGTAATGGTGGCACTGCCGAAGGGACCGACGGTGTATGAGGCATCCGAGGCAAGGGTAAAGACAACGGTTTCATCCCCCTCGTATTGCGTGTCATTCATGGGGGTTACAAAAATGTTGGCAGTCGCGGTCCCGGCCGGAATGGTCAAGGTGCCCGAGAGCAGTCCGTAATCGACGCCGTTCGTGGCGTTACCACCAACGGTATAATTCACCGTCAGTGCCAAATTGGTTGGACCGCTACGGGAGATGGCAAACTGAGCCGATCCCGGGCCTGCTTCGGGAACACTGGCAACGATTGCGGTAACATTCACGGTAGGCAAGTCGTCGTCGACAATGGTGGCGGTCGCACTCACTGCGGAGCCGAGCGTGTAGGGAGCTCCGGAAGAAAGTGTCACGATGACGGTCTCGTCTCCTTCACATTGCAGATCATCGACGGGTACAATCGAAATGTCAGCAAGAGCAGCGCCTGCAGGGATCGTAATCGTGCCCGGAAGCAATCCATAATCGACGCCATTTGTGGCGGTGCCACCAACGGTATAGTTTACCGTCAGGTCCGAGGTGGTAATTCCGGTGCGTGAGACGGTCAGTCGAGCTGATCCCGGGTTTTTTTCCGGGACCGTCGCGGCCGACGTGGCAATCGTCACGGTAGGCAAATCGTTGTCGACAATTAACGCAGAAGCAGCGATTGCACCGCCAAGGTTATACGAAGAAGAGGATTTGAGCGTCAAGACGACCCACTCGTAGCCCTCATATTCAGAATCATCGATAGGCTGTACCAGGATCACGGCCGAAGATGCGGCAGCGGGAATGGTCACCGAACCGGTGAGTGTCTGGTAATCTGTGCTGTTGGTGGCGGTCCCGCCGATCGTGTAGTCGATGATCAAGGGAGAAGTGGTTATCCCCGTGCGGGAAACGAGGAATTGAGCCGACCCCGAGCTCTGTTCAGGAACACTCGGAACCAAAGTCGTGATACTCACAGTCGGCAAATCATCATCAAGCAGGGCAACCACCGCGGTGCTCGGAGAGCCAATATCGTAGAGTGCGCCAGGGGCGAGCGTCAGCTGGATAGTCTCCAGACCTTCATAGTCCCCATCGTCGGTGGGCGTGATGGAAATCACTGCCGAGGTAGCACCCGACGGGATCGTAACCGTTCCCGGCAGCGTCGTGTAATCGAGTCCATTCGCCGCGGTCCCGCTGATTGTGTATTCAACGGTAAGAGGAACATCTCTGGCAGTGGAGGAATAAACCGTGAATTGTCCCTTATCCACACCCGTTTCGGAGGCCGTCGCATCGGTCGCGACGATGGTCATGAGAGGTCTTGTCACCGTGATGTAGGCATTCCTGGTCAGAGTGTCGGTCCCGCCGGGTCCTCCCACGGTTAGAGCCACACTGTAGCTGCCGGGGGTAGTGTAGGTATGGCTTGGATTGCGGACCGTACTCGAATTTCCGTCTCCATAGTCCCAAGTCCAGCTGGAAATGGTCCCTTCGGAAGTGTCGGTAAACTTGACTGCCAGGGGAAACACCCCGCTGGTTGGACTGGCGCTGAAATTTGCCAGCAGGGTATTGATCTTTAATACGAAGGCGTCTGAGCCTCCGGCGTTAGAGCCCATGAATGCGCTTGCGGTGAACGGAAAGTCCAGGGATGACGTCTTCCCGGTCACGAACACATTACCGTTGGTCCCGGTGGCAATGCCGTAGCCGAAGTCGGCTCCACTGCCCCCAAGATAGGAAGAATAACCCAGTTTGTCTCCGGCAGCATTGATCCTCACCGCAAAGGCATCCGAACTTCCTCCGCCAAAGCCCGTTTGGACCGCCTTCAGGGTGGGGAAATTCCCCGAGGTCCTGCCGGTGACGTAAATATTACCGCTGCCGTCCAAGGCAAGACCATAACCCACGTCACTGCCGCCGCCCCCAAGAAAGGTGGAATACGACAGGGTATCGCCCTGGGGCCCGAGCTTTGTGATGAAGACATCCGCATCACCACCGCCATAGGTGCTCTGCAGAGCATTGGCGACAGGAAAGTTGGAAGAGGAGGTCTTGCCGGTCAGGTAGGCATTGAAAGCGCTGTCGACGGTTATGCCGCGACCAAAATCGGCACCACTTCCGCCCAGATAGGTAGAGTAACTCGCATAACCGGATGCACTGTCAATTTTGACGACAAATGCGTCGAGGTCCCCACCGCGATAGGTAGTTTGAAATCCACCGACAATGGGAAAGTCCGTAGAAGCGGTTTCTCCGACTACGTAGATGTTTCCGCTGCTATCCAGGGCAATCCCATAACCGGCGTCATCGTTGCTTCCCCCAATAAAAGTCGAATAAGCAATGGTATTTCCGACCGTCCCCAAGTGCACGACGAAAGCGTCAGAATATCCGCCGCCATACTTGTTCTGAAAAGCGCTCCCTACGATTGGAAAGTCGGAAGATGAAGTCTCTCCGGTGATATAAGCCTGACCATTTCGGTCTACCGCGATACCCAGGCCAAGGTCATTCTGGCTTCCCCCGAGATAGGTCGAGTAAACCAGGGCAGTCCCTGCAGCATTGAGCTTGAGCACGAAAGCATCGGTTAAACCGACGCTGCTGAGAGCCACCGAGTAGGCGCTGACGGTGGGGAAGTTGGGGGAGGTGGTCTCACCGGTCACGTAGGCGCAGCCAGACGTATCGACAGCGATGCCGTAAGCGGCCTCGCTGTCATTGCCGCCAACGTAGGTGGAATAAATGAGGGCTGTTCCATCAGCGTTGATTTTTGTAATGAAGACGTCCGAATCCCCACCCGCATAGAAGCTGCCTGACACGGGCTTGGTCGGAAAACTTGTGGAGGAGGTCCTGCCGGTGACGTAAGCATTGCTTTGGGCGTCAACCGCAATGGCGTTGCCGGTATCGCTTCCAAGGCCACCCAGATAGGTGGAATAACTCAGCACCGGGTCGATAATGATGGGATAGTTCTTGTCATAGGCCGCCACTTCAAAGCCAAAGACAAACTCCTGCTCCTCCCGTGAAGCGTGCTGAGGCCAGGTTTCAATCCTAAACTTTCCTTCGATGTCGAAGCGTTTTCCATTGATCTCCTGATAGACGATCGGCTTCTTATGAATGAGTGTACCGCCGTCAGGCAACTGCAGAAGCAGATCGCCCTCTTTGCTGATTTCAAGACCCGCAACGCCTTTGTAGCCGAACTTGACCGGGGAAAGATCGGCGCCGGGTTTGACGATAATGTCGTATTCGAGTCTCCGATCGGAGCCGTAAAACTTGAGATCAACTCCGGGATAAGCTTCGGAATACAGGACCGAACGGTAAGTCGGAATATCGGTGCGCCATTTCCCGGGATCCTTTCCAATAAGGTAATTTACCTTACCCTGCTGTTGCTCCTGAGCAATGACCCTGGCACCTTTTTGAATGCCGACCGGGAAGAGTCGCACCACTGAAATTTCGGCGCTTTCCTTATGGTGTCTCGTCTTGAAATCCGCGGCGGGTCCTCTGCTGGAGTCGAACTTCGTGGATACCGGCAAGGCCGCTTGCAGCTTTTTCAAAGCTGAACACTATTTCTTCTTCCGCAAAGAAGATGGTATGTCCTGAGGCCTTTTCGTAATACTTCACCCTTTCGTCGAATTGTCCTTCATTCTTGACAAAGTACAGCGGAAGCTGGCCGTGGGTTTTGATTTGCGGTGTCTTCTCAACCTCATTGGGCATCGCCATACTCAGCCGCAGGAACACGAAAATGCAGAAAATGGCAACTGCCAGCGCCATGAGAGATCTGCATGGTGACTGTCTTCGCAATGAATCAACCTCCAACAGGCATTTCCTGGACGCTTTCATTTTGCCCGTCTCCTCTGATTGTGATTTGCATGAATCGGAGCTGCCCAAATAGACGTCTATCATAGATTGATGGATCTTAATTTCCGGGAATAGGTATCATATCTGCGGGACTTCTGTCCATCCCTGATTGAATTAAGCCGCAGGCAACAGATTTGGTTATTGAAATATGTCTGACCCGACCTCCTGCCGGGTATTGTTCCGCAAACTCCGAGCTTCCTCTCTCCCTTATCTTTCAGAACATCATCCATAGCCCTTTACACAGCTCCGTAGAATAAAGTCACCATTATCCTCGGTCGTCACTCCCGCATTTGAGCGGTGGGAATCCAGAGAAAAAGCCTGGATGTCCGCCTTCGCGGGTATGACGCGAGGAGACCGGACAATCATTTACGCGGCACGGTAATCATTGTGCTTGAAAGTGATGGAAAGGTGGTTTCCGTCTTTACTTCTTTGGATATCCCACCGACTGGGCAAGGATGATCTTTTGCTCCGGCTTTAATTTCATCTCTTTTGCCAGGGCGTCGCGGTCGATATTCGCCCGCACCACCGTTGCCAGGCCTTCCGATGCGCAGTAGAGGTAGACATTCTGGCCGATGAAGCCGGTGTCGGCGCCCACCAGAAGGTTCTGGTCCGTTCCCCCACCGCTGACTTTGGAATAATCGGCCACATACACGAGATTGACCGCGGCATCCTTGACATAAGCCTGACCGCCGGTCATGGCCCGGACGTCCTTCGTCAAAATCGGGCTCAGCGTATTCTTCTGGGCGTCCCAAAGGAAAAGGCCGTCAGGCGTTGCGACATAGATATCAATCTCCTGCCAGTTTTTTGCCGATGGGGCGGTTCTCCTGCCGTCCGGTCGATTGATGCCAAAGGCCGCCCAGAGGAGATTCGAAAGGGTTTGCGGCGAAAGCTTTTCGTCGCTGAACGAGCGGTTGGTCATGCGCTCCTTCAAGGCCTGCATCAGGGGTTTTCCCCCTTCCATCCGGGGGCTTGGAAGTTGAATGGGATCAGCGGCATAGCTGGGCAGGGTGCAAAGAGAAACAACCGCCACGACGAGGCTGACGCATACCATTGACTTCACCTTCATGGGAGTCCTCCGATCACTAAATCATGAAAAGTCTTGGAGCCGGAATCATCTACTTGCCGCAGAAGCGGGCCTTCTCCTCCACGTGCTTCTTAAGCAATGCAACGGAGTCGACTATGCGCAGGGAACGGCCGATCCGGATGCCACACACCTCCCGCACGATCAGCCGACGCACCGCAGCACCCTCTCCGCTGCAGGCCCCGAACTGCACCCTGGCGATCATCTCCATCCGGGCTCAGGGCACGTAGTCGTCACCCAGGGGATAGAAGTTGGCGTAAACTTTACCCGTGTAATCTTTTACCTGGCACCGCAACTGTTTAGTATTCAGATGCCAGCCACAGACAATCATCTCTTGTGTCTTCGCGTTGTTGTCGTAATTATCCCGATCCCAGCCATCCACATAGTATTCAGGTCCAAGGAAGGAAATGGTTCGAATCAGGCCGCCGTTATTGAGCCGCCTCATCTCGCATACGAACTGGCCGGTAAGGCGACTGCGAGCACAGGTGGTCAGCTCGGTTCTGTTGTTCCCATCCATGTCGGTGAAATTGGGGTATAGCGACACCTCATACGTACGATCCAGCATCTTGATGGTCACCAGTTCCTTATCTTTGAAGGGGTTTACGAGGCGAAAATAGGCCTGTTGCGTGGCGGCATCGACATAGGTAAAACCAAATTCGGGCGTGGTGGAGTCATCGTCGGTATCAAACCCATATCCCATGAACCAATCGAATCCGGCATACGGGTCTGCACCAGGGAGAACAGCCAGGAACTGGCCCTTGAGAGTTCCGGTGGCCATGTCAAAATACTGGCACTCTAAAGCATCGTCTGCAAGCCTTACCCCGCAACCAACAAGGTAACGTTGAGACTCTGCAAACCATACGTCCTGCATGTACAATCCGGTATCGTATGCTGGCGTAAGCACATCAAACCTATAAAGAGATGCTTTTCCGTGGACATTCTGGACCCGGCAGGAAACCTGGCCCGTCTTCTGGTCTTCACCGCACGTCATCACATCATTGTAACTGTCACCATTGGTGTTGATATAAAAATTGAAGCGGGGCTCGTACCGTTTGACATTGGCAGCAAAGGTTTCCAACCCACGATGCTTTGCGTAATGGACCACCTTTTTCCCCGCTTCGAGCCTGGTGGCCTGGACCTCCAGCCGGGCCCAGCCGGGCGCCGCCCAAGCCAGGCAAACAAGGCAGGCAAGCGGCAGGAGAAGAACGCTTTGTTTCCATCGTATCATCATGACAATTCCTTTCTTTGCTCATCTGTACTGAAGGGTTCGCGAGCTTCTATGGCAATCTTCTTTTTATTTTGCCCTCTTGAGGCTGATGGTGCCAAGGACCTCAAGGGACAAAATGATTACCCAGGGGGAGGAAGCTGGTGTAAATCTTCCCGTCATTCTTCCTGACCTCGCATTTCAACTGCTTGGTACCGAGATGCCAACCGCAGGCGATTATTTCCACGCTATTGGAATTGTTATCATAATTTAAAAAAGAAACGGAATTTACAGAATGCTTGGGTGTCAGCAGGGGAATAGTCTTCAACAACTTGCCGTTCGTCATCTTTCTGATCTCACAGGCATACTGGCCGGTGACGCGGTTGCGTCCGCAGCCGACGATCTCTTTTACGCCGTCGCCATCCATGTCGTACTGGTTAGTGCTGCCTGGATTAAACGCGTAATTGGGATTCATAACCTTTGTCTCCATCATTTTGACGCCGGTCAACGGATTGACGACCCGGAAATAGACCTGCTCAGTGGCGGCTTTGCGATAAGCGAAGCCCCACTCGGGCGTGGTCGAGTTACCGTCGGTGTCAAGGTTGTACCGATAGAGACTAAAACCTGAATTGACATCCATTCCCGGAGGGACGACCAGAAAATGCCCCTGAAGAACGCCGGTGGAAAAATCAAACAACTGGCATTCCGAGGCGTTGTCCGCCAGCCTTCTGCCGCAGGCGTAAGCATAGAGAGGCAAACCTGGGAATTCCACATGATCGACCCACTTCACGATCTCATAATCAGCATTCAAGACATCAAAGGAACAGATCTCCGCCTTGCCGCGAATATCCTTGACCTGGCATGATACCTGACCATTTGTCTGGTTTTCTCCACACACGATCAAATCATTGCGTCCGTCACCAGAGACGTCCGGATAAAACGAGAAATCCGGAGAATACCGCTTTACCACACCAACATGACCGTCGGCCGCAGCGCGCAGGTCGAAGTGAAGAACTTTTTGATCTGTTTCATCCTCGACGACCGCAACCTTCGGCTGCGCCCAGCCTGCTCCCGCCCAGGCCAGGCAAAGGATGGCTGCCACCAAGGTGAGAAAACGAACACTCCTGTTTGCCTTATTCATACCGAATGCCTCCTTTCTGACAAGCAAGCCTAAATACCCCATGCCATCTCCGTCCCGATCCCATGTCACCTCCTTTTCCATGGAAAGCGGGCTGTCACGCCCGGAAAAACGCTGAGGCGCAAGCGGGCGCCACCTTTATATCAGAGAAGCGCCACCACTAAGAGTCTGTCTCAGAAATCCCCTGCATCGATGGGAGGGACCGGGGGAGAGTAAAGGTACGCTTTGAACTGCCCTCCCATCCAGCTTCCCCCATGAAGCGTGAGGAGATGCAAGGAATCTTGAGATAGTTACTCAATGACCGGGGCAATGGAACCGGAGAAGGCACGGCATGCTTCGGGGCAAAATCGCTGGATGAGGACAATGGGAACACTGGCACGGTCGTGTGAACCAGGAGAAGCGGCGGCTTTCAGCAAAGCACTGAGTGATCGGGCGACTCCATTGGCGCTGCCCTCGGTTTAAAACACCTCAACACAGACTTACTGAAATTATCGTGGATGAAAGAACGATAGTCAAAGGAAAACCCGATTAGTGCCGAGCTTCAGCCATGAATGCAATCAACCGTCATTCCCGAAAGCTTCTGTCGGGAATCCAGGTTTTGAGCGTTTGAAAGCTGGATTCCCGCCCAAAAACCCTGCGGGAATGACAGAATTGAGGGGTTTGGCTTCGGCATAAACCAGCCTTGGGTTCGCCTGGCTGAACAATAGCGCTAATCGGCAAGGAAAATGGCGAGCCGGGTGTGATCAGAAATAGGAGTTGGAAAACGCACGTGGTAATGGCGAAGGATGAGAGTGTATTGCCGATCCAGGTGCTTCCTGAGCTCAATCAACTGAATGATCGCCGTGATCAATTCTGGAAAAGCCGGCACGAAGGACGTTTTCGAAAAAATCATCGGGCTGCCACCATCCATGCTATATGGTTTTTAGCGACACGGAGAGGAGGACCATGGCATGCAAAGGATTCTTGAGGTCATTACAACCCGTCCGCTGCTTAATGGCTTTTCGCATATCTTTTGATCCGCCGGTCCCATCCCATTACGGAGATGCCTCATGCCCTTCGAAAAGCGCCTGTTTCATCTTCAACAAGCCCTCCGGGACCGTGACTTAACCGGAGCCATCCTGTTTTATTCCCGAGACATCTATTACTACACGGGTACGGCTCAGCCTTCTTCCCTGGTCGTGCTGCCGGATGATTACCGGTTGTTTGTGCGCAGAGGGTATGAATTCGCACGCCGCGAGTCCGGTTTGGAAGCCGGGCGCATCGTCCCGGAAGGCAGCATCAAGGCCATTTGCCAACGGATGTTCCCCGGCACTGGTGGCGGCAGGAAGGTGGGGACCGAACTGGATGTGCTTACCGTGGCGCAATCTCACAGTATGCTTCGAGCCTTGGGAGATCGAGAACTGGTGGATGTTTCCGGCATCATCTTGGAACAGCGCATGATCAAAGACGCGGGGGAAATTGAGAGCGTTAGAAAAGCTTGCTATGCCCTTCATGGCGGCCATTTGGCGGTGGTCTCATGCCTCCGGGCGGGTATGACCGAACTGGAGTTGGCCGCCCATGTCGAGAATGCTCACCGTTTGGCCGGACATGAAGGTGTTTTCTTTATACGAGTGCCCGATTTTGTGATGAGCCGAGGTCCCCTGGCTTCAGGACCGAATCTGCGTGAGACAAGCGGCACCGTTTACACGATTACCGGCATGGGATTGAGCAGTGCGGTACCGGCCGGCCCATCCCGCCGCGTAATGGAGCGCGGGGACCTGGTGCTGGTAGATATCCCCGTCTGTGTCGAGGGCTACCATGGTGACCAGAGTCGGACCTACGCGGTGGGCCAGATGCCGGAAGGAGCCGAGGACCTGTTTTGCCGTCTGCGGGATGTGGCGGATTCTTTAGTCAAGAACATCTCGCCCGGCATGAAAACGGGCGAAGCCTTCGCTCTGGCCGAGGCCCGTGCCACCGAACTCGGCATCGGGGATTTTTTCATGGCTTTCGAGTCCCGGGCAAAGGCGCATTTCGTAGGACACGGCATCGGCCTGGAAGTCAACGAACCTCCTCTTCTGGTTCGGAATGGCGAGGTGGTGCTCAAGGCCGGGATGGTGCTGGCGCTTGAAATGCACGTCATGGTTCCCGGCGGCTTGACCATCAAGCTCGAAGACATGGTGCACCTTACGGAAAAGGGGATTGAGCTGCTCACTATCAGTCCCCGGGAACTCACCCTGGTAACCGCAGAAACAATTTTAAGCCCTCATAATTAGAAGACGCGCGCCAAAGGCGTCGACAGCTGCAATCACACCAACCTGAGGCGGAACAGCGGATGGGATAAGTCTTGAGCCTACTGCCTTTTTACAGCTTCGTCGATCGCCCCGGTTCTCTCCTCGCCCTGTTGCCGCGCTGTGCGAGCTTTGTCGACAGGCTTCTTGCCATATTCCTCTTTCAACCCTTTTTTGAACCACGAAGAACATGAAGAGCTCGAAGAGCATGAAGAAATCACTTCGTGTCCTTCGTGTTCTTCGTGGTAAAAGAAGGCCTTCTATTTTTGACGCCCACTTACCGAACCGAAAAGGTTCCCAAATGTCATTTTGACCCCGTTGCGGAGACGCGGAGAGGGAGCGAGACGGGGGATGGAAAGACCTGGGGCGTCAGGTGCGGCAATAGGAAAAGGCGCCATGAACTTTCAGTGGGAACACTCCGCAAGCTTATCAGACCAAAAGAACCAAAGTGTCAGCGGCGGCAAAGACCGGTGGAATTGATCAGATCTTGATCCCGGCTTTTCGAATAAAGAGATCGACCACGATCCCGATGCCGAATGCCCACGCCATATTTGGCACCGCCAGGGAAATGCCGCTGATCAAGAGCGCCACGAAGTATTCTTCATTGGTCTTGAGGCTCCTTATCAAAGGGCAGAGCTCAAGGCCGGCGAAGATGAGCAGCACTCCCAGAACGGCGTTGGGGATGAGGGCAAGGACCCTGAAGCCGAGTTCTCCGAAGGCCAGCGCCATGACCACGAAAAGCGCACCGATCATCACCGGCGCCCCGCCGGTCCGGGCGCCAAACCGGTAGTGAGCCGCCAGCCCGCCGGTGCCGTGGCACATGGGGACCGCTCCGAAAAAACCCGCCGGCAAATTGGCTATCCCCATGGTCAGCGCAAATCTTCCGGCATTGGTTTTGGCCAGGAGCGGGTTATCGGGAAACAAAGTAGAGCAGGTGTCCGCGGTCCCTACACAAGCATTGCCGATGGTCAGTGGAATCTGAGGGAGGATGAGCATGATGAACGCGATCCAGAAATCGTGTAGCGTTGGCGACACGATACGGACCTCGGTGGGGCCGAAAGCAAAGCGCAGCCCATCCTGACCGCCCAGGGCCAGGCCGGCTGCAATCCCCACGGCCACCGCAGCGAGGGCGGCAGGGAGCTTCTTGTTGTCGAGCAGGGCCAGCACCATGGTGAAAACGACCAGCCCCAGGATGAGATTGATCTGGTATTCGGTGAACCTTCCTGCGGCCCCCGAAAGGAAGAGATTCTTGTCAACAATCAGTTCTATCCCTTTTCTCAGGAAGACCAATCCGAGAGCGAGCTGGATCCCGCGAACAACCGGCTGGGTGAAGAGCTTGGCAAGCGTATCCACCATCCGGGTAACGGAGAGGATGAGGAGAATGGCACCGAAAATGATACCCGACGCGCCAATGACCGGTTCGGTAATCTGGGCCGGATAGGCAATGGCAATGGCTCCTACCGCCTTGAGCGGCTGCACGGGCACGGGCAGACGGTAGTATAGACCGGTAATCAGATAAAATAGCCCGAAGGAGAGGAAGACGGTCGTCGGGCTCAACTTGTTGATGAGGATCATGCCCACCACGATGGGAAGCAGCGTGCCCAAATCTCCGAAAGAACCGGCCAGCTCCACCCGATCAAAGCGGAGGCCGTTAACCATCGCCGGGTCCGGTGGTTCGACGACAGCACCATCCGCAGGCTTCGCAGCTGTTTCGACTCCAACCACTGCTCCCACCGTTTTGTCCATGAGGCGCCTCCCCTTATGAAAATGCGGAACATTCCCATTCTCTTGTTGACAGGCTTATATAACACGAATAATCTAATATTCGTGTTACTTGTATCGCCTGATTATGAAGATGTCAAGAGACTTTTCGCGAGAATTGGAGGCTACTTTCCATGAATCAGCCGCACTGTAGCATACCCACTCCTGCCAACCACTCCCGAATCTTGGCGGGATCGGGCCCCTCCCGGTGTCTCGATGCGCTCCAGCTTCAGCGTCTCGAGGAATCGTTTCGGCGGTGGGCACAATCGTCACGGAACCCCAACCTGCGATGGTCCAGAAAACGAATTCTTCTGATCTTCCTCCTGATCCGGTACACGGGCGCCAGATTGAATGAAGTTCTGAATCTTGACCCCGTGCTCGAGATCGACTGCGATCATCACATCGTTCGGCTTCGCAAGACGGGCCCCGACGGCGACGCTTCGAGCCGCGAAATCCAGATCCCGGAGCTCTTGTCGGCAGAGATCCGGGAGACGCTCCGGGAGCTGCAGCTCAAAGACCCTCAGGGAAAGCTTTTCAAGGTGGACCCGGCACATGTTCGCCGCAAGTTCTACGCCATGGCGGAAGCGGCCGGTATGCCACGGGAGTCGGGAACCCCTGAAGTCATCAGAAGATCCAGGGCGGTGGAACTGATGCAGAGCAACGTGCCTCTCCCCGTGGTGCAAAAGATCCTCGGCCACTCCACACCGAGTCTCGCCGCTTCTTACGTGGAGTTTTCCGATGATGACATTCGCGACGTGGCAAGGCACTTTGCCGACAAGGAGGATCAGCGCAGGACCAGTGCGCGGAATACTTTTTTCGGCAAAATCGATACTGTCCGCGTAGGCGATGTACAGACCATCGTGGAAATGGTGTCGCTCGGCGGGGCCCGGGTTTGTGCGGTGATCACCAATTACAGTCACGCCCGCCTCGGCCTGAAACCCGGCACGCTCGCCACAGCGGAAGTGAAGGCACCATGGGTGATGCTTTTCAAAGGCGAGCAGGAACCGCATAGTACTGCTGAAAACAGGTTTTGTGGAAAAGTCAGCCGCGTTCTCAGGGGAAAGGTGACGACGGAAATCGTCGTGCGCATCCCGGACGGCACCGAACTATGCTCCATCATTACCGAGAAGAGCAAACAAACGCTCGCTATCAAAGAGAACGATACCATGTGGGTGGCATTCAGCGCCTTTGCCGTGGTCATTCATACCGACTGAAAGGGTCCGCTGTTTTTGACAGGTGCGCGTCATCCTTTAAACGCCCCATCCGTGCCCGCCTTTCCAAAGCAGATTTTTTCCTGTTGCCCGTTTCTCGCCAGGGTGATAAAAGCGTCTATGTCAAAATTGGCACAGAAGCGATATTCTCAAGCCGCTACGATACCCTTTGGGTGAGGCGGCTTTGTTGCTTCCGGTAATTCAGGTGATGGCGGGGAGACGGTGCGATGCGGGTTTTCATTGGCTTTGATGATACGGACCATATTGATGCGGATCGGGGTACGGGAAAACTTGCCCGCTGGTTTGAACGGGAACTGCCCGAGGGTTGTCGTATTTGGGGTGTAGTGCGCCAGCAACTCCTGGTTCACGAGGACATTCCTTACACCTCCCACAATAGCAGCGCGTGTGCGGTGGTCGAGGTGGAGGATGATTCCCTGGTTGAGGACCTTATTTCGAGGGCCGCCAAACATATCGAACATTATTCTCTTGATGGCAGCGACCCGGGGCTTTGCGTGGCATCCGGTAACGGCCCCACAATGTCACGGTTGATTGCTTTCGGCCGTAAATGCACGAGCCGGGTTGTCACGCAGAAAGAAGCCCTGGAAGCTTCCTCCGGGGTGCACCTTTCAGGTCATGGCGGAACCAATCAGGGGATCATCGGCGCCGCGGCGGCGGTGGGATTGACGGCTGACGGCTGGTGTGGGCGATTTATCGAGTTTCAAAAGCTGCGCAGTGTCCCGGACACGGGTGAGGGTATCAGAGCTTGAGAGTCGAAACATCTTCACGGTTTCTCTCGACCGGGACAGCAGGGTCCCAGCGCCCGAGGACGTTGTTGTCACCAAAGGTTGGCTGCGTCCGCGTCTTTGGGGCAGCAGAGCGGTTTTAGCGGTAATGCCGAGGGAAAATGGCGTGTGGGAGTCGCTCGGGGGGAAAAGGCAAAAAGCTGATACAGCCTAAGGCTTCTGCCGCATCAGGGACCATCACGGTCCCTGATGATCTTTTTCTTTGGCTTCGTAGTATTCTTTGATCAGATCGCTGAGGTTCTTGGCCTGTTTCTCCATGTATCCTATCCAAATGGCGAGCATGTGCTTGCCCTCGTCCGTTAAGTGGTAAATTCGCTTTGCCGGACCAGCCCCCTCAGTCTCCCATTGCGAGATAACCAGCCCGTCTTCCTCCAATTGGCGGAGGTGACGATAGATCATTCCCGGCGGCGCCTGTCCCTCCACAAACCCAAACCGCTGGATCGTTTGAATCAACTCATAGCCGTATGATGGCTTGGTATAAAGGCCCATCAAGATCGACGGCTGCATGTAGCGATCTTTCTTCCCCTGCTGCGGACGGCGTTGTGATTTTTTTTGCTCTGCCATATTTTTATTGACCTATATCTTTAAAGGATATATTCTCATATCGAAAGTTAACCCAGGAGTCCCGGTACGGAACCTTCAAACCATGAAAGGAGACACACATGGCAACAATCTTCGTCCGTGAGCGGCGTAAAATTGAAAAAGGCGAAAAGAAACCTCGCTTTCGGGTGGTTGGCGTCCACGGCAACGACCTGAAAATTTATGTCGAGCATATCCGCAAAAAGGAACTCGACCAGATTGTCGAAGCATCGGCAGCCAAGGTGGTCTATCTCAAGGCCGGGAAGGAAGAAGGGGGAGAAGAGTAGAAGCCGGACAGCCCCCTCGGCTTGGCTCGAGGAAGTGGTCAACCCTGGAGGTCGTCATCCTTCTCCGGGGCTACTCTTCTTTGTAGATGATAGTCCCCACGTGCTTCCCCTCGAGCGCTGCAAGAATATGTTCCGGATGATGCAGGGCATCCACGATCTGGAGCTCCTTGAGGCATTTGGCTCGCTGCAAAAGGGTGAGGATAGGTCGCTCGATAATGAGATCGTCCAGGTCCAACTCAAGGAGCTCCTTCGCGGAAACCCTTCCGAAAAACTTTAGGCTGTCCCGTTTGGATGCTTCGACCTTTTTCGGATCGCGATCGAACAGTCCCTTTTCGTCCTTCAAAAAAATCAGCGAGCGGGCGCCGATATTCTCCGCCAGCAGGAAGGCTCCGCAGTCGGTACGATGGGGAGGGATGGAACCGATTTCCGCAGGATGTTCAAAAAAGCCGTAAGGTGGTATGCCATAAGTGATGGGCAGATACCCCAAGCGACAGAACATGGTGAGCTGCTCCAGGTTGTCTCCATGCCCGATCTTTACCCCTCCGTGCTTTGAGAGGAGCACGCTGAGCATCTCCGCATTCTGCCACGAAACCTTGTCTCCCAGTTTGGAAAGCACCCCGGTGGGCATCCCCAAATCAACCCCAATGTTGTAAACGTGCCTGGCCCGGGTGCCGCCTCCGGTCATCAGAAGGATTTTGTGCTTTTCTTTAGCCTCAATGAGCACGTCCAGGATTGGAAGGATCGCCTTGCGTCCGCGGTCGATGATACTCTGTCCCCCGATTTTGATGACGTTGATGTCCGGGTGCATGCGGAAGTAATCCACGGCCTCGGTCCGTTTGAGGAACTCTTTGCTCACCAGGGATTCACCCATCAGGGGGGACTCGATGTGGAGCCTCCCGGTATCACTCTCTTCCTTGATCAATTTTGCCATCTTGTTGCCGACCTCGCAGATATTTGTGCGTTAAAGCCCATCCCCATCGTTCCCTTCCACCCAAAACACGCATGATGAAATAGCACGCATTCGATGATATGGCGAGCATCAGACCAAGTCAAGCGCGCCTAAACACCACGACTGTGAAAATCAGTCATCATACTGCTTTGCATAAACTGCATCATTATAGAGTCCCTCGCCGTAGCGATCCTTCCCGTAATCCCGGATGATTTGTTGACCCTCATCGGAGGCCACAAAATCGATGAACTTGATTGCCCATGCCGCTCCCGGGGTAGCGCCTTCAGGCTGGCTCAGCGTATGGTAGGTATTGATCAGGAATTTATCGCCTTTGAAGAGGATTTTCAGGTTCGGCATGTTCTTCTGTTCGGCTGCCCAGGTGCTGCTGTCGGTCATAAAGTAGCCTTTCTCGTCGTTTGCCCGTTTCAGAGTGGCAGTCATGAAATCCTTGGTGACGATGTACCAGTCACCGGAGGGAGTGATGTCGGCCTTCTGCCAAACATCGAGCTCCTTTTTGTGGGTCCCCGAATTATCACCTCTCGAGAAGAACTTTGCCTTGGCATTGGCGATGCGAATATAGGCGTCAGCAGCGCTCTTCGCCTCGGAAATCTTTGCTGGATCGTCAGGAGGCCCAACGATGAAGAATTCGTTTGAGCCGATGAGGACCCGCTTTACCGCCCAACCCTCCTCGACGGCCTTCTTTTCAGCCGCAGGAGCATGCACCATGATCATGTCCGCGGTTTTTTCTTTCAACGCGGTGAGTGACTCTCCCGATCCCGCTTTCTTCCAGAGGAGGGTAGCATTCACCTTAGTATTGAAAGCCTTTGCCAACGCTTCAAGCAAGCCCAGCTCCCCCGGGCTTCCCGTGGCAACAGAGAATTTGTTGGAGCCGTCCCCATACACCCCGTCATACTTCTCTTCAGCCATTGACCGAGCCGCTGCCATTAACAGTACAGCCAGGATTATTACGGCAAGAGTAACACGCATCTTCATGATTTCCCTCCTTCCGTTGATGGAGCAGAACCGATCGGATCGCCATCTCCCAAACCGGCAATCCTCAGGAGGAGAACCCATACATCCTCCCTGAGACGATGAACAAGCAAAAAGATGGGGACGGTATAAGAGGCTCTCCCCGGACTCTCTATTTTGATCTGTTTCGGAACCGTCCGTTCTGGAAGAATAATCGCGCAGATGAGGGTATCAATGTCTTGATAGCATGTCAACATTGGCATAATTCCCTTCTCGTACCGTGATCAAGAGTCACAGACAACCCTCCAGTACAACCCGGCAGAAGTCCTCACCTCGTTCTGGTGGGCACGGTAAAGCGCTGTGCCCACCCTACACCGTTGCTCGCAGAAATCCGAGGTAGGGTGGGCACGTCTTTTTGTGCCCACCGGAACTGGTTACGGACCTTCGCCCAGCAGTACTGGAGCGAAGCCACGCATAGGGGGCGATGGGTGGTGAGGAAGGAAGGCCAAAAAGGCGGTGCGGTATGAAAGGAAATCACTGCTGGAGCTTTCCCGGCAGGAATCACCAGATCACTCTCACGCCGCCCAGGTCTTGCAGGGAAAAATCCAGGGTATGAGTCAGGGAACCCATAAACATCATGTTCTTGGGATGAGGAAATAGATCCGAAGAAGATTGTTCGCAACCAGCAAGGTTCATCTATTCTTGTGGTTCCGGCAACTCCGGGCAGGTCTTGCGGTACGGTTCATCACCCAGGAACTGCCGCCACTCGGAGCGGGTCAGGTTGCGATTTGCCATGCGGCAAGCTCTTGCTTTCCATGACTCAAGGTCAAGATCCCAGAGGATGACGGTAGCATCCTGACTTCCCGAGGCCAGGGTCTTGCCGTCGGGGCTGAAAGCGACGCTAAACACGCCATCCTTGTGGCCTCTTAGCGGGTCGCCCATGGGTTGGCGAGTGGTTACCTCCCAGAGGATGACGGTCTGATCCCAACTCCCCGAGGCCAGGGTCTTGCCGTCGGGGCTGAAGGCGACGCTTGACACGCCATACTTGTGGCCTCTTAGCGGCTCGCCCATGGGTTGGCGGGTGGTCACATCCCAGAGGATGACGGTTTTATCCTCACTCCCCGAGGCCAGGGTCTTGCCGTCGGGGCTGAAGGCAACGCTGCGCACGGCTCTTCGTGGCCTCTTAGCGGCTCGCCCATGGGTTGGCGGGTGGCCACATCCCAGAGGATGACGGTTTTATCCCCACTCCCCGAGGCCAGGGTCTTGCCGTCGGGGCTGAAGGCGACGCTATCCACGTAATCCTTGTGGCCTGTTAGAGGTTCGCCCATGGGCTGGCGGGTGGTCACATCCCAGAGGATGACGGTTTTATCCCCACTCCCCGAGGCCAGGGTCTTGCCGTCGGGGCTGAAGGCGACGCTACGACACGCCATCCTTATGGCCTCTTAGCGGCTCGCCCATGGGCTGGCGGGTGGTCACATCCCAGAGGATGACGGTTTTGTCCTCACTCCCCGAGGCGAGGGTCTTGCCGTCGGGGCTGAAGGCGACGCTGTCACCGCGGTCTTTGTGGCCTCTCAGCGGCTCGCCTATGGGTTGGCGGGTGGCCACATCCCAGAGGATGACGGTTTTATCCCCACTCCCCGAGGCGAGGGTCTTGCCGTCGGGGCTGAAGGCGACGCTATACACAGAATCCTTGTGGCCTGTTAGCGGTTCGCCTATGGGTTGGCGGGTGGTCACATCCCAGAGGATGACGGTTTTATCCCTACTCCCCGAGGCCAGGGTCTTGCCGTCGGGGCTGAAGGCGACGCTATCACAGGTAACCTTGTGGCCTGTCAGCGGCTCGCCCATGGGTTGGCGGGTGGCCACATCCCAGAGGATGACGGTTTCATCCCAACTCCCCGAGGCCAGGGTCTTGCCGTCGGGGCTGAAGGCGACGCTTATCACGTAACTCCTTGTGGCCTGTTAGCGGCTCGCCCATGGGTTGGCGGGTGGTCACATCCCAGAGGATGACGGTTTTATCCCAACTCCCCGAGGCCAGGGTCTTGCCGTCGGGGCTGAAGGCGACGCTCGACACGCCATCCTTGTGGCCTCTTAGCGGCTCGCCCATGGGCTGGCGGGTGGTCACATCCCAGAGGATGACGGTTTTATCCTCACTCCCCGAGGCGAGGGTCTTGCCGTCGGGGCTGAAGGCGACGCTCGTCACCGGATCCTTGTGGCCTCTTAGCGGCTCGCCCATGGGTTGGCGGGTGGTCACATCCCAGAGGATGACGGTTTTGTCCCCACTCCCCGAGGCGAGGGTCTTGCCGTCGGGGCTGAAGGCGACGCTATCCACACGGTCTTCGTGGCCTCTTAGCGGCTCGCCCATGGGTTGGCGGGTGGTCACATCCCAGAGGATGACGGTATTATCCCCACTTCCCGAGGCGAGGGTCTTGCCGTCGGGGCTGAAGGCGACGCTCAACACGAAATTCTTATGGCCTCTTAGCGGCTCGCCTATGGGTTGGCGGGTGGTCACATCCCAGAGGATGACGGTTTTATCCCCACTCCCCGAGGCCAGGGTCTTGCCGTCGGGGCTGAAGGCGACGCTCGTCACGGATTTCCTTGTGGCCAGAGAAAAAGGTGCCAAGGTAAGGGTTATGGAGAAGGGCATTCATAAGACTGCTTTTCGCTTCAAAGGTGTCATGGGCACGCCATGATTCCACCCCCAACAACAGGGCCTGGTCCAGCTGAGTGTCCAACCGGTTTAGCGCTTGGGCAGCCAATTGGCGGGACAAGGCTATCCTGCGTTGCTCATCCGCCTTCTTCTCATTAGAAATTGCGATCTGAGTCTGAGAACGTGCGAACTCAGCCTGTTCTTCGGCTCGCCGGGCTTCGTTCCCCGCTCGCCGCCACTGCATCCCGGCAAGTCCTGCCAGAACCAGGAAGACGAGGGCTGCCGCAAGCGCACCGATGGTTATCCGCCGCCTCGAGCGCTCCCTGGCTGCCCGCTCACGTTCCCTCGCAGCCATGCTCTCCCTGATGAAGTCCTGTTCACCGGGTGGCAGGTCTTGAGGCCTTTCCGCAAGCCAACGCTCCGCCTCCGTGAGCGGCGCCCCGCGCAGGAGGGTCTCCGCATCATGATCGGTGCGCTCCCACTCTTCCAGAGCGACTTTCAACCGCTGGGACCACAGCAGGAACTCCCGGTCTTCGTCCACCCAGCCCCGCAGCCGCCCCCAGTTCCGGATGAGGGCCTCATGGGCCACTTCAACGCTTTGCACCCCGGTGGCCCGGTCCTGCCCCGTCACCAGGAGTCGTGCGTCTGCCAGGTTCTTCACCAGCGGTTGGGCTGATTCGGGCACTTCGGTTATGGCGGCGCGCCGCCGGGTATCTTCCACCCCCTCTCCGGGTTTTACCAACTGCATGAACACGCTTCGCACCATCTTCTGCTCGCGGGTCCGTCAGCCGTGCGAACAGTTCCTCCGCGCGGCAGGCGATGGCGCCCTGGACTCCTCCCATGGCCTCGTAGGCTTCGTGGAGCAGTTGGCCTCCATGGCGCTTTTCCCAGAGCTCCGTCAGGACGAACTCGAGCAGAGGAAGGTTTCCGGGCTCTTCCCTCACATCGTTCAAGATCCGCTTGACCAGGCCCGGTTCGAAGTTCAAACAGACCTTCTCCGCAGGACCCACAACCGCCCGCTCCAGTTCCTCCCCGGTCATGGGACCGAGATTGACCACGGCGTCCTGCAGGCGATCGGCCAGGGGGCGGTAGCTCAAAGCATGGCCGAAGAAATCCCCCCGAAGGGTGAGCACAACGGTGAGGGAACCCGCCGCCGCGGCCTCGAGCAGTTGGTCGATGAACCGGGCGCGGATGGGTTCATCCTGGCAGAGGGTGTAAAGCTCCTCCCACTGGTCGGCCAAAAGGAGGAGGCGGTCCGTTCCGGGTTGTTTCTCGAGAGCTCGGGTCACCACGTCCCGCAGAGCCACCTCCCCTTCGGCAAAAGCCCTCCCCAGTTTCCCTATCTCGCGCAGACGCTCCGTTTCCGTCATCGCCGGCTCGAGGAGCGGGATCAGGGCAGCAGCCAGAGCATGCAGAGGGCGGTCACCGGGAACGAGGGTGGCCACGTCCCAAACCTTTCCCCCGCCTTCCCGCCTGAGGCGTGGCACCAGCCCTGCCCGAGCCACGGAGGACTTGCCGCAGCCCGAAGCCCCGACGAGTGCCACCAGGCTCTGCCGCCTGGCAGCTTGCAGCAGCTTGTCGGTGAAGGTTTCCCGTGCCGAAAAAGAAGGAAGCGTCTTCCTCCCGGAAAGGGCGCAGTCCACGGTAGGGGCAGACGGCGGCGAGGGTCGCCTGAATTCTTTCCTGGAAGGCGGGGCCCGGAGCTTCTCCGCGTATCGCTGCCGCGAGGATCTCCAGGGCCAGGGGGCTTTCCTGCCGGCTGCTCAAGTCCACCCAGGTGTTCAGGGAAAGAAATCCCAGGGCCGGTTCCGCCGCGGCAAGCAGCACGGGAATGACCGGGAAGCGGGGATCACGAGCCTGGCGGTCCAATGCCAGATCTTTCTCCCGCTGCTGCCAGCGGCCCATTCCCTGGGGTCCGAGGAAGACCGCCACGGCGCGGCAGGAGTTCAGAGCCTCTTCCAGCGCCTGGGGCCACGGACGCCCGGCAACCAGATACCATCGGTCCAGAAAGACCTTCAGATCTCGTTCGCGCAAGGCCCAGGCAACATTTTCCACCGCCTCGCGATCCCGCCAGTTGTAGCTGAAAAAAACGTCGTATTTTTCGGGAGCAGGATTCATCGGATCACCCCTGTATCGAGGTTATCGTTGAATAATTTCCAGTGTGTTGAAATAAGAAACTGTCCAAGAATAACTTGCGCCCATTTCATCTTGAACAATGAGTTTGATAAACGCATCGCCCAGAGGCTTCAGCGCCTGCGCCGTCGCGGGAAACAGGGACCCGACCGCCACGCCAATGACGATGCCGCAGATGACGCGGAAATAGAGCGTCCGATGGAACGTATGTTTTTGCCCGGACATCTATTCCTCCTATAGCAATCGACGGCATACGGGTGGCCAAGGTGAGATGATAAGAAATGGCTCTTTGAAAGTCTTTGGATAGCACCTGTCGTGGATACTGTCAAAGACATTCAGGTGCCGATTTCTTGGTAGGCGATAAGGAAAACCATCTTTAGGAAAAACGGGTGCGGGCTCGGAAAACCGCATGGGGTTTCCGCGATTGGTCTCTGAAGTGGCCCTCGGCAAGGGAGGGGCCATTCTGGGCTTGGAGGTCAGCCGGTTGGCAAGATCGTGCTCGGACTGGTACCGCCTCCTGGAGGCAGCCGCCCTGGCCGGGGCGCTGATCGTCGATGAGGAAGGGATCTACGATCCGAACGAGCACAATGCTCTAAAGAGCTGGTCAGGCATGGCATTGGGATCGCCATACAGGATGAACGCCAGGCGATCCATCCGGTTTGTCTCCAGCGGAATATCTCGCTTGGCCTCCCGCAGGCACTGGCCCATGGTGTAGGTTCCCTTGAGCAAAGACTCATAGAACTTTTTGACGAATTTCCTGGCGGAAGCGGAGTCAATGTTCCACAGCGTTCCGACGTAAGCCTCGACGCCAGCCCGCAGGAAGGCGCTGGGCAAGTCATAGGTTTGGTTCTCGTAGATCGCGGGCCGTGGATCGGCAGGGGTCGCGCTCTCGCACGATGAGCTGAACACCAGGACCGGCGGGGCCCCCTGGAGCGCGCTGGTCAAGAGATCGGTGGTAATTCGGCCGTCCTTCAAGGCCCATCCGCTGTCCTCGCCGTCGAAACCACTGTGGCCAGAGTAGTGGATCAAGCCGTACTGTCCGCTGCTCAGGCGCTCCAACAGCGCCATCCACTCGCATTGCTTCGAGCCCATCAAGACGTCTTCATCTTTGATCTCAAAACGGCCGTCGCCCAGCAGCATCGTGCGCAGGTCTTCGATCTCCTCACGAGACGCCGACAGGTCATCGGTCGGGTCGCCAATCAGCAGGGTCCTAACCTTGGCGCCACCTCGCACGGGCGGCCGGATATTATGCGCTTCCGGTCCGACGATACTACGCCCGACCATGAATGGAAGGTCCTTGCCGGCATAGGCCGCCTCCAACATCAACTCCCATGGGATATGCTGCAAGCCTTCGTCGATGGTAAACAAGATCGTCGCATCGTCCGGCGGGTTGTCGAGATACCTCTTGATGGCGTCGGTCGTAAAGTAGGTCCGGATAAAATCTGCAACTTGCTCCAGGTTCTGCTCCAGGTTCTCCTTCGCCGTAGAGGCGTCGGACGGGGCCGGGTGCAGCAAATGGTTGACACGTTCTCGATAGCCTGCCAGGAACCGAGCCTTGGTGTCTGCTGTCATTCGCTTCTGGGCCGAGACGAGATGCGCACCGCGTCGGCCAAACAAGGTAGTGACAACGTTCGGATGAGGCTGGAGAAAGCGCGATGACCACGTCTCGTGGCTTGTCCTCGCGGCGATCCAGCAGGCCGAAATAGCCCAGGAGCCATTCGGCAAAGGAGTCTACCATGAACTGGGCCGTTCTGGGGTCCGCCGTGTCGGTGAGATAGCCATGCCGGTCAAGCCAAACAAGCCATTTCTGTTGCAAGTCGAGCCTGGGATCATCCTGTACCAACAGAGCCTGGTACTTCTCGCCAGCGTCCTTTTCTTTGTCGAGGACCCCGATCAACTGCGCGAGCTTCGCTCGCGGTTAACGGCCGCTGCCAGCGTCTTCAGGGTGTGCTTCTCCTCTTCGTTCAGCGGGCGGAGCAGGGCTTCAAAGAACTCGCGGCGTGGGCGCTCAATGTCTTGGATGGCACGATCATGGGCTTTTGTTGACCCATTTGCTTCCTTTTCATGGCGGATGAGCGCCGATGACGCCAGGGCAATGAGATAGGGGTGTCGCCCAGCCTCTGTGCTGACAAAGTCGGTGCTCCGCCTTCAGCCGGTTCCCGCATCAGGTAGGTCTTAAAGAGCTGTCACCCACTGTGTTCGCTCGTCTTCGGTGAGGCATGACAACCATACCAGCTTGATGGCGCTGTCGAAGCAAGCGCTCACCGCTTCCTCGATCATTTCTGTGGAACTGGCACTCACCTTATCTCGCATGTCCCTGTATCGGCGCTGGTCATTCACCGCAATGATGAATTGCGCCCCGGCTTTCTCCACGTCGTCCAGCACCTGCCAGAACATACGATGTTCTTGACTGGCTTCTTGGCTTACGGCCTCCGACAGAGGCACCCGCGCTATCCTGCCTCATCTTCCATGCTGGCTCGTCGACCAGGAACAGGAATCGCCGGTTGCGATCGCTTTCGGTTTTCAGGAAGTCCTTCAGCGATTTCTCCGGATCATCGCCGTCAAAAGCCTTGCGGAGCTCTTCCTTCTTGTCTTCCTCTTCGATAGCCTCCAGGCTCAACAGGAACTTGCGATAGACGAAGTCTTCGGCCGTGTTCTTGTGCAACCGCCCGAAACTCACCTTGCCTACTTGCCAGTCCCGAAACAGCCGCTCGGCATCAGGATCGTGGGCACGATAAAACAAGTGCTCCAGCAGCGCCGTCTTGCCCATATTCGGGCTGCCAAGGACCAGGACCCGGCGCCCATCGCCGACTGCGCTTTCGATCTCCTTGATCTCAGCCTCACGGGCGCCGAAATCGCGGGCCTGCAGGCCATACAATGCTGCATCATGAGGCGTGCCCAGGATACGCTCCGCCTCCTTAACGTATTTCTCGTTGTTTTCACGTTGCGTTTCGTAGCCTGCGTCCGCTTCTGGAGGAAGAAAGAGGAGGATATAGATCGACTTCAGCCCGCGCGGGGATGCCAGGAAAACCTTGAGGGCCGTGCACATCTGGCGAGCACATGAGCCGAATCCAACTCTTACCCGGCCTGTGGCAAAGGCAGGCAGCGCCAGGCTAGCTATCGAGAGCTTCTCCGCCTCACGCAGGCAATTGATGGTGACCTCGTAGACCAGTTGCTCTAAAGTATAGTTGTCCGGTGTCGTAGTCGATCACGGCGCCATGCAGGACGTGTTTCACGTTCAGACCCTGGCTTGGCAAATCGCCAGGTCCAGTGACCACAACCGTGCCGGCTTCCAGGGGACATTGGCGATGGGCCTCTTCAACGTATGCCGGACCGGCTTTTTTGGCCAGCTGGAGAGAGACACCGGCCCCCATCGTGAGGTAGTTGTCGTCGCTGCTCGCCACAGCGTCGACCGACGCGGGCGGATTCAGGATGTTACCCTCACAGATCTCGACCGTCGTGTTGCCGAATTGAAACTTAGCCATCGGTGCTCCTCATTTTCAGCTTGCGCTCGGTCTAATCGCCAGCGTCCGCCCCCTGGTGGAAAATGCACTCGGATAGGGGGCGGACAATTTCCATACTACGCCATCAGCTCAGAGCGTCGAAAAGACTTGCAGGGTCCGCAGCTTCGGTCGGAGCATTCGAGCTGTGGCTTCTGCTCGTAACTCTTGAGGTTGGCCGCGGCTAGCTGGATCAGCGGCCTGTAGGTCAGATCGCCTGTCGGCCCCGTTGATTGCCTCGCCCAAAGCCCAGGTGAACGCCCCGCGCCACGTCGCTGCCGATCCTGGCATCGGCCGCAGTCTCACGGTCTTCGTACAGGCCGCCAGCAGGACGTGGCGGTCGAAGTCCACGATGCCGAACTTGTTCTGGCGGAAGCGATGGCGCAGTTCTTTCATGAACTCCTGCATCTTCGACGTCCCACTCCTCAGGTGGAACGCTTTGCAGCATCTTCGACAACTCTGTGCCGACCAGGTGTCGAACTCGGCGTCGCGTTTGCCTGCATCGCTTCGATGCGCTCCTGTCGATCTCCTGCGGCGGTATCAGGTAGCGTGGAATGAACTCGACGGTGCTTCCTGGAGGGGCCTCTGGATGCTGCCGCTGTGACAGCAATCGGCAATGAAGGTGAAATTGACCTCTGCCGGGAAAATCTCGAAGATGGCGCGCAGGTCGTCGTCACGGAACGGCTTGTCCCAGTCGTGGTCGTAGGGGACGATGACCTCGTCGAAGCCTTCCCACTCCTCGTTGTTCTGGTCCGTCACCTGCGTGCCGTGGCTGCGAGAAGTGGAAGACCCGAACGTCCTGCCGCTCTGCTAGTCGTCCAGCAGCCAGCCAGGCCGTCACATATGCCCTGGTTCGTGGCATCCTTGTCGTGTAGGAGCTTGATGTCATTATCTTGAAATCCGAAGTAGGTAGTCAAGAGGCTGTTCATCTCGATGGTATCGTTGATACAGCCTCGCAGCGCCCAATCAGGGCGGACAAAGTTGTTGATCCCGACCAGCAGTGCTCGTTTGACCATGGTTCATCCTCCTGTCAGATATTTGGTTTGGTGTGATTGATGCCGAAAGATCACGGATGTCTCCGATGCTATCACCTCCTTCTCCACACGTTAAACGTAAAACGGACAGCGTTTCTGCTTCCGACAGAGATCGGAGCGTCACGTCAAGACAAGCTCCGGGTATCCGCTCAGCGTGTGGAGCGACCAGGTCACGTCATCTTCACCCCTGTCCATCAAGCGAGCGTGGTGAAGCCTTAGGGACAAAATCCGGTCGGCGAGATTCTCGTATCGGTAGCGTTCCAAAGCCCACGGGTAACGCTTAAAAAAGGAGCCGCGCAAAGATCCAGGATGCTGGATCAGCATGCTGCAGAGATCGTCATGTTCCAATGGGCTTGCAGCGCCAACACTGATGACATTCGGAAGATTCTTCCCATTGTGAAATGACCCTCAAAGGAGTCCTACGGGAGAGGTTCAGTCCAAAAAGCTGGTCCGCGTTAGGGAGACTCTTTGACGTTGAGCAGATGCTGGATCACCGGGACCAGTTGTCTGAGAATTTCTTCTCCCTGCTCATTTTCCACCATGGCCGCCAGGATGTATTTCCCTCCCGTTTCATCCCACACGAGGACCGAATCGGAATACCATACCTGCCAGGTTCCTGATTTCCGGTAGAGATGCGCGAGCGGGATACTTCTTTCCATGACGCTGACGAACTTGTCATGAATGTCCGGGAAGGACAGGATGTGCAGCATCTGTCGGGAACGCTCCGCGCTGATGAGCTTTCCCGTGGCCAGCAGGTAGTAGAACCGGCAAACCTGGGTGACGGTTGCCCCGTGGACCAGACCCTTGAGCGGATCGCGATCGACCTCCCCGCTATTGGCGAAGCGCCGGCCCAGCCAGATTCCTCCGCCCTGGTCCGGATCATAGAAACGATAATTCGGGTCGACGACCACCGCTTCGATCCTGCGCAGACCGATGCGATCAATCATGCGGTTGGTTGCGGCGTTGTCGGAACGACGCATCATCTCTATCATATCCCGATAAATCTCCGGGGTTTCCACCAGCGTCCCATCCTCGAAACCGCAATGGGCGGAAAAAAGAATGGCGAGCTTGGCGAGACTGCCCGCATACATCATGGTGCTGCCATTAACCTGGGCGAAACGCGGCGCCGCCGGGTCGGTTAAATCCACCACCCCCACGGCCATTTTCTCTTCGCTGATCAACGCTTGCCACAACGAGCTCCGCTTCAGGGCTTGCGCCAGCCGGTCCTCGAGGCTGCCGTCTTCATGCGCGGACAGGGGACGCCACGCACCCTCGCTGATCGGCACCGGGAGCGGAGGAAGCTCAGCGAGGACAAGATTCGCGGCAAAGAGAAGCGGCGAAAGCAGGGCAAGAAGGCCCGCGACCATAAATTTCATGATTTTCCGCCGCATCATTTGGAGTCGCCGGGAGGAGGCGTTTTCTTCCTCGTTGCCAGCAGCAGGTTAGCCGTTCCCGGCCGATGATGGTACCCGACCCCGAAAGAAATGAGGGCGTATGTTCTTCGTCTTTTGATAGAGCTCGGCAAGGTCCTTTTGATACCGATAACTAAAGACCGGTAAGGGTTTCTGGTAGGTGCCGAAGAGTTTCAGGTTCCATATCGACGGGTCGAAGTACTTTATGGGGATTCCTGAATCGGTTTGCAGAATATGCATGCTGCGGTCAAGGATGAACTGTCTTATCGCGGCAAAATCCGGGTCGAACATCAGGTAGGATGAAGCTTTTTCGAAGGTGACAAGGGGGCCGAAGCTCTTCAGGAAAGAGACGAACTTGTCGTTTTGGTCAAAGGAACCTCGAGCTAAATCGAAACGAAAATAATAAAGGGTCTGGGTTCGTTCCTGACCCTCCCGCTGAAAAACGATGCGCACTCCCGGAATGCTCCCTCTTTCGGAGGTGATTCGCTCCAGTGCGGGCATCTCCACGATGGTCCTGTTCGGATTCATGAACCAGTGCTGCACATCTGATCACCCGCACCTTCTCTCTGGCCATGAACAGCAGGAGGAGCGGGAGAACGCCCTGCATGCCCTTCTCCTGCAGGGCGCTTCCCAGGTTGTTGGTGATGAAATAGTCGAGATCGAGCAGATCTTTATTGGCGCGCTGAAGGCCGGTAAAGAAAGCCTCGAGGTCGGGCTTTACTCATCGCCGGAAAATCGGGGATTCGGCCGACACGCTCCAGAGAAATCATGACGTAGGTCCCGGCGTCGGGAAAGAAATTGTACATGTTGGCAAAATCCGCCCCGCTGAAGGGATAAAACACGGTGTAGCGGGAAGCGTCAACGGCGCTAAGCTCCCGGGCGGCCCATTCCCTCATCGGCGTAAGTCGCCTCACCTCGAGGCCCTTCCAGCTCGCGTTGAAGGATTTGGCAAACTGGCCCCATGCCGGGCTGCTTTCCAAGGCAGCAAGGGAACCTTTCGGGTTGCTGATGCCGGCAATAAAGAGGGCGTAATCATGGTATGGATGGGTAGGCCGGTCGGCCTGCTCCTTTTGGGAAACGGTGCTCGTCTCGGTTCCGGGCGTCCCTTCCGCAGCATGGCTCCAGGATGCAAAAAGGCCGAGGGTGAACAGCAGAAAAACCGCTAAACTGAGCCGTACTTTGACGTCATTGAGCCGCGTCTTCAAGGGGTTCCTCCCTGCGTGCGATGTTCTCATCAAGGTCAGCCTCCTGTCTTCGTGAATTGCCTGGTGGCAAAGAGCCGGTAAAACAGTAGCCCGCATGCCACGGTGATCAACCCTCCAAGGGACGGGAGCGGTCTCTCGATCACCAGGTAGCAGAGCATCCACCCATTGAGCAACAGAAAAACCGCCGGGGTCACCGGGTACCCCCACGTCTTGAAAGGTCTCTTCGCGTGAGGTTCTTTGACGCGCATAACAAACACTCCCAGCACCGTCATCAAGGCAAAGAGGGCCAGCAAAAACCCGACATAGGTGAGCACGACCTCGAAGGTTGAGGTGACGACCAGGAAAAGCGCAATCGAGGATTGCAGAACGATGGCCCGAACCGGAACTCCTCGGGCATTCCGTTTGGCAATGACCATTGGCGGAAAAAAGGGTGACAGGCTTGTGGTCTTCGGAAATCCCGTTCATCCTCTCTTTCTCATGACAGGGTGATAAAGTGATGAGAAGTTGCTTCTTCGAGAGTGTTGAGTAGCAGATATTGCGGGGTGACGTCAATGGCATGAATGGATGCCGTTCCGATCATAACGCCTCCATGGGAAACGGTCCTGAATTTCTGCTACGGGCTATCGGGTTTCAGTCTTTTCTTCCATCAGAAGCACGTCACCCAGCGAGCTTGACTCGGGCCAAGGTCACCTGCCTCAAATGGCCAACCTCAGGAGATGGTGGGAGGCCCTGGCTTGCGCAAGGTCCCAACTCAAATATTCAGATCATATGGAAACAATTGGAGGATTTTAAGATGGGCAAGAAAGGCTAGCTTCTTTGGGAACCGGAAAGAGATGAAGTCGTTAATCAGGTTGGAGTCATTCAATGTTGGAATCGTGAACAGTCTATTTTTGAATTCAAAGAGCTTTGAGACGGTCAGCAACAGAGTAGGCCCTTATTTGATGCTTCGATTTCCGGGCGAATCTTTTTGGTGGTAATTTTGCCAGTGGACTATTATGCTTACATAACTGTTCGGCGGACTCTTTATGGCCTAGGGACAGAGCCCATTCGGTCCAGACGGGGGCTTTGGTGAGGGTTGAGCAAATACCCGATGGAGAATCCATGAGAACCAAGATCTTAGCGGCACTCGTGCTGCTCTTTCTGATGCTTGGCTGTGCTGATGAGGCCCGGACTTCGGATGAGGTATCAAGGCCGGATGTCGCAGCTTCCGAAGCGATAGCCGGAATACCCACTCTAGCAGTCCCTGAGGCAGAATTCAATTTCGGAGAGGTGAGTGAAGGCAAAGAATACGTGCACGACTTCGTGATCATGAACAGGGGTACAGGGGTTCTGGAGATAAAGAAAGTCAATCCCGGCTGAGGGACCTCCATAGCCGGTTTCGATCGGTCCATCCCTTCGGGGTCCGAGGGGAAAATATCGATAAGGCTTCATCCCGGAGCCTGTGCGAGCGGAAGCAGGAAAGTTACCGAGGTATTCTGCAATGACCCCCAATATCCCCGCTTTACACTGGTCGTTCAGGGGAAATTGAAACCAACGGGCACCGAACCCTGACGGGGTCGGTCGTCTGGGGCCGGACTAAAAGAAGAAGCATGAAAAATGGGGATCTTCGGGAAAAGCTCGATCCCCGGAGATCCGGGAGAGTGTTAGCTGATTTTCTCAAGAGAGATACCCGCGGGGACTGAATCACAGGCTTGCCGAAATCAGCAGCCAGACGACAGGATTTTATTTTTCCGCTAGAACCGGCACAAAAGAAATCGACTTTTTACTGAAGTAGCCCATACCCAGAGGACCAATTTCTCTCCACAGGGTTCGATGTAGAGCATGGATGTTTCGACCCTGATAAGCCCCTTCCTCCTCCCTTGCTCTGGGCTTGTGCTTGTGGATGCTCAACGGCATTCCGAAGACCTTCGCAGAGCTAATCCAGTCCTTGATCGCATTGATTTTGACCGGGCACGGTCCATGGGCAGCCACGTATGAAGTCGACCTTTGTGCCATCGAGTCCGGTTTGGAGATACTCGCACACGTGGGCCGAAATAAGTAGCCGGTTCCGGTGGGCACGGTGAAGCTGTGCCCACCCTACAGTGTTCCCGGACCCGTAGGGTGGGCAGGTTTTTTTGCCCACCGCAAACATGCACGAACTTATGCCCATGTGCAGTAGACGATTTAGAAGGGAGGAGAGTCAGTTCTCCTGATCCGTTCTGATTCGGTCAAAGAACTGCGGGTATCTTGCTGCCGTTTGGAATTTGAGTTGGTGGCATCGTTGTCGGAACGACGGATCATCTCTACCATGCGCGGACAGGGGATACCGCGCACCTTCGCTGATCGGAATTGGGAGCGGAAGAAGCTCAGCGAGGACCGGATTCGCGGCAAAGAGAAGCGGCAAAAGCAGGGTAAGAAGGCCCGCGACCATAAATTTCATGATTCTCCGCAGAGCTTCAGGTTCCATATCGACGGATCGAAGTACTTTGTGGGGATTCCTGAATCGGACTGCAGAATATGCATGCTGTGGTCAAGGATGAACTGTCTTATCGCGGCAAAATCCGGGTCGGACATCAGCCAGGATGAAGCTTTGGTGACTCGTGGTCCCACCATGACCATGAAACCTAAACTGGAGAGCAGAGTGAGGCAGATAAGAAGGGTCATGGCAGTGCTCCTTCTCACGCCGAAGATAGACTTCGCCGATGCAAGACGAACGCGTTTATTCTTGCGGTCGCTGCCTGAATCATCTATAATGAACGGGATGGCTGTTTTACTTTGCATGCTAGCGTGTAATTGAGCCCGGGGAATCCGAATCCTGGCAGCATAGTGCTCCTGAGGCTCCAACCAAAGGATACAATGCTGCCATCTCCATATCAGGAGACTCGAATAGCAGCAAAGATCAAGATCCTCGCACCAGGAGATTTTCTCGAATTCACTCCCAGCGGTGCCATTTTTTGTGATAGATTTGAGTGCTCTTCAAAACAGTTTTAAAGATGCCGATGTTTGGTCTGTGGAGAGATTGTTGGCCTGGTCATTCTGGAGGGTCGGCAATGGTAGAGAGTGGGTTGCTTACAAAACAAACTAATGAGGAGGTGCACTATGAAAAGATTTGGGCTCGTATTATTGGTTTTCTTCTTTGCTTTATCTTTGGGTGGTTGCGCATGTGTGCAGAAGCAAGTAAAGGAGGGAGACCCCTGCTCCTGTGCAGGTAGTCCAAAAGGCCCCTGCGCCTGAGCCGGTCAAACCGCTTCCACCGCCGCCCAAAAAGGACCGCAATTAAACTGCCACCGGAGCCCTGCCCCGCTCATTGCTAAAACGCGAGGCAGGGCTGCTTACGATTATTGCTGGACGAGAGAAACATGCCGATTCGGCACGCGACAAGCATATGGCGACAAGTGGAAAGAAGATTGGGCTGTGCGTTTTGGCGACATTGCTAGGCATGAAGCGCTCAGCAAGCATACGCTCGCTTGCGGCGACCATCACCAAAGGGCTTTGTCTTGGCTTGCTGGTCGTCAGTTTTACCCCCCACCAGGTTGCCGCTTCGGACAATGCTGCGCCATTGTCCAACCCGAGCCACTCATTGCCTGCCCATGAAGGTGCAACAGCCCTCCTGACGATTCAGACACCACCCGCGGTGGCGCCTCATCCCAGACGGGCGAACTTCGAACGCGAACCCAAGTCGCGGAACGCCCAACGTGTGGCAGACTGGGTCGTCGATTCAGGTGACAATGGCGGCATGCCATTCGTGATTGTCGACAAGATGGACGCCAGAGTCTTTGTATTCGATGCCGATGGGCGAATTCGCGGCGCAGCCCCTGCCCTGCTGGGCCTGGCGCTGGGTGATGACTCCATTCCCGATATCGGCAACCAGAAGTTGTCGGACATTCGTCCTGAGCAGCGCACCACACCGGCGGGGCGCTTCGTGGCTTCGCTGGGCTACAATTTCAGCGGCAAGGACATCCTCTGGGTCGACTACGACCTTGCCCTTTCCCTGCATCGCGTGATTACGTCCAATCCCACGGAGCGCCGCTTGCAGCGCCTGGCCACTGCAACGTCTCGCGACAACCGTATTTCCTTTGGTTGCATCAATGTTCCGGCGGAGTTCTACGATAACGTCGTGAGCCCTGCTTTTACCGGGACGTATGGCATCGTCTATGTGCTGCCGGAAACCCGGTCGAACAGCGAAATCTTCGCATCGTATTATGATGTCGAGTAACCTTGGCCATGTCGCACCCGGCCTGCAAGTTTTGACAGCATTCTACTATCAGGAATCCTCATTGCGATGAATAACGTAACCCCCGTGGCTTAAAAGCAAGCCTGCGATCGGGTTCGACCTCAACGTCCCGCGACTGCTCGTCAGTCCGCATCTTGGCAGCTGGATTAAAGGCGTGCTGCGAAGAATTTAAACCCGTTTTTGCCGCCCTCCGGGAGTTGCAGGCGTTCCGTGCCTTTACCCCGGGAATCCACCGGCCACTGCAGGCCTTCGATGGGGATCTGTTCCGGGGTGACGCCGTTCAGTTCGCTAATGAACCGGGTGGCTTCGACAAAGGCCGCTTCTGGGGATGGCACCTGGAACTGCGGGCTGAGATACCCGAGCAAGGTGTTGATCACGTCAAAATCGGAAGGAGCTTCCTGCGGCGTGGCAAGGACCTTGTCGAGCCTCTGTAAGCGCCGTTCACAGTTGGTGGCGGTCCCGGTCTTTTCGACAAAAGTCGCAGCCGGCAGCACCACCTGAGCGTAATCGCAGGCTTTGGTTCGGTTGCAGTGCTGAACGATCAAGAGTTCGAGGCGAGCGAGGAGCCCTTCAACCTTGAGCCTGCTCAGGCCCAGTTCAAACGGATCGATGCCTATCAGATAAAGGGCTTTGATCTCGCCTTTTTCGATCGCGCCAAACATTTCAGGCCAACTCATTCCGGCTTTTTTCGGAAACTCCGTCCCCCAGACCGTTGCCGCCAGTTTTCGGGATGCCGCGGCGGTTACCGGGCGGTAGCCAGGCAGGTACCCGGGGAGAGCGCCAAAATCAGCAGCCCCCTGGGAGTTGCCCGTCAGGCCCATGGCATTCACCCCGCCTCCCGGCACACCCACCGCTCCCAGGAGCATCTGCAGCGAGGCGCACATCTTGAAAAAGCCGTCGGACGCCGGCGAGTTTTGAAGATCAACGCCGTAGACCAGACAGGCCGGGCGGCGGGAACCATAGAGACGTGCTGCCGACCGGATCTCGTCCTCGGGGAGACCCGTCTTCTCCACGATCTCGGCCATGTTCACTTTCTGCAGGCTGCGCTCGAGCTTGGCGAAATCCTGGGTGTATTCCTCGATGAATTTCCGGTCGTGGAGCCCTTCATCCACGATCACCTTCATCAGACCAAGGAGCAATGCCGCATCGCCGCCTTCCTTGAGGGGCAGGTAGAGGTTCGCGGTCTTGGCCAACAACACGCGCGCCGCATTGGCGACGATCAGCGGAGCGCCGTCCCGCGCCGCCTTCCTCGCTCGAATGGCGGCGATGGCATGGTTTTCGAGGGTATTCGACCCCAGCGCCAGAATCGAACCTGCCTTGGCAATGTCATCGAGGCTATTGGTCATGGCTCCCAGACCGAGGCTGTTCCCGAGCCCCTCGTAAATGGCCTGCTGCCAGGGGCCCCCAACGTTATCGATATGGTTGCTGAAAAGCGCGCAGCGGGCCAATTTCTGAGCAAGGTAGTATTCCTCGTTGGTGAGCATGCCCCCACAGATTACGGCAATGGCATCACCGCCGGCCTCGTCGCGGATCTTTCTCAGTGCGGACGCGGCGGTTTCCAGGGCGGTCTCTACGGAACATCCACCCAGTTCTCCCTTGTCGTTTCGGACTGCCGCTTCTTTGAGCCGGTCCGGGGAGTTGATGAAATCGAAGTTGAAACGGCCTCTTTTGCAGAGGGCCCCCCGGTTGGCCGGCGAACGAAAATCGCCGAGGACCCTGACGATCTTATTCTCGAAGCTGTCGTACTCCGCCCGGCAGCCGGATGGGCACTGCAAACAGATGGTGGAGGCCCGGTGCAGTTGCCAGGAGCGAGCCTCCCCGCGCCCTTTGCGGAAGCCGATGGCATCCACGGGGCAAAAGTCGGCACAGTGGCCGCACATTTCGCAGCCCGCCTCCAGCAAGGGGAGATCGAAAGCCGTCGCAATGCGCTGATCAAATCCCCGACCGACTTTCGTCCAGATGTCGGCCCCCTGGATGTCGTGGCACGCCCGGATGCACCGCCGGCACAGGATGCACTTGTTCATATCGATGTGGAGGTTCGGGTTGGGATCGGAATCGACTTCGCGTTGGTGACGGGCACCCGCGTATTTTGTGGCCTTAACGGCGCAGAGGTGGGCCAGGTCCTGAAGTTCACACTCACCGGTGGCGTAGCAGGTCATGCAGTCGTTGGGATGGTCGGAAAGCAGCAGGTCCATGATCGTGCGGCGCGCTTCGAGCACCTTCGGCGAATCGGTCTCGATCACCATGCCGCTGCGGACCGGATAGACGCAGGCAGCCGCCAGCGACGACCAGTCCCCGCGCACTTCTTCCACCACGCAGATGCGACAGGCCTCTTCCAGCGGCAACCAGGGATGGTAGCACAGGGTGGGAATGTAGGTCCCGGCCTGCCTGGCGGCTTCCAGGATGGTGGTCCCCTTTTCGACCGTGACTTCCTGACCGTTGATCTTGAGTGTAACGTTTGCCATAGTGAATCTTCCTTTTTATTTCCTCTTTCGGCGCTGCCTCAGGGCCAGTTTTCGCTGGTGTTCAACCAGTGCTTTGCACACCCCGGCAGGGCATTCCCGCCGTTCAATGTGGGCCAGGAATTCATCTTCAAAATAGGTGATGGCGCTGAGGGCCGGACGCGAGCTGTGCATGGCGAACTCACAGTGAGGGAGAGTGATCATCGTCTGGCACAAAGCGCGAACCTGCTCCAGATCATCCAACTCCCCTTGACCGGCGACAATCCGGTCCATGCTTTCATACATCCGCTGCATGCCCAACCTGCAGGGAACGCATTTCCCGCAGGAAAGCCCCTTTTCGAAGTCGAGGAAATACTTGGCCACCTCGACCATGCACACCTGGTCGTCAATCGCGGCCAGGAATCCGGTATCCCTTTCGTAATAGATATCGCTCCGGTAGGCCCGCTCCGGATTAATGGACAAATAGGGGAACAGGATCCGCCCGTGGATGATCGTCTCATGAAGGATATCGGGAACATTTTCCG
Organism: uncultured delta proteobacterium; assembly: GCA_963808625.1. Classification (GTDB taxonomy): domain Bacteria; phylum Desulfobacterota; class Syntrophobacteria; order Syntrophobacterales; family Syntrophobacteraceae; genus JADGQM01. The sequence continues at coordinate 152,548 of CAWEHK010000008.1, forward strand.
GGCTCACCCCGAGATAGAAGAACCCCTTCTGAGGAAAACCAAGGAAGGGTCCCGCCTGGCACCTTTCAGAACAGCCCGCTTTCGCGTTCCCCAAGGTGACCTCGAGTTGCAGCCTCGCAATCCCCTTGAGCAGGGCTTCACGGACGGCCTGGCAGCCGCATTCACAACCGGGCTTGGGACTGCAGACGGTGATGCAGGGCTTTTTCGACGCCGCGTCGCAGAAGCTTAGGATCTTCTTTTGCGCAGGTGCCTTCCCCGGACTGTCAAGCGGCGGCTCGGGACTCTTCTTCTCACCGGGAAACCACGGCTTCTTCGGCAATTCTCGCGTCAGGATTTTCAACAATCCCATGATACCAGCCTTTCAGGTTTATCCTTTTGCACTCACTGCAGCCCCTTTTCAACCACGAAGAACACGATAGCAGAAGAAATCACTTCGTGTTCTTCGTGGTAAAAGAAGGCCTATCGTTATTGGACGCTTCCCTACGGCAAACTCCTTGCTGCAGCTTCGGTCAAAGCCACGAACTGATCGGGAAAGACTCCCAGATACACCATGGCAAGCACGAGGATGATACTGAGAGTGCGCGTCCAGGAATCCACAACAACCGGGGGATAGGGGTGGACCGGCTCCATGAGGTAAGCGGCCTTGATGACGATCAAATAGTAGTAGAGGGAGATGGTCGCGTTGATCATGCCGATGATGACCAGAGCAAGATATCCCTTTTGGAGAGCGGCGGCGAAGACCAGAAATTTTCCGGTAAAACCGACCGTCGGCGGTATTCCCGCAAGCCCGAAGAGCCCCAGCATGAGGGTCATGGCCAGCAGGGGCGAGCGTTTGTGCAGGCCCGCCAGTTCCTTGATCTGAACATTGCGTCCATCTTCGGCAATTCTCATGATCACCATAAAACAGGCGTAGGTCATCACCAGGTAAGCGATGGCATAGTAGATGGCGCTGGCAAAACCACGCTGCGTCATGCTCAGAATGCCGATCATCATGTATCCGGCATGAGCGATACTCGAATAGGCCAGGAGGCGCTTGATGTCCTTTTGAATGATGGCGACCAGGTTGCCGAAGGTCATCGAAAGGACGGAAAGGGCGACCAGCAGTTTGATCAGCACGTCGCTCTCGCCTCCTGAAAACCCCACAAACCGAATCACCATCGCCGCCGCCGCCATTTTTGAAGCGGTCCCGATGAACGTGGTGACCTGGTTGGCGGCGCCCTGATAAACATCGGGGGCCCAGATGTGAAACGGGAAGAGGGCCTGCTTGAAAAAGAAACCCGAAAGCGCCAGGATCAGCCCGACAATGGCGGCCGGCTGGGTGATGACCGTGGGGAGCACCCTTACCACATCAACGACATAGGTGCTCTTCACCATCCCAAAAAGAAGGCTGATGCCAAAAATCATGAAGGCGGAAGCGGTGACTCCGATCATGAAGTACTTGATACCGGTCTCGACGTACTCGACGGCTCGCTGGCGCATGGGAACCAGCAGGTACAGAGAGTAGGAGGACAGCTCGATGGCAACATAGATGGTGAGGAGCTCGACCGCGCTGACCAGCATCATCATCGCCAGGGTGCTGACCGACATCAGAAAATAGAATTCGGCATGCTGTTTTTCATCGATGCCTTTCAGCTCACTGCAGGAAAAGATGACCCAGAAGGTCCCGAGAGCGAGAAGGATTTTGAAAAGCTGGCTGAAGAGGTCCACCCGGTAGGCATCGAAGAAGAGCATCCCTTCCTGGCGGGCGAAGAGCACCGAAACCAGCAGACCCATCCCGGAGAGCGCCAGGGCCCAAATATAAAGGCGTCGCGGGTCGGCTCTATGGGACAGCGAAGCGCCGAAGAAGACGAGCGCCATCAATGCATAGAAAAGTTCAGGAACAAAAAGGACCCATGTCATCATCGTCGCGTCATCTCCTGATTCAGGCGGTCAGGCTGGCTACAAAGGGAATCACGGCGCTCTGGATCACATCCAGCATCACCCTGGGAAACATTCCGAAGAAAAGAATCACACCCACCAGAATGATCCGCGGCGTAGCCAGGAACAGGGGGACATCCGGAATGTGCTCCCACCGCTCGTTCTTTTCGCCGTAAAAAGTCTTCTGCACGACCCGCAGCATGAACAGGGCACTCACAACCAGCCCCATAACCGCCAGGATGCCCCGCACCGGGTAGGTCTTCACGGCTGAAATGAAGACCAGCAGCTCCGCCCAGAAACTCGCCATGAAGGGAACGCCAATGCCGGCAAACGCGGCAATGATAAAGAAGGCTGAAGCCACGGGCATGGTTTTGGACAGTCCGCCGAGCTCCGGGATCATCTTGGTGTGGGTCCGGTCGTAAATGTAGCCGACGGCCGAGAAGAGGAGGGCCGTCATGACGCCATGGGCGAACATCTGAAACACGGCCCCGTTGATGCCGTTAACGGTCATGGTGGAGAGCCCCAGTCCGACAATCCCCATGTGGGAGACGCTCGAGTAGCCGATGACGTACTTCAGGTCCGTTTGCGCGAGTCCGACGAACGCTCCGTAGACAATGCCAATGGTTGCCAGCAGGGCCATCAAGTCGGACCAGTACTGGAGCCCTTCCGGACAAAGGGTCATGCCCAGGCGCAGGATCCCGTAGGCTCCCAGCTTCATCAGCACCCCCGCGTGGATCATACTCACCGCCGTGGGCGCCGCCACGTGGCCGACCGGGGACCATGTGTGGAACGGCCAGACACCGGCCAGGATCCCGAACCCCAGGTAGAGCATCACGAAAGCGATCCGCTGGACCTCAGGGGAAAACCCGATCCTTGCAGCTCAAACAGGTCGAAAGTGCTCGTCCGCCCTGGACCCACAGGTAAAAATTGCCGGCAGGATCAGCGCGCTGCCCGCGAGCAGGTACAGGGTGAGCTTCATGCCGCCGTATTCCTTGCGCGTGCCGCCCCAGATGGCAATGAGCGGGTACATGGGGAACAGCGACACGTCGTACCAGACGAAGATCCAGAAGAGGTCCATCGACATGAAGACGCCGTAAACCCCCGCCACCAGCAGAAACATGAAGGCGAAGAATTCTTTGACCCGGTGTTCCAGCTCCCACATGGTGAGCACGCCGGTAAAGAGCACCACTGAGGTGAGCAGCAGCATCGGGGCGTTGATGCCGTCGAGGGCGTTGAACCAGTAAATCCCCAGGCTTTTCACCCAAAGAGAGCGCTCGACAAATTGCAGGCCGCCCTTCTGCGCGTCAAAGGCGCAGTAGACCCAGATGGCCAGGACCAACCCAACACCGGCAAACCCGAGACTGACCTGTTTGACCAGTTTGGGGCGGTCATCCGGGATGAAAAGGATGGTCACCAGGCCGAGGATCGTCGACATCAAGATCGCTGTCAGGAAGGGAAAGTGTGCCATTTCCATCGAAGTCATAAGCAAGCCCGTCCGCTCTATTTATGTGGTTTTGTTCTTTCTCGACCCTCGTAACGCTTCCTTCCTCATCTGGTAGGACCCAGTGCCCGCTCGATCCAGCGTATCCTTAGACACAAGAAATAGAGCACCACCAATCCGACTGCCGCAATCATCACGAGCAGGTTGTACTGGAGCATTCCGGACTGCAGGAAGCTGAACAGGCGCCCGCTCTCGATGGTAAAATTGCAGATGCCGTCGATGCCGCCGTCGATGATGCGCCGGTCGTTTCGCGTGAAGAGACTGGTGAGCCCGAGTAGATCGCGGTATCGAGGAACTTGCGCAGGAAGTCGTCCATGTACCAGCGACTGGCGAAAAGTTCCTCAACCTTCGGGAGCCACCGCAGGAAGCCCTCCTGCGTGGCCCTCTTTCGCCCAAACTCCATCCACGCCCAGACGATACCGCCAACCGCCATGCTCACCGCCCAGATCAGCACCATGTAGTGGCCGCGCCGTGACCTTCCGCGCCGCATGGCCGGCACCGCCCTCGGTGGCTAGTGCATGGGCCCCGGCGCAGCCTTTCCCATCAGGAAGTGCTCGAGAGGCTTTGGGAAAAACCGAGAACCAGCGTCATGCCTGCCAGAATCATCACGGGAACCGCCATGCACCAGAAATCGTAGCCATGATGCTCGCTTCGTGACTCCCATGGCCGTGTCGTTGGCGTCATGATGCGCGCCATGGGCTTCGATTCCGCCCTTGGGGAAGAGCATGAAGAAAATCAGCCGGAAGCTGTAGTACGCGGTCATCAGGGCCCCGAGCAGCCCCGCCAGCAGCCAGATTTTGTTGGGATGCGCGGCCAGCACCCCGAGGATCGCTTCCTTGCTGAAGAATCCCGAGAAGGGGAAAATCCCGGAGAGCGCCAGGGCGCCGATGGTCATGCAGACCATGGGGATGGCGAGCTTTCGCCCGCCTTGCCTGCCGATCACCCGGAAGTCGTTGGTGTGGTATTCGTGGATGAAGATGCCGGAGCAGAGGAAGAGCAGGGCCTTGAACCCGGCATGGGTGGTCAGGTGGAAGACCCCGGCGAAGTAGCCGCCGGCGGCCAGGGCCATGACCATGAAACCGAGCTGACTGACGGTCGAATAGGCCCAGACCTGTTTCAGATCGTAGGTCGCCATGGCCATCGTCGAGGAGAGGAGCATGGTGATCGTCCCGATGGCCAGGGCCATGGCCATGGCTTCCGGCGATGCGGAATAGAAGGGAAAAATGCGGCTGAACATGTACACGCCGGCGGCCACCATGGTCGCCGAATGGAGCAGCGCGCTGACCGGGGTGGGGCCTTCCATGGCGTCGGGCAACCAGGTGAGCAGCGGAAACTGGGCGCTCTTGCCCATCACGCCGCCGAAAATGAGCAGGGCGGAGAGGGTGAGGAGGTACGGGGAAATGGCATGAGCCTGGGCGGCCTCGTTCATTTTGAGGATGCTCAGATTGCCGAAGCCGAGCAGCAGAATGATCAGTCCCAGGAAGAAGCCGATATCCCCGAGGCGGGTCATCACGAAGGCTTTCTTGCCCGCCTGCGAGGCGCTCCATTTTTCGTAGTAGAATCCGATCAGGAGATAGGATGCCAGACCGACCAACTCCCAGAAAATGAAGAGCTGGATCATACTGGGAGAGATCACCATGCTCATCATGGCCCAGGCAAACAGCGACTGAAAGGCGTAATACCTGCTGTAGCCGGGATCACCCGCCATGTAGCCCAGCGAGTACACCTGCACGAGGAAACTGATGGCCGCCACGATGGTGAGCATGAGCAGGCTGAGCGGATCCAGGAGATACCCGAAAGGGATCAACAGCTTGTCGGCCAGCAGCCAGGGGAACTGGTACTGCAGCGGGACGCCGGCGTCGTGCAAAGTGAGCAGGAGGTAGAGGGCACAGAGCAGGGAGGTCGTCACCGCCCCGATGGAAATGCCCGCAGAGAGCCGTTGATGGTGGCGCGTAAAGACCAGGATCGCAGCCATGGAGAGGAAAGGCAGACTGGTCGCCAGGGCTGCTGCCAACAAGACCGGATCTTTGAAGAATGCTGTCATAAAATGCTATCCCCTCAACTGCTGCGCCCGTTCCACGTTGATCGAATGGATCCTGCGGAACAGGGCCAGGATGATGCTCAGGCCGATGGCCGCTTCCGCCGCCGCCAGGCCCATCACGAACAAGGTGATGATCTGCCCCACCGCCGGTTCCGGCGCAAGGAAGCGATTGAAAGCCATAAAGTTGAGATTGGCCCCGTTCAGCATCAGTTCGACGGAAATCAGCATGCCGATAAGGTTCCGGCGCTGGAGGACTCCGAGGAGGCCCAGGCTGAACAGCGCCGCCGCGATAACCAGATACGTGCCCAGCGAATTCACGAGCTCAACCTCCGCGTGAATCCGGCCGTCACAATCGAGCCGATGATGGCCACCAGCAAGACCAGCGAGATGACTTCGAACACCAGGTCGTAGCGGGTCAGCAGCAGGTGGCCGATGGTTTCAACCGACCAGTCGGTGCCGCGTTCGGCCGCCGGTGTCCATGCCGTTCGGAAGACCACCCCAAGAATTGCCGCGAAGAAAAGGAAACTGGCGCATGCCGCCATGGCCACCTTCGGCACCGCTCTCTTGGGCACCTCCAGATGCAAGGGACGGGACAACATGATGGCGAACACGATGGCGATGGTGATCGCTCCCACATAGATCAGCAACTGCATCAGGGCGATGAAGAAGCTTCCGAGGTAGAGGTAGAACCCCCCCACGCCGGCCAGAGCCAGGGCCAGCCCGAGGACGTTATAGAGAATGTTGCGCGGAAAGACCGCGATGGCCGCGCCCCCAAAGGTGAGGCCGACAAGCATCCAAAAGGCCATCTGAGCAAAAGCTTCGGTGTTCATGAGTAAGCTAGGACTCCTTTTCTTCGAGTCTGGCGATGAGGTCGATTACGCCGTCCCACCGGTTCTCACTCGCCAGTTGGTATTCGGTCGAATATTTCAGGGTCTGCGTGGGACAGATTTCCACACAAAGTCCGCAGAGGCTGCAGCGGGAAAAATCGATAAAATAATGCGTGGCCACTTTGTCGCTCTTGGCGCGCGGCTTAATTCCCTGGACCTTGATGACCCCCGAGGGACACTCCCGTTCGCACGCTCCGCAGGCGATGCAGCTGTGGGTCCCGGTGTCCTCGAAGCGCTTGAGCTCCGTATGACCGCGGTAAGCCGCCGAGAGCGGCAGGTGCCTGCGCGGGTACTGCACCGTAACCACCGGGCGCCACAGGCGCTTCACGGTTACTCCCATGCCTTCGATCAGGCTCAAACCCCCGTCTACGATGTCTTTCCAGTAGCCCATAAATCCTCTACTTTTGTTGAACGGACCCGCATGACCCGGGATGGGTCACCGCGGGCCATGAAAATGGCGTCAGCTCCCCAGTTTCGCCTTCTTTCTGTCCACTGACCACCGTTCCCTGACCACTGCCTTCATACGAGCTTCAAAACTGCCGCCGTCACCAGCAAATTGACCAGCGCCAGGGGAATCATGACCTTCCAGGAAAAATTCATCAGTTGATCGAAACGCAGCCGGGGAAAGGTCCATCGCACCCACATGATCACGAAGATCAGGATATAGGTTTTGACCAAAAACCAGACGACACCGGGAATTCCCAGCGAAAAGCCAAAAGGCCCTTGCCAGCCGCCGAAGAACAGGCTGGTTGCCACCGCGCTCACAATGAACATATTGGTGTATTCGGCAAGGAAGAATAAACCGAAGCGCATGCCGGTGTACTCGGTATGGAACCCCGCCACCAGTTCCGATTCGGCCTCCGGAATATCGAACGGGGCCCGGTTGGTTTCCGCCGTCGCGCAGATGAGGTAGATCAGCCCCGCGACAGGCTGCAGAAAAATGAACCAGACTCTTCCCTGGGCTTGAACGATATCGGAAAAGCGCAAGGAGTTGACCATCAGCACGACGCTCAGAACCGCAAGGAGCAGGGGAATTTCGTAGGCTACATTTTGAGCCACCGAGCGGATCGCCCCGAGGAGAGCATACTTGTTGTTGGCGGCCCAGCCGCCGGCAAGGATGGCAAGGACGGTAAAGGCCGAGAACGCAAAGATGAGCAACACGCCCACATTCATATCACGAAGGATGAGATCGGGACTGAAGGGCAGCACCAGAAATCCCACCAGCACCGGCATGAAGACCAGGACCGGGGCAATGACGAACAGCGGGCGATCCGCCGTCCGGGGCGTAATGAGCTCCTTGCCCACGAGCTTGATGCCATCCGCGATGGTCTGCAGCAGTCCAAAGGGCCCCACTTCCTTGGGTCCCAGGCGGAGCTGGATGTGTCCGGCCACTTTGCGCTCCAGCCAGACAAGGAAAAGAGCGTTCAACTGGGAGAAGGCCAGGACAATGATGATGCCGACGACCAATCGAATCCACTCCGAACTCACCAGATTTCCCATATCGTCCCCTTACTCCTTACTGCATCTGCACAGAATAAAGTGGCCGAGGTCCTTTCTGTCATTCCCGCCGTTGACCGGAAGCCGGAATCCAGAAAGGCACTGGATGCCGGTGTTCACCGGCATGACGAGGTGTCTACCGGACACTTACTATGCTGTGGTACTAACTTCATCGGTCGATTTCCGGGATCACCAGGTCGACGCTCCCCAGAATCGAAATGGCATCGGCAACCAGCGTTCCTCGCAGCACCTCGGTCAGGACGCTGAGGTTCCCGAAGCTCGGCACCCGGATATGGCAGCGGTACGGGCAGCGGCTGCCGTCGCTCACCAGGTAATAGGCCGTCTGGCCCCGGGCGCTTTCAAAGGCAACGTAGACCTCACCTTTCGGGGGCTTGAGCAATGCGGGCACTTTCTCGTTCCGGTATGGTCCTTCCGGAAGCTGATCCAGGGCCTGTTCAATAATCCGGCAGCTCTGCTCCATCTCCTCCATCCGCACGTAATAGCGATCGAGAGCATCACCATTGGTGCCAACCGGAATGTCGAAGTCAAAGCGGTCGTAAAGTTCGTAAGGTTCGCTCTTGCGAATGTCGAAGGCGATGCCGCAGGCGCGAAGGTTGGGGCCGGTAACGGCATACCTTCGAGCCAGCTCCGGGGTGATGACGCCCACATCGCGGGTGCGGTTGATGAAGATGATATTCTTGGTGACGAGACTGTGGTACTCGGGAAAACGGCTTCGCAGGCGCTCGACAAAGGCCCTTGTCTGGTCCACGAATGCGCGATCCACATCCTTGGTGACACCGCCGAAGCGGCAATACGAGTAGGTGAGGCGCGACCCGCTCACCCGATCCAGAATATCCAGAATCTGCTCGCGATCGTCGAAGGCATAGAGGAATGGCGTGAAACCTCCAAGGTCCATGACGTAGGTGCCAAACCACAGGAGATGACTGGAAATGCGGTTCAGTTCGGAACAGATGACCCGAATGTATCGAGCCCTCGAGGGAACGTCGATGGCCGCGAGCTTCTCCACTGCCAGCACGAAGCCGTGATTGTAGAGCATCCCCGACAAGTAGTCCATCCGGCTCGTATTAGGCAGAAACTTAGCGTAGGTCCGGTTCTCGCCCATCTTCTCATGGCCGCGATGACCGTAGCCAACAATGGGGTCAGCCTTGACGATGTATTCCCCGTCGAGATCGAGCAATACCCTGAGCACCCCGTGGGTGCTCGGATGCTGCGGCCCAAGATTCAGACTATAAATGTGCTCGACAACCGGTTGTCGAAGTTGCTCAGCCATAGATGCCTTCTCGTCGCTATGATTTCCCCATCCACCAACTACTCATCATTCATCCCATCACCAGCCACTAGTCACTAGCCACCAAACACCAGCCACTAGCCACTATTCACTAGCCACTCCCATAAACCTCATCCCGTTCCCGATACGCATGGATCTTTCCGAAAGTCTTCTGCAAAGGATGGTAATCCGCGTCCTCGGGCAGCAGCAGCGGTCTCAAATCAGGGTGACCGTCGAAGGATATCCCGAAAAAGTCGTGGACTTCCCGTTCCAGCCACAGGGCCGAAGGAAAGATATCGCTTAGGGTCGGCACCCTCTGCTCGTGTCCGCACAGGACCCGTAGCGCAAAGCGCGACTTGGGTTCGTAACAGTTGAAATGGTAGACCAGTTCCGCAGTATCAAGAAAATCAAGGCCGGTGATGGATTCGAGATAGCATCCCGCCGCTTCACAGGACCTTGCCGCCTCCCGCAAGGTCTCAATGGGCACCTGCACCGACAGGGCAATGCCGGCGCGATATTCCTCGTCAACCCTCATGGCATCTTTCGGGAGTAAGTTGCGGAGCACGCGGATGATGTCATCTATTATGGCCATGATCAGATCTTTCCTTCCAGGCGGCGAAAACGCCTCAGCAGATTGCGCTCCTCGCCCCGGGTGATCTTGTCCTCGAGCGCCAGAAAGCCCTGGATAAGTCCCTCGGGGCGCGGCGGACAGCCGGGCACGTAAACATCAACCGGAACGATCAGGTCGGCTCCCGGAACGATGGCGTACTGTCCTTCATACTCGAAGGGTCCGCCGGAAATCGCACAGTTGCCCATCGCGATGCACCATTTGGGGTTGGGCATCTGGTCCCAGAGCATCTGGATGGCGGAGGCCATCTTTCGGGAAATCGTGCCGGCAACGATCATCAAGTCCGACTGACGCGGCGAGGGGCGAAAGACGCCGGCGCCAAAACGGTCCAGATCGAAGCGGGAGGCTCCGGCAGCCATCATTTCGATGGCACAGCACGCCAGGCCGAAGGTCATGGGCCAGAGCGAATTGGCTCGCGCCAGGTTCAGGACGTCGTCCAGGAGTGCAAACTGGATGACCGGCTCACCCGGCTCTATCTTTTGCGTTCCCACTCGAATACTCCCTTGCACCAGGCATAGACAATGGCCAGCGATAGGATGCCGACAAAGATGACTACTTCCAGAAAATCCCTGATGGCATACTTGCCGTAGGCCAGGGCCACCGGGAAAAGATAGAGCACGTCCACATCGAAGGCGAGAAAGATGAGGGCGTAGATGTAATAAGCAACGGTAAACTGGATCCAGGCGCTCCCGATGGTCTCCATGCCGCTTTCATAGGTTTCTTCGCGCGTGATTCCCGTGCTGCGCTTGACGATCAGCGGGGAAATGATGAGCGGAACGACCGCGAAAATCACCCCGACCAGAAGGTAGAGTGCAACAGCCAAAAAGTCAGTGAGCAGTTCTTTCGGCAGCATGCCGGTCTCCATTTGCTAATCGACGCCCGCGCTTTCCACGTAAATGGCGCCAAATTTACAGTTCTCCAGGCAGATCCCGCAGCGTACGCATGCTTCTTCGTCGACGACGTGGCATTCTTTCTTGGCCCCGAGGATGGCGCCTTCGGGGCACTTCATCCGGCAGCGCCCGCACCCCGTACATTTGTCGAGATCGATCTCATAAGTGATTAACGGCTTGCAGACCCTGGCCACACATTTCTTCTGATAAATGTGCGCGTCGTACTCGTCCCGGAAATACCGGATCGTGCTGAGTACGGGATTCGGAGCGCTTTTTCCCAGCCCGCAGAGGGCCGACTCCTTGATGCTGTTGCAGAGCTCCTCGAGCCGCTCCACGTCCCCCGGTTGACCCTTGCCCTGACAGATCCCGGCGAGGATCTCGTGCATCCGCTTGACGCCCATGCGGCACGGAACGCATTTGCCGCAGGATTCCTCGGTGAGGAAGTTCAGGAAGTAGCGCGCCACGTCTACCATGCAGGTTTCGTTATCCATGACGATCATGCCGCCGGAACCCATCATCGATCCGGCCTCTTTCAGCTTTTCGAAATCAACCGGCAGATCGATCAGCGCTTCGGGAATACAGCCGCCGGAAGGGCCTCCGGTCTGGACGGCCTTGAAGCATTTGCCGTTGGGGATGCCGCCGCCGATTTCGTACACGATTTTTCTCAGAGGCGTCCCCATGGCCACTTCGACCAGTCCGGTGTTGTTGATCTTTCCCACCAGCGAAAAGATCTTCGTGCCCTTGCTGCGCTCGGTCCCAATGCCCGCGTACCACTTGCCGCCATTGCTGATAATCATGGGCACGTTGGCATAGGTTTCCACATTGTTGAGATTGCTGGGGAGGCTCCAGAGACCCTTTTCGACGGTGTGGATGTGTTTTCCCCGAGGTTCGCCAATTTTGCCTTCCAGGGAAGCCATGAGCGCCGTGGATTCACCGCAGATAAAAGCCCCTGCCCCCCGGTTGATGTAGACGTCGAAAGTGAGCGGCGACCCCATGATGTTCTTCCCGAGCAGCCCATAGGCCCGCGCCTGCTCGATGGCCCAACCGGCGTTCTTCACGGCCAGGGGATATTCAAAGCGACAGTAGATGTAGCCTTCGGTGGCGCCGATGGCCCAGGCGGCAATGATCATCCCTTCGATCACCTGATGGGGATTGCCTTCCATAACCGAACGGTCCATGTAGGCCCCCGGGTCTCCCTCGTCGGAATTGCAGATGACATATTTGACATCGCCGCGCGCTTTCCGGCATGACTCCCACTTCACCCCGGCAGGGAAGCCGCCGCCGCCGCGACCGCGAAGTCCGGATACTTTGATTTCGGCAATAACCTGTTCCGGGCTCATCTCCGACAGCGCCATGGCGAGGCCCGAATAACCGCCGCGGCTGATGTAATCTTCAATGTCGGTAACGTAGTTGATGCCGGTGGAATGAAAAACCAGCCGCTCCTGCCCGGCGAAGAAAGGGATTTCACGCTCGTGAACAATCTTTGTGCCGGTTTCGGGGTTCACATAGAGGAGGTCGTCCAGGACCTCATCGCCCAGGACCGTGCGCTCCATGATTTCGTCAACCCGGTCTGTACCCACCCGCGCATAGAAGACATTTTCCGGTTCGACCACGACGATTGGTCCCTGCGCACAAAAACCGTTGCAGCCGGTTGGTTTAACCATGTGCTCGGCGGCAAGTCCCCTGGCGTCCAGGCATTGCTGAAAGGCTTGGACCACTTGTTCCCCGCCCTGGGAGTGGCAAGCTGTCCCGGCACAGATTCGAATCCACTTCTTGAGCTTCCGGCGCCCGGCGATGGCTTCCTCTCGCAATGTTTCCAGATCCTGCACGCTATTCAGCCGCTTCATGGCTTTTTCCCAGACCTCTTATCCTCGTCACTCATCTCTCAGCACAGGTCCCCATAAGTGGATGTCCGAAGTCAGTTCGTCATGCCGGTAAAAGCCGGTATCCAGGAGATCTTTCTGGGTTCCGGTTGTCACCGGAATGACGCGTCACATACATGGTTACTCTATTGCGCGAGCCATCTGAACACTCATCACTCACGACCCATCACTCATCACTCGTTACTCATCACTCACTTACTCAGCACCCAGCACTCAGCACCCAGCACTCAGCACCCAGCACTTCCCCCTACCCTTCTTCTTTCTTTCTCAGATCTTTCGCGAGTTTGCTGACCTTGTTGGGGGTGACTTCGGCGTGGGTGATGCCGTCCACCACGACTACCGGGGCCGAGGCACAGGCCCCGACGCAATTTACCGTTTCCAGAGTTATGGCCAAATCTTGGGTGGTGTCACCAGGCCTCAGGTGAAGGTCCTGCTCCAATCTGTCGAGCAGACGCGGCGTTCCCTTGACGTGGCAGGCCGTCCCCGTGCAGACATGCATGATGGTGCGCCCCCGGGGTTTGAGGCTGAAAACCTTAAAGAACGTGGCGACGCTGTAGACCTGGTTGATGGGCATGACCAGACGCTCGGCCACGCGAGAGATGCTTTCTTTGGGCAGGTAGTGATAGCGATGATTGATGTCAAGCATGATCTGCAGGAGGGAAGCCGGCTTCGGTCCCCAGTGATCGATGATGGCGTCGACATCTTGTACGTTGAACTCCATGCACATCCTCCATGCAGATCACAGATTCAGGGCAGTGGATCCAGTTTTGCGTGAGCGATGCTCACTAAATGCACGCCCAGATTCCTCACCACTCCCCCCCATGCGATCCCGCTCAAACTCGTTACTCGTCACTCATCTCTGAACTGATCACTCCTGCTTGCTTTGTCGAAAGACCGAAAAGATGGAGCCTTCTCCCAAGCGGCTCTGAACTTCGATCCTTCCGCCGTGAGCACGAATGATCTTTTGGGCGATCGCGAGGCCGAGACCGGTTCCCTGCTGCTGACGGACCTCCTTGGCCTTGCTTCGGTAAAACTGTTCAAAGATAAAAGGGAGCTCCTTCTCATCCATACCCAGACCGGAGTCCTCCACGGCCACCACCACCCCGTCATCCTGTACCCGGGCGCTGATGCCCAGTTTTCCCTCCGGCCGATTGTACTTGATGGCATTGGCAATGAGGTTGCTCAGGGCCTCCCGGAAGGTGTTCGGGTCGATACAGACGTCCGGGAAGTCCGGCGGAATGTCCACACAAAGGTCTATTCGTTTCTCGAGAACGCCCATTTCGAGTCCGGCCAGGGCCGCGTTTACGCACGGAGCGAGCGGGCAGGCCTGAAGGCGATGGACGATGTCACCGACCGCGATGCGGTTCATGTCCAACCAGTCGTTGATGAGCTGGAGCAAACCGTCGAGTCGTTCCCGGGCGCGCTCGATCATCTCGCGCTGCATCTCGCTCAGCCCGCCCCCGAGGTCGCTGAGGAGCACTTCGAAATATTGGTAGATGGCCCCAAGAGGGGAGCGTAACTGATGGGTCACCATGGTGACGAAGTTACGTTCCATGACCTTCTTCTCCTCGCGCAGAGACCTGGGATTCCCGATCCAGCCTTCGCTTCTCCAGGCCCCGCTGGACCACAATGACGAGTTCATCGGGCGTGAAGGGTTTGGGGAGATAGTCGTAAGCCCCTTCCTTGATCGCGGTAACCGCTGTCTCGATGGTGGCGTAGCCGGTGATGATAATGGTTACAATGTTCGGGTCGTAATTGCGGATGCGCCGGGCGACCTCCATCCCATCCATCTCCGGCATTTTCAGGTCGACCAGCACCAGATCGTAAGGGTTGCGCATGAGCAGGTCGAGCCCCTCGCGACCGCTGGCGGTCTTCGTTGTTTCGATGCCGATCCGCGTGAGAATGCGCTCGCAGGAAATCCGGCTGATTTCTTCGTCATCGATCACAAGCACCTTGGGATAGGCGGCCACGTTGGTCCTCGGTGGAGACATCACCCTTCGTGGATTTCGGCTTCCAGGCCGGGAACTGAAGTGCAGGCTAAAACACGAGCTTCAAATGCCGCTGATGAGCGAGACCGGGCGCGCAGAATTGAGGGATGTGAAGGAACTGTCCGAAAGGCGAAATCACCTCTCTTTTCGGATAAGGGCCGACACCTTCTCCAGCAGTTGTTTCGGTTTTATTGGTTTGTCCATGTAGTCATCGGGTTGAGGAGAGTCTCCCATGTCTTCTTCGTCGGCAAAGGAAAAGCGGGAGCCGGTATCGGTCTTTACGCTCGATACCATCACGACCGGGACGGCGCTGAATTCCTCGAGGTCGGGAGCGGTCCTCAGCACCTCAAAAAACTGAAACCTTCAAAGATGCTCTCCATCATGATGTCGAGAAGCACCAGTTGGGGCCGGCTTTCCTTGATCTTTTCCAGCCCCTGCCTGGCATCCTCGGCGACCACCACCTCGTACCCATCGGCAAGGAGGATCATTTTGGTGGTTTTGACGAAATCGGGGTCGTCATCTACAATGAGAATCCTCCCCTTGGTTGCCATGGCAATACCTCCAAACATCGAAAGAGGGAGTTTGCACTAATATCGAAATGCGTTGAACGAGGCGTTTCTGCGAGCGGCGGAAGCGGACTGGAGACTCAGCTTTTTTCCGGTAGCGGCATTACTACTTATCCGCTAATGGGAGGAGAGGTCAAGGCAAAAAATTCATAAGGTTTCTGCCTGGCGCCTTGCATGGCGACGGCTGCCGCCTGCTGCCGGCTCGGTAGAATAAACCGTTTTCTGCGGAGCTTTACTTAATACGCCCCCGCATAAATGGGTGTCCGAATGCCGCTCGCCATTCCCGCGTGTTCTGGCGGGAATCCAGGCTGTGCAAATTCCCTGGATTCCCGCTAAGAGCATGCGGGAATGACGAGCGGGTGGTAATGGACACTTTATTCTGCTGTGCTGTACTTAGTAAGATTACCATATGAACGTGACAAAGGAACGGCGGTGATCCCATGCAGGAAAATGCTGAGCAACACCGTGAGCACGATGATCGACATCATCCGATCATGCCCCGCGACGCCAATGTTCATAACGACTATCAACAGGTACAATATGGAGGCGATGCCACGGGGGCCAAACCATCCGATGAAGGCCAATCGAAGGCCAGCCCAGCTTTGTCCCCACAATGCCGACGGCGACAGGTAACATGCGGACAGGGGGCAAACTTGAGCCGTCAAGGACATGAATGGAGGCAACTACGACAGGAGGCTTTTGAAAACAGAGCGCTCAATGGATGGTCGCTCCCGTGCAACATGCCTGACAGACAAGGCTTGTCCTGATTTCCCGATCTGCTTTGTTCACGTCGGACTGATGTCTTAAAATCTTGACCTGCTCCCCTCAAACGAGGTACAGCTTGTTAGACTTCAATAGCCTGGGGAGACTCGTTTTTTTCGAGAAGCAAACGCTGGCAACCAGTAATCAAAGAAGGAGGAGCACACGATGCGTAGAAAACAGTATGGATTGGCTTCAGGACCCGAAAGATTGCTATTGACGCTGGTGGTGACCAGCCTGATCCTCGGGACGGGATTGGTGGGCTTGACCGGGTGTTCGCAGGAGGTTGCCTCCCCATCCATCCAACCGGCCGCCCTTCCCTACGGCCAAAACGCTCTGGAACCTTTCATCTCCCAGAAAACCCTCGAATTCCACTATGGAAAACACTACCGGGCCTACGTTGAAAAAACCGTCGAACTGGTCCGAGGAACCCCGCTTGCGCCGCTCCCTCTCGAAGAGATCATGAAAAAGACGGCCGGTTCCGCCGACAAGGCAGCGATTTTCAACAATGCGGCGCAAGCCTGGAACCACGAGTTTTACTGGAAGAGCCTGAAACCCGGAGGAAGCAAGCCTGAAGGCGAACTGCTGAAGAAGATCCAGGCGTCGTTTGGAAGCCTCGAGAACCTGAAAAAACAGCTCCTGGACGCGGCCCTGGCCCAGTTCGGAAGCGGATGGGCATGGCTGGTGCTGGAAGGCGATAAGCTCAAGGTGGTCAAGACCGGAAATGCCGACAATCCCGTTGTTCATGGGCAGATCCCACTGCTCACCATCGATGTCTGGGAGCACGCCTACTATCTCGACTACCAGAATCGCCGGGCAGATCATGTCAAAGCCGTGATCGACAACCTCCTGAACTGGGAGTTTGCAGCGGCCAACCTGCCCAAGGCTTAGGACCGCAACAAGACCTCTTCGGAGAGCCTAAATTTTGAGGGCGGGCTTTCCAGCCCGCCTTTTGCCCGATTGGGCCTGGCAGGCTGGAAAGCCTGCCCCACAGGTTTGACCTTTCCTCATCGGCGAGGAACAGCCATGCGGCAATGGTGGCTGGATGCGCTGGAACAGCGGGTGTGGGTTAGCTAAATCGTTGTATCGCTATGTTTTATGCAACCCCTTCAGGGTAGATATTCGTGTTGTACTTGGCTCCCCAGGGTGGCGCCAGCGCTGAACCCTGGGCTAATTTATGAAGCCCCTTCAGGGCAGTAAACTTAGGTTGATGCATATGCCGTGTCTCCCCCTCTCCGTATCTCCCCCCATCCCCGGGTTGATATGCGTGTTGTACTTGGCTCCCCAGGGTGGCGCTGGCGCTGACCCTGGGCTAATTTATGAAGCCCCTTCAGGGCAGTAAAGTCAGCTTGATGCATAGGCTGTGTCTCCCCCTACCCTTATCCCTGTGTCTCCCCCTCCCCTTATCCCTGTGTCTCCCCCTCCCCTTCTCCCCGCGCCTCCCCCTCCCCTTATCCCCGCGTCTCCGTGTCTCCCCGTCCCCGTGTCTCCCCTTCCCTTCTTCCCCCCCAGCCGCCTCATACCAGATGAATGATCTCGACGTTGCCCCATTGATCGGCCAGGTATTCGGCCACGAGGCGGCGGTGGCAGAATTGCGGGGTTTCCTCACTGCACAGGAGACAGCTCCGGTGGATGAGGTCCTTCGGGACGAGCCTCTCGATCTGCCGCTGAGCGATGAGTTTCCAGGAAATCTCTTTCGTAGGCCGACCAGTCGCCGCCGCTCTTGCGGAAGGCATCGAGGAGCTCTTTGGTGGGGGCGAGTTCGAGCCGGTGCACGTAGTCGGCGCCGCAGAGGGCTTTGAGAAAAACCGCAGGTCATCCCGTTTGGCAAAACCGGCGAGCTGGGAGACATTATTCAGGCGGATGTCAACGATCCGTTGAACGCCGGCCCGGGAGAGCATCGTAAAAAACTGCTCGGCTGATTTTTTCGTAAAACCGATGGTGAAGAGCTTTATTCGTTCCATGACTGCTGTCCCTCGGCTTCTGGATCAACTTCTTGCGGGTATCATCATCCCTGACGTAAGCGATTCTCTCGCCCTGGATGTCGTAAGCCCGCTGAATCAAATCTTCCGGGCGGTCGAACATCCGCAGCTGGCGCATTTTGAGCTCGATCATCAGGCGCCGTTCCGATTCCTGAAGGGTCTCGAGCCTGCCATCCTCCAAAATGTGGCAGATGGCTATCGGGTCAGACCGCAGCGCGCGGCACACCAGGATCATCCGGTGGCAGGAATCGGATCTTTTTCCGCACACATGAGGGCAATGCGATAGGCTTCTCATGCCCGTGCGCACGCGCTCGAGGCCATGCTGAAAAACTTCGGTCTGAGCCAGGCGCCCATACTGAACCTTGCCGTTCAGGTAACAGGCCGGGTCTTCACTGCGCGGCCCGAGCTCGGCGCCGAGAAAAACATAGGCAAGGTGATTTTCCTTCAGCGCTTTCTGTAGCGGTTCACGATTGTACTGGGGGTTGAATTTGCTGTAGGGGCTCGAACGCACATCGCCAACGGCGGTGATGGCGTGCATTTTCAGCAGTTCCATGAAGTGTTCGAGATCGTGATTGGAATGACCGATGGTGTATAGTTTATTCATCTCCCGATCCCGTAAACACGTATATCACCTTCGGGTGTTCCTGGAGCCCGCATCAACTGGCGGCAGGATGATGCCGGCCACCAGCTTGTAGCAGAAGCCTTCGAACGGTTCACTGATGCTGACCGTCAGGTAGGACGGAACGCCCGTCAACGGGATAGCGGCCGGAAGCCGACTGCAGATAGCGGGCCTCGATGGCCGGATCGGTGACTGTCAGCCGGTAGGTTTCTCCCTTATAAGCGAATTCCGACCAGATCTTTTGCAACCCCCGAATGCCCTCCCCAACGACGATGAAGAGGTCTTCCGGCTGAATGAAGAGCAAGGACGAGGACAGCGCCCGGCGAGTTCCAACGGCATGCGGTCATGCCGTCCGTTGAAGCTGTGGTAGCCGTTTATCCACAAACACTCTACGTCATCGCAGAGTTCCGGCAGCCGGGCGAAGGGGAAAGCGCCGTTCCGGACCCACCGGCCCTCGGCGGTACGGTGGTTTTCCGTTTGGTAAGCATGCGGGCAGGCTTCCTTCACATGGATGGTGATGATGTCCAGCAGCTTCGGCGCTTCTCCGTTTTGCATGCGCGATGTCGGTAGGCCCGAGCTCGCCCGTTGCTTCCCCGCTGACCGGCCTGATCCAGCCGCCGATGCCATCCCCGAGCAATTCCTTGCCCGCGACGCAGCACCCCGAGTATTTGCGGGAATTGGCCAGGCAGACGATTTTCCTGGTCTCGTGCTGGCCGGGTAATTGCGGGCGCCGGAGGCAAAGCTGCCCGGGTCATGGAGACTCAAAAAGTGCAGGCGGATCACTTTGAAGATCATCATAGCCGACTTCCTCGTTCAAGGCTTCGAAGACCGGCCGGAGATATTGCGGACCAAGCTCTTCGAAGCGCGGCCATCGCCCTCGATAACTGGTCTTCGGGAACGGTCAGGCGCGCTTCGAATCCTCCGGGCCGTAGCGCATATCCGGCCTGAGAGTATCGAAAGAGATGATCCAGAACCGTCGCCTCCTTGATGCCGAATTCTCTGCGCCAGATCAGCAACGGATTGCCCGGCGTTGAACGCCTCGCCAATCACGATGTGCCGCCGCCTCCCGCCCGCCCTCGGCGCTGGCTGGGAGGCGGCTCGGGCGGGTGCCGAGGAATGGCCTCGATGGAACGATCCCGGCAATAGCTCTCGATGATCGACATGAAAGTGGCGCCATAGCTTCTCGAGCTTCGCTTCTCCAACGCCATGGATGGTGAGCATGCCTTCCGCGGTCTGCGGAGGAAGGCGGCCATTTCGACCAGAGTGCGGTCGGAGAAGATCACATACGGAGGGAGTTTCGCGGCACGCTGCCAGCTCCCTGCGCTGCTGCCGCAACACCTCGAACAGCTCCTGATGGCAGGGCATCGGCCCTGTCTCCGCATCTTTCGCGGCAGCCTCACCGCAAACAGTTTCTGATGGCGGGAAGCGGCCCTTCACCGGCATCTTTCCCCGGCGGCCGCGCCTCTTCGTGGGGGGCATCGATGCGGCAGCAGAAGGTTTCCCGGCCTTTGAGCACCTCCCATGCCCTGGCGCTCAGACGCAGTCCGCCGAAGTCCGCATCTTCGATCATAAGCCCCTGGTGAAGAAGCTGCCGCGCGAGCTGCTGCCACTGCTTGCGAGAATATTCCTTGCCGATGCCGTAAGTCGAAAGCTGGTCGTGCCTGCGGTTGAGGACCTTGTTCGCTCGCGAACCCAGCAGGACATCAATGATATGATTGGCGCCAAAGTACTCGCCCGTGCGTTTGACACAGGACAGAAACTTCTGGGCCGGGATCGTTGCGTCCGTCGTTTCCCGTTCGCCGGCAAGGCAATTGTCACACATGCCGCACGAGGCGTCGGGAAAGGCCTCGCCAAAGTAGTTGAGCAGCGGAATGCGCCGGCAGACCTCGGATTCGACCAGCTTTATCATGGCGTTGAGCTGCAGGTTGGCGGCCCTTCGGTCGAGGCCTTCCTTGTTCGCATGGAAAGTACTTGATCTTATGGATGTCCCCATAGGAAAAGAGCAGCAGGCATTCGGCCGGCAAGCCGTCTCGACCGGCGCGGCCGATTTCCTGGTAATAGCTTTCGATGCTTTTGGGCAGATCATAGTGAAGCACGAAGCGGATGTTCGATTTGTTGATCCCCATCCCAAAGGCGATGGTTGCCACAATGATGCGGACCTCATCCCGGACGAACCGCTCCTGGTTCCGATTCCGCTCCGTATCGGACAAACCCGCGTGGTACGGGGAGGCGGAGAAACCCTCCCGGTTCAGAGCGACGACAGAGTTCATCAACCTGCCTGCGGGTAAAACAGTAAATGATGCCGGATTCATTCGAGAATTTATTCAGGAAGGCGATGGCCTGGCGGAAGGGATCTTCTTTGGGGACGAAACGGATAAGGAGATTTTCCCGGTTGAAACTGGCAACGAATTCACTGGCATCGTCGAACCCCAGGCTGGCCTTGATGTCCTGCCGCACGCGCGGGGTTGCGGTCGCCGTGAGGGCGAGGCACACGGCCTCGGGCATCGCGGCTCGAACCTCAGCCAGTTGGCGATACTCGGGACGGAAATCCGGTCCCCATTCGGAGATGCAGTGAGCCTCATCAATCGCCAGGCAGGATACCGGGACGGATTCAAACAGGCTGCGCACATTCGGCTTGAGCAGGGTCTCCGGCGCCACATAGAGCATCCTGGCCTGGCCTCGGCGCAGCCTTTCCACATTGCGCCGATAATCCTCGGGGGACAAGGCGCTGTTCAGCAACACCGCCGGGACCGCCAACTCGGCAAGCTGTTCGACCTGGTCCTTCATGAGCGAGATGAGGGGTGACACGACAATGGTGAGCCCTTCGAAGATCAGCGCAGGGACCTGGTAGCACAGTGATTTGCCGCCGCCGGTAGGCATCACCGCGAGCGTGTCCCGGCGTCGGAGCACGTTTTCGATGACCTCTTCCTGGAGAAAGATGAAGCCGTCGTACCCAAAGACCGACTTAAGGATATGTTTTGCCTGCTCGATCACGATTTACTCCGGGGCGGTCAGGAAAGGTGCCGGAGGTCAACTATTTTGTTGTAGATCCAGCCGATCATCGCCCCACACGACGTCCCGACAGCAAAACCATAAAAAAAGCCAATGATACTTCCAGAAAATGAAACCGTATATCCAATAAAGAATTGACTGAGAAGTTGTAGATGCGGCCCAACGACATATTCCCCCTGGGCGTTGATATGTCCGCCTTTGATCAAGAGCCAATTGGTCGCGATGAAGACCGCAAGGCCTATGAGAAGACCTAAAATTAGCCCAAAGATTTTGGCATTAAGCCTAAGGACCCCGATAAACAATTTCTCTTCATCTGTTTCTCTATTGGTAGCCATGTTCATATCCCATCAGAAATGATCCAGGAAGTCTCTGAACGTCAGTACTTCTTCCTTCCTCTTAATTGAATAAATGTAATAGGCAAGGAAGAAATTCCTGAGGTATGCGAAAAGCCATCCGCCCAGAAATCCCCAGAGAAAGCTGTATGCCATGCCAATGAAGGCGCCTTTCACCGTTACCGAATAACCCAAGAAATACTGCCCGAGAAGCTCAAGACCCGGTCCTCGAACTTCGCCGCCCCATATGATTAACCATATGGTTGCGACAAAGGTGACGAAGCCGAAGACCGATCCCACGGCTGTAGCCAAGCCCAATTGGTCGATCCTGAGCATCATGCCGGCGAGGGCCTTCTTCAGGGCCGCCTGTTGTCCCGGTCCTTCCCTGATTTCCTCATGATATTCCTGTTCCTCATTGACTTCCCAGAGGTCATGATTTGCCCCTAGAATGTTTTCTGCCGCAAGCATCGCGGTCAGCATCGAGTGGTCCTGATTATTGTATTTGTGCATCCCATTGCGGCCCACACATTGAAAATTGACCACACCCAGCAGGAAGCGGCGCACCTCCGCGAGCGATTCCCGATACGTTGAATCATAGATGGGATAAGCTTTGGGCATTCGTACCACAACACCATCTATAACGGCGTTTGCCTCGACCAATCCCAGGCGCTCCAATTCTTTTTTCCCGAGTTCGATCAATCCCTCATCGGGCATGGTCCAGAGACTGTCACCTTCGAAACAGAAGTATTCGAGCCCCAGACAGGTCCTGCCCGCATCAGGCACCATGAATGGGCTCCAATTCTTGAAGTTCTGGATCCTGCCCACTTTAACTTCAGGATCGTGGACATATATCCAATTGTCCGGAAAGACCTCACCTTGGTCGACGATAAGGGCTACCGTGAGGAAATCCCGGTACTTAAGATTTTCTGCCGCACCCAGCACGGCTGCCGGGACGGCGGGTTTGAACTTTGCGATGGCCTCCCGAATGGGCATGCTGCTGATGAAATCGGTGCCGTGGACCAGTTCTATATGCCCATGGCGTTCCACTTCCAGGGCCGTTACCCGGTTTCCGGACCACAAGATCCCGACGACCTCCGCTCCCTGCCAAACCTGGGAACCGTTTTTCTCCACGATATCCGCCGCCGTTTGCCACATCATGCCGGGACCGAATTTGGGATAGTCGAATTCCTCAATCAGGGTTTTGATCTTCTTGCTGCTCTGCGCACTGCGGATGAGGGCATTTTTCAGGGCGGTCAAGAGAGAAAGGCCCCGGATTCTCTGCGCCGCCCATTCGGCCCGGATTTCACTGCAGGGCATACCCCAGACTTTTTCCGAATAGGTCTTGAAAAAGGTCCTGTATAGCCGCTCCCCAAAACGGTTGACGACCCAGTGTTCGATCGTTTCTTCATTTTTCCAGGGGAACAGCCGGGCGTAAAGGAAGCTGAGCAGGACCAGGAAGCTGTTCCATATGCCCAGTCGGAACAGAGCATTGAGGGGGCGCAGAGGGTAGGCAAAGAATTTCTTGTTGTAGTAGATTCTCGAAAGTCTCTTGCGTCGAAGGAGGTCCTCGCCCAGCAGTTCCCTCCACAGATTATCCACTGACTTGATCTTCGTGAAAAAGCGATGCCCGCCGATATCAAAATAATAGCCGCGATGATTGACGGTCCTTGAAATCCCGCCAACCGTCCGGTCTTTTTCAAGCACAATCGATTCCACGCCGGCTTGAGCGAGAACATACGCTGCAGTCAGGCCCGCGGGACCGGCACCAACGACTACCGCTTTCCTGCTGTCGGACTTGTTGGGGGACTCCGCCATCACCGTCCCCCGGGTATTCTCAGCTGCCAAGGGAGCCATTATGAACGATTCTCCTTCTCCGGCTCACCGGTCACTCTCGGTGGCACTATGCCAAGGTTTTTCGCCATCTGACGAGAGATTGGTTTCACCCAGGAACAAATAGAAGAGGAGAATCGCACCGGTCATTACCGTCAGTTTCAACAGGAGCAGGATGCCCGGAGCCGACCAGGATGCCGTGATCGCGTAGACGACCCCTGAGACCATAAGACTCCCCAACAAGGCTTTCGCGGTCGGAAGAATTCCCCACAGGCGATAGGTGGCAAATGCCGAAGCCAGCGCCGCCCAACACGGCGCAGCAGGTGGTTACCGACGCCGCCCCGATGGCGCCGAATCGCGGGATCATGACGAGGTGGCCGATGACGGCCAGGGGCACCAGGGGACCGCCCAGGGCAAAAGCCCAGACAGGCTTTCCGCCTGCCGTTAAAATGTTTGAGGAAACCGAGATAAAGACCATGGCAAGGGCCCCAAAAACCAGGATGGCGAGTACCGGCGCAGCAGAGGAATAGGCCGGGCCATAGACCAACACCGTGATCTCGGACGCGGCCCCGGCGGCCATGGCCGCAAACGGCAACAGCGCGATCACCGCTCGCTGGGCCTGACCGCCCATGTCCTTGGCGGAGCGGTCATGCTTGTCGATGAGCAGGCGGTTTATGGTGGAGAGCAGGAGCGGAGAAAAGGAGAGCACCAAAATGCCGGGAGGGATGATTGACAGGTTTTGCGCCGCGCCATAAATGCCCGCCGCCGCGACACTGCCGCCCAGCACGGTGAGGGCAAAGAGATCCAGTTTTTCGAAGATTTGCATGCTCATCCCATAGGAAAACAGAGGGATCGAGTATTCCATGAATCTCCGCAGGGGAAAATGCGAACCGCCAGACAGGCCCGGACGAATAAAATACCGGCAGACCGCCAGTTCCGCGACGGTTGCGCCAATGTTGCCCAGGATGGCGCCGGGTACGGAAAGGCCCAGCTCAACCAGAAAGGCTATAAGGACCAATCTTGTGGTATAGCGACCACCGCTGGCCAGTGCCCGCTGTCTGAAACCGCCGACACCGATAAGGATGTATTTGTGCGCCAGGACCAGCGAAAACAGGGGAACATCAAGGGCAAAGAGTCTCACATAATCAGCGATCAGGGGCTCACCCATCAGCGCAGCAAGCGGCGTGGCCAGCAAAAAGAGCAGGCCGGCCAGGGCGCAGCCCATGAGAAAATGCATCCGCGTAAGATTTGCCCCAATTGGCTTCCAGTTCTCAGCCTCACTCACCAATTTGACCGTGGTGCGCGCGAACAGCGACGCGATGCTGGCTTCGGTCCACGCAATCAGGACCGCAGCAAGGGTGTAAAGGCCATACCCTGCCGGGCCGAGGCGGCGGGTCAGGAAGACGACGACCAGGAAACCGGTCGGCAAGGCTAAACCCTCACCGAGGAAGGACCACAAGGTGCCCTTGAGGGTGTGGCGAGCCGCTTGCGAAAATGACTCAGTCATTTCTTCCTCGCACCCACGCCGAGAAGAATCCCAGGGTGTTTGCCGCCTGTGACACCAGCAGCAGCCACACAAGCAACATCCGCTGTCCAAGAGTCTGACTTGAAATCCCCCTGAATCCCCCTTTGCAAAAGGGGGACTTACTCTTGGCTGTCGGAGAACTTACGGTTCCCTTCATTTCGGAGGTTTTGTGACTCCCCCTTGGATGGAGGACTTACGGCTCCCCCCTTTGATAAAGGGGGGTTGGGGGGGATTTTGGAGTCGAGCGATCCGCAAAACCTGACTTTCTCGACAGCCTCTAAACGGGTAAAGGATCAAGTTCAGATAAAAGATTTTGGTTCAGGCAGGAAGGAACCTCGCCGCTTCCTCGGCGCGCACCCGGTGGAACAGGTAAGCCCCACAGCCGTAACCAAAATGCTGTCGCCAGAAACTGCGGAACGTCAGAGCATGGGCGTGATAGACAATCGCTCTTGGCTCGTGAATCATGCCATATCCAAAGTCGAGCCAGCGCCGGCAAAGTTCCCTGTCTTCTGCTGCGGCAAGCGGATACCGGGGGTTGAAGCCGCCGACGAGGCGAAATCCCTTAGCCGGCATCGCCAGGTTATTGGAGGCGAGAAAACGTGAATGAAGAGGGTCCGCATTATAGTAGGAATGCAAATAGTCGATGAGCAGTTGACTGGCGGCTGAATAGCGGTTCTGCCGGAGGACATTGACGGTGCTCCCGCCGACCGCACAATCCGGTGACGCGGCAACGCGGTCGGCCAGTCTCTTCAGCCAGTCGGCGGCAGGGACACAGTCGTCATCAAGGAACGACAAAAATTCACCTCTTGCGACCTCGGCACCGGTATTCCTGGCCACGGCAGGACCGGCATGCGGCTGCTCCAGAATGGTCAAGCTAAGGAATTCTTTGAGGTAGTCCAGTGGTTCTTTCCGGGGTTTCCCCTTGCCGTCGATAACCACGATGACCTCGAAGTGGTTCGCGGGGATAATCAAGACGAGCAAGGCCTTGCAGACAAACAAGGAGTTGTTCCGGGCGATTGTAGGACGGAATGATAATGGAAAAAGAGGGCCATCGCCGTCCCTTCGGGCAGCTCACCTCGGTCGTCATTTCCCGTGCCTCTGCTCTCTCGTTCGCCTTGCCCATTCCCACAGGAAACCCGAGAAATTCGCCGCCTGGGACGCCATCAGCAGCAAGGAAATCAACAAGGATCGCCCTCCGGACTTCAGCCTGAAGGGATACCGCAACAAATTTGAATAGAACCTTCCAGGCTCCACCCGAACCCTCTCCTGTCCCCGGTTCGAGCGCACCTGCTGATAGAGGAACGCCCCGCGACCATACTTGAAATGCTGCTTGCAGAAGCTCCTGAAGGTCAAGTGGTGGGCATGGTAGACAATCGCCTCCGGGGCATAGGTCATACCGTAGCCACAGTACAGCCATCGGTCGCAGAATTCACGGTCTTCCGTGGAGATGCGAAGGGCAGGGTCGAAGCCTCCCAGTTCGCGGAAAAGCCTGGCCGGCAGGGCCAGATTGTTGCCGGCAAAGAACGTAGCCCGGTTCGCGTCGGCATTGTAATAGGCGTAGAGGTAATCGATAAGAAGCTGGCTGGCTGCGGCATAAGGGTTGTCTTCGAGCTGATTGACCGTTCTTCCGCCAATGAGGCGATCCGGCGCAGCCGCAAAACGCGCCGCCAGGTTTGACAACCAGTCGGGAGCCGGAGCCGCATCGTCGTCCGTGAAGACCAGGAGTTCTCCCCGCGCCTGCCCGGCTCCGGCGTTTCGCGCCGGCCCACAACCCAGGTTTGGCTGGGTGAGCAGGACCAGGTTCAACCGGGAACGAAAGCGGAGCAATTATTGGTTCCAGCGGGATCTTGCTGCCATCATCCACGACGATGACCTCAAAACGGTCCCCCGGATAGTCCAACCGAGCAAGGGCTTGAAGACAGGCAGCAAGTTGTGCCGGGCGATTGTAGCTCGGGACAACGATAGAAATGAAAGTGTGTCTCTCGGTCATCAAACTCAATCCCGTTTTGAAACGCTGCTGGCCCACCTAGTACTAAAACGGGTACTTTCGCGTGAAACTCCAATCCGTGTGGGGCAGGCTTTCCAGCCTGCCATTTGGCCGAAGCTGGCCAAATGGCAGGCTGGAAAGCCTGCCCCACATGGATTAGGACCCCATGCGGAAAGCTCCGTTGTAGTACTAGGAACCGGCCAAAAAGAACTTGCTCTCATCCTGAGTCTACTGCAAACCACGAAACACACGAAAAACAGGAGGCTCTCTATTAACACGATTCAGCAGAATCACCAAGGCAAGTTGCCAGCTGCACGGTCTCTTCAACCGGCAGGACTTGCGCACTGCGAGGGCTGCAGTTCAGCGCGTCGATCTTGATTAGCGCATGCATAGCGGGCTATATTAGCACCCATCGAAACGTTCCGGCATCATATGAAAACAGGATCGTGATAAGGAGGGAATGCTGCAGCGGATAGCGAACCTAAAGAAGAGAGGCCAGTTGCTGAGGGGGCTTGTCGATGGTCAGGCGGCTTTCACCGGACCCTACTACCTGGATGTGGAAGTTACCAGGCGCTGCAATATGTATTGCCTGGGTTGCCAATTCCATGCCTCAAAATCATGGGGGGCCGCCCCCGGCGACCATGCGGTGAAGGACATACCGCTATCGTTAGTTGAGCGGCTGTCCCGGGAACTGTCCAGGCTCAGCGTCCGTGAGGTGATCGTGATCGGCGAGGGAGAGCCTTTGTTGCATCCCCAGTTGTTTGACATCGTGGCGGCGTTCAAACAGGCCGGCTGCGGTGTCCATGATCTTCACCAACGGGACTCTGATCGATGAAAACGTGGCCCGATCCATCCTGGATTCCGGTCTGGATGTCCTCAAAGTGTCCTTATGGGCAAGCAATTTGGAAGACTATAAGAAGAATCATCCCGGGATTAACCCGAATAACTTTCAGAAGACCATGGATGGGGTGAAA
This sequence comes from uncultured delta proteobacterium, assembly GCA_963808625.1. GTDB lineage: Bacteria > Desulfobacterota > Syntrophobacteria > Syntrophobacterales > Syntrophobacteraceae > JADGQM01. Next base: position 180,654 of record CAWEHK010000008.1, read on the forward strand.
ATGGTTGCCGCCTTGAAAAAGGCGCGCGGCGCCAAGCGTCCTGCCATCATCCTGACGCAACCGCTCAACCGCTACAATTACCGACCTGTCAGTGCCAGGATCGCCCTGGCGCAGTCCCTGGGTTGCGACGGCGTGCGCTTCTCGTGTTTCAATGCCTGGCAGAAAGAGTTCGCCGATGCCGACCTGACCGCGAAGGAAATCGACATCCTCCGCGAAGAATTGATCGAAGCCAAAAAGCACCTGCAAGCAATCCCCATGGTCCATAACATAGACAATGTCCTGCTGCGATACCGTTTGGGCGAAACCGCCTTTCGGAGCATTCCCTGCTATGCCGGATGGTTCTACACGCGCGTCAAGGTAGATGGTACCGTGTTACCCTGCGGCTTCTGTTACTTCCCACTGGGCAACCTGACTGAAAGCAGCTTCGGAGAAATATGGAATGGGGCAAAGTACCGCTTCTTCCGCAGCCGGAGCTCAACCCTGACGGGCCTCGCGTCTCTCGGTGACTGCTGCAACTGCAACTGGTGTTGTTTCGTGGAAGATAACTTCCGCGTCCACAAATTCCTCAGATGGCTTGCTCCCTTTCGTGGAATCGGCTGAAGTGCGGGGAGCTTCCGCCCCCACTCCAATGCTTAGAAACTGTCCAAAAATAACTTGCACCCATTTCAACCCTTTTTTTAACCACGAAAACGAGACACGAAGAAATCACTTTTTTCGTGATCTTCGGTGTTCGTGGTGAAAGAAGGCGCTTATTTTTGGACAACTTCTAAGTACAGCTCGGCCTGAATGAGTGTCCGATTTCCCAATTTTGTTGCTGGATTCCCGCCAGGAGCATGCGGGAATGACGATCGGGGATAATGGACACTTCATTGGCTGGTGTTATACTACGGTCCCGCATTGCCTGGTCCAAGGGCATAACCGGCCATTTCTCCCAGGGCGCCCGTGATCAGTCCCAGCAGCAGTGCCGGGATGATTCCCGGCAGCAGGTCCCGGCTCTTACCCGATCGCCGGATGTCCTTCCAGATCCGCCTGAACCGTACCAGCGGGATAAGAGGGGCCCCCCCTGCGTAAAGAACGCGGCGAAGCACTGGCCATGACCGCGCGCGTGCCTCTGCAAAGGAACGACCACAGCCAAAATGTTCCTGTACGGAAGCTGGGAGAGACTCGAAGTTGTGATGATAGACTTTCGCTCTGGGATCGAGATACAGATCATGCCCCCTGGCCCGCAGGCCCCGGTGCATGACACTGTCCTGGGCCCCATCCAGTAAAGAGTCCAGTTCCGGACCGTAGTCCAGCAGAACGTTCCTTTTATAGGAGCTGTTTTCGCCTGGAATATCGTCCGATATCCCGCCCTCTGTGCCTTCGATCCACGGTCCATAAAGGATGAATAGATTAGCCCAGCTCATGGTGGTGCCGGGGTTCGCATTGCCGATAACCGGCCCCACCGCTGCCCACGGCTGCGCGTGTGCCTCCAGGAGAGCCTCTGCCCATCCCGAAGCGGGGTAAGCATGATCTTCAATAAAGGCCACCACCGGCGCCATCGCCTCGTGAACCCCAACGGCCCTGGCCCGGCCCCTCGAGAAACGCTCCCCTACCGCGATGACCCGCACGGCCCAGAACCCCTCCCTCTCAGATTCGGTGAGGCCGATCTCTGCTGCTGATGGGGCCACAATCATCAGCTCAAGGCGGTCGCTGAGCGTCTGTTTTCGGAGATGTTTGACCGTCTCGCGTATCGTTGGGCAGTGGTCCGGCTGGACGATGACTACCGACATCTCCGGAAAACTCCGAGCACTCATGGTCGAAACCTCCTCATCAAATCCTCGTCTTGAACCCTTGAGTCCTTTGCGTCCCTGAAAGTCCCTTTTGTCTCTCCTTAGTGCTGAAAAACAAAAAACCTAACCTTCACGCATATCCCAGCCAAGGCTCAGCGAAAAAAATACTCCTCCACGATATCCTCCGTACTGCAAGAGCCGCCTTCAAAAGCATTGGTACACTCAGCACAGAGCCTAAGCTTTCGATAATCCGCGCTAAATTGGCTACGAAGCCGCTTGTAGGGAGCGCCGAACCAGATCTCTTTGAAGCTTGTTTGCTCGAGGTCGCCAAGCACGCTCCTCTCATGTGGGTCAAAGGTGCATGGACATACTTTGCCGTCCCAATGGATCGCCGGGTTGTTCCAAAGGGTCTTGCAGGGATTGCGCTTACGCCGAATGCGGGAATGCGTTTTCGAATCAAATGTAAACCGCTGGTAGCGGGAGTTTTCCGGAAGGAATTCGCTCCCGTCTTTTTTCGTCGCGCAATATTCTCCGTCGTCATAGGGATAGAGGGTCCTGAGGGTCAGCGCATCCACTCCGAGATCTCTGGCAAAATCAATCAGCTCCGGGATCTCGTGCTCATTGTGCTTCATCACAATAAAGCGCAGATTGATCAGGGGAGTAGTTGAACCCAGGGCCTGTTTGGCCGCTACAACCTGCCTGATGGCGGCCACGACCGTCTTCAAATCCCCGCCTTCCCGGTATCTCTCATAGGTCTCCTGACGAATCCCGTCGATGGCAAAAATCAGGGAGTCGATGCCCGAGTTCACCACATTCTCCGCGTTTTCTCGCCGGGCAAAAACGTGACCGTTGGTGCTCGAAACCACCTTGATGCCGCGTCTTTTTGCATACGCAATCATCTCGTAGACAGCCGGGTTGAGGAAAGGTTCTCCCCAGTCCCAGAGCAAAATCAGGAAAACATGGTCACCTATTTCATCGATGAGTTTGGTGAAGAGCTTTGGGTTCATGAATCCTTTCGGTCGATCCATGCCTTCGGTGACGGGGCAAAGCGTGCACCTCAGGTTGCAGCGGTTGGTGGGTTCTACCTGCAGGTGGGTGGGCCATCCCCACGGCACCTGTGGTCTGAAATAAACCGATGCCTCAACCAGTAGCCAGTTCATGATTTTTTTCAGGGGCACCTTGTCAAACCGAAAAGGGATATGATCGCACTCGATTTCCAGGCTTTTCGTCGTCAGGGCACTGATGGCTTTCATCAGGTTAGAGCTTAGAATTTTCAGCACTGTTCCTTCCTTCGCGTTATCAGGGCCCGGTCAGCACGGCAGGGTCTGGTGGCAATAACCACGATCCGGCACGGGGTTGACCATGCTGATCGCCCTCTGATTTCCAATACAAGCCACTCGAAAATAGCCTCACCGGACCATCCTGTTCAATCGTCGCCGACGCAATCCGTGGCGGATGCATCCGATAGCGAATGCCAGCCCGCTGTAAACATAGTAGAAACAGTGCCAGGCAAATGCCTTCAAGGCAAACCACAGTCCCCGTTTCCTGCCGAAGAACAAAAAGAGCGGTGCATTGAGTAAAAACAGCGCCACCATCAGCCCGAGGGAGACCATAAGCAGCGGGGGCCACAACAGCGCTCCCATCATGGTGCCCGAGAATCCCAAAAGCTACCGGGACACTTGCGCGGCTCGAGAAGCGCAGGTTCAGATCATTGATGAAGCGCCGGTCCCTCAAAATGAGCTCAGTCCAGGGGAGGGCCCGGCGGAGGAAGTCTGATTCCAGCAGCGAGGCCACTCTCCAATGCTTCAAATGCTTGACCTGCAGGGACTTCAAGAGCCTGATTTCATAACCGGCGCTTTTCAGGCGGTAGCCCAATTCGATATCTTCAATCGACGGATGGCGATAGGTCGCATCGAACCCTCCCATTTCAAGAAAAATCCGGCGACGAATCGCGCCGCACGCACCCCAGAAGGTCGAGGCGTCTTCGCGTGCCGTCTGGTGGGTATGGTGATGGAAAAGGTTCTTATACTGAGAAAGGAAGTTGGGGACGTCGGGAGTATCATCGTAAGATCCGATAAGCGCCGCGAGCCCGGGTTCTTTCTCGAACGCGCCCGCAACCTGCCTGAGTGCGTCCGGCGGAATGGTTACGTCGGCATCCGTGAAAAAGAGAATGTCGCCGTGGGCGCTCTCGGCCCCAAGATTGCGAGCGTTCGCCGGACCTTGTGGGGCGGGAGTTCGCACAATGATCGCGTCGAAATTCTCTGCCAGACGCCAGGAACCATCAGAGTCGCCATCAGCCACGACAATGAGTTCATCGTCACCGGACCTGGCTGCGGCGATGCTTTCAAGACACCGGCGGAAGCTTTCGCCCCCACCGTGAACCGGAACAATTACGGATACCATTGTCTGCCTCTTGTGTCTCCCTTCCGTTTGCCCCCGAAGAAGCCGCGGAGAAACCACCCACTCTCCTTCGGCAACAGTCGGCCCCATGACCCAACGTGGCCATCGGGAAGCTTCTCGTTGAGAAGGCGGCGAATGGAGGAGTTACTTGTTGCCAAATTCAAAAGTTTATTGCAAGGATATTCTGTCATCGAAAAATTTGAGAACAGGGGTTGCTGGTGAGCGCCAAACTAAAGTCAAAGGCAAAAACGGCAGTTGTAGTTAAGGAACCTCAGAATTCAACCCGGGCGGTCAATTTGCCGCCTTTTTCCATACCGATGCTTATTTTGTTGATTGGTTTGATATCCTCGTGTGTCATCCATTTCAGCCATCTAAGCTCCTGGAATGACGTCAAGGGTTCCTATTACTATGACAATGACCTCCCTCTTCTACTGACCGCCGATGGCTACTACTATCTGCGCCTCAGCTCAGATCTTACAGACGGCCAGTATAATGAAGTGGACGAACTGAGACCAGGGCAGACAAGACCAACTCCAATACCTCTACTTGCCAGATTGACGTCAGTTACGCATCAAATCACTCAGATACCTCTTGAGAAAATCGCTTTCTATATCCCTCCAATCCTGGCTTTGTTAATGTTTTCCGTCTACCTTTTGTGGGGGTATGCAATCAGTGGGGCCGTGGTCGCTTTTTACTCATTATTGGCTGGAATTTCAAGCCCATGCTGGTACGGGAGCACTTGCCTGGGAAAATTTGATACGGATGTTTTAAATCCAGTTTTTGTGTACTTGATTTTGTACACAATGTACCGATTTGTAACAATTCAAGCCCGTAGCAGGTATATATACTTATTTGCTTCCATTCTGATATCCTTAATATTTGGCCTCTGGTGGGACAATGTCAGATATCTTGGCATTTTTTTGGTTATATCAGTGTATTGTTTGAGCATTTTTCTGCCCTCATCCAAGATAGAGAGAGTCATCAAATCAATCCTTATCGTCATCCTATGTCTCATTGGAATAGCAGTTCTTTTCGATTTGCACTCCTTCTTTCCCGCCCCCCTGGATCGGCCGATTCGCATTGCGTCGTTCTATCTGAACCTGACCTTAAAAGCGACCGGCTCCGAATTTCCGGATGTGGGGGAGAACATCAAGGAACTGCGGGCATACTCTCCCAAAGAATTCATATTCTTCACGGGAGGCTCCATGCGTTACCGTTCTCTTCTCCCTGGTGGGGCTGGTGGTGCTGTTTTGGCGTAAAAGAGCGGTCGCCCTGTGCCTCCTCCCCGGGCTTGCCCTCGGGCTTGGTGCTCTGCTTTCCCGACGCTACCTGATTTTCTTTGTTCCTCTCTACGCCCTCGGGTTCGGTTATTTTCTGGGGGAGGTTTTCTTAAACAGTGCCTACGTGCAGCGATGGCTGAAAAAACCGATCGCCTTCTGCGCCTCTTTGGTCCTTTGCTGTCATCCTGCTGATTCACGCCTTTTGCCCACTGTCTAACGAAAACGATGATTCCCCGATTCACCGCTGACCGCGTTCCCCTGGCCCGCTCGCTGAAGACCGAAACGCCGCCGCAAACGACCGTGTGGGCGCACTGGGACGAAGGCTTCTTCCTCCAGTACTTCGGCCGCAGGAGAACCTTCATTGATGGGAGCATGCAGAGCCCCTTGAGGTTTTTCCTGAGCGCCTTCCCGTTGAGGTGTGACAATCCGGTGTTGGCAGCAAACTGGATGCGCTTCTTCAGTGTTAATGACATACCAGGCTTTCACGCCTTGAGGACGCAACTGGGGAGTACTGAAAAGACCGTTGCTTTGCTGAAACAGGTGCTGGCCAACCCGGACCAGGCAGAGAAGATCCTGACCGATTTCGGCCTTGAACCCGATGAGTGGAAAGGCCGCCTCTTTCCCGACTCAGCAAGTGCCTCATTTCTTACTCCTGACTTGCTGGGTAAATCATATTGGTGGTTTTACGGTTCGTGGAATGTGCAGGAGCAAAGTGGCAGACAATTATCGATTGGCCAGGTTGACAGCCGTGTTGGTTCGCCTCAGGACAAGAACCCAAAAGGGACTATCGGCCCATACAAATATGGCATGATTTTCGACATAGATTCCTCCGGGGTAAGGATCGAGGAACTCGATTCACAAGCCGAATATGTTCTCATCAGGATGAAAGGGCAACCACACAGCTACCTTGCTGAAAGAGAGCTCCTCCGCTCGCTGGTGGGGCGTCTGCTCTATGCGGACCCAAACCGGACCGAGCCCTTTCGCACCATCCTCTACAAACCCTTGGTTGGCGGTGTCTGGGCGGTCAACTGATGCCTTCTATCCTTCGCGAGATTTGATGAGGTCAGGTGAGGAGTGTGTTCATGGACTCTATTGGAGCAGGAAGGACTCAAGGAATCAGGTCAAAACCCTGTTCGGCGAAATGTGGGTCAAACGCGAACGCGGTCTTGATTCCCGAAGCACGCATGACCTCAAAGCTGACACAGTCGACAAGGCTCAGCCGCCGCTTGGACACAGCCAGCAAAGCGGCGATCCCCAAGCGATGGAGAGTGGAACTCACGAACTCAACATGAATCATCGGCATCAAGTCATCATGGAAGCCCCGGACTGCCTTCAGCCCGAGCCGGCTCTGCAAAAGGGCAAAGGTCTCGACAAGAATGTAATTGCTGGAAATCAGTGTGTGCTCGCTTTGAATTATCTCGCTCCAGGCCTGCTTTGCAGATTCATGGTTCTGATCGTCTCTGTCCATCAGGGCATACAGGGCTGAGGTATCGACCATGATTTTCATTCCCGGAATGCCTCCGCGAGATGACTATCGTGCCTGGTCGAAACGTCACTCTTGCCCGAACGGAATTTACCGACAATCTCCAGAGCCCGCTTTCGTTGATCTTCCCGAGCTTCGGCGGGAGCGGCCGCAAGCATCATGTCGACGGCCCGCCTCACCACCGCGGCCAGGGACTCCCCCTGGGCGGCGGCGACCCTCTTTATGGCTTTGACCTGCTCTTTCGTTAACTGGATCTGCGTTCTAATCATGCTGCCTCCTGTGATTACACATGTGACTGCATGATAGCACTCGGCATCCTCTTCGTCAAATCGCTCATTCCGGGAGCCACCGTGAGCTTCGCCCGGTGCTTTGCCATTTCCGAGTTCTTCCTGAGTGGCGGGTGGAGAAATTGAGTCTCCGCATTTTGTCATTGCACCGGAAGAGAATTGGTGGTGACGCACAGGATAGCCTTGGTCACCACGGAGTAGTGTTCGTACTGAACAATAGAATCGATAATTCTAACAAATAGAAAGGAAAGGCCAACGCGCTGATCTTCCCTGACCTGGATGCCGGAAATATTTCCGAGAAACTGAGCGAACGTCTCGGCGGCGGCGCGATTTCTGGGCGGTCAACTGATGCCTTTTACGCTTCACGCGATTTGACCGCCCGTGCCGCAATGAAATTGCCCGTCAGGGTGCGGAGCGGCGCCGGCGAAAGCACTTCGAAGCGCTGCATCTCCGTGAGCAGCCTTTGGGAGGTTCGTGGGGAGCAATAACGTTCCAGGAGGCGCGCCGGCGTGTATCGCAGGCCATTTTGGGAAATGCACCACGGCGGTCAGATCGACTTCTTTCAGGCGAGCTTCCGTCAGGTATCTGCGCAGTTGCGCCGGCCCACAAGTCGCGCCCACGTAATCGGGGGTAAGCCCAAGGCGCGTTCGCCACTTATGAGGGATCGCGTTGCGCAAGGCTATTACCGGGTTGGAAAGATTGTCCAGGGTAATGAGCAGCTCACCGCCCGGAGCCAACAGAGATGCCAGGCTGTTCAGCGCCTTGCGTAATTCGGTTGCGGTGGCGAAGTGATCCAGGGTGGAGGTCGAAACAATGATATCAAAGGTCTCCGCCAGAAATGCCGGGGCCCGGATATCGCATTGTTAGCTATGGGCTGATGACCACCGTCCAGGTCGATGATACTGAGGCGCCGCACCCCCAGTCCGATCCCCTTCCCTTCATGGAACCCCTCACTGTCGGGGCCTCGGTGAGCGATGACGCGCGTCATTCTCGCCAGGATTTCGTGGCTGACGCGTTCATCTGAAGACCGACCGGCAAAACCGCAAATCCCACACATATCTTATGACTGCCTCTCCCGATCGAGAATACAGGCCGTGCCCAGCGGCACAGCGTTCCCGTCTCGCCAAACCAGGAGGCCCCGTGCACCCTCTGCCAGGTGAAGCGTCTGCGGCGGAAAAACCCAGATCCCGGAGTGGGGCCACGAGTCGAAACCGGGCGTGGCACCGAACCGGTGCTTATGCACAAAGACACCATCTTCCGTATGAGGCCGGCTGCGCAGCAGGTCTACCACTTTCATTGAGTGCTCGAGCGCCCACCGGATGAGGTAGTAATAAGTAGCGGAAAGCGCCCCCTGGCGCAATAAGTCCGCATAGTCCCCCCGCAGCCCGAAGGCAAAGGCCAGGACTTCCGCCTTTTGCCGCCGACAGACCAGGCCGGAGATCCACTGGCCTCCCTGGAAAACCTTGAGGAGGAAGCCGCTCCGCATCGCTGCATCCAATTCATGAAAGGTGCGCAGGTGAGCCGCTCTTTCGAATCGGCGGAGAATGTAGGGGCAATAGAACTCGCGGTAAAATTCCTCCAACTCCCCTCGGTCCTGCACCAATTGACAATGCAATCCATAGCGTCGCACCTTACGGCCGTAAACACCGTCGATGCTCCGAACGCGCGTCCGGTACGCCAGGGCCCTCGAGCTGGATTTTTTGACGTATCCAGGGCAGAGTCACGAAGCCGCATGGGGGAACCAATCCGGAAAGCAGCCTGTTGACCTCTATGTACAGCAGGGATTCGCCCCGGCGTCTCATGATTTCCGCAGGCAGCCGAGCCAGCGCAATCGAGTCCGGCCCCAACGGTCCAATGCCCTTGTGGAGGCCCCCGAGGTAGGGCAGGCTCTCACCCTCTCCGACATAGATCGCCCTTTCAAAGCCGGCGCCCAAGACCACGCGCGACAGCCGCAGAGACCGTCCCAGGAGGGCAAAGCGTTTAAACCAGCTTACCACCTGGTAAAGCTGAGGATCAGATGGCTCCCGCAGGCCTGCACGGCGGGAGAAGCTATCCTTGTTTTGGCCACAATCCTTCATTTTGGCGCACTCAGGAAACAACCGCAGAGCACGCTGAGATCGCAGAGAAAGGCAATGACTTCAAATCGAAACCTCTCTGCACTGCGAATGTTCAGTGTCTTGAAATGTCATCAAGATTTCTCTTTAGCTCTTTGTCTCTGCGCCTTCTCTGCGCTCTCTGCGGTTAATTCTTTTGGTTGCGGCCGTGGCCTGCCCTGCGCTCACCGTGGTCGACAAAAAACCCATCCTTAACGAGTACAACAACCCTTGGAGTTCGGGCCCTCGGGGCCCTCACTCATGGTCCTTCTGGTAAAAGACAGATTTAAGACAGCTTTGATGCAGCTTCATTTCCGCCCAACAGCCCCCCCGGCAGGCACTCAAATGGTCACACCCGGCGCAGGACTCAGGCGTTTGCCATCGTCTCAGATCTTTGAAGCCCTTGCGCCAAATTACCGAAAATGGCCGCTCGCGGATATTTCCTTCGGCAAGGCGAAGGTCGTAGACCTGCTGGCAAGCGATGACGGAGCCCCCGGGCATGATCGCACAGCGGGTAAGGCCGGCGCCGCAAAAGAAGGGTTTCGTCAAGGGCATGCCGGTAAAACAGTTCAGATAGGTGTGGGACTCGCCCAGGGCCACCGGCATAACCTTCCTGCTCGTCGTGACAAATTCCACCAGTTGACGCAGTTGTGGACCGTTCAAGCGAAACCGGTCCTGGCCTTCGGCCCGCCCCACTTGTTGCATGGGCGTGAGATGCCACCGTGTCGCCCGGGAATTACTCACAATGCTGAGCATTTCCGGAAGGAGGTGAAAATTCTCGGGATGCACGACGGTATTGACAATCCTGAGAGGGACCCCGCGGTCAGCGAAATGGTCCAGCGATTCCATCACCCGGTTAAAGGAACCTTTGACCCTCGCGGCGTCGTGGAAGCGGCGGGGGCCGTCAAGGCTGGTGAAGTACATGAAGTAGCGACCCCGCTCCAGTTCAGGCCACCGTTTTCGTGTCAAGAACCCGTTACTCACAAGCCCCAACCACAAATCCTTCCTTTTTGCATAGTTCACAATCGTTCCGAGGTCCTCGCGAACCAGAGGTTCCCCCCCGGAGATGACGAGACGTTTGGCCCCCATTGCGGCAAGGTCATCGATCAGAGAGAAAACCTCTTCCGTGGTAAGCTCATCCGCTTGAGCGACGTTTGCAGAGGCCTCACAGAAATCACATTGGAAATTGCATCGATACGTTGCAAGCCACTGTACAAAAGTGATCGGCTTCAGCCAACCAAGCCGATGAAGGAGGAGGCATGTCCCTCTTCTTCAGGGTCGCGGCCTTCCTGGCATAAAGCTTTCTCACCACCGGCAAGGCAAGCAGCAGATGGTCAAATCGGTCCATACAATGCCCCTTGTTTTCTCAGCCAGGCGGGACCCTTACACCATTCGAGGCGACGAATGAGGGGGCGAGCAACAGCGAGCCTAGCGCTTCACCACGCCCATGATGACGCCCGAATCGTTTGTTCCCCGAAAGGGCAGTCGCCGGATTTCACCTACGCCCGCATTGCTCAACATCTCCGCGATTTGCGCCCCGGAATAGGCCTGGCCACCGTTGGTACCGAGGAGCATGTTCAGTGAAAACAACGTCGGGAACAGGGGACCGTCCATGGTGTCGTCCAGAAGGAATTCGTGGACCAGGATCAGACCACCCGTTTCCAACGCCGCCACCGCCTTCCCGACAATCATCTGACAGTCCTCGGGGCTCTCTCCGTGAAGGATTTGCGAAAGCCAGGCGACATCATAGCTCCCCTTGATCTCGCCTTGCACGTAGTCACCCTCCATAAAGTCGATGCGGCCGGTCATGCCGAACCTGGCAATCGTCTTTTCGGCAAACGGTCTGGTCGTCGGAAGGTCATAGACCGTTCCCCGCATCTGAGGATTGTTGAGGCAGAAGTGGATTGCATAGGTCCCGGGTCCTCCTCCCAGATCAAGGAAATGCCGACGCCCGGAAAGATCGATGGTTTTGGTCAGCTCCGGGGCAACGGTCATGGCGATGTTGAACATGCCCATGAGGAAGCTTTCCCGTTTCTCGTCATCGTCGAAGGACACTCTCCCCCTGACCGCTTGCCCCGTTCGCACCGCTTCATCCAGTCGCGACCAGGACTCCACCAGGTGGTGGTGATGCATGATCATGAACCCGAGGTAGTGAGGCGAGTCTTTGCATAAAAAGGTCAGGCTGCCCGATGTGTTGCCATACCGGCCTTCGCTCTTGGACAAAAAATCCATGGCGGTGAGGGCATTGAGCAGCATCACCAGGGCCCTTTCGTCCACGTTCAGCTTCTTGGCGACTTCCCGTCCGCTGAGGCTCTCCTTACCAATCGCCGTAAACACGTCGAGCTTCACTCCGGCATGGAGCGTGCAAACTTTCCAATAGTATCCCGACAACTCCAGGATTCGCCCGGGATTCCATTCCGGCACGTTCATAAACGTTCTCCTTCCCGTCTGATGTTATTTGCCGCATTTCTCGACACCGCTTTACGCATCAGGGTTGAAATCCTTCGCCTTTACCGCACAGACGCAGCGTGCGCAGAGAATTCAAGCAGGTGTTGTTCCCTGCGGTCTCTGCGTCTCTGCGGTGGGTTCCTGGTTGCCGCCCACGGCCCCGGTGCGGTGTTCACAACCCTTGGTCCTGATGGTTAAACTTCCTTATTCAGGCTTTCCGGAAACCTTGGCGGTCATAGATTCCACCTCAATCTCGATCACCGCAACGAGATCGAACGACGCTTCGGGAACATCGAAGGGATCAGGGGAATAGTGTCGGAAAACTATCTCCAGTCCCTTTCTCTTTTCTTCGATACCTTCCACGAAATAAGCCTTACCATAGCCGATCACGGATTCATATCTCGTACTCCATCTACACGGGCTCGCTCCTTTGATCAACCCGAAATCGGCTTCCAGTTCAAAACAAATCCGATTGTTCTTCCTTATCAGATCAATCTTCTTGCCCTCGCACGCGGAGTGAACATAGAATTTCCCGTGACGATATCCAAAATGGACCGGCACCAGGTAGGGGAATGGCTCGTCAAACAGCGCAAGCCTTAATATGGAAGCCCTGCCAATGATGCTTTCGATCCGCTCCGGATCATTCTCCTGCTTGTCTTTTCTTCGCAATGGCGCAACCCTCCTTGATGGGGATAAGAAAACCGGCGGGAAACCATCTCCGCCAACCGTGAGCAACCTTTAATGATGATTATAACGGATCATAGTGTATCCGGTTTCCTTAAGGAATAGGGAATCACGCAGAGGGCCCTCATGGGCCAGGAAAACGACTTCTTTGCGTAGTTAAATGTTTGAACTGCGGTCATCATATCACTGTATTTTTTTCTTGACATACCACGTCTACTCTGCGTAATAATGCCTCTAAAGGTGCGAATGCTGGTTTTCAACCTATCAACTTTTCTTTTAACCCGACTCTGTGCCGTGACGAATCGAGTGCTCGATTCCAAGCGCAGGGGAGGATGTTTGTGGCGAGGGTATTCTTTGGTGGTTCGGGTTTTAACGGTCTTGGGAGGTTTGGTAAGGCCAGCATCGAGATGACGTATGCTGGTAAGCTGATTGTGCAGTATTCGAGGGTTTCTTAAATTTCCTTAAAAAAGCGAGGAGGAAAGAATGCTAAGAAAAGCGACATTTTTTGCATTGGCGGTTGTTTTGGTGCTTGGCATGGTGACCATGGCCTCAGCAGCGCAGAATGTGGCCAACACCAGCCAAAAGGGAAGCTTGTTGATTTTCCCCAAGATCTGGGTTGACGGGGAAGTTGACACTTACATTACCATCGGCAATGACTACTTCGAAGAAGTATGGGTAAAGTGTTATTGGGTGGATTGGGATCAGAACATTGAAGATTTCATGTTTCGGCTGACCCCGAACCAGCCCATTATTTTCAGTGCTTATTTCGGGTCTGACCTGCAGGGCTTCGTCACCGTTCCGCCATTTCTTGGCGGCCGCGGTGAACTGAAATGCTGGGCGGTCAACGCCGCCGGCGATCAGCAGATTTCCTTCAATCACCTCTATGGAAATGCGATTATCGCCCAGGAAGATGCCGGCGTAGTCTACAACGCCTGGTCCTTTACGGCTCGTGCGCCCCTCAAAGCCGTCATGGGGACCGGCGGGACGCTTTTACTCACCGGTGCTGCCGGTGGCTATGATGCTTGTCCCAGCTACCTGGTTACGAACTTCGTCCCGGCGTATGCCCCGGATCCATGGCGGCAGGGCGTAGTTCCGGACCTGACCCTGGTCCCCTGCAAGCAGGATTTGCGCCAGGATCGGGTTCCAACCTGTACGAAAGCTAAGTTCGATGTCTGGAACGAGAACGAAACCAAGTTCACCGGCGCTTACGCGTGTCTGAAGTGCTGGGCCGAGTTTTACCTGGATAGATTGGCCCGCCTTGGGGCTTCGGCGGAGACAAATTCACGATGTTCACGCTGAAGACCTTTGCCGCCCGCTTCCGCGTCCAGAGCGCCAATAACTCCGCGTGTAAGGCTGCCTTCCCGGCATGCGCGTCGATTCCTGGCGTCCTGACTCCCTTTGTCGGCCTGATGCTGTACGTTGATTACGAAAGCGGGCTGCCTTGGGCCGGGTACGAACCGTTCACAGCCGGCGCTGATGGGACCGGGTTTGTTCTTTGGGATGCTCAGTATCTTCCTCAGGAAGCCCCCAGCAAGTAAACTGTTTCGCCTCTCAAGACCAAAAGGGATGGGGAACGAAGGATGCTTTCGTTCCCCATCTTTTTGCTGTCCCAACCAGTCGCCAAAATCTCCGGCCCCCCTTCCTCGATCGTTTTGGTTGTTTGATAGCCTCTGGTGACTTTTCCCGTTGACATCCACGCTTATTTGTGTGTTAGTAATGCCCCAGTATGTCCGAGTGGTGGCTTTCAACTTATCAACCTTTCTTTTGACCCGACTCTGTGCCGTGACGAATCGAGTGCTCGATTCCAAGCGCAGGGAAGGATGTTTGTGGCGAGGGTGTTCTTGGGTGGTTCGGGTTTTGACGGTCTTGGGAGGTTTGGTAAGGCCGGCATCGAGATGACGTATGCTGGTGAGCTGATTGTGCATTATTTGAGGGTTTCTTAGATTTCCTTTAAAAAGTGAGGAGGAAAGCATGGTAAGAAAAGCGACATTTCTTGCATTGGCGGTTGTTTTGGTGCTTGGCATGGTGACCATGGCCTCAGCAGCGCAGAATGTGGCCAACACCAGCCAGAAGGGAAGCTTGTTGATTTTCCCCAAGATCTGGGTTGACGGGAGAGTTGACACTTACATTACCATCGGCAATGACTACTTCGAAGAAGTATGGGTAAAGTGTTATTGGGTGGATTGGGACCAGAACATTGAAGATTTCATGTTTCGGCTGACCCCGAACCAGCCCATTATTTTCAGTGCTTATTTCGGGTCTGACATGCAGGGCTTCGTCACCGTTCCGCCATTTCTTGGCGGCCGCGGTGAACTGAAATGCTGGGCGGTCAACGCCGCCGGCGATCAGCAGATTTCCTTCAATCACCTCTATGGAAATGCGATTATCGCCCAGGAAGATGCCGGCGTAGTCTACAACGCCTGGTCCTTTACGGCTCGTGCGCCCCTCAAAGCCGTCATGGGGACCGGCGGGACGCTTTTACTCACCGGCGCTGCCGGTGGCTATGATGCTTGTCCCAGCTACCTGGTTACGAACTTCGTCCCGGCGTATGCCCCGGATCCATGGCGCCAGGGCGTAGTTCCGGATCTGACCCTGGTCCCCTGCAAGCAGGATTTGCGCCAGGATCGGGTTCCAACCTGTACGAAAGCTAAGTTCGATGTCTGGAACGAGAACGAAACCAAGTTCACCGGCGCTTACGCGTGTCTGAAGTGCTGGGCCGAGGGTTATCTCAGTGAGATTGGCCCGCCTGTATGGCTTCGGCGGAGACAAATTCACGATGTTCACGCTGAAGACCTTTGCCGCCCGCTTCCGCGTCCAGAGCGCGAACAACTCAGCGTGTAAGGCTTCGATCAAAGCATGCGCGTCGATTCCTGGCGTCCTGACTCCCTTTGTCGGCTTGATGCTGTACGTTGATTACTATACCGGGCTGCCTTGGGCCGGTTACGAGCCGTTCACTGCCGGCGCTGATGGGACCGGGTTTGTTCTTTGGGATGCTCAGTATCTTCCTCAGGAAGCCCCCAGCAAGTAGACTGATTCAACTCTCAAGACCAAAAGAGATGGGGAACGAAGGACGCCTTCGTTCCCCAGACCTTTTTCTACCCCAATCAGATCTCTGTTTTTTCGTGGCTTCCTGACGATGAACGAATGCCCTTCTCGTTCTTAATGCACCCCCCCCAGGGAGATAACGGCAGACGTCTATAGAAAGACTTTGGAGCTGATGTTGAGGGCTCTTCCCAGTTTCTTGGCTGCTGCTTTACACGTAATATGGTATCAGGTCAAGATGGACCAAAAAAAAAGCCTTGTCCGATATGGACCAAGGCTGGATTGCTATCCTGGGCTGGTGGAGATGATCGGGATCGAACCGACGACCTCAGCCTTGCGAAGGCTGCGCTCTCCCAACTGAGCTACATCCCCACGGGCACGCTTTATAGCGTGTTTTGGACGCGGTGTCAACGCTTCATCAGATTGACACGCGATTGCAAACCGTCGTTCCCCAAATCAAGAACCGGTGGCCGGTTCACCCTTCGCCTTGCGGTAAAACTCCATCAGGAATTCTGCTTCCTTGGGCGAGAGATCAAAGCGCAAAACGGCGTCTTGAACCAGTTTTTGAGGAGAGAAGCCGGGCTTTTCCTCCAAATTTGCCGAAATCCATTTCACAGCCTTGCGTATGGCTTCACCTTCGGGCATGACAGAGCTCACAGGTCGATACTCCTTTCGAACGATTTGCAGTTGGCGCACCAAGATCCAGCATTATCAATTTTTTCAGCCGGCATTGTACATGAACCTGGTAGAATCTCCAAGGACCTTGTTTGAAACCCGGTCGCACTTGTCAGTTACGATTACCGATGATCTCCTATTCCACCTTTGGACGCGGATAAAGCCCGGCACGGTCGACTATTTCCGGGACCATTTGTTCCCATTCAATGGCCATGATATGAAAGCCACTGACGCCCTTGACCTCTTTCAGTTCCTCGATCTGTTCAATACAGATATTGATGCCTTCTTCGGCCTGTTTGTCCTTCGGAACTCCGGTGAGGCGCTTGATGATCTCATCAGGAACGTCCATGCCGGGGACCCTGTTCTTCATGTACCGGGCCATACCAACGCCTTTCATGGGCGTCAGGCCCGCCAGGATATAGACGCGCTCGTTTAGGCCGCGGTCGACCACGCCCTGCATCCACTGCTTGAATTTGGCCATATTGTAAATACACTGGGTCTGGATAAACTGAGCCCCGGCCGCCACTTTTTTGGCAAGGCGCAGGACGCGGATCTCAAACGGGTCGGCAAAGGGATTTTCGGCAGCACCAATGAACATCTTGGGGCGTTCTTTCATGTCCACGCCGCTGAGGAGTTTGCCTTCATCGCGCATCATTTTGACCGTCTGGATGAGCTGCGTCGAATCCAGGTCAAACACGTTGGCCGCAGTCGGGTGGTCGCCGAAGCTTTGATGGTCGCCGGTAAGGCAGAGGATATTGTCAATGCCAAACGAGGCCGCTCCCAGGATGTCACTCTGCATCCCAATGCGGTTGCGATCGCGCGTGACCATCTGGAGGACCGGTTCCAGCCCCATCTGCTTGATCCGAATACAGGCCGCTAAACTGCACAGACGCACCACGGCGGTCTGGTTGTCGGTGACATTGATGGCGTCCACATACGAACCAATGATCCCGGCCTTTTCTCCCACGACCTTCCCGTCAGCACTTCGGGGAGGACCACACTCGGAGGTCACGGCAAGGTGCCCTGCCTGCAGAATTTTCTGGAGTTTACTCGGGGTATTCGAGGTATTGTTCGTGCTCATATCTGCGAAACCTCCTTGACGATCTTGCGGGGGCCCCCATCGCGGCTTGTCGACCAGTCTTTGGGGTCGGTCGGGACGCTCGAACCGATCCAGTTGACCAAGCTCCTTGAGCCGTTCGTAGATCAACTGCCAACCGCACGCAATTTCCTTGTTCACCTCGCACTTGCCATCGGCGGAGCCACCGCAGGGCCCGTTAGCCATGCGCTTGGAACACCGGGCAATGGGGCAGATACCCCCGGTGGTGGAGAGAATGCACTGGCCGCAGGCGGCACAACGCTCCGCCCACTCGCCCCGCGCTTCGGTCACGCCGATAAAGCAGGTATCCACCCCGGGGAGGATGATCTTATTTTTATAGGTCTCGGCCAGGAATTGGACGCCGGCCCCGCACGCCAGGGAAACCACGGCATCATATTGCGCGATCTTATCGTCGAGCAGTGCCACATAGGGCCGGTCACACTGCCGCGTCAGGCTCAACTCATCCACCGTTATCTCTTTACCGAGCTGCTTGAAGACCATGCGCAGAGCCGAGGCCAGGATTTGAACTTCCTTCATCCCTCCCGCTTCACAAACGGTCACACAGCCATCACAGCCGGCGATCAGGATCTTATTGAAATCCTTCACTTCGTTGATGATTTCTTCGATTGGTTTCGGTTTCGCCATGATCATGCGGCTTTCTCCTTTCCGGCCCCTCCCGATTTGATGGGGCTGGGTCCTAATTCCCGTATCTTTTCGGTCATCTCTCGAATAATTTCAGCAAACCTCGGACCCATGCCGGCGGAGAGGTTATACATGGCCGCCCGTTCCGGCTCCATGCCAATGCTCTTCAAGATCTGCTGAACATGCGCCACACGCTTCTTTGCCCTGAGATTGCCACATTGGTAATGACAGTCTCCTTCCAGACACCCTGCCACCAGAACCCCATCTGCCCCCAGCTCCAGAGCTTTAAGCAGATGAATTTCGGCGACACGCCCCGTGCAGGGTACTTTTACAATCCGCACGTTAGGCGGATAATTCAATCTCATGGAACCTGCCAGGTCCGCTGCAGAGTATGCTCAATAGGTGCAGCAAAAGGCGACAATCACCGGTTCAAACTGCTCCATCACATCACTCCTTCCAGTAAGGTCTCAACCTTGATCATGATCTGATCATCCTCGTAGTGGGCCAGTTGAATCGCTCCCGCCGGGCATTCCGAAGCACACACGCCGCAACCCTGGCAGAGTGCTTCATTGATTTCCGAAACATTTTCCTCGTTGATCCGCGGCACCCCGTAGGGACAGCTCATCACGCACACCAGGCAGGCCGCGCAGTGAGCGGTATCGACGTGGGCCACCACACCACCAATGGTCTGGTCCGTGGCCGCAAGGAAGGAACCCGCCCGTGAAGCCGCCGCCAGGGCCTGCGAAATGCTTTCGCTGATCAGTTTTGGTCCATGGGCAAGCCCGCACAGGTAAATGCCCTCGGACGAGAAGTCCACCGGCCTGAGCTTGGCATGCGCCTCGATAAAGAAACCATCCGCATTGCGCGGGACCTTGAGGAAGGTGGCGAGCTCATGGGTATCGGCAGCGAGCGTTGCGGCGCTGAGAATCACGGCATCGGCCTTCATCTTGAGGGGCCGACGGAGGACATGATCCATGAAAGTGACGTGCATCCCCTCGCCGTTGCTGCTTACCTGGGGAGGATCGGCCTGCGGGAAGCGGCAGAAGAGCACGCCCTTGTTTCGCGCCTCGGTGTAATAATCCTCGAGCAGGCCGTAGGTCCTCATATCCCGATAGAGAACAATGACTTCCATGCTGGGATTCAGTTCCTTCAGCTCGATCGCGTGCTTGACCGCGCCCTGGCAGCAGATGCGGCTGCAGTTGGGGTTCTCCTCGTTGCGGGAGCCGACACACTGGATCATGAAGACGCGTTCCCACGCGGCGACCGCACTCTTCCGGTCACGGATGGCTTCATCCAGTTCCAATTGCGTCATAATCCCGCTGGCAGTGCCGTATTGGAACTCCTGCGGCTGGTATTCCCGTCCGCCGGTGGCGACGATGGTCACCCCGTGATCGATCTTCCGGCGGTCGCCATTGGGGCCAACCTCCACCTGCGTCACAAAGTTTCCCTTGTATCCGCTGAAGCCGACCACCCTGGCTTCCGTCAGGACCTGGATCCTGTCATGGTTCCGGACCTCGCTGACGAGCCGGCCCAGATAGTCCTGAACATCCAAACCATCAATGGTGTGATTGATGCGACGCGCCACACCCCCGAGGTCCTGCCGCTGTTCCACCAGGACCGTTTCAAAACCCTGCCGGGCAAGGCTCAGGGCTGCGTTCAGCCCGGCAATGCCACCACCGATCACCAGGCCTCGTTGGGTGATCTCGAGCGGGCGCTCGACCAGTGGCTTCAAGAGGGCCGCCCGAGCCGCCGCCATCCGTACCAGGTCTTTCGCCTTCTCGGTGGCGTTGACGGGGTCCTTCTGATGCACCCACGAATCCTGATCGCGAATGTTGGCCATCTCGAAAAGGTACTTGTTAAGCCCGCAGGCCTTGAGGGTATCCTGAAACAGTTGTTCGTGAGTGCGCGGCGAGCAGGCCGCCACGACCACCCGGTTCAGTTTATGCTCGGCAATGACCTGCCTGATCTTTTCCTGCGTGTCCTGGGAACAGGTGAAGAGGTTGTCCCCGGTATAGACCACATTGGGCAAGGTGGCAGCATAGCCGGCGACTTCCTTGACATCCACCACCGAGCCGATATTGATGCCGCAGTTGCAGACAAAGACCCCGATGCGCGGGGCGACCTCCGCCAGGTCCAGTTCCGGCGGCAACTGGCGCACCTGCACCTGAGTGCCCCTGACTTCCGCGAGATCGATCGCCGAGGCGCACGCTGCCGCACTGGCTTCGGTCACCGAGAAGGGAATGTCCTTCGGGCCCTGGAACAAGCCGCAGGCGTAGACGCCGGGCCGGGAGGTGTTGACCGGCTCAAAGCCCCCGGTGACGGCAAAGTTGTACCGGTCGAGCTCGATATCCAATTTCTTCGCCAGCTCTGCCGTGTCCTTCCCTACCTCCATCCCCACCGACAGCACGATCATATCGAACTGCTCTTCCACAATGCTGCCATCTTCGGTCACGTAGGAAATCGCGAGGCCGCCCTCGGCCCCGGGATCGATGGTATGGATCCGCGAGCGAACGAAGCGAACGCCGTATTCATCCTTGGCGCGATTGTAATATTTTTCGAAATCCTTGCCGTAGGTCCGCATGTCCATGAAAAAGATGGTCGCATTGAGCGGTTCGGCACTGTGTTCCTTGGCAACAATGGCCTCTTTCACCGCGTACATGCAGCAGACCCCGGAACAATAGCCATTGTCGCAGTGATTGGTATTTCTCGAACCCACACACTGGAGCCAGGCAATGCTCTTCGGTTCTTTGCTGTCAAGCGGCCTCATCAGGTGTCCCATGTACGGGCCGGAGGCGCTGAGGATGCGTTCGAACTCGAGGCTGGTCACGACGTTGGGATGTTTGCCATAGAGGTAAGTATCCATGGCGGATGGCTCGTAAGTTTTCGCACCCGGCGCCAGGATCACGGAACCCACTTCGATGACGCGGGTAACCGGCTGCTGCTCGTGAACGACAGCGTTTGCAGGACATGCCGTAACACACTGGTAGCACTCCGAGCAAATCCCGCAGGCCAGGCACCGCGCCGCTTCCGTCAGCACCTGCTCTTCGCTGAAGCCCTGCTGCACTTCATCGAAGCTTTTCAGGCGCGCTTCGGGATCGAGCCGCGGCATCAGCTCGCGCGGAATCCGGTCGTAGCCCTCCGTGCGCACCTCTTCGACCGCCGCCAATCCTTTTGGCGGCCTTCTCTGAGGTCCAGACCCTGAATGAGACGGTCGATGGAGATGGCCGCCTGTTTGCCGGCCGCGATGGCCTCGATGACGGTTTTCGGCCCGGTTACCGCGTCCCCGCCGGCGAAAATATCCGGATCATCGGTTTGCAAGGTCAGGGGATCCACACGCACCGTCCCCCAGTCGCTCAGGGTGCAGGTGCACTCGGGGGTGAGGCAGGCCCAGTCGGACTCCTGGCCGATGGCCGGAATGACGGCATCGACCTCGATGATGAATTCCGATCCCGCGATGGGCACCGGGCGCCGCCGGCCGCTGGCATCGGGTTCCCCGAGCTCCAGTTCTGATGCATTCAATGGCTTTGACGCGCCCATTTTCCCCGATGATGCGGGTGGGAGTGGTGAGGGTCATGATCTCGATGCCTTCCTCGCGGCATTCTTCGATCTCCTCCTCGTTGGCGGGCATCTCCGCGTAGCTGCGGCGGTAGACGATAAAGGGCCTGGCCGCACCCAGACGCTTGGCGCTGCGCACGGCATCCATGGCGACGTTGCCGCCGCCGGCCACGGCCACCCGGTCCCCGAGGGCAAGGCGCTCGCCCAGGTTCACCCGGCGCAGGAAATCGGTCCCCGGATAGACCCCTTCGAGGTTCTCTCCCTCGACCCCGAGGATCTTGCATTCGTGCGCCCCGATGGCGAGGAAGAAGGCCTTGTAGCCCTGTTCGCGCAGCTGGGCGACGGTGACATCCTTGCCGATGTCGACGCCGGTTCTGAATTCCACGCCAAGATCGCGGATGACCTGGATCTCGGCTTCGATGGTGTCCCGCGGCAGGCGGTAGGACGGAATGCCCACGGTGAGCATGCCGCCAAGCACCGGCAGTTTTTCGAAGACGGTTACCTGATAACCTTCGATGGCGAGGTAATAGGCGCAGGAAAGCCCCGCCGGTCCGGAACCGATGATCGCCACTTTTTCGTCACGCTTGACTTTGATCTCGGGAACATAGCGCGTTTCGGAGTTGAGGTCGAGATCGGCCACGAAGCGCTTGATGAAATCGATGGCCACCGGTTCATCCACCTGGCCGCGCGTGCAGGCCGATTCGCAGGGGTGGTGGCAGACCCGGCCGCAGATCGCCGGCAGGGGGTTCTGCTCCTTGATCAGCTGCAGCGCTTCGCGGTATTTCCCTGGGCGACCAACGCGACGTAGCCCTGGACGCTGATGTGCGCCGGGCACGTAGCCTTGCACGGACTGGTGCCTTTCTTGTCGATGGCAAAAGTGCCGGGAACCGCCTGGGGATAACGCTTGTAGGCCGCTTTTCTGACCGAAAGGCCCTCATCGAATTCGTTCTTGAGGTTAATGGGACAGACCGTAGCGCAGTCCCCGCATCCCGTACACTTGTCGCGGTCGATGAAGCGAGGCTGCTGGATCACCGTCGCTTTGAACCGCCCCACCTGGCCTTCCAGGGCCGCGAGCTCGCTCAAAGTGAGCAGCTCGATATTCGGGTGGCTGGCGCATTCGACCAGTTTCGGCGAAATGATACACATGGAGCAGTCATTGGTCGGGAACGTCTTGTCAAGTTGCGACATCACGCCGCCGATGGCGGAGGACTTTTCCAGAAGGTGGACATAGAAGCCGGAATTGGCAAGGTCCAGTGCGGCCTGGATGCCGGCGACGCCACCCCCGACCACCATGACCGAACCAACGGAATTGTTTGGTTTTGTTTCCATGATTCCTGTACCCCGGAAGGTTAGCAAAAGCGATTGACGGTATGGTTATCCCTTGCTTGTTCATCAGGGATTGAGGGCTATGGCAAGCCTGGAGCCTGATTCAACAATCAGCAGGGCTACCCCTCTGTGATGGTGTGCACGGCTACAGTCAGCACCATGGCGGAACTTTCCAAGCAGCATCGGGCGGGAATGGGGAAATCGGTTTACCGAATCGGGATTTCCCACAACATGAGCATCGGGTCTGGATGCGAGCGCAAGAGGAAGCTTCACGGGGGCCACCAAGACGTGAACTGCCTCACAGAACACCAGGATAAATACGCCATCAGCGGCGATAAGACAATCTTTTTTTTCCGGTAGGGGGCTCATTGTCCTGCCCACGGCGACTGGAGCTAGTCTTCATCTTCCTTGCTCTTCATTCGTATTCTGCATATTCTACCAATATGGAACCGTCCCTATTGGATGGTTCGCTCCTGAGGGATGATAGCAAGGGTTCGCCCAGCCCCAGCTTTTCGAGGTCTTGCTGGAGGGATTTCATGGGGTCACATGACAAATATGGAAAACAGGTATTGCGTTTGGCCACGAATGGTGAAGTAGTTCATTCCGGCCAGCCAGTTAAAGTAGATTTCAGTGCAGGTTTGCCTGCCAGAATTGACGGGGCGGTTGGTGGTAACATTGCCATTGAAGTCGACTCTCGGACATCGAAGCAGGTTCGCGGAGCTCTCCTCGACCTAATCTGCCATCCATATCCCAAAGAACTTCTCCTGCTTCTGCCGGTTCATATGTCAGACGCTGAAGTTGCGGCAAAACAATCTGATCATATCCTCGCCCAGTTTGTGCCTCGCGAATCCTTCCGCGTGGTTTTGCTCGGCGGTAGCGGAGGCAACCCAAAATTCGATGAGGACATCTCGAAAGTTTCAGATGCGCTGGCTGAACTCGGATACCTGGACAGATGCAGGGTTTCGTGTCGATACTGTTCGCCAGCTTGAGGAGGACTCGCGGGTGAGGTTTGTACGCAAGCAGGTTCGACGGCGCGTAACGCCGGGCGACAGCTAATCCTTAAACACTCCAAGGGCAATTATCCTCATGAGACCTTTTGTTTGTGCTGCTTGGAAACTGGAACCCTCCTTGCTGGTTTGGAGGGTTTGAGCGCAATCAGGGAGCGTAGAGCTTTGTTCACACTCTCTGAATTTGGGAAATACTCACGCACATCCGGCTCCAGCATCACAGACCCTTCTTCCAAGGTGAAGTACTCCACCGTAACGCTGCCATCATCTTGAAAGACTCTGACGGTATGCCCCTGTCGGTAGGCTTCGTAATATTTTCCACGGACACCCTTTTTGCCTGTCAGGTCATACTCGGGCAACATATCGCCTTGGGCCGCTTCGATTTGTTTATTCTTTGTTTTCCTCATAAGTCCTTCGTTCAGATCGAGTGGTCCTGCGGCTACTAATGATACGCACTACCAAACCATCTTCTGCTGTCTGTTCCGTGTGGACCACCAGTAACAATCTGCCGGAAACAGAACGGCCGATGCTGAGGTAGCGTTCTTCACCGTGGGAATGAAATTCATCGGGAAAGGTAATCAGAAACGGATCGTTAAAAACCGTCTTAGTTCTTCAAAACCCACCTTGTGCTTGATCTGGTTCGAACGAGCTTTGTTGGCGTCCCACTCGAATAAGAGTCTCATGCTAACTCTCATCTACCTTCATAAAATACCATTCTTTCGCGTCTCTCTCAATAGCCTGAGTCTGCCAACCTGGCAACACTGGTCTAGGCAGCGTCTATGATGTCAGAACGCCAATCGGGGAAAATGAGGGACGAGCCGCAGGACAACTCCGGAATTTGCGCGGGTGCCATGGCTTCCGAGTTTGTTCATGGCTTGCTCGCGATCATGAAGATCATAGCTTCCTCGCTGGGACCTGAAAACTGGAACCCAGGGCTTCGATGACTCGATTCAAGTCCTTTTCCTGGATGGCAGCGGAGACGGAGGATACGGCACAGCTTAGGGCCAGGGGCGCTATGCCTGCCCTGCGCAGAGAGCTCACGAAGGCGTTGGCGATGCCGTAGCGGTCCCCGAAATGGGGGCCGTGCAGTAGGAAGACCGATACCGGGCCCTGGCAGAAGACGCCAACGCCCGGCAGGTCCTGGTCAAGCGCCTGCTGCACGGCATTATGGTGGGATGCGGCAAGACAGAATGCAAAGTAAAGGCTTTCGCCATCGGGGAAGGACTTCGAAACCAGGAGCGGCATCTTCAGCTGCAATCCGTCAAGTTTCAGCAGGAGGGCGCCGAAATCGCCGAGGCGGTTTAACGGCAGACTCAGGTTCCACAGATCAAGACCGGTAAGGTGGGAAAGATCATATATTTTGATCACCTCCTCCTGGTAGGAGCAGATGATCTCACTGAGCAACTCTTCCTGGCCCCGGTAAGCGGCGTGCCAGTCCAGGGGAGACGACCAGGTGGGAAATTCGAAG
The DNA here is from genome assembly GCA_963808625.1 of uncultured delta proteobacterium. GTDB lineage: Bacteria > Desulfobacterota > Syntrophobacteria > Syntrophobacterales > Syntrophobacteraceae > JADGQM01. The sequence continues at coordinate 205,912 of CAWEHK010000008.1, forward strand.
GCTTCAAAAAGGCTGTAGATCGCACCTTCAAAATCCGAGGAAGGGACCAGGATGGTCATGGCCGAAGGGGAACTGGCAAAACCATAAGTTCTCAGGCCGTTTTCAGCGACGGCGCCGAGCAGCGAGCCGATGACGTTGAGCTTCTGATGATGGGGGAATATTGAAATGGTGCTGATGTTCGTCACCAGTTTGCCCACACCACACTGGCCATGGCTGGCTTTCCAGAGGATATAACTGGAAACGCCTTCAACATTTTCGGTGGCGGCAGCCGTGATTGCTTCATGCGCCCCGGTATTGGCAATATGAGTCAATAAGCTGATGTTGATCCGCTCAGCCGCCAGCCGTGCGCAAATATCCCCCAGGACATCATCGCCACTTCGACACAACGAAGTGAGATAAGCACGTTTTTCAAAAGCTTTAATCCCTCCCAGTCTCATTTTCGACATGAGGGCCTCACCAATTCCTAAGCAAAGAGCCTCTCTATCGCCTCCACCAGGACCCCGGCATCAACCGGCTTGGGCAGATAATCGTCGGCTTCCGTAGCCATCCCGTCAGCATGGGAGTAGCTGGTTGTCGGCACCGCTTCGCCTACGGCGGTGAGCAGGACGATGGGGATATCTTTTGTGACCCGGCTTTTTTTCAGCTCGGCACAAAGGACGTAACCGTTTTTGCGGGGCATCATCACGTCAAGAACCACCAGGTCAGGTCGTCGCTGCTTGATGGACTCTTCCCCTTCGATGCCGTCATAGGCCTTTCCGACTTCGTAGCCTTTGCTCTCGAGCATCATGCCAACGGTTTCGACCATATCCGGATCATCGTCAACAATCAGAACATACTTCTTTCCCATTGCCACACCTCCTCAGGTTGATTTCGGATTTCGGATATCGGATTTTGGATTTCGGATTTGAAAACCGACACCTTGCCGAAATATGCGTTCCCTAATACAACTCCGAATAAACCAGTGTCCGCATTCGAGTTGTCATTCCCGCCAGGAACATGCGGGAATGACGTCCAGAGACCAAGGACACTTCATTCTGCCGTGCTGCACTAAGCTTTCATGCGCCTTTGATTTACAGGGGTGCTGGTAATTATCATGTTTGCTCTTCAATCCGTGGAAAAATCCTGTCACCAAATCAAAAACGGCATAGCGGACGTTTCCCAGCCAGCGGATGGGCGCCCGGCAAGCGCCATGGAAGCCGATCAGTCGCTTCTGGGCCGGGGGTAAAGTCCCGCCCGCTGGACGATCTCGGGGACTTTTTCCTCCCATTCGATGGCCATGATATGGAAGCCGCGAATCCCCTCCACTTCCTTCAGTTCCGCGATCTGCTCAAGACAGATGTTGATTCCCTCTTCCGCCTGCTTCTCCTTGGGGACCCCCGCCAGGCGCTTGACGATGGCTTCCGGCACATCGATGCCCGGCACGCGGTTCTTCATGTATCTCGCCATGCCCACGTTCTTCATGGGGGTGACGCCGGCAAGGATCGCAACGTGTTCATGGAGCCCCATGTCACAGACCCCCTGCATCCAGAGTTTGAACTTTTCCATGTTGTAAATGCACTGCGTCTGGATGAACTGGGCGCCGGCGGCAACCTTTTTGGCCAGGCGGAAAACCCGGATTTCAAAAGGGTCCGCGAAAGGATTTTCGGCCGCGCCGATAAACATCTGCGGCCGCCCATCTTCCATTTCATAACCTCCGAGCAGACGCCCCTCATCACGCATCATTCGCACCGTTTGGATCAGCTTCGTGGAGTCCATGTCGAAGACATTGGCGCTGTTGGGATGGTCCCCAAACCGCTGATGATCGCCGGTGAGACACAGGATATTATGAATCCCGAAGGACGTGGCTCCCAGGAGATCACTCTGGATCGCGATGCGGTTCCGGTCCCGGGTCACCATCTGCAAGACCGGATCGATCCCCATCAACTTCAGACGGATACAGGCGGCAAGACTGCACTGGCGCACCACGGCCGTCTGGTTGTCGGTGATATTGATCGCATCGACATATTCCCTGATCATATCGGCTTTCTTTTGCACCGTATCCGGATTTCCATTTCGAGGCGGTCCGCACTCCGAGGTGACGGCCAAATGTCCGGCGGCCAAAACTTTCTCAAGGTTGCTGGGCGTTTTCACATTCATGGCCTGACATCCTCCCTTACAATTTCGCGAGGTCCGCCATCACGGTTAACCGTCCAATCCTTGTCTTCGGCCGGCGTCTTGAATCGGTCCAGCTGGCCCAGGCTCTTGAGCCGATCGTAAATGAGCTGCCAGCCGCAGGGAATTTCTTTGTTCATGAGGACACTCAGTTCACATTTGCCTTTTTCCGAACCACCGCAAGGACCGTTGAGCATGCGTTTCGAACACCGGGCAACGGGACAGATGCCGCCGGTACTTGCGAGCACGCATTGGCCGCAAGCCAGACACCGCTCACTCCATACTCCCTGCTCGATGGTAACCCCGATAAAACAGGTGTCCACGGCCGGGAGTATGGGTTTCTCGGCATACATTTCCGCCAGGAACTGGACGCCGGCCCCGCAGGCCAAAGAAAGCACCGCGTCGTAGGTGTCCATCTTATCCTTCAGTTCCTGGAGGTACTCTTTGTCGCACTGGCGCGTCAGGCTGATCTCATCAATCTCCACCCGCCGTCCCTGCTGTGAAAAATAGATGCGCAGGGCCGAGGCAAGGGTCTGGACCTCTTTCAGGCCGCCCGCTTCACATACTGCGACGCACCCGTTACAGCCGGCCAGCAGTATTTTGTCGAAGCCAGCGATCATGTTTATGATTTCATCAATCGGTTTGGCTTTTGCCATAATCATACGGCCACCTCCCTAAAGTGATTCGACTCAGCCTCGTTTGGTCCTTGAATTTACCGGCTCCCGGACAGCAGCCGGCAACCGGGAACCGCCGATCATTAGCTGCTAAGCAACCGCGGCTTTGCCCTTGGCTCCATCGCTGACATTCAAGGGCCCAAGTTGCCGCACCTTTTCGGTCATCTCCTGCACAATCTCGGCAAACCTGGGTCCCATTCCGGCGGAGAGATTGTACATGGCAATCCTTTCCGGAGCCACCCCAATGCTCTGGAGGATCTGCTGCACATAGCCTACCCTCTTCCTGGCCCTCAGATTGCCGGATTGATAATGACAATCGCCCTCTAAACAGCCCGCAACAAAAACCCCATCGGCGCCCTTCTCCAATGTCTTCAGCAGATGGACGGCGTCCACTCGGCCGGTGCAGGGCACGATGACGATCCTGACATTGGAGGGATAACTCAGTCTCATGGTACCTGCCAGGTCCGCAGCAGAATAAGCTCAGTAATTGCAGCAAAATGCGACAATGACCGGTTCAAATTGCGCCATTGGATTTCTCCTTCTCTTTCTTTCATCCACGAAGTCACACGAAGGGAAAGGAATTCACACGAATAAATAATCTTCCATTCCGTCTTCCGATTTCCGTCTTCTGTCTTCTGTCTCCTGTCTCCTGTCTCCTGACTTCTGTCTTCTGACTCCTGGCTTCTTTCATCCAAACAAAGCGTCTATTTTCGCCATCAGCTGGTCGTCCGAATAATGGGCCAGTTGGATTGCCTTGGCCGGACATTCGGAGGCACAAATGCCACATCCCTGACAAAGCGCCTCATTGATTTCCGAAACATCGTTCTCGTTGATGCGCGGCACCCCGTACGGGCATCTTCTTACGCAGACGAGACACGCCGCACACAGGCTCTGCTCAACATGGGCAACAACGCCGCCAATGGTCTGGTGCATGGAGGCAAGGAAGGAACCGGCCCTCGAGGCCGCGGCCATCGCCTGAGCGATGCTTTCACTGATCAGCTTGGGGCCGTGCGCCATACCGCAGAGATAGATGCCCTCGGAAGGAAAGTCCACCGGCCGGAGTTTGGCATGGGCTTCAATGAAGTAACCTTCCGCGTTGCGAGGGACTTTCAGGAAGGATGCCAGTTCCTCGGTTTCTTCGGCGACGGTGGCGGCGCTCAGCACAACGGCGTCAGCGCTCATCCTGAGGGTGCGTTTCAAGACGTGATCCCGGAAGGTGACACTCACGCCGTCCCCCTGCGTCTCCGTTTCGGGAGGCTGTTCCAGATCGTAGCGGCAGAAAAGGATCCCTTCGTTCCTGGCGGCCGTGTAGTAATCCTCGAGCAGGCCATACATTCTCATGTCCCGGTAAAGAACCACGATATTCATATCCGGGTTGAGCTCTTTCAGGAGCAGGGCGTTCTTCACCGCATTCTGGCAGCAAATACGGCTGCAGTTCGGATTCTCCTCATTGCGCGAACCCACACATTGGATCATGACCACACAGTTCCATGCGGCTACGTCTTTAGCACGCTCCTCCATGAGCCGTCCGAGCTCGAGCTGAGTCACTATTCTCTGGTCTTCCCCGTAGAGGAATTCTTTGGGCTTGTATTCTTTGGCCCCCGTAGCGACGATGACAACGCCGTGGTCGATCTTGCGATGATACATCCCCGGGCCAACCAGCACCTCGGTACTGAAATTGCCTTTGTAGCCGGTGAACCCAACCACAAGGGCTTCCGTCAAGACCTGGATGTTCTTATGGTTGGTCACATCCCGGATGAGCTGGTCGAGATAGGCCTGCACATCCAGCCCCTCGATGGTGTGGTAAAGGGAGCGCGCCGTACCGCCCAGTTCTTTATCTTTTTCGACCAGGATGGTTTCGAATCCCTGTCTCGCAAGACTCAGGGCAGCATTGAGACCGGCGATGCCTCCGCCCAGCACGAGACCCCTTTGCCTTATCTCCAGCGGCCGTTCGATGAGCGGCTCCAAATGGGCCGCACGAGCAACCGCCATTCTTACCAGGTCCTTCGCCTTCTCCGTTGCCTGCAGCGGTTCTTTCTGATGCACCCAGGAATCCTGGTCGCGAATGTTGGCCATATCGAACAGGTATTTATTAACTCCGCAAGCCTTCAAGGTTTCCCGAAAGAGACTTTCATGGGTCCTGGGCGAACATGCCGCCACCACAATTCGATTCAGCTTCTCTTCCTCGATGATGCTTTTGATCCTCTCCTGGGTATCTTGAGAGCAACTGAAAAGGTTTTGAGTGGTGAACACGACATGGGGCAGCGTGGCGGCATAATCGACCACCTCGGTGACATTGACAACCGAGCTGATATTGATGCCGCAGTTGCAGACAAAAACACCGATCCGGGGCTCCTCCAGCGATAGATCGCGCTCAGCCGGCAGCACTTCCTCCAGCGCCTGGGTCCCGCGGGCATCGGAGAGGTCGATGGCAGCAGCACAGGCCGCCGCACTCGCCTCCATTACCGCGTAGGGAATGTCCTTGGGGCCCTGGAAAAGCCCGCAAACGTAGACTCCCGGCCGGGAAGTGCTGACCGGAGAAGTCACGCTGGTCATGGCGAAGTTGTACTGATTGAGGTCGATATCGAGCCTCCCGGCAAGAGCGATCGTATCCGGCCCGACCTCCATACCGACGGAAAGCACCACCAGGTCGAATTCTTCATCAACCATCTCCCCGTCTTCGGTGGCATAGCTTATACTCAGGCTCCCATCTGCGGAGCTCGGGTTCACCGTGTGCACCCTTGAACGAACGAACCGCACCCCGTATTCGTCGTTGGCCCGGTTGTAATATCTCTCGAAGTCTTTCCCATGAGTCCGCATGTCCATAAAAAAGATCGCCGTATCCAGGGGCTCGCTGCTGTGCTCCTTGGCGCAGATGGCCTCCTTGATGGCGTACATGCAGCAGACGCCGGAACAGTATCCATTGCCGCCGTGCTGGATATCCCTTGAGCCGACGCATTGAAGCCAGGCAATCTTGTCGGGCTTCCGCCCGTCCGACGGGCGTTCGAGATGCCCCTGGGTAGGCCCGGAGGCGCTCAACATGCGTTCGAATTCTTTACTGGTAATCACATTGGGGTGAGCCCCGTACCCGTAGCTGTACATCTGAGGATCGAAAGCCTTGAATCCGGGCGCCAGGATAACCGACCCGACTTCAATCCGGTGGACCTTAGCCTGCTGATCGAGAGCGACGGCCTGGGCCGGACAAAACTTCTCGCAGGCCCGGCACTTGCCCTTTTCAAAATAAATGCAGTTCTTCTCGTCGATGGCATACTTCAAAGGTACCGCCTGAGGGAATTTAACATAGGCAGCTTTGCGCATGGTTCAGACCCTCGTTGAATTCATCCGCTACCTTCCGCGGACATTTCTCCGCACATACGCCGCACGCGATGCATTTCTCCATATCCACATAGCGCGGATGTTCCTTCACCACCGCGGTGAAATGACCCGCTTCACCTTCCAGATCCTCCAGTTCCGCCATGGTAATCAGCTTGATGTTCAGATGACGCCCGCATTCGACCAGTTTGGGTGAGAGGATGCACATCGAGCAGTCATTGGTGGGGAAGGTCTTATCCAATTGCGCCATGACACCCCCGATGGCAGGGGATTTTTCGACCAGGTAAACGTAGAACCCCGAGTTGGCCAGGTCGAGGGCAGCCTGAACGCCGGCCACGCCGCCTCCTACCACCATTACGGAACCAACAGAACGGCCCTGCTTGCTTTCCATGACCTTACCCCTCCAGGATATCGGAAAGTTTGTCTTCCCAACCGATGGTGGAGATGAGCACTCCGCCGTACCCGGCGTCCCTCAAAGCCAGGACAAGTTCGCGGGCGATTTGCACGCATTCGCGGGCTTTATCCGGGGCCTTTTGAATACGCGTGATGAGCTCGCCGGGAACATGGACATGAGCCAGATGCTGATCGATATAACGGGCCATGCCGACGGATTTGAGCAAGAGCACGGTCGGGATAATTCCGGGCTTTCGGTTTTCGGCTCTTTTCATGAACCGGGTCAGGGTCTGGAGGTCAAAGACCGGTTGGGTGACAAAGAATTCCGCGCCGGCCGCAATCTTCTTCTCCAGCTCCTCCAGCTCCAGGTCCAGGAGCCCTCCGCTGACCCCGGTATTGACCATGGAGCCAACACAATACCTGGGCGCACCATTCAGCTCGACTCCCGCCATATCGCGACCGGCCTGGAGTTTTTGAATGGCCTCCAACAATTCCAGCAAATCGATGTCGTTAACGGGACGGGCCCGGTGGTGGTCCCCATAACTTGGTTCAACGCCGGTGATGGCCATGACATTTGAGACACCGAGGGCGTTAGCCGCCAGGAGGTCGGCCTGCAAGGCCAAACGGTTGCGATCCCGGCAGCAAACCTGCATCACCGTCTCCAACCCCCGGTTCTGCAGCAGTGCACAACCTCCCAGAGAGCTCATCCTCATAACCGCATTGCTCATCTCAGGAACCACGAAGGCATCCACTTTGCCTTTAACATGCATGGCATGAGCGATCACGGCAGAGAAATCCGCTCCCTTAGGAGGCTCCATCTCCGCCAGAACAAGGAACTCCCCAGAGGCCAGTTTCTTTTGCATGTTCATAAGGTATCCCTCCAAAATATGAGTGCTGTTGGCTCTTCACCCCTGAGTCGGGCCGGGTTCCCAACTCCTGCATCGCGACGCCGGATGACCGCATAGAAAAACTGAAAAAGGTGTGCCTCTTTCAGTGGCAAAAATTCGGGGAAAACTTGGGCACAGGCCTGTGCTTATGGGGACAGATTCATAGCCCTCGCCCTGAGCCAGGGGAAACATCCATGGTGACGCTGCAAATCCATTCACCCGATAACGTGATGAAAACTTCTTCCAGTTTCTCAACCGCTTTGGATGATCAAAACTTCTCCGTCAACTTCAGGTCGCGGGTGGCGTTCAACCGGCTACGAGGTTCCACATGAAGAGGGGACGACGGCCACATTTTCTTATTCCGTGGGGTGGTACAGGACACCACCATTGCCGCCGGTTATTATTTATCACTATTTTTTCAATCTTGCAAACACGATGGCACAGAAAACAGGAGTCAGAAGTCAGAAGTCAGAAGTCAACAGTCGGAAGTCAGAATTGAAAATGATCTTTTCGTGTGCCTTCGTCTTCCTTCGTGTGAATTCGTGGATGAGACAACGTTCACGGTTGCCGGAGCACCGGGAGGAGCACGCGAAAGGTCGTTCCCACACCAGGCTGGCTCTCGACCTCGATGGAACCCCGGTGAGATTCGACAATCCCTTTGACAATGGCAAGGCCCAGACCCGTACCGATCACCTGCCTGGTTTTGGGATGTTTGACCCGATAGAACTTGTCGAAGATTTTCGGGAGCTCTTCGGGTTCGATGCCAACCCCCGTATCACTTACCATCACTTCCAGGTAGTCTCCCCGTGAAACGACCGAAACGTTCACTTCTCCGCCGCCTGGCGAATAATTGACCGCATTGCTGACAAGGTTGGTAAAAAGCTCTTCCATGCTTCGAGGGTCCGCCTGAACGAGCGGGACTTCAGATGGGAGATTCAGCCGCAGCGACACATTCTGGCTTTCCGCCCGAGGTCTCAACAGGCCAACGGTCTGCTCCAGCACCTCCCCCAGGCGGAGTGGGACCTGCTGCTGAAAGGTATGGCCGCTCTCAATCTTGGCTACATCCAAAAGATCATTGATGAGTTCGAGCAAGCCATCGATCTTTAGCAGAGAACGACCGAGGAGGTCTTTCTGCTTGTCCATCAGTTCCCCGGCGAGACCGTCCACGACGACGGTCAGCAATTGCCTGATGGACGCCAGGGGCGAGCGCAGCTCATGAGAAACCATGTGGACGAAATCCGATTTCATCTCATCCAGTTGTTTAAACGTCGTAATATCCTGGAAAACGGTGACGGTGCCCATAACTTCCCCATGCAATCCGGGCACGGGGGCCGACAGGGAATGGATATACTTGCTTCCTATGTGGAGGTCCCGGGAAAGAAGAACCGGATCATCACCACTCGCGCCCAGAATGCTCTTGAGACCCTTTTCCAGGTCCTCGTCAGCGAGAAATTCGGAGAGGGCGGTGGGCTCGGCCAACGAGTCAGAAAGGCCGAGCGTTCTCATCAAGGCCGGATTATGCAGGACCATCTCCAGATCGCGGTTGGTCACCATGACCCCGTCCGCCATGCAGTTGATGATCGTTCGGATGCGGCTCTTTTCCATCGCGAGGTCATAGAGGTTTTGCGCCTGCGCTTCCTGGAGTTCCCGCGCACGGCGCTCCAACGCCTGTTTTTCCAGCGCTCTGCTTACAATCAGGGTCAGGTGGTCGGCCCGGAACGGTTTGGTGATGAAATCGTAGGCCCCCTTCTTCATGGCCTCGACCGCATTGGCCACCGTACCGTGACCCGTAATGACAATCAGCGGCACCTCGGGATAATTGGCCCTGACTTCCTCAAGGACCTCAAAGGCCCCCATCACCGGCATGACAAGATCGCAGAGAATCAGGTCCATCGGTTCCGCTGCAAGCAGATCAAGCGCTTCCCGACCGTTCACGGCGGTAAGGGGCCGATACCCCGCAAGTTTCAACAAACGGCTGCAGCCATCCCGGATTACCTTTTCATCATCTACAACCAGAACCGTCTGCATCGGGCCAGCCTTCATTCTGCCGTTTAACAGGTGAACTCAATTTCTTCTTCAGGGCACTCCAGCGGGAGGGTGATCGTAAAGAGGGCGCCGCCCGCGTGAGCATTCTTGACCTCGATGGTCCCTCCGTGTTGTTGAATGATCCCGTAGACGACGGACAGACCAAGGCCGGTGCCCTCTCCCGGCCGTTTCGTGGTAAAGAAAGGCTCGAATATTTTGTCCATGATTTCGGAGGGGATGCCCGGACCCGTATCGGCAATTTGCAGGCTGACTTCCTCACATTCCGGATCGAACCTGCTGGTGATGACGATCTTGCCCTTGCCGTTCATGGCGACCCCGGCATTGATAATGAGATTCGTGAAAACCTGCTGAAACTGACCCGGATCACCCGTCATCTGGGGAATATCGGGTTGGAGATCGATCACAAAATCGACATCCTGAAAAAGCGATTGGCGAGCCAACAGCTCGGCGGAACGGTTGATCACAAGGTTGATGTCGAAAGGAACTCTCTGGCCCACAGACTGTCGGCTGAACTCCAACAAACGGGTAACGATTTCCTTGCAGCGCAGGGTCTGATCAACGATCTCCTGCAGGTCTTCGCGCCACTGAGGGTTGGGCTCAAGCTCTTTCATCAGCATGTCGGCGTAGAGCAAAATGCCGGAGAGCGGGTTATTGATTTCGTGAGCGACACCAGCTGCCAATCTTCCGACCGAGGCGATTTTTTCGGCCTGCATCAATTGAATTTTGGCTTCCTCGAGCTCCCTGCGTATTCGCAACCGTTCCCGGAGGTCGGAGAAGATACCGACGCTGCCGATTTCACGCTCATTTTGCTTGATGAGGGCCGCGGAGAAGTTTACCGGCACTTCCTCGCCCGATTTGGTCACAAGAATTATCCGCAAAGAAGTGGCCTTGCCGGGTACGCCATAATCCTTGCTGCGCATCCGCCGCATGATTACCTTTGCGACTTCCTCGCTGCAGATGTTGAACGACATGAGGGGATGATCGACCAACTCTTCTGCGCTATAACCCAGAATCCTTTCGGCTGCTTCATTGAAAATTAATACTTTCCCTTCATTGTCGAGGACCATTATACCATCAGCGGAACTCCTGATAATGTTAGTGAGAAAGCTGTTAGTGTTGTGGAGTTGCCGCTCGATCTCAATGTGCTTTGTCAAATCGTGGAAAAACATGTAGGTTATCGCGCTCTTGCCAATACGAGACACGATCATGCAGGTTTCAAGGACACGATGCTCCTGCTGGGGGACCTTCGCCGGCTGGATGGTGCTGCAAAAGAGCAATTGCTGAGGGTTTTCCGGGTCAACTTTCTGCATTAAATCGTCTATAATGTTAAGGTGCTGCAATGGGAGTAAGGCGCTGAGGTCTTTGCCAATAAGCTCATCTTCAGGTTGCTCCAGGATCTCGGCCATCTTTGAGTTGGCAAAAATCACTCGCCGGCTCTCGTCAGCCATGAGGATTCCTTCCTGAGTAATCTCAGTGAGCACCCTGAACTTCTCTTCCGCTTCCAGGAGCGGGGTAATATCCCTCATTGCTTCAAAGCCGCCAATCACCCCCTGCTCCGCGTCAGTCAGCATGGTGGCATGAGCCGCTACCGGGATTCTCCTGCCCTCCCGATCCTGGATGGTGAAGCGAAGCCCGGCAAGGGGCTTCATGGTCTCCATCGCATACTTGATGGCACACCTTTTCGTATGGCAGTGATCGGTTCGGAGCAGTTCAGCACAGGTCATCCTGTTCACCACTTCGCTTTTACTGTACCCCGTAAGTCTCTCGAGGTGATGGTTCATGTAGGTGATCGTCAGGTCTTTATTCACAGTGAAAAAGGGCATGGGGAAGTTATTGATGATGCTGGAGGATATAGGACCCATGAGATGATTTCCCGCCCCGGCGAGAGCCGCTGGCGCGTCGCGCAGAATGGCCAGGCGCCACGCAGGTCCCCCCTCTTTGCTGCTCGCCAATTGGGTGGAAAGTGAAAAGGGCAGCCAGTCCCCCGAAAGACGTTTGAGTTGTACCGGAACGTCTTTTAAGCTGTGGTTTTCGAGAAATCGATCGAGCAGAGATCCCGGGGCATCGCCGACATCCGTGCGCAAAAGATCAGCGCAAAGGAGAGGGCTTTCTTCCGTACCAGTTTTGCCCGTCAGGCGTTGTGCAGAATCATTCAGATATACGATTCTGCACAGCACGTCCATTACCATGACCGGGTCGGGGAAACCATCGAAACAGCGCCGGAAAAATTCCAGATCCAAAATCTCAGGACAGGTCGCGACAATCGCGTCAGACCCGGCTTCCGCTGCGGTTGAGGCAGGCTCGGAGCTCATCTTCTTTGTCCTCATCAGGCGCACACGTGTCGCCTTGTTCTCCCGGAGACTTTTCGATCCGGTGACTGGAGGCGACAGGAGCGACGGGAATTTCGATGCTAGAGTATTCTAATCAACACCTACAGGGGCTGTCAGGCTAACCATGTCCTTATACCGTAAAAGCCGGGAGGAGCGAAGCATAAAAATTCGTTGGAGGAGACAGAAGTCAGAGACAGGAGTTGGAGTCAGAAGTCAGGAGACAGAAGTCAAGAGAAGGAGTCAGGAGTCGGGAGTACGGAGGCTGAAATCGGAAGTCAGAGTACAAAATGATTTCTTCGTGTGACTTCGTTGTCCTTCGTGTGACTTCGTGGATGACTTGTGGATAGATTTATTCACGTGAATGCCTGGGCTTTGCGCCTCGCGTGAGTCCGGGCTCAGGACGTTCCGCGGCTACATAACGAGTGAAGAGAAAGGAAAAAGGATCGCCAGAAGGGGAATGAGATAAAGCGTCAGGTAAAAAAAATCATCACCTCATTTTCAATGGCTTTTACTTCCGTCATCGGCAATGCCAGGCGGATGATTCTACCCTTTTCTTTGAAAAACACCGACGCATAAAACATATCCGCATTCAGTGTTTCACTGTAGCGGACAGCGGTTGCAGACCCAACAGCGATAGCCCGCTGGATCTCCGGCCGGTCCATACGGTTCTCACCAACAATGGCATCGTCGGTGGAATCGCCAAGCACACTGCCATCCATCTCGATTACGGTGATGCGCACCTGTGCCGCATCCTGGTACTGCCGACACCAGGCGACGAGAATGGCAGGATCTGAGGTATCGGGCAGCACGCTCGCCAAGACCTTTGCCAGAGTGAAAACCTGTTTTTCGAGTTGGTCCTTCAGTTTCTCTTTCAACTGCATCTGCAGGACAAAGCCGGCCATGGTCACCAGGATTACGAAAAGAGCAGAGGAAATAAGGTAGAATTTCCATATGCGGCTCAGTCTTATCATACCGTCCTCCCATGCGATGGTCAGAATAGCTAAGGGCCATTTCCGAGGGTCTGTGAGACTTGCCGAAGGAAAGTAGTTAGCGTCTCAATTCGGTCGAACCTGATAAACAGGTATGCCAGAAGCGCTGCTGACGCCGGTGCCGAAATCCAGCCCACACCAATCTTTGTAAGCATTTTGCGGCTGACCGTTTGGACGTCGCCGGCGATCCCGATGCCCACTACCGCACCGACGATGGCCTGGGAAGAAGACACCGGCACCCCCAACTGGGTAAAGAGGTGCATGGTGAGTGCTCCGGCCAATACAGCCACAAGCGCGGAAAATGGATCAAGAGGGGCAATGCCCTTGCCGATCGTCACCATCACCTTCTTGCTGTAGGTGAGTACGCCGCTGGCGATACTCAACCCTCCGATAAGGGATGCCGCCTCAGCGGTCAGCATGTGGGCACCAACATAGACACCCGTGACGTTGGCAACATTATTGGAACCCAGACAATAAGCCCCGTAGCATCCGGTAAGGATAGTCCCAGCGGTATAAATCAGGTTGCGCTGAGTGATGTTGCTGGTGGCTCTATCAAGAAGGTATCCGAGAAGACGATAGAGGGCATAGCTTGCGAAGACGGCAAAAAATGGCGTGAAAACCCAACAGGCGACAATCTTGTAGAGCTTCGAAAAATCCGCTGATCCCGAAAAGATGCCGGCCCCGATGACCGCCCCGATGATGGCCTGAGAAGCGGAACCGGGAAAGGAGAGGACGGTGAGAAGGGTCATCATGATAGCGGCCGCCAGGGCACAGTAGAAGGCATCGAGAGGGGTCAGACGGGAAAGGGCGCCGACCGTGCGCATGCACTTCGGGCCTTCAAGGAAAGCACCCAGGATCACGAACACTGCCGTTAACGCGATCGCCATGCGATAACTGACAGTCCCGGTCGCAACCCCCGTGCCGAATACATTCGCGGTATGATTGGCGCCAAGGCTCCAACCAAGAAGAAGACCGCTCGACACCATCCACATGCTCTACATCGTCCTCAGTCGCAACCCGACATCGAAATCCCAAATCCCTCCAAAAGCTCTCCACTAAGCCACACGAAGATTAACGAAGACACACGAATTGAATTGACTGCCCAACAATCCAACATCCAAAATCCAACATCCAAAATCCAACCTCCGAAATCCAACCTCCGAAATCCAACCTCCAAAATCCGAAATCCGACATCCGAAATCCGACATCCGAAATCCATCTACCGGGTGCTTAAATTGAGAATCTGAAGATGGTCACTGGCGTCTTCGATGATGTCGCTGATCGAGGTCAGGCCTGAGATCAAATCGGACAACATCTTTCCCGACCAGAAGTCGGCCACCCCCACCTGCTGGGCCTGACTGATAATATCGAACTTCATGTCGTCAATTTTTTTCTCATAAATTCTTATGGCAAGGGTTTTCTCACGGAGGTCCTCACCTTCGAGCATGGCCTCAAAAGTGATTAACAGCATCTCACACATGCGGAAATTCAGGAGAGCTACCCGGACGCACTCGTTGCGCAAGGGTTCAGGGAGGTCTGTGTCCAGGTAATAGGTGGCCGTATCCTTGAGGAGATCGAAGACCTCGTCGACGACTTCCACGAACTTGCACAGGTCCGGGCGCAGGTAGGGTAGAAATGCTCCCTCGTAGATGTGGGAAATCACTTGCTCTCCTCACCGAGTCGCCTTGGCGCTCCAAGTCGATTACCTCACGCATGAGGTTCGTGTCCTGTTTCTCCAGGGCCGCTTTGAAGGTATTGCAGGCGTCGCAGAGGAGCTGAATATGCCTTCTCATATCTTCCGTGACATCCCGCTCCTTTTTGCCAAACTGCAATAATCTCTCAAAAATCATGGTTCCCCCTCGCTCTGTTGATCAATTCGGCAGCCATGATATCGAGCAGGGAAACCACCCCGATCACCTTTTCCCCATCGCAGACGAAGAGTCTGGCTATATTCGACTTTTCCATGAGTGTCGCAGCATCCTCGATGTCCATCTGCTCGTCGATACAGACGATGGGCTTTGACGCAATTTCCGAGACTTTGACATTCTTGGGATTGATGCCCTTGGCAAGCACCTTGAAGACGATGTCCCTCGCCGTCACCACACCGTCAATGGACGTTTTCCCGGATTTTCGGATCACCTTGACGGCCAGCGAGCGAAGGTGCTGGTCCACCATGATCTCCACGGCGTCATACACCGTCCTGTCGGCGTCAATCGACTCCACCTTTGTGCTCATAAACTCATGAATCTGCATTCCTTTACCTCCATCTGGCAGGAAACAAGATGTGATTGCTTGCAGTCATTGAGGTCGTCACCGGAGTGGTCCATGGTGTGGCAAATCATACTCCACCAAATCACAACGCATCAAGCCATTTGGTCGCGGGTGCGGTCTTTTTCCGGCAGATTGAAGGTTCCTGGTCCTCACTCACCCCGGCACCTCGTAAAGCACCGCAGAATAGAGTGCCCTTGATCTCGCGATGTCATTCCCGTACGTTCTTCGCGGGGATCCAGGGAATTCGCAGGGCCTGGATTCCCCCCCAGAAGCGCGAAGGAATGACGATTCGAATTCGGACACCGATCTGTAAGGACCCAGTCGGCGTCGAAGACAAGCCGATCATCATGCTCCTGTGTGGTGATTCGCAGGTTCCTGTAACCGAAATGTCGTGACAGCCCCTCGACCACGGGAACCAGATGCAGGTGCCGATTGGTGATATGGACCGCGAGGACACCTCCCGGGGCAAGATGGCACCGGGAGAGTGCAAATGCTTCCCGCGTGAGCAGACGCAACGGGATGGCGGCACTGCTGAAGGCGTCGACAACAAGGACATCAAAGTTCGGCGGCGCTTCCCGCTCCAGCGACACCCGACCGTCTCCCGGAACCACTTCGCACGTTCCGCGGCAATCCGCCAAATATGTGCAATATTGTCGAGCCAGGCGCAGGACTTCCGGGTTGATCTCATCGAACCGGTACTCGTCTCCCGGTCCGGCATAAGCGGCGAGAGTCCCGACGCCCAAACCTGCCGCCCCCAGGCGCATGACGCCGTGTTCCTATGATGTTTTCCCTGGAACTGAGAACAGAACAAGGATATCACGCTGATGGCATGGGATACAGTCAGGTTACAGCGAGATTGACCCCAAAAACAAAGACTAAAGTCCGGCAGCACATAGGGTTCCTCCATTGGGTGCTTCGATGGCCGGGGCCTTCCATCGGTTCATGGTGATTTCTGGAATGTCTATGATTTCTGTCGTCTATCAGTTCTTGACTTGGAAGACGAGTTCTTGTATTTTTCACCCCGCGAAACCATTTCGCCAATCTCTCATTCGCATTCTGGATGGATTTACTTACGATACAGTGTGTCTCCTTGCGCCTCTAACGGCCAGGGTGTTTCAAGTCTTCTCATTCGCCGCTCCGGTGAGGGTGGGGCGTATCGCGCGGTCAGGGTTTCATGGCGCACGAATACAGTGCGCCAGTGTCTATTGATCTTATGAAAGGAGGTTTTTCAAGAGACAAACGGTTCCATGTGAGAGGGTCCCGTGTTCCCATGAGAAAAGATCGCTGCTTGCTGATGCGCCAGGTTGAAATTCCTGCTTTTGATTCCTCCCGATCTGTTCGATCTTGGTCTTGCCTAATCGCTGAATCCTCAGGCAGTTTGCAGACTACCTCCGCTATGGACCGACGATGCCGGCAGAGGTATTTGACGGATCCCCCGAGGGTGTCTGTTCGTAATCAAAGCAGCCCTCTCGCGCCTATTTTGCTCGCACGTATGAACGGTTCTTTCGCTTGCGTTGATGCTGGGCTGGAATAACCCTTTCATCATGAAAGGGCTCTCAACTGATCAGGGAGTACCTGTCAAGAAATGTGGCGAAAACCAGAAGGCTTTTTCAGGCTCATGTTTGCGCCTTCATTCACAAAATCGCGGGAGGTGAACGACAGATCAGGGTTTGATAGCTATTGAAGAGGAATTTTTTCGCTTGAGTAAGGTATTCAAATGGAGGTTATCCGCATGGCAGACAATCAAAAATCGCGAGGAGCCGTAAAATGTCTTTTCTGGACGGCTCTGGCACTTGTGTTAATCGGTTATGCCTGGTGGTCGTACACCTCGGGGCAGATGGTTGAATGGTACTATTTCAGGGCCAAGACGGACGGCTTTGCCGTCAACGCCAACACCTTCGCGGGATGCAACCAAGGAAAAGCCCATCTCCCTTGAAATCGGCAAATTCAATCCCCTTGAGGGACTGCAGGCGACTGCCGTGAAGAAAGGCGACCGGCTGCCCACCAACACCAACGGCGTCATCAGCAAGAAGTTAGTGGAAGAGGGCAAGCGCGTCAAGCTCGACGGGGACAAGCTCGTGGTGATGATCCCCATGCAGATCCAGGAGGCGAGAGGCTTCAAGTTCAAGGACACCTTCAAGCACAAGGGCGTCGAGACCAACCCCTGGTCGGGGGTCTGGAATGTGTGCTGGATCCTTGCTCTCGGGGTGTGCCTGGGCTACAGCGCCGAGGGGATGACCGACATGTTCGGCCTGAAGCTCACCAAGATACAACACCATGGTCATTAAGACCGGTTGCCTGAAATCTCACTGGAGGAGTTGGACATGTTTGAATTTACAATAGCTGGTGTTACAAGCCCCTGGTTTCTGCTGGTACTTACCGGGTTCACCGTGGGCATAGTGGGCGGCTTCATCGGGGTCGGCGGCGGCTACATGGTGACGCCGGCCCTCATCGTTTTCGGATTTCCGGGCTACATGGCCTCGGGCATCGACATGACGCATATCGCGGGTAAATCGGTCATTGCCACCGTCAGGCACCGGCAGATGGGCAACATCGACTGGGTCCTTGGTCTGGCCATGGTGGGCGGCACCATGTTGGGCGTGGAGATCGGCGTCACTTTGCTCAGCTGGGCCAAGGCCCTGGGAATAGCCGGAGTTCTGCTCCTGATCTGCTCCCTGGTGGTCATGCTGAGTCTCTTCTTTTACACCCAGATTGAAACCGCCAAGGCTCAGAAGAAGATCCGGCAGGATTCCGCGGCGGGCATCGAGCACGGCCGAGAGGTCATGGTCAGCAAAGTCCCCATGTTTTTTCAAAACATTCCCCTCTATCCCATCGTGCGCTGCCGCACCGCCCGCCTGGTCATCTCCATGTGGGTGATTGTCATCGTCGGCATCGTCACGGGGGTCCTTTCCGGCTTCCTGGGGGTCGGGGGCGGTTTCGTGCGCGTGCCGGCCCTGGTCTACATTGTGGGTGCGACCACCCACATCGCGGTGGGCACCGACCTGCTCGAGATTGCCGTCTCCGGCGGCTACGGGGCCATGAGGCACTCCCAGATGGGCAACGTGGACATGATCGCCGTCCTCTTCATGATCATCGGCGCCATGGTCGGGGCCCAGTTCGGCAGCATCGCCACCTCCTACGTGCGCGGTCCGGCCATTCGGTACATCCTCAGTTACTCGCTGGTTCTGGCCTGCGTGGGAGCAGGTTTTCGGCTGGTTGACATGCTCACCGGCCAGCAGTACGAGATCCTTCAATTCTTCGCCATCGTCTTCACCCTGGGGGAGATGTTCTTCCTCTGCTTCTTCATTGTGAGCCTGGTGATCTTCGCCGTGCGTTACCGCAACGGCAAGTCGGTGCCTGACTGGATTCCCTCACTGGTGGTCAAGGAATAGTCATTCTCTTCAACCTTACTAGGAGGTAAAGCGCAATGGGATGGTTCTGGAATAGTATGATCGGTTATTGGATCGGCCTGCTCCTCATTTCCTGCGGGATTGCGGCGGCCATTTACATGATATGGCTTCGAGGATTACTATAAGGGGGAAAATAAGCCATGCAAATGATGATCAATTTGGTACTATACGGGTTCCTAGCATTTATGATCTACGAGTCCGTCTTTATCGCAGAGGATTACTTTATGACCTTCTGTGTGGTGTTCGTCATTGTGGTGGCGGTCATCACCAAGCTCATGCCCAGTCTTCATGTGGATAAGTGCTACCCCGGTGAGTATCCATTCGACGACTGATGACCGTTAAACCCATGGCAACGGATCTTGAACCCCTGCGCAGGGGGATCATAACGCTTTACGAGAAGCGGAAGATCGGCGACCTGACGGAAAAGAAGTTTCAGGCTCAGCTCGCCGAAAAGACGGTGGACCTCTACCGGGCCCTCGTGCGAGACCGGATGGCGGATGGGGAGGAAATCCAGCTTGAGCACCACACGATCCTCTCCCATCTCAAGCTCACCAAGTCCGTCCTTCGCGAACCGGAACAGTTCGCCACCAGCCTGTTCGCCACCGACCGGAGGCTCTTCCGCGTCCGCGCCACGGTGATCATTACCAAGCCCCCGACGGGGGACAAGCGGGATCAGACCGAGGTGGATGCGCTTTCTTACAAGCGCATGGCGTCGCTCAAGGTCCATCGCGAGATCCGGTGGGGCGAAGCCGGCGTGGGCGCTGGCTTCGCGGCCATCGGGGCCTTCTTCGCCCCCTGGCTCGACATCACCGGACCCTTTGTGATCGGCTTCGGCGTGTTGGGCATCTTGCACGCCTTTATCATTCCCACCCGCTGGATGGAGGTGGTGCCCGAGAACCCGATTCCCGATATGGATCCGATGAACATCAACGTGCTGAGAAAAAAGAGTGCCAAGGCTCTCGTGCGGTTCCTCCGGGAGAAACTGGAGCGGTGATGGAAGGGATCAAGGTTCTTCTCGTAGACGATGAAGTCGAGTTCACCGCCAGCATGCGCAGGGTCCTGGCGCGGCGGGGATTCGAGGTGGACGTTGCCGATGACGGCCTGGCCGCGCTTCCCATGATGGCGCAGAAGCGTTTTGACGTCGTCGTGCTCGACATCAAAATGCCCGGCATGGATGGAATCAGTGTGCTCGCGCGAAATCAAGCGCCTTTACCCGGACACCCAGGTGATCATGCTCACCGGGCACTTCTCTTTCGATGGGGAAGAGGACCCTGCGCAACCCGGGGCCTTCGCCCACCTGCTGAAGCCCATTCCCATCATGAAGCTGGTGGACATCATCCGGGACGCTGCCGTTCATGCCAAAACGGTCCCCGGTGGAGGTGCAAGATCCTGAGGGATTGAAGCTCCTGGCCTTCGCATTGGAACCCCCCCCCCGCTCCTGCTATTCTCCCTCTGCGCCTCCCGACCGCCTTTACGCCTCTTGCGGGGTGTGATACAGAAGTGGGGGATAGAAGAGCACGAAGTGAGGAAAGAGCAGGGAATTTGTAATGGTCGGGCACGGTAAAGGTGTGCCAGGATTCCTCCTAGAATTGAAGCTGCGGCGATCAAAGGGTGAGGCGCAGTTGCTACATTTTGAAGCCGGCCGAGACGATACTGGCCCATTCACAACTGCAAGTGAAGGTTCAGCATGGGGTCAAACGTTTCGAACTATAATTTCTTCCTGCCCCTCGTCCCCGGTCAGGTTCGTGGTAAAAAAACCTTTGTTCACACTATGGGCTTCCGTCGGGTTAATGACAACTCGGCTAGTCAAATGTCGGTGATTACCGCAATCAACCACCAGCGACAACTATTAAGAGAATGGGAACATGGAATCTGCGAAACCGGTTGAAACTGAAGCCTCGGAAGCCCGTCCCTGGCATGCAAGAGCCTGGTCGGGTTTTCTCAATTTCCTGGAAATCATCGGCATACTGAAAGGACAGGACGTGGACCAGGCGGCCCAGGTCGCCAGGCTCAGGCTTTATCACACCGAGTTCCGCAAGCTCCTGTCGGCCAACAACAGCTTCCTGGAGAACCTCGGCGATCTCGATCAGAAGCTTCACGGTAGCGAACTCGTCGACCGCGCCTTCGTGAAGAGCAAGGTCGTGCGGCTCATCACCGATATCCACGGCATGGTGGAGAGCATCAATGTCATAGCGGGGGATCGCTATGGAGCATTACGCGACGCATTCGACCGAATATCAGCCCCGGTTGGCCTGCTGCTGGAAGAAGCCACCGAATCCCCCGGAAGCGAACTGGTCTTGGACCTCCCCTCGCTGACAACGGCGCAGGCCGAGCTGGCCGGCGGGAAAATGGCCAACTTGAGCGAAGTGGCCAACGGTATGGGCCTGCCCACCCCGGATGGCTTTGTGGTGACGACCGAGGGTTTCCGGGTGCTGGTGGAGGAGGGCGGTATCCGCTCCTGGCTCCAGAACCGGCACCTCGAAATCGAGTCCGCCCAGGATCTCGATGAGATCAGTGCGGAACTGCAGGATCGTATCCTGGGCCTCGAAATTCCCTCTCGACTGCAGGAAGGAATCCTGTCCGCCTATGACCGCCTGGTTGAACGAACTGGGGAGCCGATGCCTGCCGCTGTCCGATCGAGCGCCGTCGGCGAGGATAGTGACTTTTCCTTTGCCGGCCAATTTCTTTCGGTGCTTAACGTTCCCAGAGACGAACTCTGCCAGGCCTATCTGCGGGTGGCTGCCAGCCTTTATTCACCGGAAGCCATGCATTACCGGTTCCTGCACGGCATCCCCGGAGAATCCGCTCAAATGGCGGTGGGATGCATCGGGATGGTGAATGCCGCGGCCAGTGGGGTGGTCTTTTCGCGCGATCCCAACCGGCCCGACTCCGGCAAGGTTTTGATCCATGCCATCAAGGGGGTGGGAGTCCTGCTCGTGGATGGGCGTACCTCCCCCGAAGTGCTGGAGGTTTCACGGGATCTCGATGATAAGCAAGTCTTACGGAGCCCCTCTTCCCAGCTCAGCCGGCTGGTGCTCTCCCCGACATCCGGCCTGAAAGAAGAGGACTTACCGCCGGGAGAAGCCCATAAGCCATGCATTACCGACGACCAGGCGGTGCAGCTGGCGACGTGGGCGCTGGAACTGGAAGCCCATTTCGGGAGCACTCAGGATCTGGAATGGGCGCTTGATGAGGAAGGAAGGCTCATTCTGCTGCAGTCGAGGCCCCTCAGCCTTTCCGCGCAGTCGAGCCGCACCGAAAAACCGATCCCCGGCTGCACGCTTCTGGTGGAGGGCGGCGAAGTCGGCTGCCCCGGCATCGGGATCGGCCCCGCTGTCCACATGTCCCAGGATGACGACCTGGAATCCTTTCCGGATGGTGCCGTGCTCGTGGCGAGAAGGTCCTCCCCGCGGTTTGTGCGCCTGATGTCCAAGGCGAGGGCGATCGTGACCGACGCCGGCAGCACCACCGGGCACATGGCGTCTCTCGCCCGGGAACTCAGAGTCCCTACCCTGCTCAACACCAGGACGGCCGTCTCGTCCATTCCCAACGGCACCCTGGTCACCGTTGACGCCAGCAGCGGGTTCGTTTACGAAGGAGAAGTCCCGGCTCTGGCCGAGAAGCAGGCTACAGCTCTGGAAGAAGGAGAATTCTCCGGCAGAAGAAAGCTGACGCCCGGCTATCAACTGCTCGCAAAAGCGGTCGAGCTCATCGCGCCGCTCCACCTCACCAACCCTGCCGGGGGCGGTTTTTCCGCCAAAGGGTGCCTCACCCTGCACGATATCGCCCGCTACGTCCACGAAAAATCCTACCAGGAAATGTTCATGCTCAGCGACAATGTGGGAGATCTCCGCGCCGCCAGCTATCACCTCGATGTGTTTCTGCCTATTGATCTCTACATCATCGACCTCGGCGGCGGTCTCGAAGGGGACCTCTCGCATCGCAAGGTCAAACGCGCCCAGGTGATTTCCGTGCCGCTCAAGGCGGTGCTGGACGGCATGATGCACAAGAAGATCCAAAGGTTTGGAGCAAAACCCATGGACTTCAGCGGTTTCTTCAACATCATGATGCGGCACGCCACATCCAGCCCCGAGGAGGACGCCTCCTTCCGGGCCCCCTGCTACGCCATCATCTCCGACAAATATCTGAATTACGCCGCCCGGGTCGGCTACCACTTCAGCGTGGTGGACAGCTACTGCGGGCTGACCCAGAACAAGAATTACATCAGTCTGGTCTTTCACGGCGGGGCCGCCGACTATACGCGCAGGGCGCGGAGAGTACGGGCCATTGGCGAGATCCTCAAGGAGCATGGCTTCACGGTAAAGGTCGACCAGGACCGGGTCCATGCCCGCCTGGCCAAGACCACCCAGGAAGATACCGTGAAGCATTTGGAGATGATCGGTTCCCTCTTCCAGTTCTTCCGGCAGATGGATGCGGCTATGACCAGCGACGCGGCCGTTGCCATTTACCGGGATGCGTTTCTGCGAGGCGATTACGGTCTGGAAGAAATCACTGGGAAGGGAACATCCCAGTAAAGGCGGGCATGGGTGCGTGCGTGGAGCCCCTCTCAGGACCTTGCCGGCGCTGATAAGGGGCTCACACTCTGGAAACTGGAAAAGGTCTCGCAATGACAACCCGAATCTCTGCCAAGCGTGAAGCCTGAGACGTATCGGCCCATACCAGGCCGGATTCAGACCACCGTGACAGGGCAGCCGGCATTTGCGATTAAATCCTCCACCGGCGCTCCGAAGAATTTCTTCACCCATTCAGGTCTTTTTGACCGTGTGGTCACAATAAGAGATGGCTTCACCCGCTCCACGATCTCAAGGCACACGACCGCAAAGCGGCCGATCTGGATGTGCGTCTGCACTTCAATTCCTTCTTTTTGAGCCCTCGCAATGATCGCCTCCACATGCTCCCGGCCGGCTTTCTCATGCTGCTCCAGCAGACCTGACTCGCAAGACTCCCTCAACTCACCAAAGAGCCCCAGGTCGACGTCCACAAAGTAGCGCGCTAAATTGACGTCCGCGACATAAACGACCGCTAGTCTCTTAACCTCTCGAGATTTTTCAATGGCGGTGTCGATGGCCTTCTCAGATTGCCTGAACGTCGAGAGGGCCAACATCACACAGCCTTCCATGTTCCTGGTTGCACTGTCAGGTGCTTGCGCCATGACTTCCTCCTCAATCCAAAGAAGTGGTAAGTGGTGAATTGATTACGGGAAAACCAAACCCATAATCCGCGATAGCCTCCCGTGGGCTCACCTTCCTCCTTTCTCAGGCCAAGGGAACTGGTTCGGTCGCCCTCCCTGGGTCAGTGCGTTTCAGAAGAATCGCGTCCCATTTAAAACTTGCTTCCACCTGTTGATGCTATGCACTTGTGCAGGTACGGCAAAAGCGCTTGAATCGAGATCTCAGCTTCAATCGATAAGTGAGGTTCCGGACGTCGCGGAGACGCTTCCTGGCAAGAACCCTGCATATCTCCATGCGGACGAACGGACGATGCGTGAAGTTTGCGTGTCCCATTCATTATCCACATAAATGGATATTTTCTCAATGGCTTCTTTGCAGTGTGGGTCCTATTCTTTAGAAGTTTGAGGCATCGGTGCCAGGATATTTCCCGGGATTATGCATTTTATGCATTCACGGTTGCGCCGAAAGAGAAGAGCCTGCCTGACCGATCCGACCTCGGGGGCCTTTCGGCCGACGCCGCCAGCGTCAAGGACATGGCCCCATACATCCTCGAGAAATCGTATCACGAGATGTTCATGCTGGGTGAAAACGCAGGCGATCTTGGGCTCCCCGCTCCCCCTGGACAGCTGTCTGCCAATCGGCATGTATCCATTGATCTAGGGGGCTGATCCCGGGGACTGCGAGCAAGCCAAGGCAGAACGCGCTCAAATCGGCTCGACCCCCTGCAGGTGCGGAGGGTACGCACTATTGCGGGTAACTCGACGAGTAAGAAGATTCAGCGTAAAGGTCAATCAGGACGGAGCGGCTAAACGCCAGCCTGAATAAGCCAAGCAGGGAGGAAGCGGTAACACATCTCGAGATGATCGGCTCACTCCTGCAGTTTTTCAGGCAAATGGACGCGGCCATGACCAGCGACGAAGCCTTGACCATCATAAAGGACGATTTGAGAGGTGATTATGGCCTGGAGGAAATTGCCGGGAAGAAGTAAACGACTAGGTCTTTTCAGCAACGTCCAGGACACAGCATTTCCGCTCGTAGGCGTCTTCGATACACGAGACCAGATTGTCGATGGGGCAGGGCTTCAGCAAGACCTCGGCGCAGCCGTCCTTAAGGGCCTGAGACACCTGTTTGATATCGATATGACCCGATAAAAAGATCACCGGAGTCACAGCATCCCGCTCCCTCATCGCCTTGAAGGTTGCAATCCCATCCATCCCGGGCATTCGCACATCGAGAACGATAACATCGACCTCCTCTTTGGACAGCAGTTCCAGCGCGGCTGCCCCATTCGGAGCGCTCTGCACCACCATTCCCCTTCTCCGGAGGACTCTGGTCAGCGAGTCAACAAAGATCTGTTCATCATCAATCAGTAGCACACGTATGGGATCAGACATTTTCGTTCACCTTAAGGACCTTTCCCTTCCTGCATTAGCTTTCGCTCAAAGGCCTCGTCGATTTTTTCCTGCAGCTCGCTGATCTGGATCGGCTTCATGGCGTAATCAAAAGCGCCGATGTTCATCCCCTGAATTCCCGTTTCCACCGAGCCATGGCCGGTAAGGATGATGACTTCCATCAGCGGCCGTTTCCTCTTCATCACTTTCAGAGCGGCAATACCGTCCATTCCCGGCATGCGCAGGTCGAGCATGGCGACGTCGTATTCCTCGTCTTCGATGGCCCTGACCGCGCTCTCGCCATCGTTTACGGCGCTGACATCATATCCCCTTCTGGAAAGGAGCTTGGACATGTTGGCGGTAAAGGCAACCTCATCATCAACCAGCAAAATCCTTGCTTTCCTCATCTCAATTTCCTCCATGAATGCCGTCCGCGCTTCCGTGGCGATCCCCAGACGACCTGAAGGGGAGGAAAATCGTGAACTCGGTTCCCTTCCCGACCTCGCTCTGTACCGTAATGACCCCGCCCAGTTCTTTGATAATGTTGTACGAGATCGACAAGCCCCAACCCGGTTCCTTTGCCCACCGGTTTGGTGGTGAAGAAAGGATCGAATATTTTCTCGAGAACTTCACGGGGCATACCGGAACCGGTATCGGCAAACCTGATCTCACACCCTGCCCGGCTTTGTCATTGGCGCGCGTGGCTCACGCGGATGGTTCCATAGGGCTTTCCGTCATGAGCATCGATGGCATTTGCAGCCAGGTTCACAAAGACCTGCTGAAGCTGGGAAGCATCGGTCAGGACTTTGGGCAGATCCTTATCCAGATCGGTGACAAATTCGACCCCACTCGATTTGCCTCTCTTTTCCAGCAGATCAACGACTTCCTGCAGACAGCCATTGAGATCGACCATTTCCGTCACCGCCTGCGAACGCCGGGCAAAGCGCAAAAGATTGTGGGTAATGTGATTGCAGCGCTGAACCTGATTTTCAATTTGGGTTAAGGATTCAGACAATTCTGCTTTGAACTCGCCGTTGAGATCCGGATAATCCCCGCTGACATCCCGCACAATCTGGCTTTCCGTAAGAATAATGGCCAGCGGATTGTTGATTTCGTGCGCCACACCCGCGGCCAGCTCGCCCAGCGAGGCCAGTTTGCTGGCCTGCATGAGTTGCCGGTTAAGATGTTCCGCTTCTTCATCCCGCTTCCGGATCACCCCGATCATGTGCTTGGTCGTAATGAAAGAAACGACCAGAATGGCCAGCACGCTCAGGTGAATGAAGACCAACGCCAGGGTGTTGGCATGGTTGACGTCGCCAAAGGCTTCCGCATAATCCTGCTTGACGATGAGCACCCAGCGAGGTTCTTTGAGCCACGCGTAGCCCACTACCTGGGAGGGTTGCTTCTGATAGGTGCTGATCTCTCTCGGTTCCAGGACCCGAACCCCCCCTTCACCCGGCAAAGGATGCCACCGGCAGGGGCGATCGCTCCATGATCTTGCCGCCGAAGCGAGGGCTGGTTTGATAGACGCCCTCGCCGTTCACAATGAACACTTCACCGGTTTCACCGAGTTTGATGTTGCCAAGGAGTGAGTCCAGGAACTCGTTTTCCATGGTCGCTCGTAAAATCCATTTTCGGCCTCCTTCCGACCACAGGAAGCCGATGATAAAGTGAGGCGTCTTGCGATATCCGGTAAACATGTCACTGACGTAGAACCCTCCTTTCGCCATCAGTTCCTTAAACCAGAAGGTCACAGAGTAGTCCTTATCCATCAGATCATACGGCCCCACATAGGCCACATGCTTGCCCTGGTCATTGATGAGCCCGAGATCCATGAAGTAGGAATCTTCCCGATTCAGGTTATCGAGAACGCGCTGAAGGTTTGAACGGTCCCCAAGATAGTCCACGGAATGGGTCGAGGCCGTCAATTGGAGGTCGGAAGTGCGCTCTTTCAGAAACAGTTCGATCAGTTTTCGATTGTACTCTACCCGCCGGTAGAAGAAATCTTCCATTCGCGAAAAGGCAAAGTTGGAGTAGTTCGAGTAAATGACCCACCCCACCAGAAGCATGGGAAGCACGGAACAGATCAACGTGAGCAGGATGAAGCGGCGATAGAGACTGGAATAGGATTTCTTGTGCAACTCCCCGGTATGCTGGTGGGAATCGGCGGCAATGTTCAGTTCACGGCTCATCTAACCCCCACAACCCGTTCGGCCGCAACGAGGTAAGGGAACTTTGTCGCAGGGGCAAGTCCCAAACCCGTCACAACCATATTATCATTAATCCCTGCAACCCTCATGCCCCGGAGGGTCGCAAAGAACCATGAAAGCCTCGGCCTGTCATTTCCCCGCGCTTTAGCGGGAATCGATTCCGCCCTTGGCGGAACGGGACGTCTGACATGGACGTGTGCGGGGGATGACTGCTTGGCAGCTGTCATATAAGCAGGTTAAATTCAGCATGAAATCATATCTGCAAAGCGCTATGTTTTAGCAAGCCATTTCCTGCTTGCACCCGAATCGGACGAACTGCTGCCTCCGCTTTCGAGCCGGCATTTACCAAAGTGCTTTGACCCTTCAAGTCCGTATTCCCATTTATGGCCTTTTTGTGGTTTAATGGTCAGGTGAAGAGCGATATTTTCTCTTTGCGAAAGTTGAAGCTACCAGCTCCACATAAACATGACTCCGGATTCAGATAAGTCATACGGGCGAAAGCCGGTACTCCAGGCAGTCTTCTGGATTCCGGTTCCACACGCGGGAATGACGCGCCGAGAGTCCTGTGGTCGCTTGGCTGTCGCTGGGGTCATTGACGAAGCCGCCTGTCACAGAAAACACAGGATCGATGCAATATGCTTGACAGACTCAATCCCTTTCGATGGTTCCGTTCCAGGAGCCAAAAGCCCTCAAAGGACCAGGCCTACGATGCTTTCCGCTTCAAATACGAACGCTTCAAGGAACTCCTGGACTCGAACTCGGAATTGTCGAAAATTCTCGTGGATATGGAAGAGAGACTTCAAGGCCACCGGGTGTTCGGCATGAGTTATGTCCGGTCGCAATCGGCGCGGGCCGTTTTCCATACCATGCGCATGATCCAGAGCTTGAATGCCATCTCGCGCGACCGCTATCCGACGCTCCTGAAAGTGCTCGAAGACATCAACCTCCAGATCAAACGAGAATTGGACAAACGCAAAGAGAGTCCGATCCAGGACTTGATTCTCCCCTACTCCGCAATCACCCGCGAGATGGTGGACTGGGTGGGCGGCAAAAGCGCCAACCTCGGCGAAGTGGCCAGCCGGGTCAAGTTGCCGATCCCGGAAGGGTTTGCCATCACTACCCACGCCTTCGATGTTTTCCTCAAGCAGAACGACCTCATCGATGAGATCAACAAAGTAAAAATGGAGATCGACCCCAACATTCCGGAAACGATCACCCTGGCAAGCGAGGAAATCCAGCGGATCATTATCGGCGCATCCCTTCCCCAGGAGCTCGAAGGGGTGATGCTCGCCGCTTATGATCAGATGATCGAGCGCATTACCGAAACCGGCGCCACCGATTTTTCACCCCAGGTATCGTTGCGAAGCAGCGCCATTGGAGAAGACAGTGAGCTCTCCTTTGCCGGCCAGTACCTCTCCGTGCTCAACGTCCCCCGCGACCGGCTCACCAGGACTTACAAGTTTGTGGTGGCGAGCCTCTTTACGCCTCGCGCCATTTCCTATCGACTGAGCAAGGGCATCCCCCACGAAAGTGCGGCCATGAGCGTCGCCTGCCTCCAGATGATCGACTCGGTTGCCAGCGGCGTTGCCTACTCGCACCATCCTTTCAATCTCCTCGAGGAAAACATCATCATCAACGCCGTGTGGGGACTCGGACCTTATGCTGTCGACGGCGTCATCACGCCGGATACCTACACTGTCGCTAAGGATCGAGCACCTGACGATTCTCGAGACGAAGATTTCCCACAAAGCTGTCCAACTGGTGAGCCGCCCTGAGGGCGGTTTGGTGGAAATCCCGGTGCCCGAAGGTGACCAGGAGCGGCCGTGCCTCTCTGAGGAGCAGATCAAGGGCCTCGCCGATTACTCGCTGAGACTCGAGAGGCACTACGGGCATCCCCAGGACACCGAATGGGCGCTCGACAAGCATGGCCGGATCATCATCCTCCAGACCCGGCCCCTGATTCTCCAGTCCCAGAACGAAGGCGGCGCGGGTCGAACCACGCCGGTGCTGCCCGGCTACCCTTTGCTTTTTGAAGGCGGCGCCGTCGCGTCGCCCGGAGTCGGGTTCGGACCGGCTTTTGTCGTCAATACCGACGACGATCTCATGGCATTTCCTGACGGTGCGGTGCTCGTCTCGAAGCACTCCTCCCCCAAGTTTGTGGTGGCCATGCCAAAAGCCCAGGCCATTCTTACCGATTCCGGCAGCGTCAGCGGCCACATGGCCTCACTCACCCGCGAATTTTCCGTCCCCACCATCGTCGGGACGAAAGATTTGACCTCAAACCTTGCCAATGGTCTCGGAGATCACGGTGGATGCCTATTCCGGGAGAGTGTACGCGGGCAAGGTGCCCGAGTTGCTGAAGCTGCAGGTAGCGAGGCAAACCGGGATCAGCAGAGACACCCCGGTCTACCAGACCCTCAAGCATATCGGCGAACTCTCCATCCCCCTTCGGCTCCTTGATCCGAAGTCGCCCGATTTTACGCCGGAAAACTGCCGATCCCTTCACGACATCATGCGGCTGGTCCACGAATTCTCCTACCGTCACATGTTTCAACTGAGCGACCAGGTTTCGGACGTGAGCGGCTGCAGTGTGAATCTGGTTGCCCCCATTCCCCTCGATCTCTGCATCATCGACCTGGGAGGAGGTCTCGCGGACACTCGAGAAGGGGTCAGAAAGGTCCCGGTGGACCAGGTCGTGTCCGTTCCTTTCAAGGCCCTCCTCAAAGGCATGCTGCATGAAGGCGTTCGTCATACGCAGCCGCGACCGGTCGAGACTCAAAGGCTTCTTTTCCGTGATGAGCGAACAGATGCTCTCACCCGGCTATGGTTCGGAACGGTTCGGGGACCGGAGCTACGCCATCGTCTCCGACAAGTACCTCAACTTCAGCTCCCGCGTCGGCTACCACTACGCCATTCTCGACGCCTACTGCGGCCAGACTATTAACAACAATTACATCACCTTCTCGTTCAAGGGAGGAGCTGCCGACGATGTCCGCAGGAACCGGCGCGTCCGCTCCATCGGCCGCATTCTCGAGGAACTCGGCTTTGTCGTGGACGTCACCGGCGATCGGGTCAGTGCGCGCTTTCAGCGCTACGAATGCCCGGAAATTCAAGAGCGACTGGACACCATGGGCCGCCTGCTGCAATTCACCCGCCAGATGGATATGCTCATGCGCAGCGAAGCAGCTGTGGAGACGATTGCCAAGGCTTTTCTGGAGGGAAATTATAGCTTGGAGTGATGAGTGATGAGTGATGGGTGGCGAGTGAGGAGTGATGAGTGATGAGTGGAGGGGAGAGTGAGGAGAGAGGAGCAAGGGGTCGGGAGGGGGAATGGATGCTGCGGGTGCTCTGATATTGCTTTCTTCCCCGAGTCAGGACTCCCCGTGACCCGAAGAATCAGAGAAAATGTTGAGAACCAACGATCGTCATTCCCGCAGGCTCCAGTCGGGAATCCAGAGAGATGGTCTGGATACACGCTTTCACCAGTTTGAAAGAGTGAGATTATATGGACCGCTAACCACCGTTTTCATAAGTGCCAAGCAAAGGAGACCCATTATGAAACGACTTCTGGTTGTGCTGCTTTTGCTTTTCTGGGCAACGACGCCGGCCTGGGCAGACTATGAATCGGCAATGGCCGCCTACAAACAGGCCGACTATGCAACCGCCCTCAAGGAATTAAAGCCGCTGGCGGAGCAGGGCGACGCCAAGGCTCAAAACACCCTCGGCTGGATGTATCGGGAGGGACAGGGAGTAACCAAGGATTACAACGAAGCCATAAAGTGGTTTGAAAAAGCGGCTGCCCAAGGCTTTGCCAAGGCCTTGAACAACCTCGGCATCATGTATGAAAAAGGGATTGGCGTCAAACCTGACGGGGCAGAAGCCATGAAGTGGTATCAAAAGGCCGCCGATCAGGGGGATGCCTGGGGCCAAAACAATCTTGGCATGCTGTACCTGGGGGACAAGGGCATTCCTCAGAACCAACTCGAGGCCGTAAAATGGTTCCGCAGGGCGGCGGATCAGGGCCTCGCCAAATCACAGTTCCAGCTCGGATTGATGTACGAGCAGGGGCTTGGGGTGCAGCAGGACAAGGAAGAGGCCGCAAAATGGTATCAGAAAGCGGCAGATCAAGGCTTCGAAGAGGCAAAGGCAAAGCTCGACGCTGGAAAAACCAAGGCCCAATAAGCTTCAACATCGTCCCGCGGCTCTATGAGGATCGCCTTATCGGGCTGCCGTTCACCCACTTGTGAACACGCTTTCTGGGGAAGTTCTCTTGATGAGTGCCGGGCCCAGATGACAACATAGAGGGCATGTTCATGGTGATCCACACCTTACTCGTTTACTCGTGAGAATAGTGTGGCGACGGGGCGAACATTGCCTGTTGACATCACCCTTTTTTAACTGCTATTTTCAATCGAAATAGAAATCCTCGATCAAGAAGCTAAGTCCTGATTGATAGCGCCTACCTGAAGATAATGAAAAAGAGTCTCGAATAGGGAAAAACGTTCTTTCATAGAAAGGGGTTCCCATGAAGCGGTCCAAGGCCCTAAATCTCAGCGTCTCCCGTCTCGTTGTCCGTTCCGTTTTCATCATTGGCGTGCTTCTTTGCGCTTGTCTGGTGTGGTCGGCGCCGTGGGCGGCGACCGATGTGGATACGGGATCGGTCGAAGGCAGGCTCTTTGATGGGGTCGTGACGGGCGGGGGCAGCCTGACTCCCGTGTTGCAGGCCGCAGCGGCAACCGGCGAGGAGGAATCAGGCGACAGAGGATATTTAAGCGAACAGGCCGACACTTCATGGCTCATGGCTGGAGCGACTGACCTGGAAGGCGGCGCTATTCTGATCGGCCAGCGGATCGCCGGTGCCATCGATGACAGCGGAGATGCAGACGTCTTCCATTTCCAGGGTGTGGCCGGCGAGTCGGTGAAGATTGAAGTCAATTCCTTATCCGGTGGTCTGGACCCGGCGGTGACCTTGTTCTGGGAAACAGGATCTGCTAAAGCCGCGGCCTCCCTTGGTGCGGACAAGTTGGAGGTACCGCCCGCTCAGGCCGAGGAAATCCCCGGTGTCTACAGCATTTCCTTTGCCAAACTCGCTGCGCAAGCCAAAGTTTTCGTGGAAATCACGAGTCCCAGCGATGGGGCTACGGTCCCCATCGCTGCAAACCCCGCCAATATCCAGGTGTCAGGCAAGGCCGGGGTGACGGGTTCCGGCACCCCGACCAACCTGGAGGTGGCCATTGTTCTGGATGTCTCCGGCAGCGTCGATGGCACGGAGTTCAACCTGGAATTGGCAGGGGCGCGGGCAATCCTCGATGCTCTGGATCCCGACAAGGATGGGATGCTCTCGTCACCCGTGGCCATCATCCAGTTCAGCGACGGCGCAGTGATCACCGCCGCGCTGAGCCGCAGCCGCTCCCAGGTTGAGGCCGGCTTCACCCGCCAGTACAGCGGCGGCACCAACTTCGACCCGGCGTTTACCAAAGCGCTCGAAGCACTGGCACCCTCCAGCACTACGGACGGCGTGGCAGAGGTGGTCCTTTTTTTCACTGATGGATACGGCAGTTATACCCCGCCAGGCCAAAGCGGTCCCCTGGATCAGTTCAAACCCAACGGTATCGTTGTCAACACCTTTGGCATCGGCTCTTCCGTGGACGCGAACAGTCTTACCACGATCGCCCAGGCCACAGACGGTACGTACACCGCCATTCCGGACTTTGCCGACATCTCCAAGGTCGTATCCTCCCTTCCTGGACTGGTAGGCCTCAGTTCGGTCAAGATCGACACCAACAACGACGGCATTGGGGA
Organism: uncultured delta proteobacterium; assembly: GCA_963808625.1. Classification (GTDB taxonomy): domain Bacteria; phylum Desulfobacterota; class Syntrophobacteria; order Syntrophobacterales; family Syntrophobacteraceae; genus JADGQM01. The sequence continues at coordinate 238,991 of CAWEHK010000008.1, forward strand.
CATTGACGCTGCGGTTGGCATCGACGGGAGCTGGACCGCCACCGTACCCATCCATCTGGGACCCAATAAACTCACAGCCATCGCCACTGCCACTGACGCCGGACTGACGCCCGCAACAGCCTCGATTACCGTCTACGGTCAGCTGAGCCGGCAGGGAGAGATCATCCACGACGACAATTCCGGGGGTGGGGGCAATGCTCTGATCAAAGTCTTCAAACTGCCTTATACCGGGAAGTACCGGATCGTGGTTGCCGCTTCCGGCAGTGCCTCCAGCGGCGATTACGAGCTAGTCCTGAGCCCCGTGGATAAGGACAGCAATGCAGGGGTCTATAGCCATTCCACCGGCCTGGTGCTCTTCAGCACCAGCAGAGACAACCATGCGATCTTCACGACGGGCCAACCCGACACTGCGTTTCTGGGATTCAGCCCCGATGGGGAGTCAGCAGCCTATTCGCATTCGACCGGACTGGTCGTCGCCAGCACCAGGACGGACAACCATGCGATCTTCACGACGGGCCAACCCGACGCTACGTTTCTCGGATTCAGCCCCGATGGCGCCTCAGTGGCCTATTCGCATTCGACCGGACTGGTCGTCGCCAGCACCAGGATGGACAACCATGCGATCTTCACGACGGGCCAACCCAACGCCACATTTCTCGGATTCAGCCCCGATGGCGCCTCGGCGGCCTATTCGCACTCGACCGGTCTGGTCGTCGCCAGCACCAGGACGGACAACCATGCGATCTTCACGACGGGCCAACCCAACGCCACATTTCTGGGATTCAGCCCCGATGGCGCCTCGGCGGCCTATTCGCACTCGACCGGTCTGGTCGTCGCCAGCACCAGGACAGACAACCATGCGATTTTCACGACGGGCCAACCCAACGCTGCATTTCTCGGATTCAGCCCCGATAGCGCCTCGGCGGCCTATTCGCACTCAACCGGACTGGTAGTCGCCAGCACCAAGACGGACAACCACGCGATTTTCACGACGGGCCAACCCAACGCCACATTTCTGGGATTCAGCCCCGATGGCGCCTCGGCGGTCTATTCGCACTCGACCGGACTGGCGGTCGCCAGCACCAGGACGGATAACCATGCGATCTTCACGACGGGCCAACCCAACGCTGCATTTCTCGGATTCAGCCCCGATAGCGCCTCGGTGGTCTATTCGCACTCTACCGGACTGGTAGTCGCCAGCACCAGGACGGACAACCATGCGATCTTTACGACGGGCCAACCCAACGCCGCATTTATCGGATTCAGCCCTGAGGGCGCCTCGGCGGTTTATTCGCATTCGACCGGTCTGGTAGTCGCCAGCACGAAGACAGACAACCATGCCATCTTCACAACGGGCCAACCCAACGCCACGTTTCTCGGATTCAGTCCCGATGGCGCCTCGGCGGTTTATTCGCATTCGACCGGTCTGGCAGTCGCCAGCACCAAGACGGACAACCATGCCATCTTCACAACGGGCCAACCCAATGCCACATTTTTGGGATTCAGCCCCGATGGTGCCTCGGCGGCCTATTCGCATTCTACCGGTCTGGCAGTCGCCAGCACCAGGACGGACAACCATGCCATCTTCACGACGGGCCAACCCAATGCCATTTTTCTGGGATTCAGCCCCGAGGGTGCCTCGGCGGCCTATTCGCACTCTACCGGTCTGGCAGTCGCCAGCACCAAGACGGACAACCATGCGATCTTCACTACGGGCCAACCCAACGCCGCCTTTCTGGGGTTCAGCCCCGACGGTACTGCAGCAGCATATTCGCATTCGACGGGTCTCGTGGTCCTCAGCACGCAAGTGGACAACCATGCGATCCTCACGACGGGCCAACCCAGTGCCACTTTCCTGGGGTTCAGTCTGGATGCGGATTCAGGGGTGTATTCACACGCCACCGGCCTGGTGCTCTTCAGCACGCAACTGGACGACCATGCGATCCTCACTACGGGCCAACCCAATGCCGCTTTTCTGGGGTTCAGCTTCGACCGGACTCATGGAACAAGCCCCAACGGACCGGACGACAACTGCCTCAAGGCTGCGCTTATCACCAATCTCCCGTTCACCCAGTCCTCGGATACTGCTGCTGCCACGGCTTCTCAGGATGATCCAACCCAATCCTGCGCCTGGACGGATGATCATTTCAGCAGTGTCTGGTACAAGTACACTTCCAGCAAGAATGGCATCCTCAGGGCTGACACCGACGGCAGCGGCTACGATACCATCCTCACCGTCTACAGCGGCGCCTGCGGCGGGCTGACGGAGGTCGCCTGTGACGACGACGGCGGGATCGGGCTGCAGTCAAAGATTCAATTCCCGGTTACGGCAGGCACCACCTACTATTTCCTGACCACGGGCTTCGATGAGGGTGGTGGCACCCTGGTCTTCAACCTCAACTGGGCGCCCTCGGTAACGGTGTTGACCCCCAACGGCGGTGAAGTCTGGTCGGTAGGTTCTGTCAAGACCATCAGCTGGGATACCATCGGCAAGGTGGACAGGGTAAGCCTCGAATACTCCACCAACAGCGGCTATACTTGGAAGGTCATCGCCACGGACATCGAGAACACCGGCTCCCAGCCCTGGACCATCCCCAACAATCCCTCGACTGCCTGTGTGGTGCGGGTCTATGAGGCCTACAGCGGGGATCCCATGGATTTCGGGGACGGCCTTTTCACCATTACTCTGGCCCCTGATTCACCCACCAACCTGCAGTTGACAGTCATCTCACCGACCCAGATCGACTTGGCCTGGCAGGACAATTCCGCCAATGAGACCGGCTTCCGCATCGAGCGCAAGAGCGGGCCCACCGGTACCTGGACCTATGTGAACTCTCTGGGGCCGAACAAGACCGCCTATCAGAGCAAGGGGTTGAAACCGGGGACCACCTATTATTACCGGTTGCGATCCTACAATACTGACGGGAAATCGGGTTACTCCAACGAAGCGTTTGCCACCACACTCACGGTCGGGCCTACAGCCCCGACCAACCTCACTGCCGCGGCAGCCTCATCCACTGCAGTAAATCTGGCCTGGCAGGACAACTCCAGTAACGAAACCGGCTTCAGGATCGAGCGCAAGACTGTCCCGCCCAACAAGTGGGAGGAGATCGCTACGGTGGGAGCGGGTGTGACCGCTTATAAGAACACCGGGCTAATTACCAACACTCGTTACTACTACCGTGTCAGAGCTTACAACGCTTCCGGCAACTCCAGCTATTCCAACTCGGCCGATGCTACCCCACCCTCCGTGCCCGTACCGCCTTCAAATCTGAAGGCAATCGCGGTGTCCAAGACCGGGATCAATTTGCATTGGGTCGACAAGTCCGGCAAAGAAGATGGGTTCAAGATCGAGCGGAAGACGGGCCAAGGTGGCGCCTATGCCCGGATAGCCACGGTACCGGCCAACACTACTGACTACCAGGATACGGGCTTGACCCCTGGCACCACCTACTATTACCGCCTGCGGGCCTATAACGTGGGTGGCAACTCGGGTCCGTCCAACGAAGCATCGGCTACAACCCAGGGGGCCCCTGTGGCGCCGACGAAATTGACCGCCGCGGTGGCCTCGGGCACGTCGGTAAACCTGGCCTGGCAGGACAACTCCGATGATGAGAATGGGTTCAAAATCGAACGAAAGCCATCGGGGGGCGCCTATGCCGAGATTGCCACAGTAGGGGCCAACGTGGCTGCCTACACGGACACCGGCCTGACGAGCAATATCAAATATTTCTATCGGGTGCGGGCGTTCAATGCCTATGGGAACTCGGCATATTCCAATGCCGCCGATGCGACGCCGCCGTCCGTGCCTGTGGCGCCGGCAAACCTGACCGCGACGGTGGTATCCGACACCCAGGTCGATCTAAGCTGGACCGACAAATCGAGCAAGGAAGACGGGTTCAAGATCGAGCGGAAGACGGGCGCTGGCGGGACCTTTGTCCAGATCGCCACCGTGGCAGCCAATACCACCACGTACCAGGACACCGGGCTGGGCAAGGGCATTGCCTATTTCTACCGGGTGCGTGCCTACAACGTAGCGGGCAACTCGGGGTATTCCAATGTGGCTTCAGCGACTCCCGGCGGCGAAGCGGGGGAACTCTACGCTGTCGACAAGATCGTGGGCAACATGCGTTTTACTCCAGCCACAGGCCCAGGCGGCTTCAAGCAGGGTTCGGAGGCAACCGAATTCTGTAAGCGATCTGACGAGAAACCTTTCCAACATGAACTGACAGCAAACCTGGCCGTCATGGAAACCGAAGTGACCCGGCAGATGTGGGAAGACCTGCAAGCCGTCCGGTCATCGCTGCCCAATGATCCAAGCTACCTTGCCGTCAGCACCGGCATGAGCGACCCCGTGCAGAGCAGCACCTGGAATGAAGCGTTTCTCTTCGCCAACCTGCTGTCGATCGAAAATGGCTTTACCCGGGCCTATTACGCGAATAGTGGTTTTACCGTCCCGATAACCGCTTCCAACTACACCACCACCAGCGCGATTTATTGTGATTTTTCGGCCAACGGCTATCGCCTGCCGACCGAGGGGGAGTGGGAGTATTTCACACGGGCCGGCACCAAGACTGCGTTTTCCATCGATGAGCCGAACTACGACGGCTCCACTTGCGCTTCCTGCACCGTTGATGACCTGCCCTCCCTGCAAACGGTGGCTTGGTTCTGTGGCAACAGCTTTGGCCTCGAATACACGAACCCGGTTGGTTGGCTCGATCCCAATCCCTGGAACTTGAAGGATGTCCACGGGAACGTATTGGAAATGTGTTGGGATTTTTACGATGCCAACTATCCCACCGGGACGGTTGCGGACTACCATGGCCCAGCCACCGGACTCGAGCGCGTCATTCGCGGCGGCAGCTGGTCCTTCGAGCCCAGGTACTGCCGGTCGGCGTTCCGCTTGCACATCCCGATCGGGAACCGTTATTACAACGTCGGCTTCCGCCTGGTGCGCAAAGCCGACTGAGGACCCAGCCCGGGGACCGGCCTTTTCGAGGTCGCTCCCCCCATCAAAGAGGATAACCGCACTGGGCACAGGATGGGCACGTCTTTTTGTGCCCACGGGGGAACTGCGCAGGAATTTACACCGATATGCACTGGTGGTTAGAGGAGTTCGGCTCGGGTAGTTGCCCATCAGGACAATGCGACCAGAAAGCCCGGTTCCTGGCAGGCAGTCCGAGGTTGCGACGGCGATTGCATCCTCGTCGTAGACCTCCTTAACCACGACGCTGCCGACGGGGACCCCTGTCTTATCGAGAAGCGTCAGCACACTGCCGGTGCGCACCCCTTGCCTGGTTCCAAGGGCGAAGGATACTTCATATTCGTCGTCCTTTCTGCTGATGCGATAGATTTCTGCTTTGCCCTCCTGCCTGAGGAGTTGCTCCCTTCGCTGTGAACACAGGTAGACTATGCCGGAGAATACTATTGCCAGGGGAAAGAAGAGGGCTGCGGACCACCAGGGCGAAATGCCCGTATAGCGCTGAATGATGGATGCAGAGCTTCTCTGCAGACTGGCTGTACTACCAAAGATCCGAACGCGGAATACCGTGAGTGGTTTCCCGGATGGTTCGCTTCTGCTGCTCACGGTAACCGTGTAGTCCCCAGCCGTGATCTCGGTGCTCGTCGTCAACTCTCCTCGCCACATGAGGCCCCCGAGCCAGAACCCGGTATGGATTTTCTCGAAGGAGAGGCGGATCTGGTCGGAGTCACTGGCATATTTCAAATCCTGAGGGTCGCGGACGCCTTCGCTTGCCGGTCCATTTACCGGTATGGATTCTCCGGGGAGGAGCCGCAGTTCGTTGACGTCCTGCCCGAAACGAGAGCTCAGACCGTCAAGGGCGGAAACACAAAACAGCAGACAGCAAAGGGCTGCCACTCTTCCCGCTGACTGCCGCCAACGGTTGATGTGATCAAGGGTCATGAAGAAAACACCATAGGCTTCGCGAAGGGGCTAAACATTTGTCTTCGGCTCCGGTTCTTTCGAACGCAACCCCTTGATAACAAATCGTGCCAGAATCAGCGTCGGAATAAGCAAGGAAAAAAACATCAGGAAAAAGATTGAGGCAAAGTCTCCAGGATTCTGGTTGGCAAAATAGATGCTGATAGCCAAGCTCAACCAGGACCGCAACATCCAAAACCGCTACCCCAACTTTTTGCCGAAAGTTCATGCTCCCCTGGTTGCAGTCTCTTCAAGCCGATTGTAATCGTCGAAAAATAAAAACGGAGAATCGCCCCCGGTCATTGGTTGTCAATCGCCGGGAGCGATTCTCCTCAACCAGCCGTAACTCTGTGCCTGTCTTGCCCCTATTTCTTGTAGATATCCGTCGTGGTGACGTTCATGCACCGTTGGGCCACACCTTCCTTATGATAATAAACCCGGATCTCGTCTCCGGCATCCCAGGTGCTGTCGGGAAGGGCAAAATATTCGTCCGGAAGCGAGAAGGTGACCAGGACCTTCTGTCGGCCGGAGTAAATGGTGATGGTCTTCTTTTCCTTGTCCACCGCCGGGAATTTCTTGGCCTTCTTCTCAGCCGCGTCATAGACCAGCGGATCAATCTTCTCCACGTTTTCTTTCTGGTCGATCAGGGTGTAGTCGAGGGTTTTGAAATTCTGTGCAGCCGGATCATAAATCACAATCTGCTTGGCCTTGGTATCCAGCTTCATACGGCCGCCGGGTTTCGGTTCCTGGCCCATTTCCATGGGATCTTTGGGCAGGGCGTAGGTCATGGGCGGCAGATGAGTGTAGTCCGGGTTTTTCGAATCATTGGCAGTGTCCCGGATGATCGTGGCCGTCCACTTCTCCTTATCGAATTTGACCACCCGACCCTGGTCCACCTTTCCATATTCGCCACAACTCACCACCAGGGCCAGTGGCAGAATGATCAAAAGCGTCATCAACCAGTTGCGTTTCATTGCCATATTACTCTCCCTCTCTTTCGAAGTCCAACTCTCGGAACTTTCCGCTCGGACACCATTAGCTTCCCATAGCTGCTTTCTTGCGCCGTACTTCCTCTGCCGCTCCCTGAAACATCTTGACGGAGATATAGACCGACAGGGCAGCGACAACCCCCAGCACGACCACGGTGGCGAGGGTATCGCAAATGGCCTGGACGGAAGGAACGTACATGGGAATGATTTTCAAAATGACCGAAATGGTACAGCCCACCACGGCACAGCCAAACGCAACGCGAATGCCGTAGCCCTTGATGTATTTGGTGGCGACCGCGCCAATCTGAGCTCCCATGGACGCCCCCACCAGCATGATGATGGCCGCAACGAGTTCGACCCGGCCCTTGTAGGTATAGGTAGCCGCGCCGTAGAGGCCCGAGATCATGACTTCAAAGAGGTCGGTGCCCACCGCGACGTGGGTCGGACAGCCAAGGATATAGATCAAAGCGGGCATCCGGATGAGACCACCGCCGATGCCAAGGATACCAGCGAGCCAACCCGTGAGGAAGCTCACCATGATGGGCAGCCAGGCCGAACAATAGATGCCGGCCACGTGGAGATGCACCATGGGAGGGATCTTGATTTTGTGAAAGGTCTTGTGCCATTCGAGACCCGTAGCCAGGGCATCCAGTTCCTCGCCCGCGGCCGCGGCTTCTCTTTCCTTCTTTCTTCGCTTGGCTATATCGCTGAAGACCATCCAGGTGATGAGAAGGAGCAGCAGGACGTAAAGCCAGCGGACAATCATATCCACCTGGCCGATGCGTTCCAGCCACATGATCATCTGGGCGCCGACTTCAAAACCGATGACCGTGCCGACCAGCATGATCAGGCCGAGCTTGTAGTCCACGTTCCCGAACTTGCCGTGGCGCATGGTGGAGATGAGGGATTTCCCGGCCATGTGCGCAATGTCCGTGCCAATGGCAAAAGCCATGGGAAAACCGAGGATGTTCAGGCCGGGAGTCACCATCCAGGCACCGCCCATACCAAAGAAACCGCCAATGATGCCCACGCCGATTCCCAGAATGATCAAACCTGGCCAGAATATATGGACACCCGCAATGGGCATGAGAACATAAAGCCAATCCATAAAAATACCTCCTGTTTTGGGTTGGGGTGGCGATTGCCGTCAACAATCGCCATTAGTGTTCCGCGAGGTCCCGCGACTTCAGATCAATGCCGATGTGGGACATGACGATATCGGCCAGCGTCCCGAAGATTACCCCAATCAAAGGGATCAGAATGATGGTCACGATCGTGAAATAGACATGGCTTTCATTGTACAGATCGCCCCACCAGGCCATCAGGCCGCTGAGCTTGCGCGTGTCGGCGACAATGACCACCGGTGCCGCGCCGCCCCCACCGGCTGCCAGCACCATCCCGGGCAACAGGAGAGAGACCAGGGTCCCCAGTCCAAGAAGTTTTGTCCATAATCTCCGCATGTTTGATAACCTCCCTTTGCTAAAATTCTAAATCGGAACGCAGCCTCAAGCCTCGTAGCAAATTATTTCTTCGGAAAGCAAGCCGCCCGGAACCATCTTCCTCCAGGATTCTTCCCGACGTCCCGCTCCCTTCACCTGATCACGGCAACCGAACAAGGGGCACTGGCGACGACCTTTGCCGCCGTACTGCCGATCAACAACCTCTTCAAGCCGCTGTGCCCGGTGCTTCCCATCAGGACAAGATCGAACTTTCCCTCTTCCGCCTTGCTGATAATATTGTTGGCGGGTACATAGCCCGCTTCGAGGATGGTCTCGACCTTGATGCCCTTCTCGTCAAAGAGCGCTTTCGCTTTCTTCAAGGCATCGGCAGCTTGAGCTTCCAGTTTTTCCTGGATGTTCAAGGGAATCTCATCGAGGTCTTCCCTTGAAAAGAAGGCGACGGAAATCAGGGTGATCTCATCACCCTCCCTTTCCGCCAACTCTATCGCCCTCCTCACGGCCTTCAGGGAATGCTCCGACCCGTCCGTTGCGACAAGAATCTTCATAAAAACCTCCCTTCCTCTTTTAAGTGGCTACAAACGTGGCGCCTCTCTTCAGGTTTGAGAGAAGATCTCCACCCTCACAATCTCCAAGTTCCTTTCATTTCAGGGTAAGGCCGGTCGCTCCCGGAAGTTTCTTCAAAGAGACCCGGACCACTTCCTGCAGTTGGTCGAAAACGGTCGTTTCACGTGAGGAGAGGAGCAGTATCGGAGGATGAATTCGTCGTTTAACAGTCACTCGATGGTCAACCGGTTATGGCTTTGAGCAATATTTATACCATACCATTGATACGATGCTCTGCCACGAAATTGCGAGCCTCGGCGGCCTGATCAATCCCTTCCTCAAGAGGCAACAGTGAAACTTCCAGGCGACAGGTGTGTCATGCGCCGGGTGACACTCTCACAGGATGGAAGCCTGGGCCATGGGGAAAAATTCTTCGATTTTCTTTCTGATTGACTCCACTTTGATGGGTTTGAAGATATGGCCCTGGGCCCCCAGGGTGAAGGCCTCACCGAGATGTTCCTTTTGGTGAAGGAAGGCGTTCACTACGACAACCACCTCCGGGAACCGCCTTTTGATCTTTTTGAGAAGCTTGAAATCACTCTCCCTGGCAATGCTCAAGTCGATCAGCGTGAGGACGAAGGGGATATCCTGAAGGAGGTCGAAAGCCTCCTCTTCTCCCGCCGCCAGGTAACACTTGCAGTCCCGGCGAACCTCAATGGCGCGCGCGAACAATTCACTCACATCGCGATCCGCCTCCAGGATGAGAATGTTCTTGCGGTTTGGTTCGGTCATGCTGAGAACGCTTTCCGCTCCCGGGAGAAGAGCCAGGCTCAAGTGGGCCGAAGACTCGTTGCATGGTTGTCAGCGCATCAACGGCAAATATCGGCGAATTCCTTATCGGGGAAGAACAATATCAATTACTGTGCCAGACTAAGCCGGCATCTGAAATAGGGGCGCAGGGCAGACACTGAGGCAAACCGATATCGAACATCGAACCGCACAGGGTGAAGGATCGAACCGCAGAATATCGAACCGCAGAAAGTCGAAGGGTGCGCCTGTTCACAGTTTGAAGTTCGTCTTCCCACCCCTTCGATATTCGTGATTCGATTTTCGTTATTCGGTATTCGCTTTTTGTAGAGGTATCCGAAGGGTGAATGTAGTACCGGAAGCCCCCGGTCGGTCGGCCTCGGTGTGACTTTCACACTCTATCGTCCCGCCATACTGAGTGACAATGCCATAGCTCACGGAAAGGCCCAGGCCCGTGCCTTCTCCCACCTTCTTCGTGGTGAAGAAGGGATCGAAGATCCGGGGCAGGAATTCCTTCTCGATGCCGCAACCGGTGTCCGAAACCAGCACCTCGGCCCAACCGGCTTCTCCTTCGCAGCGGGTCGATACGTTAAGCACCCCCTTGCCGTTCATCGCATGAAGCGCGTTGCTGATGAGGTTCAACAGCACCTGCTGCAGGCCTTTGGAATCAATGCCGGCAATTCCCACTCCCTCTTCGAGGTTGGCAATCAGTTTGATATTGTTCATGCTAAGGGTGTGCTTGACGACGGCAAGGATGGCCTCAACACTGGCGTTCACGTTGCAGTACGCTTCGGTCTCTTCGCTGATCCTGGCAAAGTTGAGCAGCCTCTCGATGATGCTCTTGCAGTGCAATCCATGCCGTTCGATGGTCTTCAGATCGTTATACTCCATGGTGCCCGGCGCCATTCTCTCCAGCAGCAGCTCACAAAACCCCATCATGATCCCGAGAGGGTTGTTGATCTCATGCGCCACGCCCGAAGCCAGGGTCCCCAGGGACGCCAGTTTCTCCGTGTTGATCAGTTGTTTTTCGAGGCTTTTTCGCTCCGTTACGTCGCGCCCTATGGCAAGAACGTAATCCTCACCACTGCCTTCATCCCTTACCGGAAGGAATTGGAGATGAAACCAGAATTCCTGGTTATGAATCTTGAAGATGGTTTCAGTCCGCTGGCTGATCCCGGACCGCAGCACCTCGTTGACAATGCGCAACTGATCTTCCGTTTGATCCAGCGAAAGCAGGCAGTAGAGGCTTTGACCGGCCAGTTCGTCCATGTTGACGCCAAAGAGCTTGGACATGTATTGGTTCATGGATTTGATGATGCCGTCGCCATCGAGAGTGAAGATGAGCTCCTCGGCATTTTCCGCCAGTGCGCTGAACCTTGCCTCCGAGGTTTTCAGATCTTTTGCCTGCCGGTGAAGATCATCGACTTTCGCGCTCACCTCCTGTTCAAGGGCATTTGCCCAACGCCATTCATAAAGCACCCCGACGAACCCCCCCAGGAGGATAAGGAGGAGCACCAGGCCTTCGAGGAAAACCTGCCGCCCGTAGACGGTCGTGATAATCCCCTCAACCTCGTCGGCAGGGGCAACGACGGCCACCGACCAGACATAGTCCATAAAGGGTCCCTGGATACGGACTGGAGCAAAAGCAATCAGTTTTTCCATCGGTTCGATCAGCTCGCGATGCCAGCCCGACAGGTACTTGCCGGTGCCTTCCCGGCCTTTCATCATCTCATTGCGCTGGATGTCATTGATTTGGGCAAAAGACATTTGCGCATTGCGAATGGTGCGTATTTCAAAGGCGTTTTCCGCGATAAAACCGCTTTCCGGATGGTAAAGAAAGGTGCCGGAGGAGTCCATGACCCAGGCATAACCGCTCCTGCCCGACCGGATCAGGGGCACAATCTGGGCGAGAAGCCGGCTGACATCGATGGTGGCTTTCAGATACCCGGCAAAGCCGTGAGACGGTTGCGGATGCAAACTGCTGATTGCTTCTTCGTAGGTCGGAATGATGAGATCCATAACGAGATGTTTGCGGTCGATGGTGGGATCTTTTGAGCGAATGCCGGTCCCCATGGTCTTTCCCCGATTGCTGAGATCGGAAGCCCAGGACAGATACACACCGGCCTCACTCTGGACCAGGTCCAGATGTTTCATGCCAATTCCCTGCTCGTTGGCGACGAAGAGCGTATGGCCATTGCGGTCGACCCGCCGGATTTCAATGATATTGTCTCGATTCAGCAGGGGAAGGGTCGAGAGAAGGAGTACTTCATAGGAATTGGGATCACCATATTGGACCGCCGGCAGCGAGTTCAGCAGGATCAGATCCGTAATTGCCGCCTGCAGGTTGGCTTCGATCCGCTGCGCCGTTGCCCTTGCCAGGACCAGTTGTTCGGCATTGAACTGGTCTTCGATAATTACCCGCATTTGCCGGACCGTCGAAAACCCCAGATAGCAGGTCCCGGCAATCAGCAGGACCGCTAGAACGCATATTATCTTGAATCTCTTGAGAAGTTTTTGCCGTTCTCTGGCGATCATTTTTTGTTTTCCTCTGCTTCGAAGAGTTGCGCGTTCGCGAGTTGCGGGTCAAGAAAGCAACGTGGCCTTTTCATGTGTTTTCGGGTGTCCCGAAGGGGCATAAAGAGCTGCTACCGAAAGCGCCTGGCGTGGGGTGAAACTTTCAGGTGACATTCTCATTGACTTGCCCCTCACATCGTGGTCAGAATAGCCGACATGAATTGGTTGATGGTTGATAGTTGATGGTTGAAGCCCCTCACGTCGTGGTCAGAATAGCCGACATGAACCGTGATTCCAACAAGGGAGGCAGAGATGTCGGGAAGAATCCTCATCATTGATGATGAAAAGGACATGCTGGTCCTTTTGGAACGGATCTTGTCGGGGGCTCTTGCCGTCGAGATCACACGCACCGATGATCCCATGGAAGTGCCGGGATTGTTAAAGAAAAACAACTTCGAGGTGGTCATCACCGACCTCAAGATGCCGCAGCGAAACGGCATCCAGATTCTCGAAATGGTCAAGGAGAAAGACGAGACCACGGCCGTGATCATCATGACCGCCTTCGGCACTATCGAATCGGCCATCGAAGCCACGCGCAAAGGGGCATACGACTATATCACCAAGCCTTTTCGGAAGGAAAGAATCCTGCACGTGGTGGAAAAAGCCATCAACTGGCAGCGGCTCCAGAAGGAAAACGTCTATCTCCGGGAAAAGCTGGGAGGAAAGCCGCAGTTTCCGGCCCTCCTTGGAGGCAGCGCCGCCATGGAGCGTTTGCACGCCCAGATCGACCGCATCGCCGGGACTTCGGCGACCGTGCTCATCACCGGTGAAAGCGGGACCGGTAAGGAATTGGTGGCGCGCGCCGTGCACATCCACAGCCAGAGAAAGACGAAACCGTTTATCCCCATTGACTGCAGCACCATTCCCGAATCACTTATTGAAAGCGAGCTTTTCGGTCATGTGAAGGGAGCGTTTACCGGTGCCATTCGGGACAAGAAGGGACTGGTCGAGGAAGCCAACAGCGGGACGCTTTTCCTGGATGAGATCGGTGACCTGAGCGTGACCATGCAGGTCAAACTCCTGCGCGTGCTCCAGGAAGGGGAATACAAGGTGGTGGGTGCGAACACCATGCGGAAGGTGGATATCCGCTTTATCGCCGCCACCAATCGGAATTTGCAGGAGCAAATCAAAAACGGAGAATTTCGTGAAGACCTCTTCTACCGCCTGAACGTCATCAACATTCATCTTCCCCCTCTGCGGCGAGAGGATGGAAGACATCCCCGTGCTGACCAGCCCATTTCATCGAAAAATACAGCGTCATTCACGGCAAGAAGGTGAAAGGAATCTGCCGGGAAGCCCTTGATCATTTGCTGTCGCGGGACTGGCCGGGCAATATCCGGGAATTGGAAAATGTCATCGAACGGGGCGTGATCATGGCCACCGGCGATATCTTGCTTGAGGAAGATCTCCTGGCCACGGACGCGCCGGGTTCTGCCGGAGCCGCCCCCGCTCATCTCGCCGATGATATCTTCGCCATGCCCTTCAAGGAGGCCAAAGACCGACTGATCGAGGAATTCCAGATGCCAATACATCGCCCGAGCCCTGGCGCGCCACGGTGGCAATGTCTCGCAGGCCGCCCGCGACTCCGGCGTCAAGCGCCAATATCTCCACCGCCTCATGCGCGACACCCACCTCGAGTCAAAGGCCTTCAGGAAGCCTGAGTCATCAGAGTAGTTGCGCTCTCCTCAAAGCCATACTTGCTGAATCTAAGGGTCCGGCAATTCTCAGTTACCGCTCTGGCGGTGTTTTTGGGCACCCCGTCCTGCGCCTGAACGGGCAGTCAGTCCGGCTTTGAGAACTTCGAAGCCACGACCGATCCTTTCACTGTTGGTTACCGCCATCCAAATCTCCCCTATTCGCTTCCCAGAAGCTTCTTCATCTCGGCCACAAAGGCCATGGCCTGGTCGAGGATGGCCCTCACCTCATCAGATTCAAACTGCGCGATGGGTTGATAACCGGCCCGCTGGCGGTGGTCGAAGATCCATTCATAAAACGGCCCCCACGAGACATCGATCCTTCCGGGCTTGATCAGATCTCGATGAAAACTTGCGCACACCTGGGAGTGTTTCTTCAAGGTCTTGCCTTCCTTCATGAAAAACGCTGAAACGACGTGGAAACACGCAAAGTAAATGTCTCGCAAAGCATTGGGCAGTCTCCCGGCTTCAAAGTTCACCTGTGCTGAGTCATGATCGTTTCGCGCCTTGTCGATCCAGTGACTCACAAGAACCGTGCTGTAGTCTTTCTCCTGCCGCCCCTTCTCTGTCATGCTGCCAGTAACCCATCCCGCATGATTTCCCGATAAATTGGCAATGCGGTGAAAATACCGCCTGACCATTCCTCCATCGTGACGATCAGAATGCTTATGATCGCGTCGTGACTCATTTCGATTTCAAACAGCGCGTCGATGATGGCTTTTCGTTCTCGCCACTAAATGGAACGTGAAGAGATGAGAAGAAGATCGATATCGGAGTCCTCATCCGAATCCCCCCGGGCTTTGGACCCGTAAACGATGACCTTTTCAACGGGAAATCGCTCCCTGAGCATTTCAACGGCTGCATTGACGGCTCGGAGGTCGCGTTCAGCAAGTGGCACCTCATTGAGAGTTCTCATGCCATATCCCTCATATTCATTTGTCTTCGACCCTGACTGCTCGTTTGCCGTTGACTTGCCAACCCCGTCAACCGCGGCTAGTCTCCACGAGACAATTTATCCACTTGCTGCTTGCCCTCGTCGGGTGGTCTTGTGAGTATCTTGATCTCTATCGTCTTTTGACGAGCTCTCTTGGAAATATGACATATTTGTCCGGACTCGCACAGAAGTCTTTCAATGACTTTTGAGGGTCGGTCGCATGGCTCTCTGAAATTCCTTCACGGCAGGCGAGCGGCCTTTCATTCTTCCGGTCACACCACCAGGCAACCGGGCAAGCATGCCAGTCCTTTCGGATCGCCTACCGAAGCTTTTTCCCTTGTTTTCGGAATGTGCGACAAGACAAACGCAACACCACCCGTTTCGACCGACCCCGGACTCTTTGATTCCCATTCATGGCACCCCTCACCGACCCCGAAGCCCCCAAACGCAACAAACCCTCCCCTGTTCACCAACCGATGGGCTCTCGGATTTCAATTCCGGGAGTCCTCTCAGGGAAGGCGAGCTGGAACTCTTCTGAAGCGCCGAGGCACGGGAAGATCCGGGCATTGTTTTTCGTAGGGAAGATCGGGGATATACCGCCGCCACTCGTTTTCGCTCAAATTACACGTTAGCTTGGCGCAGACCAGTTCAAGCCAGGCATCCGGCCCGTCCCACAAGTGGAGCGTCTTATCCCGACTCCCTGAGACGATGCTCTTGCCATCGGGGCTGAAGGCTACACCATATACCCCTTCCTTATGATCGCTTAAGGGCTCACCGATAGGTTGACCGGTTTGAGCGTCCCACAGCCGCAGCGTCCTGTCCGCACTTCCCGAGACGATGTACCGGCCATCCGAGCTGAAGGCTACGCTGAGTACCTCGTTGTCATGGCAGCACAAGGACTCTGTGATGGGCTTGGCACTTGGGCTGAAGGCCGGGCTATACTCCATTCGCCAATGACCGCGCGGGCGTGGCATGTCGTCGTCCGTTGAAATTTTGGGAATATGGTAGGGGGACACAAAGCGCCCATGATCGCGCAGGATCTCGCTGACATGCCACAGCCGCACCGACTTGTCCCAACTTCCGGAGACGATGCGTTGGCCATCAGGGCTGAAGGCTACGCTATTTACTCCGCCGTCGTGGCCGCGCAGGGGCTCACCGACAGGTTGACCGGTTTGAGCGTCCCACAGCCGTAACGTCTGGTCCCCACTTCCGGAGACGATGCGTTGGCCATCAGGGCTGAAGGCTACGCTATTTACTCCGCCGTCGTGGCCGCGCAGGGGCTCACCGACAGGTTGACCGGTTTGAGCGTCCCACAGCCGTAACGTCTGGTCCCCACTTCCGGAGACGATGCGTTGGCCATCAGGGCTGAAGGCTACGCTAAACACCACCCCCTCATGGCCGCGCAGGGGCTCACCGATAAGTCGACCGGTTATAGCATCCCACAGACGCACCGTCTGGTCCCCACCTCCAGAGACAATGCGTTGGCCATCAGGGCTGAAGGCTACGCTAAACACCACCCCCTCATGGCCGCGCAGGGGATCGCCAAGGGGCTGACCCGTTTGAGCATCCCACAGCCGCAATGTCTTGTCCCCACTTCCTGAGACGATGCGCTTGCCATCAGGGCTGAAGGCCACACCATTCACCTGGTCCTCATGACGGAACCGGGGATTACCGATGGGGTGGCCGCTTTGAACATCCCAGAGCCGCACCGTCCAGTCATAACTTCCTGAGACGATGCACTTGCCATCCGGGCTGAAGGCTACACCAGACACCGCCTTTTCATGGCCAGACAGGGGCTCGCCGATGGGTTGACCGCTTTGGGCATCCCACAGCCGCACCGTCCAGTCATAACTTCCTGACACGATGCGTTTCCCATCACGACTGAAGGCTACACCAGACACCACGTCTTGATGGCCAAGCAGGGGCTTGCCGACAGGCTGACCGCTTCGAGCATCCCAAAGCCGCACCGTAGTGTCCCAACTTCCAGAGACAATGCGCTTGCCATCAGGGCTAAAGGCTACGCTAAGCACCGAGTTCTCATGGCCGCGCAGGGGCTTGCCGATGGGTTGACCGCTTCGAGCATCCCACATCTGCAACATCTTGTTCCGGCTTCCTGAAACAATGCGCTTGCCATCAGGGCTGAACGCTACGCTGTAAACCTCGTCCTTATGGCCGTGCAGGGGTTTGCCGATAGGCTGACCACTTCGAGCGTCCCACAGCCGCAACGTCTGGTCCCGACTTCCTGAGACGATACGCTTCCCATCAGGGCTAAACGCCACGCTATACACCTCGGCCTCATGACCAACCAGGGGCTCGCCGATCGGCTGGCCGCTTTCAACATCCCATAGACGTAACGTCTGGTCCCAACTTCCGGAGACGACGCGCTTGCCATCAGGGCTGAAGGCGACGCTATAAACCACGCCCTTATGGCCTGTCAGAGGCTCACCGATGGGTTGCCCGCTTCGAGCATCCCATAGCCGCAACGTCGTATCCCAACTTCCTGAGACAATCCGCTTGCCGTCCGGGCTGAAGGCCACGCTATTCACCACGTTCTCATGGCAACCCAGAGGCCTGCCGACATCCCACAGGCGGACCGTACCGTCCCCACTTGCCGAGACGACGCCTTTGCCATCAGGACTGAAGGCTACGCTATTCACCTCGCCCTCATGGCCGTGCAGAGGCTCAACAATCAGATTCCCACTCTGTGCATCCCACAGCCGCACCCTCTGGTCCCAACTTCCTGAGGCGATGCGCCTGCCATCCGGGCTGAAGGCCACGCTAAGCACCACCCCCTCATGACCACGCAGGGGCTCGCCGAGGGATTGGCCGCTTTCAGCATCCCACAGGCGGACCGTTCCGTCCCCACTTCCTGAGACGATGCGTTTGCCATCCGGGCTGAAGGCTACGCCACATACCTCACCCTCACGCCCTCGCAGGGGCTCGCCGAGGGGCTGGCCGCTTTCAGCATCCCACAGCCGAATCGTCTGGTCCCAACTTCCGGAGACAACGCGCTTGCCATCAGGGCTGAAGGCTACGCTAGCTACCCTGTGTTCATGGCCGCGCAGGGGCTCGCCAAGAGGCTGACCCGTTTGAGCATCCCACAGCCGCAATGTCTTGTCCCAACTCCCTGAGACGATGTGCTTGCCATCAGGGCTGAAGGCTACGCTAGCTACCACATCTTCATGGCCACGCAGCGGCTCGCCAAGGGGCTGACCCGTTTGAGCATCCCATAGCCGTAACGTCATATCCCAACTCCCTGAGACGATGCGCTTGCCATCAGGGCTGAAGGCTACGCTAGCTACCCCGGCTTCATGACCGTGCAGGGGCTCGCCGAGGGGCTGGCCGCTTTGAGCATCCAACAGCCGAATCGTCTTGTCCCCACTCCCTGAGACGATACGCTTGCCATCAGGGCTGAAAGCTATGCTGTACACAGGACTCCGCATATCGGCGATCCAAAACATTCCTGAGGTCAATCGAAGACCATACTGCAGTGCGATCAACGTCTCAAGACCGGGTTTTAGCCGATAAGCTGCAGCGGCCAACTGGAGCCCCAGTTGGTCCGTGCCGGCATGGGTGCCATTGAGGATATCACGGCTTTCGATCGACAGCTTCCATGGGGAGGTCGCACGCAAGGTGGCCGCCAGCCGCTGCTTTGTCTGGGTGGCGTCATACCACAGCCACAAGCATGTTCCGGCTATCGCCAGCGCGACAAGGACTACCACGCCGGCCAAGGTGAGTTGAAGACGTCGGAGTTTGTCTTTTTGCCTCTCGATCTCCTGTCTTTTTCGCTCACGCTCGCGGTCGCGGAAGTCCCGCACCACACCAGTGAGGAGATCGTGAATGAGCTCAATGCGGTCCGTCCCCATATGGGGTTCGACGCGAAGCAACCGGCATTTGACCAGCCCCTCGAGTTCTTGTTCGGTGACAATTCCTTGGCTGAGGGCATCTTCCTTGGGATAGGGATTGCGGAAGCCACCCTCGGTGATGAGCTCGTCTTCAATGAACCGGCACGCGCGCTCCGGCAGGCCATCCACGCAGCCTTCATAGAACTCGGCAATAATGGCGCGCCCCGTGCCATGCAGCAGTTCCCGGTCGATACGGAGTTTCCTGGGAGGTCCCTTGCGGCGTTCATTGAGCCCGGTGCAGACGAGGCTGAGGAGCGCCGGCTCGATAACGAGATTTTCCAGTGGTGCAGCCTCCAGCGGCTTCACAGTGGATGCCGCGGTACCGCCAGAACCTGCAGCTTCCCCGGTCTTTTCCAACTCCCAACGGGCGGCAGCAACAAACCTCACGATTTCCCGCGAGATCGCTTTATCTACAAGCGGGCGCCCGGTCTTGAACACGGCGTCCATGGCCTGGTTTCCATCCATCGGCAACAGGCGAAAGCGATTGCGCGTCGGCGATAGGCTTTCCAGGCGCCAGCCTTCCACCTCGGGAAGGTAATCCTCCCGGAAGCTCACCAGCACCCTGTAGCGGTGGCTCTGGAAATTAACAACTGGTCGTGGCCTTCGGTCTCCTCCAGTCGTTTGGCGAGGGGGCCTGGAATGCGGTTTCCGATCAAGTCGGCCAGGTCTTCGTGAAGCTGCCGCACGGCCCCGGCATTCTCTACCCCCAGCGTGAACACCTCTTCGAACTGGTCGAAGATGAAAACGGGTGTGAGGAGGTGGTTTTGGCGGCTCCACAATTCCAGTTCAGCCTGGTGCAGGTATTCCCAGAGGGTTCCCGCGGGGACGAAGGGAAGATGGTCGACGCCCTGGGCATGCAAGCTCCTTCTGGAAGGCATGCAACGCCTGCTCCATGAGCGGAGCGGTGGAGTCGCGAGGATCGAGGCGGACGTAGACGGGAAGATACTGTTCCTCTCGAAGGCGCGGGAACAACCCGGCCTGAAGGAGCGAGGTCTTGCCAAGCCCGGACCTGCCGTAGAGGACCGTGAGAGGGGCGTCGCGCACGAGACGGAGAAGAGCCGCCGTCTCCTCATCGCGCCCGTTGAAGAAGTCCTGGCCGCGCTCATCGAATTCGTGGAGGCCGGGCCACGGGTTTTCGGCATCAAGGATCACGCCACTCTGCACCTGGTATTCCGTCATGACGACCTCCGTCGCCGCAAGTCCCGAAGTGCGACCATGATGGTCTGACGCAGCTGCTCGCTCATGCGGCCCCCAGGAGCGTGGCCAAACTGAAATTCCCGGAACTTGTCGGGCATTAGCAGATACCGGGTGGCATTGCCGTCGAATTCAGAGTCCACGACCACCGGGAAGATAAACTTGCGGCCCTGGATCATTTTGGAACGTTCCGCAGCTTCGTGCCACTCTTTCCGGAAATAGCCCTCCGTGCGCACTTCCGTGCTGGCAGAGATCAAAGGGAGAAACAGGGCACAGCGCTTGATCGCCCCCATGATGGCTCGTTCCCATTCGTCACCGGGCTTCAACATGTTCTTGTCGAACCAGATGATGCCCGCCCCGATCTCTTCGAGTTCGGCACACAAGGTTCGGGCGGCGGGAAGATCGGTTCGCGAGTAGCTGATGAAGATGTCACCGGCGCCGGGAGTCTGCTCGGGTTCGAGGCGCGGCGGCATGGCTTCTGCAACTTCGGGATGGCGCTCATGCCATCGATGGGTGAGCTCGCCGATAAACGTCCCGGCGTCGCCCGGGTAGACCTGCGTGTTCTGGCTAAAGCGTTCGAGAAACAGGGTCAGGCTGTGGTTCTGGGCCACTTCATTGCCAACCAGGAATTCCTTCTTGGCGCGACCCCCCAAGAGCCGCTCCTTGTCCTTGTTGGAGAGCCGAATGAAGAAACGGTTCAGCCAGTCCGCAAAAGGGCACCCGATGATGAGCAGGTTTCTGCTGCGCACTTCCGAGACCATGCGATCCGGCAGGTTCCCGCCCCCTGCATGGAGGTTGTAGAGGAACTCAAGGGTGTCTTCGTCGTGGATAGCGTAAAAGGGAGAGGCGGAAGCCCGACCGAAGAGGTAAAAAACGGCACTGTATAACGAGCTTCTAATTTCAGGGATATCCCGTGCCTGATCGCCAGGAAGGTTGGGCGCATACACAATCTGCTCGGCGAAAGGCGCGCCGCCGCCTCGCTCAACATCCAGCGCCCTGACCAGGAGGTCGTCACAGGTGGTCGTGACAAAAAGATCCAAGGCGGAGATGCGGGCGAGATGGCGCAGAGCCTCAGGGATTGTGGGTTGGGAACCGAGGATGCCACGGAGCAATCGTTGATGGGCCGGTAGAGGTCCTGGATGCGCCTGCCCCGCCGGGCAAGTGCACACACCGCGTCGTTCAGCTCCAGGTGAGGACGCAGTAACACCTCGTTGCTGATGACCTCCCCCTCGACGACCCCGCTTGAAGCCTTAAGATCATATTTTGCCAGAAGCCGCTCGGCAAGGGCGCGGTAAAGGCGGACTTCCTGCCCCTGCTCCTGGATCGTGAGCAGCTCCGGGCCCAGGACCGGAATAACGCGCCGCTCCTCAATGTGGGCGAGCAGGTCATCCCAGAAATCATTGATGTCCGCAGCATTCATTGGTGTACTCTCAGAGCGACGATTAAGGTGGCAATGTTGCCCAGGCAGCCCGCAGCATCGGGGTAAAACGGCGGCATCTCCAGCGCCTCATGCGTGACACCAACATCGAGTCAAAGGCCTTCAGGAAACCTGATTCATCGGATTGGTTTCGGCTTTCCGCACTCTTTCATCCCTCGCCGCTTTGCGTTCGAAGGCCGATTCAATCTTCGCCAGCAGTTCATCGATGGGGCAGGGCTTGAGCAGGTATTCGTAGCCGCCGAGCCGCATGATCTCGACGGCCACATCCACCGAAGCGTGTCCGGTCAGGATAATGACTTCCACCTCCCGGTTGATCTTCTTCAACTCGGCCAGGGCCTCGATGCCGCTCATACCGGGCATTTTCACGTCGAGCAGGATGACGTCATAGGGCTGTTGCTGCAGCTCCTCGATGGCTTCCATGCCGCTCCCGACGGCGTTGGTGTCAAGGCCGTTAGCGGTCAGCAGTTTCTTGAGAGTGAGGCGGAATCGTTCTTCATCGTCGACGATTAAAACCTTTGCCTTGGGCAGCATTGTCATGGTCCCCCTTTCGATGACGCAACGGGAAGGTGAATGGTGAAGGTGGTTCCTTTGCCCACTTCACTGGCAACGGAAATGCGACCTCCGAGTTTGACGACGATACTGTGGGAAATGGAGAGCCCCAGACCAGTGCCTTTTCCCGGAGGCTTGGTCGTAAAAAAAGGATCAAATATCTTGTCGAGCTGCTCCTTGGGAATGCCACAGCCGGTATCGCTAAAGGACAGTTCCACGAGCGTGTCTCCGGATTGGCGGGTGGCAATCGTGATCGCACCGTCCTTGCCAATCGCGTAGGCCGCATTATTCAAGATATTCAAAACCACCTGACGCAGAAGAGGAGGATCGGTCTGTACGCGAGGCAAATTCGCCTGGTAGGCCCTTATGATCTGAATATTATGCTGCGCCGCCTCTTTATCTACCAGCTTGGCCATGTCCTCGATCAGCCGGTTCACATCGGCACGCTGAATGAGAGGCTCTTTCTTCCTCGCAAAATCCAGCAGTTTGTGGGTGATTTCCTTGCAGCGCTCAACCTGTGAGACGATCTCGCGCAGTGAATCGCGCAGCTCTTCGGGGGCCCCGGGAGCCTCGAGATGATCATCTTTCAAGAGATGTTTGATCCACTCCGTCTCCTGCCCCATGATGGCGAGAGGATTGTTGATCTCGTGGGCAATTCCCGAGGACAGCTCGCCGATTGCCGCCAGTTTCTGGGATTGAATCAGCTGCTCGTCAAGGTGGCACTTCTGCTCATTGGCTTGCTTTATGTCATGTGTCAACCGCCTGGTGAGGAAGAACGAGATGAGTGCAATCAGCAGAGCGAGTGCCGCCGGAACGAATTCTTTGGAGAGTCCAAGGACGATTGCGAGCCCGGCTGTGAGAAGGGATGCTGCGTAAGGATAGAGACTCAAGATAGAATATCGGCGTTCATTCGGCATCGGGATCATCTCAGATCATCCTGGTTTTTCGCACCTTTTCCTCGTGCAGGATCTTTCGTTCGTGCGCCTCGCGGATCTTCTCCAGCAGATCATTGATGTCCGCCGGTTTCATCACGTAATCGAAAGCCCCGTATTGCATCCCCTGGACGCCGGATTCGACGGACGCATGTCCGGTGAGCATGATCACCTCCATGAGCGGTCGCTTTCGTTTCATCTCCTTCAGGGTCTCGATACCATCCAGGCCAGGCATTCTAACATCCAGAATGACCACGTCAAAATGCTCCTTCTCCAGAAGTTCCAGAGCCTTGATCCCACTGTCGATACCGGTAGCATCCACCTTGCGCCTTTTCAGGCGCTTCACGATCGTCTCCAAAAAATCGAGCTCATCGTCGACGATCAATACTCTAAAATTTTCCATCAGTATTGCCTCTCTCCACCACATCCAAAACTGTGGTGTCCATTTCGCTCCCACCGATCCGTGGACTTACCACAGTTACTCATGTCCGTTCGGGACACCCGAAGAGACATGAACAGAAGCTCTTCGAACCAGTACCTTCATGGCGGCTGTCACCAGCCGCCATGACGCAGAAAACAATCCGGAACCTCCATTCCCGCGAGCTTCAGCAGAAATCCGCATGCTTCCTGGTCCCTGGTCCTCCGTCAGAGCCTGTCCCCACAGGCTCTGGGTGGGGAAGGCAGCGGCCGAGACAGGAGGACCTCTTCGAGACGTTCTTATCTTACCCGCAAACCGGCAATCTTGACGGCGCCACGGTTATAACCATCGGGGAATAGTATTCCCAGTTCCTCAATCTCAAGATTATTCGCCTCACAAGTCTGATGAACCGTTGGCACGGCGCCGGTCTTTTGAAATTGCTCACGGAGGAACCGAATAATGCTCCAGTGCCTTTGCGTCAAGTCGGGCATTTTCATCTCTCGCGCCCGGAAGACGGCATACTCTTCATCCCACTCTGAAGGGTTGATCAGAAATCCCCATATGTTCACACGGTAGGTTCTCTCGGCCAGAGCCGTCGTTACTTTGGTCATTCTCTGGGTCGGCAGCCAGGAGGAGTGAACTTCTTCCTCAAAATAGGTTAGTCCCGCCAGCTTGCATGCTCCCCGCAGATAACCGGAAGGGAAGAGCCTCTTCAAATCAGCCAGCTTCATACCGCAATCCTTGCCAATTTCATGGACCATCGGACATCGGCCGGTTTCCGCAAGAGTATTTCGAATAAAGGTGATAATACACCAATGTTCGTTGGTCAGCCCGGAAAGGATCCCGACCAGGGGCGCCATTCCCTTGGCAAAATTCTCATCCCACTGTTCCGGATGCAGCAGGAAACCCCCTTCATCCACCTCGTAAGCCTTGCCTTCAAATTCGATAGTTGCCATGGTGCCCTCCTGATGTGTGTTGGCCCCGAAAAATGGCTAAAAAAACCTTCACCCTGCGCTACTGGAACTGATCCTGATTCACGATCGGCAGATAGATCGTGAAGGTTGTCCCCTGCCCTACCTTGCTGGCTACGGCAATCCTCCCCCCGAGCTTTTCGACAATGCTGTAGCTGATCGAGAGACCGAGCCCGGTACCCTTCCCCACTTCCTTGGTGGTAAAAAAAGGATCAAAGATTTTGCTCAACACCTCGGCAGGAATTCCCGGGCCGGTGTCGGCGATGTTGATTGCCACCTCCCCGATCCGTTCGCAATAAACCGTCTGCACGGTAATGGTCCCATCCTTGCCAAGAGCGTCGATGGCATTGTTAAGAATGTTGAGAAATACCTGCTGAAGTTGCGTCGAATCGCTCGTCGTTTCCGGGAGGTTCAGAGCAAGCTCCGAGTGGATTTCAATATTCCGGTAATGGGCCTCATTGCGCAGGAAGTCGATCGTCTCCTCGAGAACCTTGTTGACATTGATCCGTTCCTGAGTGGGCTCCATTCTCCTCGCAAAACCCAGGAGGCGATGGGTCACCTTCTTTGCCCGGTCGACATGGTAATCGATCTTCCGCAGAGCGTCATCAAATTCCTGGAAATTCTCGCTCTTGGAAACTTCCTCCTCCGAAAGCAAATCCGTCAGCCACCCCACCTTCTCCTTGATCACCGCCAGAGGATTGTTCACCTCATGGGCAATGCCGGCGGCAAGCTTGCCGAGGGCGGCCATCTTGCTCGATTGCATCAGGCTCGCATCGAGGGTCGCTTTTTCACGCTCGGCGTTGATCAGCCGCGCAATCATCATGCGCGTGATAAGGACGGTCCCGGCAACGATGAGCAATACGCCCCCGAGTCCCAGGCCGATCACCAGAAACCTGGCACGCAGCAGGGGCATCAGCTCCTCGCGCGGACTCTCCTTGATGACCAACATCCAATCCTTGTTCCTGAGCCAGGTCATGCCATAGATGTTGTTCTCACCGTTGACTGCCATTTCCTCGATGCGCGTTCCGGGAAACTTGGACAAATCGAAGTAGTCCAGCCGTTCAAGGAGCTCACCGCCAAAACGCGGGGGGGTCTGCAGGACGCCATTCCTGTTGAGGACAAAGGCATCGCCCCGCTGACCGACTTGTGCGGCCTTCACCATGGAATCGAAAATCTCGGTGTCGATCGTGGCCCGCAGGATCCAGCTCCGATCTCCCTCGCGGCGCATCACCGCAAGGATGAAATGGGGAAACTTGCGAAACCCGGTAAAGACGTCGCTGATGTAGAAGCCCCGTAACATCACCTCCTGAAACCATTCCTCGTTTTTGTAGCTAAGTCCCTTCAGTTCGTAGGGGCCGACATACGAAACATAGTGTCCATCCCAGTCAATAATGCCGACGTCAACATATGATTTTGACCGCATCTGCATGAGCGTGAAGACCTTATTCAAATAGCCTTCATCTTTAAGCTGGTCGAAGGAATGGGTATAAGCCAGCGTGTATAGCTGGGATACGCGCTCGTCGATAAACAAATCAATGGAGTTGCGTCGGTTCTCCACCCGGTTTCCCAGCATTTCAATGATCTTCGCCGTGTACGAGACGCTGAACTGGTAGTAGATACTGAGTCCCAGAGCGAAGAGCGGGATCAAGGAGAACGAGAGGGTCGTGGCGATGATCTTCCACTGCAGCTTCTTATAACTTTTCTCTTCCATCGATTATCACCCTGAAACCATCAATATTAGCCGATTCCTTCACCAACCCCTGGACGCCGTCTTAAAGCCTCTGCCATCCAATGAGCAGGGCTGGGCCGGTACCGGACAACCCTGTACAGAGACCCGACAGCCTTGCGTGTGCCTGGTCAGCGTGCCGGATCAGTTATCCCCTGGTAATTCAAACTCAGTCCTCGCCGCATTGAACTCGGGAAAACCCCGCAGAGGTATCGCTGAAGAAGGTCCGCAAACAGCCATGCACTTGATTTGATACCCCTTTCAGTAACAGATTGTGCTTGCTTAGTACAGTCTTATTTGCCCAGCTCAATGACACCGTTCGATGGTGCAACTTCTTGAGGAATAACCGAGAAAGGGACCAAGACGGGTCGTGAGAAAATGCTCGCAAAGCCATCCCCAATTTTCATTATCCGATCCTTGTCTCCCACTCGAGGCCCGTCAGCCGATTGACTGCACAAAACCATTTTCCAGTCCAAGATCGAAAACTGCGCGACACGCATACTCATATTCGCGTCGGCTTGTCTTGCGGTTGAGAGGCGGGGTATGGAGTGCTTCGTGCGCAGGAAAATACTGATGCATCAGGCTGATCCAGACTTCCGGCCCGAATCTTTCCGCAAGAAAGGCAAGGTTCTGCGCGGTCCCGGCCAGGTCTTCGGGGAGCACAAGATGGCGGATCAGCATGCCCCGGTAGGCAATGCCTTCCGCGTCCACTTTGAGGGGGCCGACCTGGCGCCACATCTCCAGCAACGCCATGCGATTGCATTGCCACATAATCGGATCTCCGGGAACAGCGTTCTGCCACCGCAGGGTCAGCATACTTGATGTCCGGAAGATAGATGTCCACAATTCCTTCAAGCAACTCGCAGGATTTCAACCCGTTCGTACCCACTGGTGTTGTGCACGAGCGGCAGCCGGAACCCACGAGGGATGGCCCGGAGCAGGGCTTCCACCACCGCAGCCATCTGGTGCGTCGCCGTGACCAGGTTGAGGTTATGCGCCCCCTTCCTCTGGAGGTCCAGCATGCCCTCCGCCAATTCCTCTACGCTCAGATAACGGCCTACTCCCAGTTGGCTGATGGGATAATTCTGGCAGAAGATGCATTGGAGCGTGCAGCCGGAAAAAAAGATCGTTCCCGAACCACGAGTCCCGGAAATGGGCGGTTCTTCCCAGGGGTGGATGTTGACGGCGGCAACCTTTGGTCGTGCATCCACCCCGCACGCTCCCAGCTCGCCCGGCTTTCCGGTTAACGCCGCACCGGCGCGGGCAGAGAGTGCATGAGGCAAGCGCTTCACCCAGCTGGTTGGCCCTCTCGGTGAGGATGCCATGTTCGTATAGCGCGAGATAGCGTGGTTTCTCTTTTTTATCCACGAATGCACACGAAGAAACACGAAGAGATATTCAGGTTGCGGTACGCGTTATCTAACAAATCGTTTCCATTCCAGTTTTGTTGAGTTTCCAAAATTGATAAGTAAGCCGACACGAAGGCCGGTAGCTTTAAGATAATTCAACAACTGGGCATCTTCTCTCCCCGACAGATGTTCGAGGGCTTTCAATTCCACAACGATCTGTCGGTAGCATAAGAGATCCGAAACATATTCTTTCTTCAACTGTTGGCCTTTGTAGAGAATAATCAAAGGCATGTGGGCCTCAAAAGGAATCTGCCTTTTTCTGAGCTCGATTTCCATCGCTTCCTGATAAACCCCCTCCAAGAAACCAAAACCAAGCTCGTTGTGGACCTCCATTGCTGCCCCTACAACCGCATAGACTTCATCTTTGAGAATCAAATCCATCAAATTCGGTTTTCCTTCGTGTCACTTCGTGTGAATTCGTGGATAGAATCAGCTCCATTTTTCACCATCCCAGACACCCTTGACCGTCCCTGATGCGGATACGTCATAGCCGCCGAGTGCGTTCACGGTATGGCGGCAGGAGGCGGAAACGATGATATCCAGGAGCAACCGGATTTTGGGATCGTCCCAACTGGCTTCGGGAATCACCAGGTCGTAGCGTTCTTCCGCAATGGGAATGAAGTCCAGATGCAGTGCCCTGGCGGAAGCATAAATTGCCATCCCGGCATCCGCCCGGCCACTGAGCACGTTCACGGCCACCGCCATGTGGGTGAATTCCTCCTGGTCGTAACCACGAATCCCGTCGCGTGAGAGCCCCGACTGCTGCAGGCAATAGTCCAGAAGGATGCGCGTACCGGCCCCGGCCTGGCGATTGATGAAAGTCACCTCGGGTCTGAGCAGGTCTTCAATTCCCCGGATGTTCTTGGGGTTTCCGGGGCGAATGAGCAGACCCTGCTGGCGCATTGCCAGCTGCACCAGGCGCAACGGCGTGCCTTTGAGATAGCGCTCGATGTAAGAGAAATTGTACTCACCGCTATCCACATCCAGGAGATGGGAACCGGCCAGGTGAGTCTGTCCCCGGCGAATGGCCATGAGCCCGCCCAGGCTGCCGACATTGCTCGAGGAAAGGTGGAGCCGGCTGTCCCTCCGCTTCAGTTCGTTGGCGAGCACATCAATGGCGTTATCATGGCTCCCGATCATGATGAGGGTATGGTCCAGCTGCTCCTCGGGCCGAAGCAGGCGCACGCGCACGGTCTCTTCCACCTCGTGGCCTTCCAGGTCCTGGGGAATCTGCAGGATGCCATCGGCGCGCGTGAGCGAGGTAATGACGCCGGCGCCGCGCTGGAGGGGCATGGCGATGAGGCGCCCCTGCACCCGCCCGAGGATGACCCGCACGAATTCCTCGAGTCCCAGCTTGGACGGCATCTTACGGCCCAGAAACGCTTCCACCTCGGGAAAGGCCGGACATGGCAAACCCTGCAGAGCGTAGAGAAGAGGCCGCACAAATTGTTCGAAGGCCATAATGGCTGAGACCGAATAGCCGGGGACACCGACGACGGGTTTGCCTTTGATCACGCCAAGGATCGTCGGCTTTCCCGGCATCATGGTCACGCCATGCACCAACACCTCGCCCAGCTCGTCAACGATTGCCGAAGTATAATCTTCGGACCCGGCGGACGAACCGGCATTGACCAGCACCACGTCGGTCGGCGCTTCAACGGCCCGCCGCAGCGCCTCCTTGATGGTCTCATAGTCATCCGCGACGATTCCCTGCAGGAGGGCCTCGCCGCCGCATTCCTGAACCAGTCCCGAAAGAATTGCCCCGTTGAATTCGACAATCTGCCCGGGAGCAGCTTCTGCCGCTTCGCCTGGCATCGAGGAGTTCCGTGCCGGTGGGTTGAATCCAAACACGGGGACGAGTATAGACCGGAACTTCCTGGACTCCGCCGGCGAGCAGCACCCCGACGTCGGCAGGCCGAAGCCGGTGGTGCTGAGGCAAGAGCAGTTCCCCGGCGACCATATCCTCCCCGACTTTGCGCACATGCTGCCAGGGGAATGCTGCCGCGCGAATCTCCACCTCATCCTCTGCCACCGGTTCCACATATTCGATCATGACCACGGCATCGGTTTCAGGCGGCAAGGGGTCGCCGGTGTCAACCGCATGGGCCGTCTTCCCAAGCACGAGACGCAGCGGGTGAACCTCGCTTGCACCAAAGGTGTCTCGAGCCTTCACCGCAATGCCGTCCATTGCCGAACCGTGATAATGCGGCACGGAACTCCCGGCAATGATCGGTTGCGCCAGGACCCTGCCAAGAGTCGACACCGCCGGGATGCCCTCGATTGCACAGCGGCAGGCTGCGGTCTTTTCTGCCCAAAGCCCCCGAGCTTCCTCAAGCGTCTTCATCTTCAGATAGACATTTCTCTTCGGTTTCACTGACATACGTAATACCTCCGGGGTGTCCCCGCGGCGTTGGGGCCCGGGGCCCATCATTTAGAGGTCGTCCGGCTTTACCGTTGAAAACCGAAACGCCCCCAGAATTCTCGACGGAAACGCCTTGCCGTGCGCAGGTCGACCTCCGCAAAGTGAACCTGTTCCAGTTGATCCAGTTCCGTCCTCACCCAGTCGTTAGCGGTGTCAAGGCTCTTGAACCAGCGGCGGAAATCTTCCCGGTCGAGGATTTTCGGCAACTGAATGACAAAGCTCTGGCCGCCGTGCTGGTGGATTCGCTTGCCGTTCATAACCGCATTGTAATCTGCGGTGTTGACGCCCACTACGGGCACGAAATTGTCAAACGCCCGCACCAGGGCCCCATGCTTCCAGTGGCCACGCAGAATAGGAAAGATGGCAAGGTTGAATACGACATCGACCCCTTGGTCTGCAAGCTGCCTTCCTGCTTCCGGTTGGCCCCAAAAGTCGATGCACACGGGGATGCCGATCTTCCCAAAATCGGTCGTAAAGGCGCGAAATACCCCGTCTCCCGGCGAAATCCCCAGCTGTTCCCGCTCCAATACCCCCAGGTTGCGCTTCCGTTGTCGGCCGAAGATGCGGCCCGACCGGTCAAAAAGCGTGGCGGTATTGTAGAGACGATCACCCTCGGCCTCCACCAACCCGGCTATAAGGTATGTGTCGAGCTGACGGGCTGCCGTGCCCAGTTCCTTTTCTCCCTGATAGGGAAAATACTCCGGGAAGCACACGACGTCGAGCCTTTCGCCGCGGCATTTTTCCAACAGCATCAAAGCGTGACCGATATTTCGCGGATCATCAAAGGTGGGATAGGGCTTGGGCTGGATGATGGCGATGCGAATCGTATCTTTCATCTGTATTTATTCCTTTTTAGGAGCAACTTCGCCCTGGATTCCGGCTTTCGCCGGAATGACGATGGCGAGCGTCTTGACGATTTTGAGATGGCTTCCAAGGCAGGACTAACGAGTTTATGGTCCCTTCGTGTATATTTTGCTTTTTCTTCGTATGAATTCGTGGATCGGGCATTCTTTTCCCAATCGAGTTCCACCGCATAAGGAAAGTGATCCGATGGATAACGCCCCTCGCGGTTCGCCCTCACCACCACCGCGTCGATCACGCGAAACTCGGGGCTTGCCAGAACCCAGTCCATGCGGCATTGCTGAGGGACTCCGAAAAAATTATGATGGGTCATGCTCGCTTCGTCTTCCCCCCGGAGAAGCGCTTGCCAGGTGTCGCGAAGGCCCGTTTCGGGGGCCGTCAGGACGCGGTGCACGGCGGAACCGGGAACATCGTTGAAATCCCCCATCAGGACCCGTGGTCCCGGTCGCCGGCCGAACCACTCGGCGAGGATTTTGGCCTGCTCCAGGCGAGCTTCATGCCCAAGATGATCCAGGTGGGTTACTGCTGTCCAGAATGACACCCGGTTCGCCACATCTTCCATGAGGCCAAAATTCATCATGCGCGGAAAGGCGCTGCCCCAGTCCTTACTCCGGTGCACCGAAGGAGTCTTCGACAGCCAGAACTCCCCCCCTCGAGCAGGCGGAATTGCTCCGGCCGGTAAAACAAAGTGGGATACTGGCACGTATCATCCCAAACCCGTTCAAAAGCCTGCATCCGGTAGTGAGGCAGGTGCTCCTGCAAGTACGCGAGCTGCCTTTGCGTCCCTTCCTGGGTCCCGAAAACCGCCGGCGCCGACTCGGCAATTACCTCAACCAGCAGGTCCCTGCGATATGACCAGGCGTTCTTCCCATCGCGGTCGTTGTCAAAACGGAGATTAAAAGTCATGATCTGCATCGGCATCCGCCCGGTTTCCCCTCCCCCTCCTCGCGTCTAGACCAGCCCCTGACGTACACGTAAGATTTACATTGTCTAA